>NZ_JBIAZE010000008.1:157999-422694 GCF_042898825.1 Streptomyces sp. NPDC000345
CCTGCGGGGTGGGGGGGGGGGGGGGGTGCCCCCGGGCCCCCCCCCCGCGGGGGGGGGCCCCCCGGGGGGCGCCCCCCCCCCACCGCTGTGCTCGCGGGTGATCTCAGACGTTGAAGCCGAGCGCGCGCAGCTGCTCGCGGCCGTCGTCCGTGATCTTGTCCGGGCCCCACGGGGGCATCCAGACCCAGTTGATGCGCAGTTCGCTGACGAGGCCGTCCGTGGCGGACTTGGCCTGGTCCTCGATGACGTCGGTCAGCGGACACGCCGCCGAGGTCAGGGTCATGTCGACGGTCGCGATGTTCGCGTCGTCGACGTGGATGCCGTAGATCAGGCCCAGGTTGACGACGTCGATGCCCAGCTCGGGGTCGACGACGTCCATCAGGGCCTCGCGGAGCTCCTCCTCCGAGGCCGGCTTCATTTCGATGGTCTCACTCATGCCGTCTTCCTTTCGGCGTCGGCTCCGCCCAGGGCCTGGGCCGTCGCGTCCTTCCACGCCATCCAGCTGAGGAGGGCGCACTTGACCCGGGCCGGGTACTTGGAGACACCAGCGAACGCGACCGCGTCCTCCAGCACCTCCTCCATCGCGTCGTCCGGTTCGATCCGGCCCTTGGACTGCATCAGCTCCAGGAAGGTCTCCTGGATCCTCTGCGCGTCCGCCAGGTCCTTGCCGACCAGGAGTTCGTTCAGGACGGACGCACTGGCCTGGCTGATGGAGCAGCCCTGGCCCTCGTACGAGACGTCCTCGATCCTCGTGCCGTCGTACTTCACGCGGAGGGTGATCTCGTCACCGCACGTGGGATTGACGTGATGCACCTCGGCGTCGCTATCGCGCAGACCACGCCCGTGCGGGTTCTTGTAGTGGTCCAGGATGACTTCCTGGTACATGGAGTCCAGCTTCACCTTTTCAGCACGCCCCTCAGCCGAAGAAGTTCCGTACGTGCTCCAGGCCGTCGACCAGTGCGTCGATCTCTGCCGGCGTGGAGTACAGATAGAACGACGCTCGCGTGGTCGCGGGAATTCCGTACCGGAGGCAGACCGGGCGGGCGCAGTGGTGCCCGACCCGGACCGCGATGCCCTGCTCGTCCAGTACCTGGCCCACGTCGTGCGGGTGGATGTCGCCGAGCGTGAAGGAGATCGCCGCACCCCGGTCCTCGGCCGTGGTCGGGCCGATGATCCGCAGGTCGGGGACCTCGCTCAGCCTCTTCACCGCGTACTCGGTGAGCGCGTGCTCGTGAGCGAGGATCTTGTCCATGCCGATCGACTGCAGATAGTCGATCGCCGCGCCCAGACCCACGGCCTGAGCGATCGGGGGCGTGCCCGCCTCGAACTTGTGGGGGGCCGGCGCGTAGGTCGAGGAGTGCATCGACACCGTCTCGATCATCTCGCCGCCGCCGAGGAACGGAGGCAGGTCCTCCAGGAGCTCCTGGCGGCCCCACAGGACGCCGATGCCCGTCGGGCCGCACATCTTGTGGCCGGTGAAGGCCACGAAGTCGGCCTGCAGGGCCTGTACGTCCATCGGCATGTGCGGCGCGGCCTGCGAGGCGTCGATGCAGACCAGCGCACCGACCTCCTGCGCGCGGCGCACTATCGCCTCGACCGGGTTGACCGTGCCCAGGATGTTCGACACCAGCACGAAGGAGACGATCTTCGTCTTCTCCGTGATGATCTCGTCGATGTCGGACAGGTCGAGGCGGCCGTCGTCGGTGAGGCCGAACCACTTCAGCTTCGCGCCCGTGCGCTGCGCCAGCAGCTGCCACGGCACGATGTTGGAGTGGTGCTCCATCTCCGTGATGACGATCTCGGTCTCGCGGTCCACCCGGTAGGGCTCGTCGGCCCAG
The DNA here is from genome assembly GCF_042898825.1 of Streptomyces sp. NPDC000345. Classification (NCBI taxonomy): domain Bacteria; kingdom Bacillati; phylum Actinomycetota; class Actinomycetes; order Kitasatosporales; family Streptomycetaceae; genus Streptomyces; species Streptomyces sp. NPDC000345. Next base: position 159,838 of record NZ_JBIAZE010000008.1, read on the forward strand.
CCGAGCATGTTCGCCACGAGGTTGAGCGACTCGGAGGCGTTCTTGGTGAAGATCACCTCGTCGCGGCTGGGCGCGTTGATGAACGCCGCCACCTTGTCGCGCGCGCCCTCGTACAGCGCCGTGGCCTCCTCGGCGAGCACATGCACACCGCGGTGGACGTTGGCGTTGTAGCGCTCGTAGTACTCGCTCAGGGCGTCCAGCACCTGGCGCGGCTTCTGCGAGGTCGCCGCGTTGTCCAGGTACACGAGCTTCCGGTCGTCGTGGACCTGGCGGTCCAGGATGGGGAAGTCCTTGCGGATCGCCTCTGTGTCGAGGAGGCCCGGCAGCTGTGTCACTCGGATGCGCCACCCTTCGTGTAAGCCTCGTAGCCCTCGTTCTCCAGCTTGTCCGCGAGCTCGGGACCGCCGGACTCGACGATCTTGCCGGCGGCGAACACGTGGACGTGGTCGGGCTTGATGTAGCGCAGGATGCGCGTGTAGTGCGTGATCAGCAGGGTGCCGACCTCGCCGGTCTCGCGGACGCGGTTGACACCCTCGGAGACGATGCGGAGGGCGTCGACGTCCAGGCCGGAGTCCGTCTCGTCGAGGATCGCGATCTTCGGCTTGAGCAGTTCGAGCTGGAGGATCTCGTGGCGCTTCTTCTCACCGCCGGAGAAGCCCTCGTTGACGTTGCGCTCGGCGAAGGAGGAGTCCATGTGCAGGCGCTCCATGGCCTCCTTGACCTCCTTGACCCAGGTGCGCAGCTTGGGGGCCTCGCCGCGGATCGCGGTGGCGGAGGTGCGCAGGAAGTTGGAGACCGAGACGCCGGGGACCTCGACCGGGTACTGCATCGCCAGGAACAGGCCCGCGCGGGCGCGCTCGTCGACGGACATCTCCAGGACGTCCTCGCCGTCGAGCAGCACGGTGCCGCTGGTGATCGTGTACTTCGGGTGACCCGCGAGCGAGTAGGCGAGGGTCGACTTGCCGGAGCCGTTGGGGCCCATGATGGCGTGCGTCTCGCCCTGCTTCACGGTGAGGTCGACGCCCTTGAGGATCTCCTTCGTGGCGTTGTCGGCCTCGACGGTGACGTGCAGGTCTCGGATTTCAAGCGTTGCCATGGTGGCCTCAGGACTCCTGGGTGAGGGAGACGAGCACGTCGTCCCCTTCGATCTTGACGGGGTATACGGGGACGGGACGCGTCGCGGGAAGGCCGGACGGCTTGCCGGTGCGGAGGTCGAAGCTGGAGCCGTGCAGCCAGCACTCGATCTGGCATTCCTCCACCTCGCCCTCGGAGAGCGAGACGTTCGCGTGGGAGCAGATGTCGTAGATGGCGAACACCTCCCCCTCGGTACGGACGACCGAGACCGGCGTGCCGTCGAGTTCCACCCGCTTGGGGGTGTCCTCCTCCAGCTCGCTCAGTCCGCAGGCGCGTACGAAGCCGGCCGTCGGCGCGGTCACGACACGATCTCCAGCTCGTTCTCGATCCTGGCGATCAGGCGCTCCTCGATGTCCGGGACACCGATCTGCTGGACCAGCTCGGCGAAGAAGCCGCGGACCACCAGGCGGCGGGCCTCGTCGGCCGGGATGCCGCGGGCCATCAGATAGAAGAGCTGCTCGTCGTCGAAGCGGCCGGTGGCGGAGGCGTGTCCGGCGCCCACGATCTCGCCGGTCTCGATCTCCAGGTTCGGCACCGAGTCGACGCGCGCGCCGTCCGTGAGGACCAGGTTGCGGTTCATCTCGTAGGTGTCGGTGCCCTCGGCCGCGGCCTCGATCAGCACGTCCCCGATCCACACGGCGTGCGCGTCCTCGCCCTGGAGGGCTCCCTTGTAGACGACGTTGGACTTGCAGTGCGGGACATTGTGGTCGACCAGCAGGCGGTGCTCCTGGTGCTGGCCGGCGTCGGTGAAGTACAGGCCGAACAGCTCGGCCTCGCCACCGGTGCCCGCGTACCGCACGCGCGGGTGGAGGCGTACGAGGTCACCGCCGAAGGTGACGACGACCGACTTGAGGGAGGCGTCGCGGCCGACGAGCGCGTTGTGCTGGGCCACGTGCACGGCCTTGTCGTCCCAGTCCTGGACCGAGACGACGGTCAGCTTGGCGCCGTCGCCCAGGAGGTAGTCGACGTTGGCGGCGACCACGGCGTCACCGGTGTGGTCGATGACGACGACGGCCTCGGCGAAGGCCTTGAGCTCGATCACCTGGTGGGCGAAGGAGGTGCCGCCCTCGCCGTGCACGCGGATCCGGATCGGCTCGCTGAGCACCGTCTCCTTGGGGACGGTGATCACGCCGGCCTTCTCGAACGCCGAGTAGGCCTGGGCGGCGATCCGGTCCACGGGGGTGCCCGCCCGGCCGATGCGCGGGTCGTCGCGGTCCACGACCTCGACGGTGACGCCCTCGGGGGCCTCGACGGCGACCCTGACGCCCTCGCCGGTCGCGACGGCGGTGCCGTCGTGCAGACCGCGCAGGCGCTCCAGCGGGGTGAACCGCCACTCCTCCTCGCGGCCGTGCGGGACCGGGAAGTCCGCGACGTCGAAGGACGGGGGCGCGCTCATGCGCGTGGCGACGGTCGACTCGGCGGCGACCGCGATCGCGCCCGCGGTGGTCGATCCCACGGGTGGGGGTCCCCCCGCCCGAACGGAGTTGAGGGTGGGGGAGTTCTGAGCCTCAGCCATGGCTGTCGGTTTGCTCTCTTCCTGCGTCAGAAAATCTGCTGCTGCTTCTCGGGAGGGCGGTCAGCCGACCGCGCCTTCCATCTGCAGCTCGATCAGCCGGTTGAGCTCCAGCGCGTACTCCATCGGCAGCTCCTTCGCGATGGGCTCGACGAAGCCGCGCACGATCATCGCCATCGCCTCGAACTCGGAGAGACCGCGGCTCATCAGGTAGAAGAGCTGGTCCTCGGAGACCTTGGAGACGGTCGCCTCGTGGCCCATGGACACGTCGTCCTCGCGGACATCCACGTAGGGGTACGTGTCGGAGCGGGAGATGGTGTCGACGAGCAGCGCGTCGCACAGCACGTTGGACTTCGAGCCGTGGGCACCCTCGCCGATCTCGACGAGACCGCGGTAGGAGGTACGACCGCCGCCGCGCGCCACCGACTTGGAGACGATGTTGGAGGAGGTGTTCGGCGCCATGTGGACCATCTTGGAGCCGGCGTCCTGGTGCTGGCCCTCGCCCGCGAAGGCGATGGAGAGGGTCTCGCCCTTGGCGTGCTCGCCCATGAGGTAGACGGCCGGGTACTTCATCGTCACCTTGGAGCCGATGTTGCCGTCGATCCACTCCATGGTGGCGCCCTCGTAGGCGACGGCGCGCTTGGTGACCAGGTTGTAGACGTTGTTCGACCAGTTCTGGATGGTCGTGTACCGGCAGCGGGCGTTCTTCTTGACGATGATCTCGACGACCGCGGAGTGCAGCGAGTCCGACTTGTAGATCGGGGCGGTGCAGCCCTCGACGTAGTGCACGTAGGCACCCTCGTCGACGATGATCAGGGTCCGCTCGAACTGGCCCATGTTCTCCGTGTTGATACGGAAGTAGGCCTGCAGCGGGATCTCCACGTGGACGCCCGGCGGGACGTAGATGAAGGAGCCACCGGACCACACGGCGGTGTTCAGGGCCGCGAACTTGTTGTCACCGGCGGGGATGACGGTCCCGAAGTACTCCTTGAAGAGCTCCGGGTGCTCCTTCAGCGCGGTGTCGGTGTCGAGGAAGATGACGCCCTGCTCCTCCAGGTCCTCGCGGATCTGGTGGTAGACGACCTCCGACTCGTACTGCGCGGCGACACCGGCGACCAGGCGCTGCTTCTCCGCCTCGGGGATGCCGAGCTTGTCGTACGTGTTCTTGATGTCCTCGGGCAGGTCCTCCCAGGACTCCGCCTGCTTCTCCGTGGAGCGCACGAAGTACTTGATGTTGTCGAAGTCGATGCCGGAGAGGTCGGAGCCCCAGTTCGGCATGGGCTTCTTCTCGAAGAGCTTCAGGCCCTTGAGGCGCAGCTTCGTCATCCACTCCGGCTCGGACTTCTTGCCGGAGATGTCCTTGACGACGTCCTCGTTCAGACCGCGCTTCGCCGCTGCACCGGCCTCGTCGGAGTCGGCCCAGCCGTATTCGTACTTGCCCAGACCCTCGAGTTCGGGGTGGGCAGTCTCCGTGGGGAGAGTCATGCGGGGTTCCTCCCGGCCGTGCTAGCAGATGCGTTGTGGCTCTGGTGATGGGTCTGGGAAATCTTGGGGATGAACGTCGTGCAGACGCCGTCGCCGTGGGCGATGGTCGCCAGTCGCTGGACGTGCGTTCCGAGCAGCTGGGAGAAGATCTCGGTCTCGGCCTCGCAGAGCTGCGGAAACTCTTCCGCGACATGGGCGACGGGGCAGTGGTGCTGGCAGAGCTGCTCGCCCTTCTGGGGGAGCGGCGCGCTGCGTGCCGTAGCAGCGTACCCGTCGGCGCTCAAGGCCTTGGCCAGGGCTTCCGTCCGCTCCTCGGGGGCGGCGGCCTCGACGGCCCTGCGGTAGGCGTCGGCCTGCTCGGCGATCCTCGCGCGCGCGAAGGCGACGACGGCCTCGTCCCCGCCGAAACGCTGCTGGATCCAGCGCAGGGCGTCCGCGGCGAGCCTGTCGTAGGACTGGTCGAAGGCGTCCCGGCCGCAGTCGGTGAGGGCGAAGACCTTGGCGGGGCGCCCGCGGGTCCGCGCTCCGTACACCCGCTGCTCGCGGGCCTCCACGACGTCGTCGGCGACCAGTGCGTCGAGGTGCCGGCGTACGGCGGCGGGGGTGAGCCCCAGCCGTCCGGCCAGCTCGGTCACGGTCGACGGCCCGTGGTCCAGGATGGACCGCGCGACCCGGTTGCGCGTCGAACGATCCGAGCGCATCCCAGCCGCGAGCTCCTCCTGAGGGGCACCCGTGGAGGTCGCCCGAGCCTCGCCGACGTTTTTCACAACGCCATTGTTGCGTAATTCCTCGGAGGCAGGCAAGCCGCGTCCGGATCACCCGACGGTGCCCTGCGTCACTTAGGCATACCTAATCTGACCTGCGGAAACGATCAGTGGACGATCAAGGGACCCGTGGAACCACGGACCCTCCGCACCCCCGCCGGAACGCCGCACCACCATGCCCGCACCCCCTCCCACCGGCCCACTTGTCACCCGGGGCACCCTCACGGCACAGCTGCGCCGACCGGGCGCGGAACCGGGGGAGACGCTCTTCGTCCGCTCCTCGTCCGCTTCTCCCCCGGCCCGCCCGGCCGGGTCCGCGAAGACGCCGGGAGCGATACGCCGACCGGGTCTCCACCGACCCCGCGAGGAGACCGGGTCTCCACCGGTGAGGAAGAGGGGGCGTCCGGGGCTTCTGAGGGCCGTGAGCCCGGTGTGGCAGAAGGGGATGATTCCTCCTATTTTGTAAGGACTGCCGCACTCGGTAGGGATGGCGATGGACTCTTCGCACGCACGCGTACACGTTCTGCTGATCGAGGACGACCACGACGTCAGCGCCCTGCTGGAGCGGCATCTCAGCGGTCTGGGATGCCGGGTGAGCATCGCGGACTCGGGTGAGGAGGGTCTGGACCTGGCGTTCGCCGATCCCCCGGACATGGCCATCGTCGACGTACTGCTGCCCGGCATCGACGGGCGCGAGGTCATCCGCCGACTGCGAGCCGACGAGCGGACCGAGCGGTGCCACCTCGTCGTGTCGTCCGTGCTCGACCCGGAGGACCTGTCCGAGCTCGCGACGGACGAGATGCTGACCAAGCCGTTCCGGCAGGCGGCGGTGGCGCGGCTGCTCGACTCCTACCGCAGCTCCGTATCGCAGGAGGAGTAATGGCTCGTGTCCTGATCGCCGACGACGACGCCGACATTCGGGACCTCGTGGCGTTCAAGCTGGTCCAGAGCGGTCACCAGGTCACCGCCGTGGAGGACGGCATGGCCGCGCTGCGGACGGTGCGCGAGCAGCCGCTGGACCTCGTGCTCCTCGACATACGCATGCCGGGGCTGTCGGGGCTGGACGTGTGCCGGGAGCTGCGCGCCTGCGACGCCACCGCGTCCCTGCCCGTCATCCTCATCACCGCACGGTCCCAGGAAGGAGACGTCGAACTCGGCTTCGCCGCGGGCGCCGACGACTACATCGTCAAGCCCTTCAGCCCGCGTGAGCTGTCCAGCCGGGTCACCGCGGTGCTCACCCGGGTCGAGCGGTGATCCCGGTCCCCGCCGGCCTCGTCACCGGCGCGCTGACGGGGCTGCTGGCCGTCGCCCTGGCGCTGGGCCTGCTGACCGCGGGGATCAGGGGCGTCCGGACGTACCGCCGGCGCCGGCACGAGCGGATCGCGGCGCCGGTGCGCGGGCTGCTGCTGGAACTGCTGTGCGAGCCGGACGACGAGCAGAGCGAGCTGCCGGACCGCATCGCGCGGACCGACCGGCGGACCTGGGCCGCGCTCGAGCCGACGGTGACCGCGATGCTGGGCAAGGTCACCGGCCGGGCGCGCGCGGCACTGGTCCTGCTGTGCGAGCGGCGCGGCTCCGCGGTGGCCGCAACCGCCGACCTGAACAGCCGCAGAGCGCCCCGGCGGGGGCGTGCCGCACAGGTGCTGGGACAGCTCGGTCACCGCCCGGCGGTCCCGGCGCTGTGCCGGCTGCTGGACGACCGTGACCCGGAGGTGCGGCTCGCGGCGGCGCGGGCCCTGGGCCGCATGGGTGAGCCGGTGGCCGTGCCGCCGCTGCTGGGGAGCCTGCGCGGACCGCGGCCGGTGCCCCCCAAGGTGGTCACCGCGGCGCTGACCTCGCTCGGCTCCGAGGCGTGGCCCGGCGTCGTCGCGGGGCTGCGGGACCCGGCTCCCCTCGTCCGGGCGGTGGCCGTCGAGGTGCTCGGGGTGACCGGCGCCCTCGCGCAGACCCCCTGGATCGTCCGGGCGCTGCGCGAGGATCCCGACACCGAGGTGCGCGTCCGGGCGGCCCGTGCGCTGGGCAGGCTCGGCATGCCCGAGGGCCTCGCGCCGCTGCTGGACGCCATCAGGCCCGGCCGGCCCGACGCCCTGCGCATCGTGGCCGCCGGGTCCCTGGGCGGTCTGGGCGCCGTCGCCGCGACGGTCCCCCTGACGAAGCTGCTCGGCGACGCCGACGCCCATCTGGCGGGCACCGCGGCGCGAGCGCTGCTGCGGCTCGGCCCGACGGGTGAGGCGGCACTGCGCGAGGCCGCGGACGGCCGCCCCGGCACACCGGCCACCGCCCAGGCCAGGGCCGCGCTGGCGGAGCGGGCCGTCGGCGGCAGCCGCCACGACGTCCTGGTCGAGGTGACCCTGTGAGCGCGGCGGGCGGGCAGCTGTGGGACGGGGTGCTGGGCACGCTGCACGCGGTGATCGCGGTGTGCGACACCGCGATCATCCTCTACTTCCTGGCCATCAACACCGGCTATCTGGTGCTGATCCTCCTCGCCCTCGCGGAGCTCGTACGGCGGCTGCGCCGGGCCTCCTTCGCCGGGTACGACGACGCCGCCGGCAGCCCGTTCACTCCGCCGATCTCCGTGATCATGCCCGCCTGCAACGAGGCGGCGGGCATCACGGAGGCCGTACGCGCCATGCTCCTGCTGCACTATCCGGTGTTCGAGGTCGTCGTCGTCGACGACGACTCCACCGACGGCACGCTCGACGCCCTCACCGAGGCGTTCGACCTCGCCGCGGTGGATCACGTCGTACCCGAGGACGTCCCCGTGCGGGGCGCGGTCACCTCGCTGCACCTGCCCGCGGGAGGACCGGTGCCGCTGGTGGTGGCCCGCAAGGCCAACGGCGGCAAGGCCGACGCGCTCAACGTCGGGATCAACCTGGCGCGCTACCCGCTGCTGTGCATGGTGGACGCCGACTCCATCCTCGACTCCCAGGCCCTGCTGGCCGTGGCCAAGCCGTTCAGCGACGACCCGCTGCGCGTGGTGGCCAGCGGTGGGGTGGTCGGCATCGCCAACGGCTGCACCGTCGAGGCCGGACGCGTGGTCGAGGCGCACGTCCCCACGGACCTGCTCGGACGTGCGCAGGTCGTCGAGTATCTGCGCGGCTTCTTCCTCGGCCGGACCGGATGGTCCAAGGTCGGCGGTCTGCTGATCATCGCCGGCGCCTTCGGCCTGTTCCGGCGGGACGCGGTGGTGGCGGTGGGCGGCATGGACCCGGACTGTATCGGCGAGGACGCCGAACTCGTCGTCCGTCTCCACCGGCACCTGCGGGAACGGGGCCGCCGCCACGGCGACTACCGCATCGTCTTCGTCACCGAGCCGATCTCCTGGAGCGAGGCCCCCTCGGGACTGCGCGTCCTGGGGCGCCAGCGGCGGCGGTGGCAGCGCGGTCTCACGGAGATCCTGCTCAAGCACCGGCGGATGATCGGCAACCCGCGCTACGGCCGCGTCGGTCTGCTGGCCCTGCCGTTCTACGTGCTCTTCGAACTGCTGGCCCCGCTGGTGGAACTCTCCGGGCTCGTCCTGGTGCCCCTGGGCGTGCTGATCGGCGCGGTCGACACCGACTTCCTGTGGCGCTTCCTGCTCGCCGCCTACGCCTACGCGATGGTGGTCAGCCTGGTGTCGGTCGCCGTCGAGGAGTACGCCTACCACCGCTTCTCCCGGTGGCGGGACATGTGGGGGGCGTTCGTCGGCGTGGCCGTCGAGAACATCGGTTACCGCCAGTACACGGCGTGGTGGCGTCTGCGCGGGCTGTGGGACGCGCTGCACCGGGCCCCGCAGGTGTGGGGGGCGATGACCCGCACCGGATTCGGCCCGGGTGAGCGGGTCGGGCAGGGCGGGGACCGCCCATGAGGATCATCGGTGACCGTGTGGCAAGCCGGCTGACCGGAGCCTTCGGGCTGCTGATCGCGCTGCTTGTGCTGCTGGGGGCGGGGGCCCTGACCGCGGCCCTGGTGGTGGACCGGATCCATGACGAGGTCGTCACACAGCTGGAGCCGGTCGCCCGGGACAACTTGCGGGTGCGTGAGCAGGCCACCCGGATGCACCGGGCCGTGCGCACCTATCTGCTCACCGGGCGCGCGGCGGAGCTGACCGCCTACCGCCAGGCGCGCGACGAGCCGTTCGCCACCCTGGCCGCGGCCGGACGGAACGCCACCGACGCGACCCGGCGGAATCTCGCGGCGCAGGACCGGGAGCTGCGCGACTACGTACGGGTGGCCGACCAGCAGGCGAAGGCCGCACCCGGCAGCATCCGGGCGGCGGAGCTGACCGAGGAGGCCGCCGGGCGGTTCGCGGTCTTCGACAGCACCAACCGACGGCTCGACTCGCAGCTCAACGGGGCCGTCGAGCGGGACGAGGACCGGGCCGACGCCGTCCTCGAAGGCAGCATCGTGGGCATCGGCGTCCTGCTGGCGGCAGGCGGGACCCTGGCCGTCCTCGCGGCGGTGCACACCACGCGTGCCCTGACCCGCCCGCTGCAGAGCACCGCCCGGACGCTGGACCGGCTCGCCTCGGGCGACCACGCGGCGCGGGCGGAGGAGAAGGGTCCGCAGGAGATCAGAGCGGTGGCGCGGTCGGTGAACGCGCTCGCCGACGAGAGCGACCGGATGCGGGCGATCGAACAGGAGCGCACCCGACTGACGCAGACCGCGCGGGCCGTCGGTGTCCGCATCCGGGAGCACCTCGGTGTCGAGCAGCTCCTCGACACGGCCTGCGCCGGTATCGGCGAGGGGCTGGAGGCCGAACACGCCTTCGTCCTGCTGACCGATCAGGACAGCCCCCTCGTGCGCACGGCACGCGCCTGGAGTTCCGAGGCGGGGCTGCTGCCTCCTGAGGAGCAGCCGATCCCGCCCGTTCCCCTCGACGTGGTGCGCGAGCACTACCGGCGGGGAACGGCCTGGTGCCACAACGATCTGCCGGCCGTGCTGGCCGAGGGGGCACCGCTGCCGGGGGCGCCGGGCTCCTTCGGCGAGGGCGGTCTGCCGCGGGACGCCCGGGCGGCGGCCGAGACACTGGGCCTGGTGGGGGTGCTCGTCGTCCCGGTCGGCGTCGGTGACGAACCGCTCGGCGCCCTCTTCCTCGCGCGCGGCCGGCGGGACCGTCCGTGGCGGCCGGTGGAGATCGAGATCGCCGAGTCCATGGCCGCCGGAGTCGGCCGCGCGCTGCACAACGCGCTGCTCTACGAGCGGGAGACACGTCTGGTCGACAAGCTGCGCGCGCTGGACAAGGCCAAGAGCGACTTCCTGTCCACCGTCTCCCACGAGCTGCGCACGCCGTTGACCAGCATCGTGGGGTACATCGAGTTGCTGAAGGACGAGGAGACGGGGCCGCTCACGCCTGCGCAGCGGCACATGCTGGACGTCGTCGACCGCAACGCCAACCGGCTCCGGGCACTCATCGAGGATCTGCTGACCCTGTCGCGCATCGAGTCGGGGGCGTTCAACTCCAGGAAGGAGCCGGTCGACCTGGTCCGGCTGGTGACGTCGGCGGCCGACGCCGTCCGGCCGGCCGCCGAGGCCGCCTCCGTCACCCTGGAGACGCACTGCCCGTCCCGGCCGCTGGTGCTGCAGGCGGACAGCGACCAGCTGGACCGGGTCCTGATGAACCTGCTGTCCAACGCGGTGAAGTTCACCCCGAAGGGCGGGAAGGTCACCGTCCGCGCCGACGCCTGGGACGGGGATGCGGTGCTGACCGTCAGCGACACCGGCATCGGCATCCCCGCGGAGGAGCAGGAGAGGCTTTTCCAGCGGTTCTTCCGCGCCTCGAACGCCACGGACGCGGCCATTCCCGGCACCGGTCTGGGGCTGACGATCGTCCGCACCATCGTCGCGAACCACGGGGGCGAGATGGAGGTGGACTCCGCGGAGGGCCGCGGCACGACCTTCACCGCCCGGCTGCCGATCGCCGCCCCGGACGAGACGGCCCCCTCGCCCTGAGCCGCCCCGCCGTCGGGGGGCTCAGACGGTGTCCTGGAAGGTCACCCCCTGCGACCGGTAGTCGGCGACGGCGGTCTGCACGGCGGCCGGGGTGAGCAGCTGGTCCTGGACGAAGAACACGTAGTCGACCTTCTGCTCGTAGGCACGCGTCTTCCGACTGTTGATCCCGGCCAGGTCGATCAGCCAGTGGTTGAAGCGGATACTCATGGTCGACTCGGGAACGTAGGGCTCGCCGTGCGTGGCGAAGAGCCGGCCGTCGATGTAGTAGGTGACGGTGGTGCTGTCGACGGTGACGACCAGGTCGTGCCAGTCGTTGAAGCTCGCGCGCTCCTGGGTGGAGACGTTCTCCTCCTGCGGCGGGTTCTCCGCGTACGTCTCCCAGGACGTGGCGAGCAGCGCGCTGGAGGGGATGCCCCATCCGCCGTTGGGCAGGTACTCGAAGTCGAGCTCGCTGTAGGCCGGGTCCAGCGGGTGGTCGAGCGGCGAGATGGTGAAGAACGCCTGCACCATGTGGTCGCCGTCGGGCCCGATGGTGGGGCCGTCGCTGAAGCGGACGCGCGCCGCGTAGGTGCCGTACAGGAACTTGCGCTGCTGGTAGATCTCGGTGTGCTCGGTACCGGCCGCCGTGCCGTTGGTGCCGGAGCGCAGGGTCATGACGGAGTTGCCGGAGGCGGTGGCGAAGGTGATGTTCTGCGGCTTCCACGTGGCGCCGGACACACCGGGCCCGCCCTGGCCCGAGCGCAGGGTCCAGCCGTGCTGGGTGAGCTGCTGATCGGTGGCGGAGAGGTAGTTGAAGTCGTCGAACAGCGCCGGACCGACGACGGCCCGCGCGGACCGGGCCGGCTGGTGGCCGGTGACGGCGCCGGCCGGGCCGGGAAGGGCGGCGAGGGCCGCGCACATCAGCGCGGAGGTGACGAGTCCGGCAGCGGCCCTCGTCCGGGAGAGCAGGGCGCGTCTGGTCATGGCTCAACTGCCTTTCAACGGAAGGGAGAAGGCGTCCGCCGCCCGCCTGGGACGGGCCATCGCCAGTGAAGCACCGCCGGATGGACGGAATGGGAGGGATGCCGTCTCTTCACCCGAAAGGACCATTTTGCGTGCGGGGAGGGAGCCGTGGGCCGCCCGTGACGAGGGCCGCACCGGAGGACGGCCTACCCGCCGGTCACGAGCGGTGGACGCGTACCTAGACTCGGGGCCATGCGAAGTGAGCCCGTGGTCCAGGTCCAGGCCCTGGTGATGCGGTACGGCACGAAGACTGCGGTGGACGGCCTCGACCTGACGGCCCGGACGGGTGTCACCGCCGTGCTGGGTCCCAACGGCGCCGGGAAGACGACCACGATCGAGACCTGTGAGGGGTACCGCCGGCCGCACTCCGGCACCGTGCGCGTCCTCGGTCTCGACCCCGTGAGACAGGCCGTCGAGCTGCGCCCCCGGGTCGGTGTGATGCTGCAGTCCGGTGGCGTGTACTCGGGTGCGCGGGCCGACGAGATGCTGCGGCACGTGGCGAAGCTGCACGCGCATCCGCTGGACGTGGACGCGCTGATCGAGCGGCTCGGGCTCGGCTCCTGCGGCCGCACGGCGTACCGGCGGCTGTCCGGCGGCCAGCAGCAGCGGCTCGCCCTGGCGATGGCGGTCGTGGGCCGCCCCGAGCTGGTGTTCCTGGACGAGCCGACGGCCGGCCTGGACCCGCAGGCCCGCCGCGCCACCTGGGACCTGGTCCGGGATCTGCGCACGGACGGCGTCTCGGTGATCCTGACCACCCACCACATGGACGAGGCCGAGCAACTGGCCGACGACGTGGCGATCATCGACGCGGGCCGGGTCGTCGCCCAGGGCTCCCCCGAGGAGCTGTGCCGCGGCGGCGCGGAGAACACCCTGCGCTTCACCGGCCGCCCCGGCCTCGACGTCGGCTCCCTGCTCAAGGCCCTGCCCTCCGACAGCTCCGCCGCCGAGCTGACGCCGGGCTCCTATCGGGTGATGGGCAAGGTCGACCCGCAACTGCTGGCGACGGTCACCTCGTGGTGCGCCCAGCACGGGGTGATGCCGGACCGGATCTCGGTGGAACGGCACACCCTCGAGGACGTTTTTCTGGAGCTCACCGGCAAGGAGCTGCGCTCGTGACCGCCACTGGCACCTACACCCCCAGGCCGGGCGCGGCGCCCCTGCCCCGCATGATCGCGGCGCAGGCGGCGCTGGAGACGAAGATGCTCCTGCGCAACGGCGAGCAGCTGCTGCTCACCGTGGTGATCCCGGCGCTGCTGCTGGTCCTGTTCAGCAGCGTGGACATCATCGACACCGGCGCCGGGGCGGCGGTGGACTTCCTGGCCCCCGGCATCCTCGCGCTCGCGGTGATGTCCACGGCGTTCACCGGCCAGGCCATCGCCACCGGCTTCGAACGCCGCTACGGCGTCCTGAAGCGGCTCGCCTCCTCACCGCTCCCGCGCTGGGGCCTGATGACGGCCAAGACGGCATCGGTGCTGGTCACCGAGGTCCTTCAGGTGATCCTGCTGACGGCGATCGCCTTCGCGCTGGGCTGGAACCCGCACGGAAACCCGCTCGCGGTCCTGCTCCTGCTGATCCTCGGCACGGCCGCCTTCTCCGGCCTCGGCCTGCTGATGGCGGGCACCCTGAAGGCGGAGGCGACCCTGGCCGCCGCCAACCTGGTCTTCCTGCTGCTGCTCGTGGGCGGCGGGGTCGTCGTCCCGCTGGACAAGTTCCCGTCCCCCGCACAGGACGTTCTCGGCCTGCTGCCGATCTCGGCCCTGTCCGACGGTCTTCGGGACGTGCTCCAGCACGGCGCGGGCATCCCCTGGGGCGACCTGGGGATCCTGGCGGTGTGGGCGGTCCTGGGGCTGGCGGCGGCGGGGAGGTTCTTCCGCTGGGAGTGAGGCGTGTTCCGGCCACCGGGGAGGCCGGCGCCGTCCGCCGTGCGAGTGGCATCCGGGCGAAGTGGGAAGAGACGCCCCGTGTACGAGTCCGCGGATTCCTCGAGTGTGCGTGCTCTGCAACCCCTTCTCCACGACGTGGTCATCTGTGTCGCGGCCCCGGCCTTCGCCGCCTCGCCCCGGGACGGGCAGCTGCGCGGCCTGCGGGCGGAGGGCTTCTACGGCCATGACCGCAGGCTGCTGCACACGGCCTGTCTGCTGATCGACCACCGTGAGCCGGAGCCGATCGGCGTGCAGCCGCTCGGCCCCGACCAGGTGCGCTTCACCTCGGTGCACCGCTACCCCCGTGACCGCACGGACGACCCCACCGTGATCATCGAGCGGGTGCGCACGGCCGGCCGGGGCGAGAGCATCCTGCTGCGCAACGTCGGCACCGTCTCCCGGCTGCTGCACGTCGAGCTGGCGCTCGCCACCGACCTTGCGGACATCGCCGACGTGAAGCGGGGCCGTACCGGCGCGCCCGTGCGGTGCGCGGCGGACGAGGGCGCTCTGGTGTGGGAGGCGCCGACCGGCCGGGCGGAGGTCCGCGCGGCCGGGCCGGAGCGGCCGCCCGGCATCACCGACGGGCCGGAGGGCGGCACCTTCACCTGGCCCCGGCTGCTGCTGCGCCCCGGCGAGAGCAGGCAGCTGCGGCTGACCGTCGACGGCGGCGCGGTGCCCACCCCGCCCGGGCATCCGGGCCCCCCGACCTCGGAGGTCCCCTGGAGCGAGCCGGTCGTGCGCGGCGACCGCAGGCTGGTGGCCCTGGTCCGCCGGGGCTTGGGCGACCTGAGCGCGCTGCGGCTGGCGGACCCCGAGCGCACCGCGCCCGACGGCCCGGAGGACCAGTTCATCGCGGCGGGCTGCCCCTGGTATCTGGCGCTGTTCGGCCGGGACTCGATCTGGTCGGCCCGGATGATGCTCCCGCTGGGCACCGGTCTGGCCCGCGGCACCCTGTGGGCGCTGGCCCGCCGTCAGGGCACGGACAACGACGTGTTCCGCGAGGAGGCGCCGGGCCGCATCCTGCACGAGCTGCGCCCCGCGGACGCCGAGCACGGACACGGGCTGCGCCTGCCCTCGCGCTACTACGGCTCGGTCGACGCGACCCCGCTGTTCGTGACCCTGCTGGTGGAGGCCTGGCACTGGGGGCTGCCGGAGCGGGACGTGGACGCGCTGCTGCCGTACGCGCAACGGGCCATGGACTGGGTGCTGCGGACAAGCGCCGAGGACGAGGACGGGCTGCTGCGCTACTACCCGCGGGCGGGCGGGCTGCGCCACCAGTCCTGGAAGGACAGCGACGACGCGGTGCGGGACGCGGCGGGCCGCCGGATCGAGCCGCCGCTGGCGTTGTGCGAGGTGCAGGGGTACGCCTACCAGGCGGCGAGCGGGCTGGCCGGGCTGCTGGCCGCGCGGGGGCGCAGGGAGGAGGCCGAGCGGCTGCGGCTGTGGGCGCGGGGTCTGCGCAAACGCTTCACGGACGCGTTCTGGCTGCCCTCTCCCGGGGGACCCGCCCCGCGCTATGTGGCCATCGCGGTCGGCCGGAACCTGGACCCGGTCAGCGGACCGGCGTCGAACATGGGCCAGTTGCCGGCCACCGGCATCCTCGACGGCCGGGGCTGCCGTGACGTGGCGGCCTGGCTGGACTCGGACGAACTGAACTCGGGCTGGGGGCTGCGCAGCCGTTCGGCGGCCCTGCCCGGCTTCAACCCGATGAGCTACCACGGCGGTTCGGTCTGGACCCACGACACGGCGATCGCGATCCAGGGGCTGTGCGCGGCGGGCTGTGACGCGGAGGCCTCCCGGCTCGCCGAGGGCCTCCTGGAGGCGGCGGCCCATTTCCTCTACCGGATGCCGGAGTTGTACGGCGGGGACGCCCGCACGGGCGACTCCCCCGCCCCGCTCGCCTACCCGGCGGCCTGCCGGCCGCAGGGCTGGTCGGCGGCGTCGGGCGTGGCCGTGCTGTCGGCGCTGCTGGGCCTGCGGCCGGACGCGGGGCGGCGGGTCCTGCACGTACGGCCGACGCCGTTCGGCCCGCTCGAGGTCCAGGGGCTGCGGCTGGCCGGCGGGGAACTGTCGGTGCGGGTGGACGAACAGGGCGCGGCAGAGGTGACCGGTCTGCCGTCCGGCTGGGTCACGGCGGGCTGAGCGGGGCGCGGTACACGCGGAGCATGTGCCGCAGATAGAACTCCAGATCGAAGTGGTGCACGACGTGCTGCCGGGCGCGCCGCCCCACCGCCTGGGCGAGCGCGGGGTCGTCGAGCAGCAGGGCGATGCGGTCGGCCAGCTTGGACACGTTGCGGTCGGGCACGAGGAAGCCGATCTCCTCGTCCTCCTCGATCCCCTCGTCGAGTCCGCCCATCCGGGTGACGACCACCGGCCGGGCGGCGCACATCGCCTCCAGCGGCGCGAGCCCCATGGGTTCGTCGAACATCGACGGATAGACCACTACGGAGGCCTTTTCGTACAGGGCCCTCATATGATCCACGCCGGCCTCGGCGAATTCGACGACCCCTTCTTTCACTTCCAGTTTTTTCAGCAGTTCCTGCAGTTCATTGTAGAAACCGACCGTTTCCCCATGGAAATCGACCGTGTTCTCCACGCCTGTCCGCATGAGGACCAGTCGCGGGGGCACTTTGCTCAGACCGTGCTCGATGATGTGGTGCACGGCCCTGATCGCCAGTTCCGCTCCCTTGTCCGGAATGAGCCGCGCCGGCAGCAGCACCATTCCGGGTTCCTGCACCCCGGCGACGGGCACGTCCAGATAGGTCGCCGTGTCGATGCCCAGATACCGGCGCTCCACGGTGAATCCCAGGTGCAGGGTGCAGGCTTCGGCGAGGAAGTCGGAGACCGCGAAGTGGAGATCCCACCGCGCGCAGGCCTCGGCCGCCGGATTCGCCTCCTCGTGCCAGATGCTGTGATACGTGTGCACGAGCCGCAGACCGAGCTCGTCCCGCAGTTCGGCCAGAGCCCGGGCCGGCCCCTCCGAGAAGTGGTGCAGATTGTGTCCGTGGACCACACGGATCCCCCGGGCGGTGATCAACTCGCGGAACCACGAGCCGAGTTCGGGTTCCTCCGGCGGCTCGGCCACGACACCGGCCAGGTCGAGACCCGGGTGCCGCTCGATGCGGACCGCCCCCTCGCCCTCGACGCCCGTCCGGCCCGGGGCCACCGCTTCCGGCGTCCCGGTGAAGACCGTCACGTCGACTCCGTGGGCCGCGAGCAGGCGCGAGAAGTGCCACAGGTGCGTTTCCACCCCTCCGACACAGGGGGGAAAGGACCAGTGCACCAGTCCCACGTGCATTTTCTGATCTGTCGGCTGACCGTCCACGCCGCCTCCGAAGGGCGAAAATCCGAGGGTGCGCAGACTTCGGAACACATTCTGCTGCACGTATATGGAAGACGGAGTATGGCCCCCGGACAATGGGAGCTTCAACCTGAACCGTGCGGGCAGGGGAGTTTCACACCGGGGGAGCCGCCATGGGAGCAGCCAGGAGCAGCGCAGACACACGACGACGGGGTCTGCGGATCGGCCTGTACACCGCCACGACCGGCTCGGTCGCGGTCCTGCCGATCGTCGCGGACCATGCGAACGGGCCCGCGCTGTGGGCCGTCGTCTCGGTGACGGGCGTCCTCGCCACCGCCTCCGCCTTCTTCACCCGGCACTCGCTGGGCCGGGGCTCGGCGGCCCAGGAGGAGCCGGTCGAGCTCCCGCTGATACCGCCGCACAACCTGCCGTCCCTCTCGCGCTACTTCACCGGCCGGGACGCCGAGCTCCGGCGCATCGACGAGATGCTGGCCGGGACCTCCGAGGCGGCGGCCTCCCGCCGCGTCGTCGTCATCCACGGCATCGGCGGTGCCGGCAAGACCCAGCTGGCCGTGCGGCACGCCCGCACCCACGCGCAGACCCACACCTACGCCCTGACCTGGTGGCTGCCCGCCACCAGCACCGAGCGGCTGCGCGACAAGCTCCTCGAACTCGCCGCCATCGTGGGCATCCCCGCCCACGAGAGCGAGTACGTCGTCCTGTCCCGCCTGTGGGGCTGGCTGCGCGACAACCCGGGCTGGCTGCTCGTGTACGACAACGTCCAGCGGGACACCGACGACACCGAGTCCCCGGCCGACGGCACCCTCGGGCTGCAGCAGTTCCTGCCCCCGGACCAGTGCGAGGGGACGATCCTGATCACCACCCGGGTCCGCCAGGGCTGGGCCGAGCTGACCGACCACCGCCTGGAGCTGCTCGGTCTCGGCCCCACCGAGGGGCGGGCCTTCCTGCGCCGGCGCATAGACGTCGGCCCCGAGGACGCGGACACCGAACAGCTGGACGCGCTGGGCAGGCAGCTGGGCTGGCTGCCGCTCGACCTGGAGACGGCCGGGGCCTACATCGAGCAGGAGGGCATCACCGTCGAGGAGTACCTGGCCCAGCTGCCCGACCACACCTCGACGAACGGCTTCGAGACCTTCCGGCTGTCCGTCGAGAAGATCTCCCGGGACGCCCCGGAGGCCGAGAACCTGCTGCGTCTGTGCTCCTACCTGGCCTCCGAGGACGTGCCGCACGCGGCGCTGTACGAGCACCGCGCGGTCCTGCCGGAGGGGCTGCGGCGGGCGATGGAGAGCCGGCGGGTCTTCCGGCCCATGGTCCGCGAACTCGTGGAGCACTCGCTGCTCACCGTGAGCGGTGACCAGCGCAGGGGTTCGCTGACGTTCGGGGTGCACCCGCGGGTGCGCCAGTTCATCCGCAGCCGGATGGACCAGGAGGCCCGGGTGCAGTGGTCGCAGGTCGCGGTGCGCCTGGTGGAGGCCGCGTTCCCGGCCTGGCCGGAGCAGCCGGAGGTGCGCAGCGCCTGCGAACGGCTGATGCCGCACGCCGACGCGGTGATCACGGAGGTGTCCTGGGCGTCCGACGACCGGATCGAGTACGGCAAGGCCCGCTGGGCGCTGATCGAGTTACTCCACCGCGTCGGCGTCTACCAGGAGCAGCGGTGCAACTGGACGCGCGCGCTCACGTTCTTCCAGTGGGAGGCGGAGCTGCGCCAGGACTCCGGCGCGCCGGACGGCGAGGACGCCCTCGGCCGGGTCACCGCCCAGCTGGCGGTGGCCCGCCAGCACTATCTGCTGGCCCATCTCGACGAGGCCCACGAGGAGTGCCTGAAGGCGCTGGAGCAGTGCCGCCGTCACACCGGCGACGGTCCGGCCTTCGTGGAGCTGGAAGCGCTCTGCCACCGCCAGTACGGCGGCGTGCTGCGCGAGAAGATCCTCTTCGACGAGGCGCTGGACGCGGTCCGCGAGGCGATCCGGATCTACGAGAACTACGAGCACCAGGAGCCGGGCTGGGAGAGCCTGGAGTGGGCCGTCGCCGAACAGGAGATCGGCATGATCCACCGCAACGCGGGCCGTCTCTCCCTCGCCCTGGAGTCGTACGCCCGCGCCGAGGCCCGCATCCCGCAGCGCGGCAGCCAGGTGCCGGCCCGGCACGTGCTGTTCCGGGCGATGCTGCGGCGCGACGTCGGCATCGTCGCACAGGACCGGGGCGACCTGGCCACGGCGGAGACCATGCTCGGGGACGCCCTGGCGGTGTTCCGGGAGCACCGGGGGCTGGAGGACTTCGAGACCTCGCAGGTCGCCAAGTTCCTGGCCGACGTACGGCGCCGGCAGGCCGAGGACCTCCGCGAGCGGGCCCGGGGCGTCTGGCAGCCGCTGCACCGGCGCGAGCTGCGCGGGCAGTGGCGGGAGAAGCTGCGCTCCGCCTCCGAGCTGCTGGAACCGGTGCTCGAACTGCACTACAACCGCAGCGAGGCCGAGCCCCACAAGTACGCCGCCTGCCTGAACAAGATGGGCTCGCTGCAGGCCGCGCGGGGACAGCTGACGGAGGCCCTGCGGACCCTCGACCGGGCCCACGGCATCTACACGCAGAAGTACGGCATCGACCACCACTACCGTGCGAAGACGCTCTCGCGGCTCGGTCCGGTCATGCTCACGGCCGGCGACCGGGCGGGCGCGGAGATGGTGCTGCGGGAGGCCGAACGCATCTTCCGGGCCCGGCTGGGCGACGATCATCCCTCGCTGGTGGCGGTCTACGAACGGCTCGCCGAGTGCACCGACGATCCGGCCGAGGCGGCGGCCTTCCTGGCCGGGGCCCGGCGGATCGGGGCGGCCCTGTGGCTCGACGCCCCGCCCCTGACGGATCCGCTGCCGCCGGGCGGCGCCCTGCTCCCCTCGGAGACCGGACCCTCGTGAAAGCATGCACAAGCGGCCGCCTACGATGGTGGGCGTGCCAAACGTGACCCGCGCCGACGCCCTGGCGGCCCTGCGCAACCCGCTCGCCTTCATCGCCGAACGCTGGACGCCCGCTCCCCGGACGGTTCAGCGAGCGGCCCTCTCCGCGCTCGTGATGTCGGTGGTGATCGTGGTCACCGGCGGTGCCGTGCGGCTCACCGGCTCCGGGCTCGGCTGCCCGACCTGGCCCAAGTGCACCGAGGACTCGCTCACCGCGACCGGTGCGATGGGCTTCCACGGCGCCATCGAGTTCGGCAACCGCATGCTGACGTACGTGCTGTGCGCGGCGGTCGGCTGGGCGATCGTCGCGGCGCGGTCCGAGAAGCCGCGGCGCCGGGGGCTGACCCGGCTGGGCTGGGCGCAGTTCTGGGTCGTGATGAGCAACGCGGTCCTCGGCGGGATCGTGGTCCTGGTCGGCCTCAACCCGTACACGGTGGCCGCGCACTTCGTCGCGACGTCGGCGCTGATCGCGGTGGCGACGGTGATGTGGCAGCGCACCCGGGAGGGCGACGCGGCGCCGCGTCCGCTGGTCGGCGCGTCCGTGCGGCAACTGGTGTGGTTCCTGGTCGCGGCCTCGGTCCTGCTGATCCTGGTCGGCACGGTGGTGACCGGTGCGGGGCCGCACGCGGGCGACTCCAGCGAGGTCGAGCGGATGCCGGTCGACTGGGAGACGGTCAGCAAGGTGCACGCCGTGCTGGCCTGGATCGTGGTGTCGCTGACGTTCGCCCTGTGGTTCGTCCTCAAGGCGGTGGACGCCCCCAGGGCTCCGCTGGACCGCACCCGCGACCTCTTCCTGATCCTGCTCGCCCAGGGCGTCATCGGCTACGTCCAGTACTTCACCGACCTCCCCGAGGTCCTGGTCGGCCTGCACATGCTGGGCTCGGCCCTGATGTGGATCGCGGTGCTGCGGGTGCTGCTGGCGCTGCGCGAGCGCCGGCGGCCGACGCTGGACCTGCCGGGTCCGACGACCGAGGCCCCCGTCGGCTCCCGCGCCTGAGGTCTGCCGGGCCGCGTGGCGGACCGGCATCGCCGAAGGCGCGTCGCCGCACAGGCCCCGAGCGGAGCCCGGGCCCGGTCACCCCAGTCCGTACACCCGGCGCGCGTTGCCCGACGCGACCATCGCGGCCACCCGCCGCGCGTCGGCCGGCGACCACGCGTCCTCGGCGACCCAGGTGCCCAGCACCCGTCCGAGGGCCTCGCGGAACAGCCGGGCGCCGACGACGTGGAGCTCGGGCAGTGCCTGTGCCCCGCTGGAGAACAGGATCTTGCCGAAGGGGGCCAGTTCCAGGATCTCCGCGAGGACCGTCGCGGCGCGGGCGCCGGTGCGCACGAGCGCGGCGCCGGAGTCGGCGTAGACGTGCGGGAAGACACCGGCGAGGTGGGCGGCGTGGCGGTGGTAGGGGTAGCCGTGGAGCAGGACCAGGTCGGTGCCCAGGCCGGCCGTGGCGCGGACGAAGTCCGTGAGCAGCGCGGGGTCGGTGCGGTCGATGCGCAGGCCCGGCTCGCCGAGCCCGGCGTGCAGTTGGAGGGGCAGTCCTGAGGCGACGGCGATCCACAGCAGGTGCCGTAGCAGCACGGGGTCGCTCAGCTCCCCGCCGACCCGGCGGGCGGCCAGCCAGCGGCCCGCCGCGCCCCGCACCTCCCCCGGGCCGGGCGGCTCGGGCGCGAGCGCCAGGCCGTGCCGGACGCCGGCGACGGAGGTGAAGGCGACGGCGGACCCGGCGGCCGAGTGGACCGCCTCGGCGAGGTTGGCGAGGAAGGACTCGACGGTGCCGGAGGTGTCGGCGACCTGCTCGGCGAGGAGTTCCAGGCGCACGATCTCGCGGGCCTCGGCGGCTGCGGCGGAGGCCAGCTCGTCCGGGCCGGTGAGATCGCCGGGCAGGCCGGTGTCGACGAGGTAGGTCGTGATGCCGCTGCCGCGCAGCAGCCGGCGGCCCGATTCCAGTACGCCGAGTTCACGACGGCGGGCGAGATAGCGGGCGGGCGGGCAGTGCGCTTCCAGGCCGAGCAGCGGTGGGCACCAGCGGCGTACGGCGAACCCGGTCTGGGTGTCGAAGAGGGTCGTGCCGGCGGCGGGCGGGCCCTCGGTGCGGGCCAGCTGGGCCTCGAAGGTGCCGAGGCCCAGCTCCGTTCTCAGGACGCCGTGGCAGTACTGGTCCACCAGGGACGGCGTTTCGATCATCGGGACTCCCGTGACTGGACCTCGTACTCCTGAAGGTCCTAACGGGTGAACCGGGTGTCAGGTGTTGCGTGAGAAGACGCTCAGGCGTTCTTCGGGCCGCCGACCTGGATCCCGGCCATGCGGGACCACTCGTACGGACCTGTCTTCACCTTGGCCGCGAACTCGCCGTCGAAGGACTCGTGGACCGTGATCCCGGCCTTCTCCACGGCCTTCCGGGCGATCTCCACCGAGGGGGCCACGAGGTCGCCCCAGGCGCCGTCCTCGCCGACGAGGACGATGCGGGCGCCGCGCTCGCCGATGTGGGCGACCTGGCCCTCGGCCCCGCCGTGCTGCTGGGAGAAGGCGCCGATCTGCTTGGTGAGCCGGGCGACCTTGCGCCCGTCCTTCGCGTCAACCTGCTGCGTGTCTGCCATGGTCAGGATGCTACCGACGGGTAGATCGCACGGCGACGGCCGGGGCGAGTGACGCTCACCTCAGGAAGGGGTCCACGGCGACCGCCACGAACAGCAGCGAGACGTACGTGATGGACCAGTGGAACAGGCGCATCTCCTTGAGCTTGCCGCCCGTGGCCCCGGCCTTCGCCCGGTTCTGCAGGGCGTGCGCCTCCCAGAGCCACCAGCCGCCCGCCGCGAGGGCGACGGCCGTGTAGAACCAGCCGGTGTAGCCGAGCGGCGTCAGCAGGAGCGAGACGGCGACCATGACCCAGCTGTAGATCACGATCTGCCTGGCGACGACCTTGTTGGAGGCGATGACCGGCAGCATCGGAACGCCCACGCGCGCGTAGTCCTCCTTGACCTTCATGGACAGCGGCCAGTAGTGCGGCGGCGTCCAGAAGAAGATCACCATGAAGAGGATCAGCGGGGCCCAGGAGAGCGAGTTCGTCACGGCCGACCAGCCGATCAGCACCGGCATGCAGCCGGCGATGCCGCCCCACACGATGTTCTGCGAGGTCCGCCGCTTCAGGATCATCGTGTAGACGACGACATAGAAGAGGAGCGCTCCGAGCGACAGCCAGGCGGACAGCCAGTTGACGGCGAGGCCGAACAGCAGCGTCGAGACCACCGCGAGGGTGACGCCGAAGGCGAGGCACTCGCGCGGGCTGACCATGCCGGTGACCAGCGGGCGCTGCGAGGTGCGGTCCATCAGGGCGTCGATGTCGCGGTCGATGTACATGTTCAGCGCGTTGGCGCCGCCCGCGGAGAGGTAGCCGCCGACGCAGGTGAGCAGCACCAGGCCGAGGTCCGGCACACCACGCTGCGCGAGGAACATCACCGGAACGGTGGTGATCAGCAGCAGCTCGATGATCCGCGGCTTGGTCAGCGCCACGAACGCCTTGACCCGGGCCCCCACCGGCCGCCGGCTCGGGCTCTGGCTCGTCCCGACGATCCCCACTGGACGGGATTCAACGGCCGTCACGCACACCCCTGACAGAGACTCCCAGCAAGCCTCCCCATGTGAATGCGGGGTAAAGGCTCGCGCGTACCACGCCACTGTAGACGTTGCCCATACCCCGGCCTTCGCGGGGGTGGGGTCGTGTTGGGAGAGGCGCGGGGAAGGGGCGCGGATGAGTCGTACTCAGGCTCGATTGAGCAGTCATGTGAGCGCCTCCGTATTCAAGTGCCAAGTGCGGTTCCGGCCAGTCAGCGGGCGGACCGCAGCAAGGCCCGGCAGTCTGGAACGACTCGAAAAAACGCACGTCCCCACGGGGGTAGGCTCGACAGCGGCCGGTGGGCATCCAGTGCACCGGCAGCCGGTGGGCGCGCGCCCAGAACAGCCGGTATTCGACATGTGGAGAGGAGCCCTGACCCAGGGTGAGCACCAAGCCGACCACCACAGACCTCGAGTGGACCGAGTTGGACCAGCGGGCCGTCGACACCGCCCGTGTCCTGGCCGCCGACGCCGTACAGAAGGTCGGCAACGGCCATCCCGGTACGGCGATGAGCCTGGCGCCTGCCGCCTACACCCTCTTCCAGAAGGTGATGCGGCACGACCCGGCGGACGCCGACTGGGTCGGCCGCGACCGCTTCGTGCTGTCCGCGGGCCACTCGTCCCTGACCCTCTACACCCAGCTGTACCTGGCCGGCTTCGGCCTGGAGCTGGACGACCTGAAGTCGTTCCGTACGTGGGGTTCGAAGACCCCGGGTCACCCGGAGTACGGCCACACGGTGGGTGTGGAGACGACGACCGGCCCGCTCGGCCAGGGTGTCGCCAACGCCGTCGGCATGGCGATGGCGGCCCGCTACGAGCGCGGTCTGTTCGATCCCGAGGCCCCGGCCGGCGAGTCCCCGTTCGACCACTTCGTCTACGTCATCGCCGGTGACGGCTGTCTGCAGGAGGGCATCTCCGCGGAGGCGTCCTCGCTGGCCGGCCACCAGAAGCTCGGCAACCTGGTCCTGCTGTGGGACGACAACCACATCTCGATCGAGGGCGACACCGAGACGGCCGTCTCCGAGGACACCGTCAAGCGGTACGAGTCCTACGGCTGGCACGTGCAGCGGATCGCCCCCAAGCCGGACGGCGACCTCGACCCGCACGCCCTCTACAACGCGATCGAGGAAGCGAAGAAGGTGACGGACAAGCCGTCCTTCATCGCGATGCGCTCGATCATCGCCTGGCCCGCCCCGAACGCCCAGAACACCGAGGCAGCGCACGGCTCGGCGCTCGGCGACGACGAGGTCGCGGCCACCAAGCGCGTCCTCGGCTTCGACCCCGAGCAGAGCTTCGAGGTCGCCGACGAGGTCATCGCCCACGCCCGCAGGGCCCTGGAGCGCGGCGCGGACGCGAAGGCGCAGTGGGAGAAGTCCTTCCAGCTGTGGCGGGACGAGAACCCGGAGCGGGCCGCCGAGTTCGACCGGATCGCCGCGGGCGAGCTGCCGGCCGGCTGGGAGGAGAAGCTCCCGGTCTTCGAGCCCGGCAAGGGCGTCGCCACGCGTGCCGCCTCCGGCAAGGTGCTGCAGGCCCTCGGCGCGGTCGTCCCCGAGCTGTGGGGCGGCTCCGCCGACCTCGCGGGCTCCAACAACACGACGATCGACAAGACGTCGTCGTTCCTCCCGGCGGGCAACCCGCTGCCCGAGGCGAACCCGTACGGCCGGACCATCCACTTCGGCATCCGCGAGCACTCCATGGCCGCGGAGATGAACGGCATCGCCCTGCACGGCAACACCCGCGTCTACGGCGGCACGTTCCTCGTGTTCTCCGACTACATGCGCAACGCCGTGCGGCTGTCGGCGCTGATGCACCTGCCGGTGACCTACGTGTGGACGCACGACTCCATCGGTCTCGGCGAGGACGGCCCCACCCACCAGCCGGTCGAGCACCTCGCGTCGCTGCGCGCCATCCCGGGCCTGAACGTGGTCCGCCCGGCCGACGCCAACGAGACCGCGATCGCCTGGCGCGAGATCCTCAAGCGCTGGACGAAGGAGTTCGGCAAGGGCGCCCCGCACGGTCTGGCCCTCACCCGCCAGGGCGTGCCCACGTACGAGCCCAACGAGGACGCCGCGAAGGGCGGTTACGTCCTCTTCGAGGCGTCGAACGGCACCCCGGAGGTCATCCTCGTCGCGACCGGCTCCGAGGTGCACGTGGCCGTCGAGGCGCGTGAGCAGCTCGAGGCGGACGGGGTCCCGACCCGGGTCGTGTCCATGCCGTCCGTGGAGTGGTTCGAGGAGCAGGACCAGGGGTACCGGGACAGCGTCCTTCCGCCGTCCGTGAAGGCTCGGGTCGCGGTCGAGGCCGGCATCGGTCTGACCTGGCACAAGTACGTCGGGGACGCCGGCCGCATCGTTTCCCTGGAGCACTTCGGTGCTTCGGCCGACGGCAAGGTCCTCTTCCGCGAGTACGGCTTCACTGCCGAGAACGTGGCCGCGAAGGCGCGGGAATCCCTCGCCGACGCCCGGCGCTGACGCTCACATACGACACGTAGGAGATGTAATTCCATGACAGACGCACTCAAGCGCCTCTCCGAGGAAGGCGTGGCGATCTGGCTGGACGACCTGTCGCGCAAGCGGATCACGTCCGGCAACCTCGCCGAGCTGATCGACCAGCAGCACGTCGTGGGCGTCACCACCAACCCGTCGATCTTCCAGAAGGCGATCTCGCAGGGCGACGGGTACGACCAGCAGCTGACGGACCTCGCCCACCGCAAGGTCACCGTCGAAGAGGCCATCCGCATGATCACCACGGCGGACGTCCGCGACGCCGCCGACATCCTGCGCCCGGTCTTCGACGCCACCGGCGGTCAGGACGGCCGTGTGTCGATCGAGGTGGACCCGCGCCTGGCGCACAACACCCGGGCGACGGTCGCCGAGGCCAAGCAGCTGGCCTGGCTGGTCGACCGCCCCAACACGCTGATCAAGATCCCGGCCACCAAGGCGGGTCTGCCGGCGATCACCGAGGTCATCGGCAACGGCATCAGCGTCAACGTCACGCTGATCTTCTCGCTGGAGCGCTACCGCGAGGTCATGGACGCCTACCTGGCGGGCCTGGAGAAGGCCCGCGAGAAGGGCCTGGACCTCTCGCTGATCCACTCGGTGGCGTCCTTCTTCGTCTCCCGCGTGGACACCGAGATCGACAAGCGTCTCGACGCGCTGGGCACCGACGAGGCCAAGGCCGCCCGCGGCAAGGCCGCCCTCGCCAACGCCCGGCTCGCCTACCAGGCGTACGAGGAGGTCTTCGCGAGCGACCGCTGGCGCAAGCTGGAGAGCGCGGGCGCCAACAAGCAGCGTCCGCTGTGGGCCTCCACCGGTGTGAAGGACCCGGCGTACAAGGACACCCTGTACGTCGACGAGCTGGTCGCGCCGAACACGGTCAACACCATGCCGGAGGCCACCCTCCAGGCGACCGAGGACCACGGCGAGATCACCGGCGACACCGTCGCCGGCACCTACGAGCAGGCTCGCGCCGACCTCGACGCGGTGGAGAAGCTCGGGATCTCCTACGACGACGTGGTCCAGCTGCTGGAGGACGAGGGCGTCGAGAAGTTCGAGGCGTCCTGGAACGACCTGCTCAAGTCGACCGAGGCGGAGCTGGAGCGCCTCGCCCCCTCGGAGGGCTGAATTGTCCCCCTTCTCCGGTTCCGGAGCGAACCCGCTTCGTGACCCCGCGGACCGACGGCTCCCGCGCATCGCGGGGCCGTCGGGCCTGGTCATCTTCGGCGTCACGGGCGATCTCTCCCGCAAGAAGCTCATGCCCGCCGTGTACGACCTCGCCAACCGGGGTCTGTTGCCGCCGGGCTTCTCCCTGGTGGGCTTCGCCCGCCGCGAGTGGGCGAACGAGGACTTCGCGCAGGAGGTCCACGACGCCGTCAAGGAGCACGCCCGCACGCCCTTCCGCGAGGAGGTCTGGCAGCAGCTCATCCAGGGGATGCGCTTCGTCCAGGGCACCTTCGACGACGACGACGCGTTCGAACGGCTGCGCGCCACGATCGACGAGCTCGACAAGGCGCAGGGCACGGGCGGCAACTTCGCCTTCTACCTGTCGGTGCCGCCGCGCTCCTTCCCGGTGGTCATCCAGCAGCTGAAGAAGCACGGCCTGGCCGACCAGACGAAGGACTCCTGGCGCCGCGCCGTCATCGAGAAGCCCTTCGGCCACGACCTCGGGTCGGCCAAGGAGCTCAACCAGGTCGTCCACGAGGTGTTCGCCCCGGACCAGGTCTTCCGCATCGACCACTACCTGGGCAAGGAGACCGTCCAGAACATCCTGGCGCTGCGGTTCGCCAACACGATGTTCGAGCCGATCTGGAACCGGTCCTTCGTGGACCATGTGCAGATCACCATGGCCGAGGACATCGGCATCGGCGGCCGGGCCGGCTACTACGACGGCATCGGCGCCGCCCGCGACGTCATCCAGAACCACCTGCTGCAGCTGATGGCGCTGACGGCCATGGAGGAGCCCGCCTCCTTCGACGCGGACGCGCTGGCGGCGGAGAAGACCAAGGTGCTCGGGGCGGTACGGCTGCCCGAGGACCTCGGCCGGGACACCGTGCGCGGACAGTACGCGGCCGGATGGCAGGGCGGCGAGAAGGCCATCGGCTACCTCGAAGAGGACGGCATCGACCCCCAGTCGAAGACCGACACCTACGCGGCCATCAAGCTGTCGGTGGACAACCGGCGCTGGGCGGGCGTCCCCTTCTATCTGCGCACCGGCAAGCGCCTGGGCCGCCGGGTCACCGAGATCGCGGTCGTCTTCCAGCGGGCCCCCCACTCCCCCTTCGACCACACGGCGACGGAGGAGCTCGGCAAGAACGCGATCGTCATCCGGGTCCAGCCCGACGAGGGCGTGACCGTGCGCTTCGGCTCCAAGGTGCCCGGCACCTCGATGGAGATCCGGGACGTGTCCATGGACTTCGCCTACGGCGAGTCGTTCACGGAGTCCTCGCCCGAGGCGTACGAGCGCCTCATCCTCGATGTGCTGCTCGGCGACTCGAACCTCTTCCCGCGCACGGAAGAGGTGGAGCTGTCCTGGCAGATCCTCGACCCGATCGAGCGGTACTGGGACCGGAACGGGCGGCCCGCGCAGTACCCGGCCGGTACCTGGGGTCCCGTCGAGGCGGACCAGATGCTCGAACGAGACGGACGGAGCTGGCGCCGGCCATGAAGATAGACCTCACGGACACCACCGCCAGCAAGATCAACAAGGCGCTGGTGCAGGGCCGCCGGGCGATCGGCACCCCGGCCGTGGGCATGGTGCTCACGCTGGTCATCGTCACCGACGAGGAGAACGCGTACGACGCGCTCAAGGCCGCGGGCGACGCCTCGCGCGAGCATCCCTCGCGCACGCTCGTGGTGATCAGGCGCGTCTCCCGCACTCCCCGCGACCGCACCCAGTCCCGGCTGGACGCCGAGGTGCGGGTGGGCGCGGACGCGGGCACCGGCGAGACGGTCGTTCTGCGGCTGTACGGCGAGGTGTCCGACCACGCCCAGTCCGTCGTGCTGCCGCTGCTGCTGCCGGACGCCCCGGTCGTCGTCTGGTGGCCGGTGAACGCGCCGCTCGACCCTGCCGCCGACCCGCTCGGCGCGCTGGCCCAGCGCCGCGTCACCGACACCTACGCCGCCGAGCAGCCGGTACGCGAGCTCGACGCCCGCTCCGACACCTACACCCCGGGTGACACGGACCTGTCCTGGACCCGCATCACGCCCTGGCGCTCGATGCTGGCCGCGGCCCTGGACCAGGTCACCTGCACGGTGGAGTCGGTCGAGGTGGAGGGCGAGGAGTTCAACCCGAGCTGCGAGCTGCTCGCGATGTGGCTCGCGGACCGGCTGGACGTGCCCGTCAGGCGCTCGCTGTCGGGCGGCCCCGGGCTCACGGCGGTCCGGATGGCGACCTCCGCCGGCCCGATCGTGCTGGACCGGGCGGACGGCTCGCTGGCCACGCTCTCCATCGAGGGCCAGCCCGACCGCGCGGTGGCGCTCAAGCGCCGCGACACGGCCGAGCTGATCGCGGAGGAACTGCGGCGGCTCGACCCGGACGACACCTACGCCTCGGCCCTGCGGTTCGGGGTGGAGCGGCTGAACGCCTCGGCGGCGGCGCCGGAGTCGGCCGGGGTCGAGAAGGCCAGGGCAGCCCTGGAGAAGGCCGAGGCGGCGCTGGTGCAGGCCGGAGCCGCCGTGGAGCAGGCCGAGGAGGACGCCGGGGCGGCCAAAGGGGAGCAGGCCGAGGGGGACGCCGGGCCGGCCAAAGGAGAACCGGACGGCGCCGAAGGACCTGCGGAAGCTTCCGGGGAGGAAGGGCAGGCGCCGGCACCGCTGAACCCGGTCCCTTCCGGTCTGTCCGGGAAGGCCACGCGGTGAACGCCCCGCAGCTGGTCGTGCACCACGACAAGGAACTGATGGCGCAGGCCGCGGCCGCCCGTCTGATCACGAAGATCGTGGACGCGCAGGCCTCCCGGGGCTCCGCGTCCGTGGTCCTCACGGGCGGCCGCAACGGCAACGGCCTGCTGGCCGCGCTGGCCGCCGCCCCGGCCCGGGACGCCGTCGACTGGGGCCGGCTCGACCTGTGGTGGGGCGACGAGCGGTTCCTGCCCGAGGGTGACCCGGAGCGCAATGTCACCCAGGCCCGCGAGGCCCTGCTGGACGCGGTGCCCCTCGACCCCAAGCGCGTGCACGCCATGCCCGCGTCCGACGGTCCCCACGGCGCCGACGTCGAGGCCGCCGCGGAGGCGTACGCCGAGGAGCTGGCCCGCGCGGCCGGCCCCGAGAACCACGGCGCTGTGCCCACCTTCGACGTCCTGATGCTGGGCGTCGGCCCGGACACCCATGTGGCCTCGCTCTTCCCCGAGCTGCCTGCCGTCCGGGAGACCGAGCGCACGGTGGTCGGCGTCCACGGCGCGCCCAAGCCGCCGCCGACCCGGGTCACCCTCACCCTCCCGGCGATCCGGGCGGCCCGTGAGGTGTGGCTGCTGGCGGCCGGTGCGGACAAGGCGCAGGCCGCGGCGATCGCGCTCTCGGGCGCGGGCGAGATCCAGGCCCCCGCCGCGGGCGCCCGGGGCCGCGCCCGGACCCTGTGGCTCCTGGACGCGGCAGCGGCCTCCCGGCTCCCGAGGTCGCTGTACCCGCCGGCGTCACCGTGACCGCGGGGCGGTCGGGGCTCCGCGCCTCCACCGCCCCGACGTGACCGTGGGGCGGTCGAGGCCTCGCGCCTCCACCGCCCCACCCGCTCCGCACGGGAGGTCACTTGACCGACCCGGCCATCACCCCCTGGACGAAGTGCCGCTGGAACGCGAAGAACACGGCCACCGGTACCACGAGCGACAGGAACGCTCCCGGTGCCAGCACGTCGATGTTGCTGCCGAACTGCCGTACCTGGGACTGCAGGGCGACCGTGAGCGGCTGGGCGGAGCTGTCCGCGAACAGCAGGGCCACGAGCATGTCGTTCCACACCCACAGGAACTGGAAGATGGCGAGGCTCGCGATGGCCGGCCGCCCCACCGGCAGTACCAGCCGGGTGAAGATCCGCCATTCGCCGCCACCGTCCATCCGGGCCGCCTCCAGCATCTCCTTCGGCATCTCGGCGAAGTAGTTGCGCAGCAGGAACACCGCGAACGGCAGCCCGTAGGCCACGTGGAACAGCACGACACCGGGGATCGTGCCGAACAGCCCCAGCTGCCCGAAGAGTTTGGCCACCGGCAGCAGCCCGATCTGCACCGGCACCACCAGCAGCGCCACCACGCCCAGGAAGACGGCGTCCCGGCCCGGGAAGTCCAGCCACGCGAACGCGTACCCGGCGAGTGCCGCGAGGACCACGACCAGGACGGTCGTCGGCACCGAGATCAGCACCGTGTTCCAGAACGCCTGCGTCATGCCGGAGTTCTTCAGCAGCGCCGAGTAGTTGTCGAAGGACAGCTGCCCGGGACTGGCGAACACCGTCCACCAGCCGCCCTTCGCGGTGTCCTGGGCGGACCGCAGGGAGGACAGGAAAAGTCCCGCCAGCGGGGTCAGCCAGATCAGGCCGATGACCACGAGGAAGGCCTGCACGGCACCGTTGCCCAGTCCGCGCCGTACCGCGTTCATCGCTGGCTCCTTCGGAATCGACGGACGTTGAAGACCATGGCGGGGACGACGAGGAGAAGCAGCAGGACGCCGAGGGCGCTGCCCAGCCCCTGGTTGTTGCCGCCGCCGAAGGACACGAGCCACATCTGGGTGGCGAGCACGGTCGCGTCCTCCTGCACGGGGCCCGGCGCGATGATGTAGACGAGGTCGAAGACCTTCATCACGTTGATCACCAGGGTCACGAAGACCACGGTCAGGACGGGCGCCAGCAGCGGCACGGTGATCCGCCGGAAGATCTGCCACTCGTTCGCCCCGTCCATACGGGCCGCCTCCAGCGCGTCCCGGGGCAGTGCCGAGAGCCCGGCGCCGATCAGCACCATCGCGAAGCCGGTCCAGATCCACAGGTACGCCCCGATGATCGCGGGCGTGACGAGCGCGGGCCCGAGCCAGGAGACGCCGTCGTAGGGCTGGGCGAAGTTCGACGCGGGCAGCCTCACCGTGTAGGCGCCGGACTCCAGACCCGGCAGGCGGAAGGAGCCGTCCGAGGCCGTGGTGGTGCTCGCGACCGTCGTGCCGTCGCGCACCGCCTCGACCTCGACCCCCGGCAGCCCGCTCTCGCGCCGGTCCACCACGCCCTGCTCCCCTCCCCCGCCGGGCGTGAAGTCCAGGTAGACGACCCCGCGCAGCTCGTCCGGCGCCGCCTCGCGGCCGGCAGCCGCGTACGCGGGTTCGGCGTCGCCGGGCAGCTCCTGCGGCGGGACCCCGACCAGGCCGAGGCTCAGCACGTCTCCCGGCGAGGCGCTCGCCGCGTAGGAGCCGTCCTTCCC
This sequence comes from Streptomyces sp. NPDC000345, assembly GCF_042898825.1. Taxonomy (NCBI): domain Bacteria; kingdom Bacillati; phylum Actinomycetota; class Actinomycetes; order Kitasatosporales; family Streptomycetaceae; genus Streptomyces; species Streptomyces sp. NPDC000345. Next base: position 192,350 of record NZ_JBIAZE010000008.1, read on the forward strand.
CGCGGTCAGCCCCTGGCCGTCCCGCGCCCGGGCGGTCGGATAGGCCGAGGCACCCTTGAAGGCGTCGTGCACGGACACCACGGCCGCGTTCAGCACGCCCTTGTCCGGGTTCTCGTCGTAGGCGAGCCGGAAGATGATGCCCGCGGCGAGGAAGGACACCGCCATCGGCATGAACAGCAGCAGCTTGAAGGCCGTGGCCCAGCGGACCTTCTCCACCAGGACGGCGAGGACGAGTCCCAGGCCGGTCAGCAGCGTGGGGGCCACCACGACCCAGACGGCCGTGTTCCGCACGGCCTTGAGGGTCGCCGGGTCGCGGAACATCTCGCCGTAGTTCTCGCCGCCCACGAAACGGGTGCCGGACGCGTCGAAGAAGCTGCGGCCGATCGAGAAGAGCACCGGGTAGACCACCAGCGCGCCGAGCAGGAGCAGCGCCGGGAACGCGAACAGCAGGGAGATGATCCGGCCCCGCCGCCGCGTGCGCCGTACACGGGCGGGGGCACCGGCGGGCGGTGCACCCGCCTCTTTCACAAGGGTCGCGGTCATCGACCCGTCAGCCCTTGTACGCCTTGGCGGCAGCGTCCTCGAGCCGCGCCGCGGTCCCCTTCGGGTCCGACGGGTCGCGCAGGAAGTCCTGCAGCAGCTTCCACTCGCCCGCGCCCTTGGTGCCGCCGAAGGCCGCCGGGGCCTGGTCGGACATGTCGAAGCGGACCGAGTCGCCGGCCGCCACCAGGGACTTGGCGGTCGCGCGGGTGACGTCGTCGCCGTAGGAGGCGAGGTCGAGCTTGGTGTTCGGGGACAGGAAGCCGCCGGTCTTCGCCCACACGGCCGCGGCCTCGGGGGTGGCCAGGTATTCCAGGAGCGCCATGCCGGCCTTGGCGTTCTTGCCGTCCTTGAGCACCACGGCCGCGTCGCCGCCGCTGACCACCGGGGCCTTTCCGCCGCCGACCGCGGGGAAGGGGAAGAAGTCGGCGTCCTCGCCGATCACCTTGCCGAACTGGTCCTTGGCGACCCCCGCGACGAAGTCGCCCTCGTAGACCATGCCGGCCTTGGGCTCGGGTCCGAACACCTTCTCCACCGAGCCCGGGAAGTCGGTGTTCAGGGCCTCCTTCTGGCCGCCCGCCACCAGCTGCTTGTCCTTGAAGAGGGCGCCGAGGGTCGTCAGCGCCTCGACGACCGACGCGTCGGTCCACTTCAGCTCGTGGGCGGCGAGGGCGTCGTACTTCTCGGGTCCGGCCTGGGAGAGGTAGACGTTCTCGAACCAGTCGGTGAGCGTCCAGCCGTCCTGCCCGGCCACCGAGAAGGCGGCGAGACCGGAGTCGGAGACGGTGTGCCCGGCCTTCAGCATGTCGTCGTACGTGGTCGGCGGCTTGACGCCGGCCTGGGCGAGCGCGTCGGGGCTGTACCAGACCGTCGACTTGTGGGCGGCCTTGAAGTAGAGGCCGTAGAGGGTGCCCTCGACGCTGCCGTACGTCTTCCACACGTTCGCGTAGTTGGCGTCGACCGCCTGCTGGGCGGTCTTGGACAGCGGCTTGAGCCAGCCGCTCCGGGCGAACTGCTGCAACACGCCGACCTGCGGGACCATCACGACGTCGGGTGCGTTGCCGCCTTCTATCTTGCTGCCGACGACGGTGGACACGTTGTCCCCCGTGGACACGAACTGCGTCTTGGCGCCGGTCTTCTCGCTGAACGCGTCCAGGACCTTCTGGAAGTTCTTCTGCTCGCTGCCGGACCAGACGCCGGCCACGGTGACCGTCTGGCCGCTGAGCGCCTTGTCGCCGCCGCCGGCCGAGACCGGGCCGCCGCCTCCGCAGGCGGTTGCGCCCAGCGCCAGGGCGAGGGCGGTGCAGCCGGTGAGCAGGGTGGTACGTCGTCGCATCATCGTTGATGTCCCTTCGGGGATGGTGGGAAACGGACGGGCGGTCAGGGAGGTCAGAGGTCGCTGAGCCACCAGGCCGCGGTCGAGCCGGGGAGCACCCCGGCCGGGCAGGGGCCGCTGGAGAGCAGGGGGGTGCCGGAGACCGGCGCGGGCGTGGGCGCCGTACCGAAGTTGACGGCGCAGACGAGGCCGTCGCCGCGGGTGAAGGCGAGGACTCCGGGCGGGGTGTCCAGCCAGTGCAGCGTGCCCTCGCCCAACTGGGGCAGCGCGGCGCGTAGTTGGAGGCCGTCCCGGTACAGGTGCCAGAAGGAGCGGGTGTCGGCGACGGCTCGGTCGGTGGCGTACTCGGCGAAGTACTCGGGCTGCGGCAGCCACGGCCTGGCGCCCTCGGCACCGGAGGTGAAGCCGAACGGCGAGGCCTGCCCCGACCAGGGCAGCGGCACCCGGCAGCCGTCGCGGATGCGGGCGCGGCTTCCGGTGCGGCGGAAGATCGGGTCGGTGAGCACGTCGTCGGGCAGGTCGACGACCTCCGGCAGGCCGAGCTCCTCGCCCTGGTAGATGTACGCGGCTCCGGGCAGCGCCAGCATCAGCAGCGCGGCGGCGCGGGCGCGGGCGGCACCGAGGCCGCTGCCGCCGGGGGCGGGTTCGCCGTACCGCGTGACGGTGCGGACCTGGTCGTGGTTGTTGAGGACCCAGGTGACCGTCGAGCCGGTGCCGGCGATGTCCTGCATGGCCTCGGAGATGACCTTGCGGAAGGCGTCCGGGTCCCAGGGTGCGCCGAGCAGGTCGAAGAAGAAGGCCTGGTGGAGCTCGTCCGGGCGGACGTACTGGGCGTGTTCGCGGGCGGTGGGGACCGAGACCTCGCCGACCAGCAGCCGCTCGCGTCCGTCCCGTGCCGCGTAGCCGTCGCACACCGCGCGCCAGTGCCGCCACACGTCGTGCACCTCGGGCTGGTTCCAGGCGAGCGGGTTGACCGAGTCACGGGTGCGGGCGTCGGCCTCCGGGTCCGGGGAGTCGGGGAGGTCGGGGTGCTTGAAGAGGCCGGCGGCCACGTCGATGCGGAAGCCGTCCACGCCCCGGTCGAGCCAGAAGCGGAGGGTCCGGTCGAACTCCTCGGCCACCTCGGGGTTGCGCCAGTTCCAGTCCGGCTGCTCGGGCGTGAACATGTGCAGGTACCACTGGCCGGGCCGCCCGTCGGCCTCCGTCACCCGGCTCCACGCCGGGCCGCCGAACATGGCGTGCCAGTTGTTGGGCGGCTCGGCGCCGCCGGGGCCGCGGCCGTCGGCGAAGTGGAAGCGGGCGCGGGCCTCGCTGCCGGGGCCGGCGGCGAGCGCCTCGCGGAACCAGGGGTGCTCGCTGGAGCAGTGGTTGGGGACGATGTCCAGGAGCACCTTGACGCCGAGCCGGCGAGCCGCGGCGATCAGCAGGTCGAACTCGGCGAGGTCGCCGAAGGTCGGGTCGACGTCGCGGTACTCGGCCACGTCGTAGCCGTGGTCGTGCTGCGGCGAGGGGTAGAAGGGGCTCAGCCAGATTCCGTCGACGCCCAGCTTCTTCAGGTAGGGCAGTCCTGCCCTGACCCCGGCGAGATCGCCGATGCCGTCGCCGGTGCTGTCCAGGAAGCTGCGGACGTACACCTGGTAGATCACGGCGTCGCGCCACCAAGGGAGCTTGTTCAACCCATTGACCCGTCTCTGTAAGAGGCCAGCTGTTATGCATGCATGTTAAGTAGGCGTGTCGTGAGGGTGTCAATGAACAGGAAGAAGCTACTGAATGGTTGGCCCTTTATATGTGGATTTATCAGGGCACATCGCGGCAAGGTGAGACCGCTGCGTTACCTAACATGTAACTAGCGGCCGGAGACGGCGGCGAGTTCGCGCGCCAGCCGCCGCACCGCGTCCTCGGGCGTCTCGCGCCCGGTCATCGCGTCGCGCACGACCGCCTGCACGACCAGGCTGACCTGGTCGTACCGGGGGCTCTTGGGGCGCGGCGCGGCCGCGAGCACGCTCGCCCGCAGGGTCGGCAGGTACGGGAACCGCCGCACCAGAGCGGGGTCCTCGTACAGCGCGGCACGCACGGGCGGCAGCGCGCCGCGCGTGAGGACCCGGCGCTGGACGGGCTCACTGGTGAGGTAGGCGAGCAGACGCGCGGCCGAGTCGGGGTGCCGCGCGTGTGTGCCGACGGCCAGGTTGGAGCCGCCGAGGACGCTCGTGCCGGGCCCGTCCGGTCCGGGCAGCGGTACGGCGCCGATCTTCCCGGCGACCGGTGACCCCGCGGCCGAGGCGACGGCATAGGCGTACGGCCAGTTGCGCAGGAACAGCAGCCGCCCGTCCTGGAAGGCCTGCTTGGACTCCTCCTCCTTGTACGTGAGCGCCTGGCGCGGTATCCAGCCCTCGCGCACACCCCGGGCGAGGAACCCGATGCCCTCGCGGGCGGCGGCGGAGTTCACGGTGACACGGGCGCCCTCGTCGCCGAGGATCGTGCCGCCCGCCGAGTAGACGGCCTCGGCGGCATTGACCGTGAGGCCCTCGTAGGGCAGGAACTGCCCCGCGTACCCGTCGAGCCCGTACTTCGGGGCGATGGTCTTCGCGTCCTGCTCCAGTTCGGCCCAGGTGCGCGGCGGCGGGACGCCCTCCTTGGCGAGGACGTCCTTGCGATAGAGGAGCAGTCCGGCGTTGGTCACGTACGGGACGGCGTAGAGCTGCCCGTCGTAGGTCGCCGTGTCCACGACCGGCGGCAGGAAGCTGCCGAGCGGGAAGCGCTCGCGCGGGAGCGGACGTATCCAGCCCGCGGCGGCGAACTCCGGGGTCCAGTTGACGTCGATGTTGAGGACGTCGAAGCGGCTGCGGCCGCCGTCGCGCAGGTCGGTGGCCATCTGCGCATGGGTCTCGTCCGCGGAGTCCGGCAGCTCGACGAGGGTGACCCGCTCCCCGGGGTGGGCGCGGTTCCAGCCCTCCAGGAGGGGGCCCAGGTAACCCGTGAGATCTCCGGCGGTGGCGAGCGTCAGGGGCCCGCGGCCGCCCGCCGCCCCTTCGCCGGCCCGCGCTCCCGAGGCGAGGTACCCCGTCATGACCACGACGAGAACGAGGAGGCCCCTACCCGCGGCACGTATCCACCGCATAGGTTCCTCCCAGTACACCGGCGCCGGGCACCTTCGCCCGGAGTCAGAGGCCATGTATACCTGTTAGGTATGGGCGATACTAGGGCCTGGCGTCAAACTTACGCGGACTAGGAGGACAGCACGAGTGCGCCTGTCCCTGCTGGCCCTCCTCGCGCGCGGCCCGGCCCATGGCTACGAGCTCAAGCAGGACCTTGAGCAACTGCTGGGGTCCGCGTACCCTCAGCCGAACGTCGGCCAGATCTACGTCACCCTCGGCCGCCTCGAGAAGACGGGACTCATCGAGGGCGAAGAGGTCGAGCAGTCGAGCCGGCCCAACAAGAAGATCTACCACCTCACCGACGCCGGGCGGGACGAGCTGCGCGCCTGGTACGACGAGACGGCGGACGAGCCGCGGGTGCGGGACGAGTTCTTCATGAAACTGGCCCTCGCCTCGCAGACCGGCCTCGCCGACCAGATCACCCTCATCAACAAACAGCGGCGCCAGTACCTCAACACCATGCGCAACCTCTCGAAACTGGCCGCCGCCGAGAACCGGGACAACCGCATCGCGCACCTTCTGATCGAAGGCGCGATGCTGCACCTGCAGGCCGACCTCGACTGGCTGGAACGGTGTCAGGAAGAGCTGGAGGAGCTGGAATGAGCGACAGTCCCGCTCCTGTGCTGCGCGCCGAGCGCCTGGTCAAGACGCACCACGGCGAGGGCGCCCCGGCGCATGCCGTACGGGGCGTCGACCTGCGCGTCGGGCGGGGCGAGTTCGTGGCGGTCACCGGCCCGTCCGGTGCCGGCAAGTCGACCCTGCTGCATCTGCTCGGCGGCCTGCAGCGGCCGGACAGCGGAAGCATCTGGCTGGACGGCGAGTGCACCGACGACTACAGCGAGGCGCGCTGGGCGGTGGAGCGCCGCCGGCGCATCGGGATCGTCTTCCAGTTCTTCAACCTGGTGTCCAACCTGTCGGTCGCCGACAACGTGGAGCTGCCCGCCCTGCTGGCCAAGGCCTCCCCGCGGCAGGCGCGCGCCGAGCGGGAGGAGCTGCTGGCCGAGCTGGGGCTGACGGGCAAGGAGCGGAGCATGCCGGGTGAGCTCTCCGGCGGAGAGCAGCAGCGGGTGGCGCTCGCGCGGGCCCTGGTCAACCGGCCGCCGCTGCTGCTGGCCGACGAGCCCGCGGGCAGTCTGGACAGCAAGGGCACCCGCGAGGTGATGCGGCTGCTGACCCGTTTCCACCAGCGCGGCCAGACGATCGTACTGGTCACCCATGACGCCCGGCTGGCGAGCGCCGCGGACCGGGTGATCAGCTTCTTCGACGGGCGGATCGCCGACGACGCGGAACTGGACGGCACGCCGTCGCGCGGGACCGGGCTGTCGGGCGTGCTGGAGCTCAGGGACTGAGATGCGGGTGGACGAACGCGCCGTCGCGTCACGCGAGACGGGAGGCTGAGCCGTGCGAGCCGTCCTGCGCTGGGCGCACTCCGATCTGCGCACCCACCGCGGCGAGGCGCTGTTCCTCGTCCTCGCCACCGCCGGCATCGTCGTCTCGCTGCTGCTGGCCACGGCGCTGTTCGGGTACGCCACCAACCCCTGGCAGCGGGTCTTCACCCAGGCGCGCGGCGCCCATGTGTGGATCCACACCGCTCCGTCCGCGCAGGTGGGGAAGCTGTCGGGGCTGGACGGCGTCGACTCCGTGGCAGGGCCGTACCCCACCGCCGCCGCCACCCTCGCCTCGCGCGGCGCCCGCGCCTCCGTCGAGCTGCGGGGCACACCCGAGCAGCCCACCGTGGGCAGACCGCTGCTCGCCTCCGGCACCTGGCTGACCCCGGCCGCTCCGGACGGCGTCGTCCTGGAGAGCCGCCTCGCCCGCGCGCTGCTGGCCGAACCCGGCGACACCCTCACCGTGCCCGGCACGGCCCGCAGACTGACCGTCCTCGGCATCGCCGACAGTGCCGAGCCGCGCTACCGGCCGGGCGAACGGCCGGGGCTCGTGTGGGCGCTCCCGTCCGCCGTGCCGGCCCCGGACGGCCTGGTGACCGGACTGCGTCTGGCGGACCCCGGGGACACGGACTACGCCGTCCAGCGCGCCGTCACGGTGCTGGGCGCCGGTACCGTCGGCGAGGTCTCGACCTGGCAGCAGGCACGGGCCGAGGCCCAGGGCGACAACCGGCTCCTCGGCCAGGTGCTGGGCCTGTTCGGACTCGGCGCGCTGGTCGCGGCGGGGCTCGCCGTGCACGGGGCGATCGCCACCCGTATCCGGGGCCACCTGCGGGACATCTCCGTCCTGAAGGCGATCGGCTTCACGCCGGGGCAGGTCGTCCGTGTCTTCCTCGTCCAGCACATCGCCTACGCGCTGCTGGGCGCCGTGGCCGCGGCGGCGCTCACCCAGGCGGCGGGCAGCCGGATCCCGGGGCGGTTCGGCGACGCGGTCGGCGTGTGGCAGGGGCTGCCCGGGACCACCGTGGCGCTGTTCGTGGTGCCGGCGGGGGCGGTTCTCTTCATCGGTGCGACGACCGGCCTCGCCGCCTGGCGGGCGGGGCGGGTGCCCCCGGTTCCGGTGCCGCGGCCCGCCGCCGCGGTGGGCGGGCCTCTGTCGGGCCCGGCGCGCCGGGCGCTCGGGCTGCGACTGCCTCCGGCGCTGGTCCTCGGCTGGCACAAGGTGTTCCCCGGGCGCCCGCGGTCGGTGGCGACGATGGCCCGGCTGACGCTGCCGCTGCTGCTGATCGTGGTCGCGATGAGCGCCTGGACCACCATCGACCGCTTCCACAGCGAGCCCGAGCGGATCGGCCTCCCGGCCGCGCTCAGCGTCCACGCGGACTCCGGCCTGGCCGACGCGGACGCCCGCGCGCTGCTGGAACGCGATCCGCAGGTCGCCGCCGCCTACCCCGGTGTGCAGGTGGCGGCCCTCGTGCCGGGCCAGACGGCCACGATCGCGCTGCGCGGCCTCGGCACCCGCCAGGACCCGTACCCCTACGCCCTGGCGGAGGGCCGTCCCGCGCGCGGCCGTGACGAGGCGGTGGCCGGGCAGGGCCTGCTCGACCTGCTCGACGTGCGGGTGGGCGACTGGGTGCGGATGACCGTCGGCGAGCAGCCGCAGATCCTGCACATCGTGGGCCGCAGCATCGAGCCGGAGAACGCCGGCCGGGTCATCTCCACCTCGCTCGACACCCTGCGCGAGAACGACCCGGGCCTCGGCCCCACCCTCTACCAGCTCCGGCTGCGCCCCGGCGCGGACCCGCGCACGGTCGCCGGCCGGCTGACCACCGCCGGGCAGGGCCATCTGGACGTGCACACCGTGCCGAACCCGGCCGACGGGCTGTCGCCGCTGCGCGCGGTGGTCGCGGGCCTGATCGGCGTCCTCGCCCTGATCGGGCTGATCGAGCTGCTCACCGCGATCGGCGGCACCGTGCGCGAGGGCGAGCGCGACCTGCTCGCGCTCAAGGCCATCGGCCTGTCCCCGCGGCAGATCACCGCCGTCACCGTCACGGCCACGGGCTGTACCGCGCTGGCCGCGGTGCTCGCCGCCACGGCCCTCGGCACCCCCCTCGCGCACTGGCTGATCGACGCCCAGGGCCGGTCGAGCGGCATCGGCGCGGGGATCGCCCGGGTGCCGTCCCCGGGCCTGCTGGCGCTCTTCGGCGCGGCGGCGGTGCTGGGGGCGTCCGCTCTCGCCGCCGTCCCGGCGTCCCGAGCGGCCCGGCACCGGCTCGCGGACACCCTGAGCGCGGTGGCCTGACCCGGGTTCCTGCCGTCAGCCGCCGTAGGGGTGCCGGCGGGGCGGGTGGTACGGCGGGTGGTACGGCGGGGTCGGACCGTACGGGTTTCCGCCGCCGGCCGGGTAGGGGTTGCCCTGCGGATACGGCTGCCCCGCACCCGGCGCGTACGGGTGGCCGTGGGGATGCCCCTGCCGCGGGATGTGCGGCGGTGCCGTCGGCGGCATCGGCGTGGGCAGGGGCGGGAGGGTGGCCGGGTGGGCCGTGAGGCGGATGCCGTAGCGCTGCTTGAGGCGGCGGGTCTCCAGGAAGGCGATCGCCGTGACGGTCACCGGCGCGCCCAGGATGAACAGGACGCCCATGGTGAGGCTCAGACCGTGCAGCTCGCCCGTGACGAGGTCGGGGACGGCCATCAGCCAGGCCGTCACCGTGGCGAGCAGCGGCGGGAGGGAGCGGTGGACGGCGGCGGTGCCGAAGAAGTTCCCGGTGAGCCTGATCGCGCCCGCCATGACGAACAGGGCCATCCAGAAGCCGGCGAGGGTGAGGAGGAGTTTCGCGACGAACCCGAACGCGTCGCCCAGCCGGAAGAGCATCACGGTCGTGAAGACCGACCCGATGAAGAACAGCAGCAGCTTGAGCGAGTTGAAGAGCGGCACCTTCAACTGGCGTACGGTGCCGCCGCGCCGCCAGACGTAGAGCATCACGCCGATGGTCAGCGGGGTGAGGAAGAACAGTACGGCGGAGGCCGTGGCCGCGTTGTCCAGTATCTCCTCGAAGGCGAAGCCGCCCTCCACATAGGTGTAGACGCCGAGGGCCGCGACCGCCCCCGCGATGACCCGGATGCGTTTGAGCTGTTCCACGGACGGGTCGAGCGCTGGCGGGATCCACGCCGGGTGGAACACCGCCCGCGCCACCTGATGCGGCTTCAGGAACGAGCGGGCGGTGAGTGTGCCGCCGGTCCGACTCCGGTGCGCAGTCGTCATCGTGAGCTCCCCCGAGCGATCGTGTTCATGATCGCCCGGGAGTCTACGGGAAGCGGACGGCCGTACGCCGCCCGCTTCCCGGCAGCGGGCCCTCAGCTACGGCCGCGCAGCTCCCGGTACCGGGCGACCAGCGCCCTGGTGGACGCGTCCAGCCCCGGCACCTCCGCCCCCTCCGTCAGCGCGGGCTCGACCCGCTTGGCGAGGACCTTGCCCAGCTCCACGCCCCACTGGTCGAAGGAGTCGATGTTCCACACGGCGCCCTGCACGAACACCTTGTGCTCGTAGAGCGCGATGAGCTGGCCGAGCACCGAGGGGGTCAGCTCGCGGGCCAGGATCGTCGTGGTGGGGTGGTTGCCCCGGAACGTCTTGTGGGCCACCAGCTCCTCCGGCACACCCTCCGCGCGCACCTCCTCGGGCGTCTTGCCGAAGGCCAGCGCCTGGGTCTGGGCGAAGAAGTTGGCCATCAGCAGGTCGTGCTGCGCCGTGAGCTCGGCGCTGAGCTCGTCGACCGGGCGGGCGAAGCCGATGAAGTCCGCCGGGATCAGCTTCGTGCCCTGGTGGATCAACTGGTAGTAGGCGTGCTGGCCGTTGGTGCCGGGGGTGCCCCAGACGACCGGGCCGGTCTGCCAGTCGACGCCCTTTCCGTCGCGGTCGACGGACTTGCCGTTGGACTCCATGTCCAGCTGCTGGAGGTAGGCGGCGAACTTGGACAGGTAGTGGCTGTAGGGCAGCACGGCGTGCGACTGGGCGTCGTGGAAGTTGCCGTACCAGATGCCCAGCAGGCCGAGCAGCAGCGGCACGTTGGCCTCGGCGGGCGCGGTGCGGAAGTGCTCGTCGACCAGGTGGAAGCCGTCGAGCATCTCACGGAAGCGGTCCGCTCCGATGGCGATCATCAGGGAGAGGCCGATCGCCGAGTCGTAGGAGTAGCGGCCGCCGACCCAGTCCCAGAACTCGAACATGTTGGCCGTGTCGATCCCGAAGGCGGCCACCTTCTCCGCGTTGGTCGACAGCGCCACGAAGTGGCGGGCGACGGCCGCCTCGTCGCCCAGGGCGGCCAGCAGCCACTGGCGGGCCGAGGTGGCGTTGGTGATCGTCTCGATGGTGGTGAACGTCTTGGACGCGATGATGAACAGCGTCTCGGCCGGGTCCAGGTCGCGGATGGCCTCGTGCAGGTCGGCGCCGTCGACGTTCGACACGAAGCGGACCGTGAGGTCGCGGTCGGTGTAGCTGCGCAGCACCTCGTAGGCCATGGCCGGGCCCAGGTCGGAGCCGCCGATGCCGATGTTGACCACGTTCCTGATGCGCCGCCCGGTGTGGCCGGTCCACGCACCGGAGCGGACGCGGTCCGAGAAGCCGGCCATCTTGTCCAGGACGGCGTGGACGGCCGGGACCACGTTCTCCCCGTCGACCTCGATCACCGCGTCACGCGGGGCGCGCAGGGCGGTGTGCAGCACCGCGCGGTGCTCGGTGGTGTTGATCTTCTCGCCGCGGAACATGGCGTCCCGCAGGCCGAAGACGTCGGTGGCCGCGGCCAGCTCGCGCAGCAGCCGCAGCGTCTCGTCGGTGACGAGGTGCTTGGAGTAGTCGATGTGCAGGTCGCCGACCTGCAGCGTGTAGCCGCTGCCGCGCTCCGGGTCGGCGGCGAACAGCTCTCGCAGCTGTACCTCGCCGAGCTCCTCGCGGTGCTTGGCCAGCGCCGTCCACTCGGGCGTCTGGTTGAGCCTCGTACGGCCGTCTGCGTTCATGTCGGACTTCTGCCCTTCCTCACCTGTCCGTGCTGCTGCGCACGCCTTGCCCCGCCGGTCCCAACCTAGTTGATCAGCGCGTCGCACGAGCGGACGCCGAACCGTCCTGCGGGACAACAACAGGTACGTCCGCCCGGCCCGCGGGTATCAACGCGGCGACGGACAGGGCGAAAAGAAGGGCCGCCAGCAGCGCGGGGGCGGCGAGCCCGAGGGCGTCGGCGGCGGCTCCGCCGAGCAGGGCGCCCAGAGGCGCACCGGACGTGGAGGCCGTACGGAAGGCGGAGGCGATACGGCCGACCATGGGCGCGGGGCTGCGCTGCTGCATGAGCGTGACCTGGTTGACGTTCCACACCATGCCCATGGTCCCGAGCAGCAGCATGCCCACGAGGAGCGCGGCGAGGTGCCGGACGGTGCCCATGAGCAGCAGTGACCCGACCTGGACGCAGCCGCCGAGCAGCAGGGCCCGCGCCCGGCCGGTGCGGCGCGCGACGTGCTGGGCGACGAAGCCGCCGGCGAGGCTGCCGAGCGCGTACACCGTCATGGCGGCGGCGTACCCGGTGGTGCCCGCGTCCAGCCATCGCGTCACGTGCAGCACCAGGGTGGCGATGAGGGCGCCCATGCCGATGTTGCAGAGCAGGGTGGCCGCGCAGACCGGTCGCAGGACGTCGTCGCGCCAGAGGCGGCGCAGCCCTTCGGCGATCTCCGCCCGCAGGGTGCCGCCGGCGGGGCGCGGCTCCCGCTCGGGCGGCCGGGTCCGCAGGGAGGCCACGAGGGCGGCGGCCAGCAGATAGGTGCCCGCGTCGACCGCGAACGGCATGAACGCGCCGGCGCCCAGCAGCAGCGGCACGAACGGTCCGGCGAGCAGGCCGCCGGCGAGCTGCTGACCGGTCATGAGCCGTGCGTTGGCGCTCCCGAGGGCCGCGCGGGGCACCAGGGCCGGCAGCAGGGCCGTGGAGGCGTTGTCGAAGAGGGTCTGGAGGGTGGTCAGCAGGAAGGCGAGAGCGAGCAGCAGCGGGACGGAGGCATGGCCGAGGCCCACGGCGAGCGCGAATCCGGCGACGAGCAGTCCTCGTGCGGTGTCGACGGCCCACATGGCGCGCCGCTGGTCCACCCGGTCGGCGACGGCCCCGCCGAGCAGTCCGAACAGCAGCCAGGGGAGATGGGCGCAGGCGGTCACGGAGGCGACGACCAGCGGCTCGTCCGTGAGCCGTACGGCGAGCAGCGGCAGGGCGGCCGCACGCAGCGCGTCTCCGAAGCGCGAGATCACGGCGGCGCTCCACAGCCGCCCGAATGCTCCGCGCCACGTCGGCGCACGCCTCTGGTCCGCCTCGGTCCCCGTCACGAATCCCCCTCGGTCCGCCGGTTCACCGCAGACGCGGGAACCTGCACGAAAGACCGTAGAGGAGACCACTGACAACGGGCTCGGCCGCGGTCACCGCACGAGGGAGAAGCGGTCCGGCCAGGTACCCTCACGGTCCCCGGCCGGTCTCAACTCCTAGATCTCGCCCCGCAGTTTGGCGAGCGCCTCGGCGAGGATCGCCTCGCCGTCCGCGTCGCTGCGCCGCTCCCGCACATAGGCGAGGTGCGTCTTGTAGGGCTCGGTGCGCGGCGGGTCCGGGGGGTTGTCCCGGTCCTGTCCGGCAGGGAAGCCGCAGCGGGGGCAGTCCCAGGTGTCGGGAACCTGCGCGTCGCTGGCGAAGCTGGGCTGCGTCTCGTGCCCGTTGGAGCACCAGAAGGAGATGCGCAGACGGGGCGCGGACTCGCCCCGCTCGGCCTCGCCCATCGGCCCCGCCCCGACCCGGCTTCCTCGGATCGCGTTGCCACTTGCCACGGTCGTAACTCCCTGCGTAATGGTGCCGCAAAGCGAGTCGGCGTTTCGCTTCGCTGCGAGCGCCTCAGTCTACGTAAGGCCCAACGCGCGTCCAGTGACTGGAGTTACAGCTCCCTTACCCAGACGCAAGCCCCATGATAGGCCGCGCTCAGCTGCGCGTACCGAACATGGGGCCTTACGTACGGAATGTGCGTGCCTGTGAGAGGCTGATCAGCTGTTCGTCTTCATGACAATGCCGAGGACGATGATGCAGGCGAACCAGAGCAGACCGATCACGACGGTGATGCGGTCGAGGTTGCGCTCGGCGACCGAGGAGCCGCCGACGGAGGACTGCATGCCGCCACCGAACATGTCGGAGAGACCGCCGCCCTTCCCCTTGTGCATCAGCACCAGCAGCATCAGCAGCAGGCTGAAGACGATCAGGGCGATCGAGAACCCCAAAACCACGGCTGGACCAACTTCCTCGGAATCGGATAACGACGGGGGCACAGCACCTGGGCTGTGCCCCCGCAAGGGTACGACGGATCGCCGCTACCGCATACTCACAGCTCGGCTCACTGGTCGCGGAAACGCACGATCTTGACGAACTCGTCGGCGTCCAGCGAGGCGCCTCCCACCAGCGCGCCGTCGATGTCGGCCTGCGCCATGATCTCGGCGACGTTGCCGGCCTTGACGGAGCCGCCGTACTGGATGCGGACCTTGTCGGCCAGCTCCTGCGAGTACAGCTCGGCGATCTTCCCGCGGATCGCGGCGCAGACCTCCTGGGCGTCCCCGGCGCCGCAGACCTTGCCGGTGCCGATGGCCCAGACGGGCTCGTAGGCGATCACGACGGTCTCGGCCTGCTCGGCCGGGAGGTCCTTCAGACCCCCCTCGACCTGGGCGAGGGTGTGGGAGACGTGGTTGCCCGCCTCGCGGACCTCCAGCTCCTCGCCGACGCACAGGATGGGGGTGATGCCGTGCTTGAAGGCGGCCTTGACCTTGGCGTTGACCAGCTCGTCGGTCTCGCCGTGGTACTGGCGGCGCTCGGAGTGGCCGATCGCCACGTACGTGCACTTCAGCTTGGCGAGCATCGGGCCGGAGATCTCGCCGGTGTAGGCGCCCGACTCGTGCGCCGAGATGTCCTGGGCGCCGTACTTGATGGCGAGCTTGTCGCCCTCGACCAGGGTCTGCACGGAGCGCAGGTCGGTGAAGGGCGGCAGGACGGCGACCTCGACGGCCTCGTAGTCCTTGTCGGACAGGGCGAAGGCGAGCTTCTGGGTGTGCGCGATGGCCTCGAGGTGGTTGAGGTTCATCTTCCAGTTGCCCGCCATCAGCGGCGTGCGCGTGCTCATCGGGTCAGTCCTCCAGTGCGGCGAGGCCGGGGAGCGTCTTGCCCTCGAGGTATTCGAGGGAGGCGCCGCCGCCGGTCGAGATGTGGCCGAATGCGTTCTCGTCGAAGCCCAGGAGGCGCACGGCAGCGGCGGAGTCGCCACCGCCGACGACCGTGAAGGCCGGGGAGTCGATGAGGGCCTGGGCGACCGCCTTGGTGCCCTCGGCGTAGTCGGGGTGCTCGAAGACGCCCATCGGGCCGTTCCAGAAGACGGTGGCCGCGTCGGCGAGCTTCGAGGCGTACAGCTTGCGGGTCTCGGGACCGATGTCCAGACCCTCCTGGTCGGCGGGGATCGCGTCCGCGGCGACGGTGGTGGGGTTGGCCGGGGCCTTCGTCCTCAGGTCCGGGAACTCGCCGGCGACGAGGACGTCGACGGGCAGGACCAGCTCGACGCCGGTCTTCTCCGCGCGCTCGATGTACTCCCGCACCGCCGGGACCTGGTCCTCCTGCAGGAGGGAGATGCCGACCTCGTGGCCCTTGGCCTTGAGGAAGGTGTACGCCATGCCGCCGCCGATCAGGATGCGGTCGGCCTTGGCGAGCAGCTCGTCGATGACGGCGAGCTTGTCGGAGACCTTGGCGCCGCCGAGCGCGACCACGTAGGGGCGCTGGACGTCCACGGTGAGCTTCTTCAGGACGCCGACCTCGGTGGCGATGAGGAAGCCCGCGGCGTGCGGCAGCCGGGCCGGGAGGTCGTACACGGAGGCGTGCTTGCGGTGGACCGCCCCGAAGCCGTCGCCGACGTAGACGTCGGCGAGCTGGGCGAGCTGGTCGGCGAAGGCGCCGCGCTCGACGTCGTCCTTGGACGTCTCGCCCGCGTTGAAGCGCAGGTTCTCGATGACGGCGACCTGGCCGTCGGCGAGGCCGGCGACCGTGGCCCGGGCGGAGTCGCCGATCGTGTCGGTCGCGAAGGCCACGGCGGAGCCGAGGAGTTCGCCGAGCCGGGAGGCGGCGGGGGCAAGGGAGAACGCCGGGTCCGGGGCGCCCTTGGGGCGGCCCAGGTGGGAGGCGACGACCACCTTGGCGCCCGCGTCCGCGAGGGCCTTGACGGTCGGCAGGACGGCGCGGATGCGGCCGTCGTCGGTGATGGTGCCGTTGTCCAGCGGCACGTTGAGGTCGGCGCGGACGAAGACCCGCCGGCCGGACACTCCTTCGGAGAGGAGTTCGTCGATCGTCTTCATGAAAAGGACTCCCGGGAGGGCTGGTGATGCTCCGTGATCGTAGACAGGGGCGCTGCGTACGTGAGTCAGGGCCCGGGCGGCGCGTCCCTGCGCCGCCCGAGCCCTGCTCTCACCTCAGGTGCCTGATCCGACGATCAGAGCTGGCCGCCGACGAAGACGGTGAGGTCGACGAGGCGGTTGGAGTAGCCCCACTCGTTGTCGTACCACCCGATGACCTTCACGTTCTTGCCGTCCTGGACCATGGTCAGGGAGGAGTCGAAGGTGCAGGACGCCGGGGCGTTGACGATGTCGGAGGAGACGATCGGGTCCTCGGTGTACTCGAGGATGCCCTTCAGCTCGCCCTCGGCCGCCTTCTGGAAGGCGGCGTTGATCTCTTCCTTGGTGACCTCGCGGCCGAGCTCCAGGACGAGGTCGGTGACCGAGCCGGTGGGGACCGGGACGCGCATGGCGATGCCGTCCAGCTTGCCCTTGAGCTGCGGGAGGACCAGGGCGGTGGCCTTGGCGGCGCCCGTCGTGGTCGGGATGATGTTCTCCGCGGCGGCACGGGCGCGACGCAGGTCCTTGTGCGGGAAGTCCAGGATGCGCTGGTCGTTGGTGTACGCGTGGACCGTGGTCATCAGGCCCTTGACGATGCCGAAGTTCTCGTCGAGGACCTTGGCCATCGGCGCCACACAGTTGGTGGTGCACGAGGCGTTGGAGATGACGTGGTGGTTGGCGGCGTCGTACTTGTCCTGGTTGACGCCCATCACGATGGTGATGTCCTCGTCGGAGGCCGGAGCCGAGATGAGGACCTTCTTGGCGCCGCCGGCGAGGTGCTTCTCGGCGTCGGCCTTCTTCGTGAAGATGCCCGTCGACTCGATGACGATGTCGACGCCGAGGTCGCCCCACGGGATGTCGGCGGGGTTGCGCTCGGACAGGACCTTGATGGTGTGGCCGTCGACGGTGATCGTGTCGGCGGTGTGCGACACCTCGGCCTTCAGGCGGCCCAGGATGGTGTCGTACTTGAGCAGGTGAGCGGTTGTCGCGGTGTCACCCAGGTCGTTGACAGCCACGATCTCGATGTCAGCACCCTGCTCCAGCAGCGCGCGGAAGTAGTTACGACCGATGCGGCCAAAGCCGTTGATGCCTACGCGGATCGTCACGAACCGATCTCCTCGTTGGTACGCCGGCCATGCGGTGCCGGCGAGCTGTATTTGGGATGTCCCCGACCACCCCCGACCCTACCTCTCCGAGGCGCCGTCGGTGACATCGACTTCGCCCATACACGGCAGGACGGTCCGTACCCGCCAGTAGGGGTACGGACCGCCCTGGTCGGAAGGCATTTCCGGCCGATTTCACTACGGAGCGTCAATTGCGGTGGGGCGGAGCGTCACTGATCAAGTGATGCGAGGGCCTTTCCGATGAGCGCCGAGCGGTCGGCCGCCGAGGTCACGTGCTCCAGGCCGAAGCCGAGCAGCACGGTGTCGTCGGTGGTGACCGCGCCGTACGTCTGGAACAGCGCTCCCGTCCGCGTCCAGTTCTTCAGGACGGCCGGGCTGCCCGCGGGCGGTCCGGCGGCCTGCCAGGCGCCCAGCGAGGTCTCGAAGCCCTCGGTCTCGGTGGCGGTGCCGCCGACGACCAGCGAGGCGTCGTCGGCGAGGACGCCGTGGCCGCCGGTGCCGGGGTCGGTGACGTAGCTGATCGAGACCTCGATGTTCTTGCCCGCGTAGGCGCTCAGGTCGAAGCTGACCTGCTGCCAGCCGCTGGAGGCGCCGGTGAGGGCGTTCCAGGAGCCGGTGGTGCCGGTCGCGGCGCAGTCGTTGGTCCCGAGGGTGAGGTAGTGCCGGAGCCAGGGGTGCTCGCCGATGTAGAAGCCGGCGCCGCACTCCGCCGGTACGGCGGTGCCGGTGGCGCCGCCCGCCTCGGGGAGCGTGGTCCAGTCGTCGGCGCCGACGGTGTGGACCTCGACGATCGCGTTGTCGTAGCCGGGCTCGGTGTCCCACAGCAGCCGGGTCCGCAGCGCCGGCTTGCCCGCCGCGCCGACACCGCTGAGGTCGATGGTGCGGGTGAGGCGCTTGTAGGCGTCGTCGGTGTGCACCGCGGCGGCCATGTACGCGCCCGAGTACGGCCCGTACGGGTTGACGGTCCCGCTGAACCGGCCCGCGCCCGCGCTCGTGAACTGCGGGTACGCGGAGGCCGGCAGTTCGTCCGAGGTGACGCCGTACGTACCCGCCTTGTCCAGCGGGTTGCCGGTGGCGGCGCCGAGGGCCCCGCCGGCGCCCGCGAGCGCGCCGGAGCCGGTGAAGCCGGTGGCGCCGGGGGTCGACGTACGGGAGTAGGCGCCCAGGTAGTACTGACTGAAGTCGTCGGACGGGGTGCCGTCCCCGAGGTCGACGGTGCCGCCGGCCAGCTCGCCCGCCTCGATCAGCTTGCCGCCCTCGTTGAGGAAGGCGCGCAGTTCGAGCTGGGTCGGGTTGCCGGGGGCGCTCGCGCCCGTGTAGTGGACGACGGTCCTGAAGTGGCGCAGCACGCCGAGCGCGTCGGGCACGCCCTGGGTGGCGACGTCCCAGACGACCGCCTTGCGCCCGTTGGCCTTCAGCGCGTCGACGTAGGTCCGCGCCTGCGTGGCGGCCGCGCCCTCCTCGGCGACGACCAGGGTGTCGGCCTTGGGCCGCGCGGCGACCGTGTAGGTGAAGTGCGAGCTGGCGACCTTCTTGCCGGCCCTGGTCTCACCGGTGAACCACACCTCGACCTTGTCGCCCGGCTCACCGTCCCGCACCTTGGCGCGGTACTCGTCGAAGTAGAGGTTGTCGTCCCCGCCGAAGGTCTCGCCGCCCTTCCAGGCCCGGAGCGCCTTCTCGTGCGTACGGCCGCCGTTGACGCGGTACTTGAGCTCCTTGTCGCGGATCGCCTTCCGCACGACGACGGAGACCTCCTGGTCCGCGCCGCGCGAGTACGACGTGCCGAACGGCGCGGGGGTGAAGTCGGCGGCGGTGCGGCCGACCGCGGACTTCGGCTGGTCGGGGCGCGCGGCGGACTCGGCGACGGAGAGCGCGAACGGGATGTTCTTGGTGAACTCCTGCTGGATCAGCTTCTCGTCGTCCGGGAAGTTGAACACCGACTGGCAGTCGGAGGCGTTCCACTGGTCGTTCGGGTCGATGTTCGACGCGGTCTGACAGGTCGACATCTCCGGGGTGAACATCGCCGTGCCGTTGACGTTCGCCGCGTGGCCGTCCGCCTCGCCGTTCGTCGTGTACAGCTCCGAGGACACCTGCGGGTGGTAGCCCGGGATCGCGGAGTCGTCGGGGGTGCCGGCGAGCGCCTTGTAGAGGACGTCGTCCGGGGTGTCGGTGGCGACCTGCCAGCCGACGCCGTAGAGCAGCAGTTCGGCGGCGGAGTGGTAGTTGATGCCGTACGTGAACCCGATCCGCTTCTCGAAGGCGTCGAGCGCCTTGGTCTCGGGCTCGGAACCGGGGCTCGCGCCGCGGTAGGTCTGGCTGGTGGGGTTGGGGGACGAACCCTCGTCGTCGTAGCCCCACTTGAAGGGGAAGTTGCGGTTGAGGTCGACGCCGTCGCCGGTGGAGATCGCGCCGTCGCCGTTGACGTCCCGCAGGTTCTTGCGCCACAGGCGGTTGTCGGCGCTCTGGAACGTGTAGTCGTAGCCGTCGGGGTTGGCCGACAGCACGAACCACAGCTCGGTGGAGTCGACGATCTTCTTGATGCGCCGGTCGGTCCCGTAGTGGTCCAGGTAGTGGTGCATCAGCCGGCGGGTCATCTCCGGCGTGATCCACTCGCGCGCGTGCTGGTTGGACACGTACAGGACGGAGGGTTTGGAGCCGTCCTTGGTCTTCTTCGCGTTCTTGGTCAGTTTGAGCGCGAGGATGTCCTGGCCGTCGACCGTCCTGCCGATGGAGACGACCTTGGTGAGACCCGGGTTCTGCTGCCCGGTGCGCAGGATCTCCTCCTTCAGGCCGCCGCTGCCGCTGTAGGGGCGGAACACTCCGTCGGAGGCCGCCTCGACCCGGTCCTCGGCCTTGGCCGAAAGGGTGTGCTCGGTGAGCTCGACGCCCTGCTTCTCGAGCTTGTGGGCCTGCTTGTCGGTGAGGTAGACCTCGACGGTCGCGGTGCCCTGCTCGGGCGCCTGCTCACTGAGTTCGTGCCCGTCCTGGCCGGCCGCCAGCAGCAGGGGTACCTGCTTCTTGGTGACTTCGGCGCGGAACACCTTGACCTCGTCCGGGTCGGGTTTCGGTGCGTCTGCGGGCTGCGCCTGGGCGATGGGTGCGAGTGCCGCTCCGCCGAGCAGGAGTGCGCCGACGGCGAGGATCGATCTCGCTCTGCGTCTCATGAACCCCCCTTGCGTAGGTTCGCCACAGCAGCGAACTCTGCCAGGCTCATGACAGTTCATGATCCAGTCAAGGGCGCCTCGAAGACAGCAAAACGCCGGTGGTATCACCCGATCGGGGCACACCACCGGCGTCCTGAGGGACCGTCAGCCCACGAGGTTGTCGGCCAGCTCTTCGCTGAGATTGGCCTCCGTGCCCGGAATGCCGAGGTCTGCGGCGCGCTTGTCGGCCATCGCCAGCAGGCGGCGGATCCGGCCGGCGACCGCGTCCTTGGTCAGCGGCGGGTCGGCGAGCGCGCCCAGCTCCTCCAGGGAGGCCTGCTTGTGCTCCATGCGCAGCCGGCCGGCCGCCGCGAGATGCTCGGGCACCTCGTCGCCGAGGATCTCCAGGGCGCGCTGGACGCGGGCCCCGGCGGCCACGGCCGCGCGGGCGGAGCGGCGCAGGTTGGCGTCGTCGAAGTTGGCGAGCCGGTTCGCCGTGGCGCGCACCTCGCGGCGCATCCGGCGCTCCTCCCAGGCCAGCACCGACTCGTGCGCGCCGAGGCGGGTGAGCAGGGCGCCGATCGCGTCGCCGTCGCGGACGACGACCCGGTCGACCCCGCGCACCTCGCGGGCCTTCGCGGCGATCGACAGCCGACGCGCGGCACCGACCAGCGCGAGCGCGGCCTCGGGACCGGGGCAGGTCACCTCCAGGGAGGAGGAACGGCCGGGCTCGGTGAGCGAGCCGTGCGCCAGGAAGGCTCCGCGCCAGGCCGCCTCGGCGTCACAGGTCGCACCGGAGACCACCTGCGGGGGAAGCCCCCGGATCGGACGTCCCCGGCCGTCGACCAGGCCGGTCTGGCGGGCCAGCTGGTCACCGCCGGCGACCACTCGGACGACGTAACGCGAGCCGCGGCGCAGACCGCCGGGGGCCATCACGATCAGTTCCGAGCTGTGGCCGAAGATCTCCAAAATGTCCCGCTTGAGCCGGCGGGCCGCCATCGCCGTGTCCAGCTCCGCCTCGATCACGATGCGGCCGCTCACCAGGTGGAGGCCGCCGGCGAACCGCAGGATGGCGGAGACCTCCGCCTTTCTGCAGCAGGTCCGGGTGACGGGGAGCCGGGAGATCTCGTCCTTCACCGCTGCCGTCATCGCCATGGGCCGATCCTTCCATGCATCCGAAAAATACGGTCGTACGCGGCGGCGAGGAGCTCCGGGTCGTGCCGGGGCGTTCCGTCGGTCCGGGCCACCGTCGCCAGCTCGACAGCGGCCCCGAACCGGGTGGCGGCGTCGGTCAGGGAGTCGCGGTCGGGCACGGCGGCCTCGTCGGCCAGCACCACGTCCAGGGCGAGTTTAGGGGCGTGTCGTCCCAAAACCTCCAAATGACGCTGCGGGGAGAAGCCCTCGGTTTCTCCCGGCTGCGGCGCGAGGTTCAGCGAGAGTACCCGGCGCGCCTTGGTCTCCATGAGGGCGTCCAGCAGTTCGGGCACGAGGAGGTGCGGGATGACCGAGGAGAACCAGGAGCCAGGGCCGAGGACCACCCAGTCCGCGTCCAGGACCGCCGCCACCGCCTCGGGGACCGCCGGCGGGTCGTGCGGCACGAGGTGCACGGACTGCACCTCGCCGGGCGTGAGGGCCACGGTCGCCTGCCCGCGCACGGTGCCGACGTCCTCCGGCCGCCGCGGGTCGTGCCCCTTGACCAGGGCCTGCAGCTCCAGCGGTACGGCGGACATGGGCAGCACACGCCCGTGCGCGCCCAGCAGCCTGCCCACCAGGTCCAGGGCCTGGACGTGGTCGCCGAGCTGCTCCCAGAGCGCGACGATCAGCAGATTGCCGACCGCGTGCCCGTTGATCTCGCCCTGCGACTGGAACCGGTGCTGGATGACCCGGGCCCAGGTCTGGCCCCAGTCGTCGTCACCGCACAGTGCGGCCAGCGCCTTGCGCAGGTCGCCGGGCGGCAGCACGCCCAGCTCGTCCCGCAGCCGTCCGCTGGAGCCGCCGTCGTCGGCCACCGTCACGACGGCGGTGAGGTCGCCGGTGATCCGGCGCAGTGCGGCGAGCGAGGCGGACAGGCCCATGCCGCCGCCGAGGGCGACGACCTTGGGCTGGGCACCGCGCCGGCGCGGCCTGGCGCCCCGTGCCTCCACCGGCCGGCTCACCCGCCCCTCGGGCGTCACCCTGCGCAGCCGGCTCAGCCGCGGAGTACGTCCTGTCATTCCCGTCCCATGTCCCGGTGCACGACCACCGTCTCCACGCCCTCGGCCGCGAGACGCGCGGCGAGCTTCTCCGACATCGCGACAGAACGGTGCTTGCCGCCCGTACAGCCGACCGCGATGGTCACATAGCGCTTGCCCTCCCGGCGGTAGCCCGCGGCAACCAGCTGGAGGAGCTCCGCGTACCGGTCGAGGAACTCCTTCGCGCCGGGCTGGTTGAGGACGTACGCCGCGACCTCCTCGTTGAGGCCGGTGTAGGGGCGCAGCTCCGGGACCCAGTGCGGGTTGGGCAGGAAGCGCATGTCCACGACCAGGTCGGCGTCGACCGGGAGGCCGTACTTGAAGCCGAAGGACATGACGGTCGCCCGCAGCTCGGGCTCCTCCTCCCCGGCGAACTGGGCGTCCATCTTGGCGCGCAACTCGTGCACGTTGAGGCTGGAGGTGTCGATCACCAGGTCGGCGTCGCCGCGCAGCTCGCGCAGCAGCTCGCGCTCGGCGTCGATGCCGTCGACGATCCGGCCGTCGCCCTGCAGCGGGTGCGGGCGGCGCACCGACTCGAAGCGCCGCACCAGGGCGTCGTCGGAGGACTCCAGGAAGACGATCCGCCGGGTGACGTTCTTCGACTCCAGGTCGGCGAGGGACTCGCGGAGGTTGTCGAAGAAGCGGCGGCCGCGGACGTCGACGACGACAGCGATCCGCGCGACGTTGCCCTGGGAGCGGGCGCCCAGCTCCACCATGGTGGGGATCAGGGCGGGCGGGAGGTTGTCGACCACGAACCAGCCGAGGTCCTCCAGACACTTGGCGGCCGTCGAGCGGCCGGCCCCGGACATGCCGGAGATGATCACCAGCTCGGGGATGGCCGCCTCGGGGATCCCGGGCGGCGTGCTGTCCGTACTCACCTGTGCTCCGTCTTCGTGGCGTGCGTCGTCTTCGTGCGGCGCCGCGACCTGCGCCTGATCTCGCTCGTCCGTGGGATGTGCGTCGTGCTCGTGCTCGGTCATGTCTCCTGCCCCCGTCGTTCTTCCGGGGCGCCCGCTGTCACGGGATCTCCGGGGGAACCCGCCGTCGTCACGGGTTCCTCGTCTTCAATGATCTCTCCGGTCGCCGTGTTCACGGCGGGGGCCGGCGGAGCCGCCTGGGCGAGCGCCGCGGCGATGGTCTCCGCGGTCTTGCGGCCTATGCCCGGGACCTCGCAGATCTGGTCGATCGTCGCGGCTCGCAGCTTCCTCACCGAGCCGAAGTGCTTGATCAGCGCCTGCTTGCGGGTCTCGCCGAGGCCCGGCACGTCGTCCAGGGGGCCGGCGCGGAAGCGCTTGGCCCGCTTGGTGCGCTGGTAGGTGATCGCGAAGCGGTGGGCCTCGTCGCGGACGCGCTGGAGGAGGTAGAGGCCCTCGCTGGTGCGGGGCAGGACGACCGGGTCGTCGTCCTGCGGCAGCCAGACCTCCTCCAGTCGCTTGGCGAGACCGCAGACGGCGATGTCGTCGATCCCGAGCTCGTCGAGGGCCCGCCGGGCGGCCGCGACCTGGGGCTGCCCGCCGTCGACGACGACGAGCTGGGGCGGGTAGGCGAAGCGCTTGGGGCGGCCCTCGTCGTCCTTGAGGCTGTGGGCGAGGGGGGCTTGCGAGCCGTCGGTCGGGGAACCGCCGGCAGCGAGGGCGGTTCCGTCGGTGAGCGTGATGCCGTCGGTGAGGGTGTTCTCGCCGTCGGCCCACTCGCCCGTGCGCTCCTTCTCGGCGAGGTAGCGCCGGAAGCGGCGGGTGATCACCTCGTGCATGGAGCGGACGTCGTCCTGGCCCTGGAAGCCCTTGATCTGGAAGCGGCGGTACTCGCTCTTGCGCGCCAGACCGTCCTCGAAGACGACCATGGAGGCCACCACGTCGTCGCCCTGCAGGTGCGAGATGTCGTAGCACTCGATCCGCAGGGGGGCGCTGTCCAGGTCGAGGGCCTCGGCGATCTCTTCCAGGGCACGCGAGCGCGTGGTCAGGTCGGAGGCGCGCTTGGTCTTGTGCAGGACGAGCGCCTGCTGGGCGTTGCGCTCCACGGTCTCCATCAGGGCCCGCTTGTCGCCGCGCTGCGGGACGCGCAGCGAGACGCCCGAGCCGCGGCGCCCGGTGAGCCACTCCTGGACGGGCTCGACCGGGTCGGGCAGGGCGGGGACGAGCACCTCCTTGGGGACGGCGTCGCCGGTCTCCTCGCCGTACAGCTGCTGCAGGGCGTGCTCGACGAGGGCGCCGGTGGTGATCTCCTCGACCTTGTCGGTGACCCAGCCGCGCTGGCCCCGCACGCGTCCGCCGCGGACATGGAAGATCTGGACGGCCGCCTCCAGCTCGTCCTCGGCGACCGCGATCAGGTCGGCGTCGGTGGCGTCCGCGAGCACGACCGCGTTCTTCTCCATGGCCTTCTTCAGTGCCTCGATGTCGTCGCGCAGGCGGGCGGCCCGCTCGTACTCCATCTCCTCGGCCGCCTCCGTCATCTGCTTCTCCAGACGGCGGAGGTGGGTGCCGGTGCGGCCGGCCATGAAGTCGCAGAACTCGTCGGCCAGTTCCCAGTGGTCGTCGGCGGAGATCCGGCCGACGCAGGGCGCGGAGCACTTGCCGATGTAACCGAGCAGGCACGGCCGGCCGGTGCGGGCGGCGTTCTTGAAGACGCCGGCGGAGCAGGTGCGCACGGGGAACACGCGCAGAAGCAGGTCGACCGTGTCCCGGATCGCCCACGCGTGCGCGTACGGCCCGAAGTACCTGACGCCCTTCTTCTTGTGGCCGCGCATCACCTGCACGCGCGGGAACTCCTCGTTCATCGTCACCGCGAGGTACGGGTAGCTCTTGTCGTCGCGGTACTTCACGTTGAACCGGGGGTCGTACTCCTTGATCCAGGAGTACTCCAGCTGCAGCGCCTCGACCTCGGTGGACACGACCGTCCACTCCACGGACGCGGCCGTGGTGACCATCGACCGGGTGCGCGGGTGCAGGGCAGCCAGGTCCTGGAAGTAGTTCGCCAGGCGCTGGCGCAGGCTCTTCGCCTTTCCGACGTAGATCACCCGGCGGTGCTCGTCGCGGAACCTGTACACCCCAGGAGAGTCCGGGATCTGTCCCGGCTTGGGGCGGTAGCTGGAGGGGTCGGCCATGTCTCACACCCTACTGGCGCGGGGTGACACTCCGACGGGCCTGTGGACAACCACGGGCCTCCCGACGGGCCTGTGGACAACTCCGGCGCCCGGTGTGACTCCGGACACCGTCCGCCCGGCGGGCTCCGGCCCGGCGGCCGGTCCCCGGGGGTGAGCCTCACGGACCGGCCAACCGCATGTGCCACTCGGGCATCAGGTGTTGTCGGGACTTGGTCAACACGCTTCAATGCGGGGGAACTCGGGGCCCTGAGGGACGCCTTACGGATGTGAAGGAGCCCCCCGGCGTCAGCGGGGAAGCCCCGAAACCTCATGCGACGGTCCGACCAGCCGTCGCGAGCATTCACAGAAAGGCCTCTGCATGCCGCACGCCACACAGCACGCGGACGCCGCCGACGGCGTCGTCGCCGCGCACCTGGACACGGTCCTGCGAGGCGGCCCGTTCCACGTCGCGCTGCGCGCCGCGATCGCCGCCCGTGGACTGCCCCTGCAGCGTGTCCAGCATCATCTGTCGCGTCACGGGGTCAAAGTCGGCGTCACAAGCCTGAGTTACTGGCAGCAGGGCGCCCGGCGCCCGCAGCGCCCCGAGTCGCTGCGGGCCGTCCGCGCACTGGAGGAGATCCTGCGCCTGCCGGACGAGTCACTGATCCGGCTGCTGGAGGACACCGACGGACGGGACGGCACCGCCTCCGCGGCCGGGCAGCCCTCCGGGCGGTCCTACCGCTCCTTCCTGGAGGCCTCCGACGTCCTTGAACGGCTGCACGCCGAACTGGAGTGCCCTCTCGACGGCGGACTGCACACCCTGGGCCACCACGAGCGGGTCCGCATCGGGGCGCGCCGCGAGCTGCTGAGCCGCGAGTCGCAGCACATCGTGCGCGCCCACCGGGACGGCGTCGACCGCTTCGTGGCCGTCCACCAGGGGGATCCCGGCTGCGCGCCCGAGCGGATGACCGTGCACGCCCTCGAGAACTGCCGCGCCGGCCGGGTCCGCCGCCACCACGACACCGGCGTCGTGGTCGCCGAGCTCCTCTTCGACACCCGGCTGCGGGCCGGCGACACCTTCCTCTTCCGCTACGCCGTCGAGGACGGCACCGCCGACGCCTCCCGCGAGTACGTCCGTGGCTTCGGGGCGGCGGGCGGCCAGTACGCCCTGCAGATCCGGTTCGACGAGCAGGCGCTGCCCCTGCGCTGTCACCGGTTCACCCAGCACTCGGCGGCGGCGCCGCGCGGCGGTCGTCAGGAGCTGCCGCTCAGCTTCCGCCACCGCTCGGTCCACCTCGTGGAGCCGCGCGTGCGCTCGGGAATGGTGGGCATCGGCTGGGACTGGGAGTGAACCGGGAGTGAGCGGGAGGGCCACCGGAGGGGATGCGGCGCCGCGAGGACGTAAACGCTTGCGCAATCGTTTACGCGCGCCCTGAAATGAGATAACTTCCCATCCGTAGGGCTCGGGCGGCGGGGGCGGCGTACCGGAATTCCGCCACACCCGCAGGGCCTGGGAGGGAGACGCGATGCCGACCATGGCCGACGTCGCACGGCGCGCGGGCGTGTCCGTGGCGACCGTCTCGCACGTGCTGAACGACACCCGCCCGGTGCTCCCGCACACCCGTCAGGCCGTCCTGGACGCCATCGACGCGCTCGGCTACACGCCCAACACCCTGGCCCGCTCCCTGGTGACCTCCCGCACCCGCTCCATCGGCCTCGCGGTGTCGGCGATCAGCAACCCGTACTTCACGGAGATCCTCCAGGGCGTCGAGACCGCCGCCCTGGAGGCTGGTTACAGCCTGCTGATCGCCGATCCGCACGACGACCCCGAGCACGAACGCAAGGTCGTCCAGCTCCTGCACGAGCGCCGCGTGGACGGCATGATCGTCGCCCCGTCCGCCGACCCGCGCGGGCTCCTCACCTACCTCACCCGGCACACCGTCCCCACCGTGTTCCTCGACCGGCTCGTCGACGCCCCGGGGACCATCGCGGTGGAGGGCTCGGCGGACGGCTCCCCCCGCTTCGACCAGGTCTGCGCCGAGAACACCCAACCGACGGCCCGGCTGGTCACCCATCTCGCCGAGCTCGGCCACCGCCGCATCGGCCTGGTCGCGGGCCTGCCCGGCCTCAGCACCACCGCCGAACGCATCACCGGCTACCGGCACGGCCTGGCCGCCGCCGGGCTCCCCCACGACGAGCGCCTCGTGGCACACGGCGACTCCGCGTCGGCCGGAGCCGAACGGGCCACCGCCGCGCTGCTGGCCCTGTCCGCCCCACCCACCGCCCTCGTCACCGCCAACAACGCGATGACCATCGGCGCCCTGCGCGCCCTGCGCGACCGTGGCCTGTCCGTGCCCGGCGACATCGCCCTGTGCTGTTTCGACGACTTCGCGTGGGCGGATCTGTTCGCGCCCCGGCTCACCGCGATCGCCCAGCCCAGCAGGGAGATCGGCGCCCAGGCCGTGCGGGTGCTCCTCGAACGCCTGGCCGCTCCCGACCGCCCGGCCCGGACGGTACGGCTGCCCTGCGCGTTCGTGCACCGCACGTCGTGCGGCTGCGCGGATCCGTCCGTTCCGCCGATGGGGGCGACTCCGTCCGTGGGGGTGACTCCGTCCGTGGGGGCGACTCCGTCCGTGGGCGCCTCGCAGAGCGGGCGGGGCCGGCAGCCCGCGCCGTCCGAGCAGCCTCAGTGGCCCGAGCGGCCCGCGCCGTCCGAGCAGCCCCAGCACGCCGAGCCGCCCGCACCGTCCGCCCGGCCCGAGCCTTCCGAGCGGGCCCAGCGGTCGGAGCACACCAGGCAGTCCGACCAGCAGCCCCAGCAGTCCGCAGCGTCCCCGAAAGGAACCGCCCCGTGATCGTCGTCGCCGGTGAGGCTTTGATCGACCTGGTACCGCAGGGCACGGGTGCCCTGGCGGGTCTGCGGCCGGCGCTGGGCGGCGGGCCGTTCAACACCGCCGTCGCCCTCGGCCGCCTCGGCTCCCCCGCCGCCTTCTGCTCCCGCGTCTCGTACGACGCGTTCGGGGACGCGCTGCTCGGCAGGCTGCGGGAGTCGGGCGTGGACGTGTCGGCGGTGCAGCGCGGCACCGAGCCGACCACCCTCGCGGTCGCCACCGTCGACGGGAACGGCTCCGCCGCCTACTCGTTCTACGTCGAGGGCACCGCCGACCGCCTGTTCACCGCCCCGGCCGGCCTTCCCGCGGGGACGCGCGCGGTGTCCTTCGGCACCTGCTCGCTGGTCCTGGAGCCGGGCGCGAGCGCCTACGAGGAGCTGCTGCGGACCGCGTCGGGGCAGGGCGTGTTCACCGCGCTGGACCCGAACATCCGGCCCGGGCTGATCCCCGACGCCGATGCCTACCGGGCCCGGTTCAAGAGCTGGCTGCCCTCGGTGGACCTGTTGAAGCTCTCGGAGGAGGACGCGCTGTGGCTGGGCGGCACCCCGCACGAGTGGCTGTCCGCCGGTCCCTCGGCCGTCGTGATCACGCACGGCGCCGACGGGCTGAGCGTCATCACCCGGGACGGGTCCGTGCACGCCGTGCCGGGCGAGCGGGTCGACGTCGTGGACACCATAGGCGCCGGTGACACCGTGAACGCGGCCCTGCTGCACGGCCTCTCGGTGCGGGACGCCCTGTCCCCGGCGGCCCTCGCCGGGCTGGGCGCGGACGGCTGGCGGGAGTTGCTGGGGTTCGCGGCGCGCGCGGCGGCGATCACCTGCTCGCGGGCGGGGGCGGAACCGCCGTACGCCTCGGAACTGGGTGAGGACTAGGGGGTATTTCGAAAGGCGCCGCGGGTGCTGTGCGGGACTTTCGAAACACCCCCTGGACGGCCGTCAGCGGTCTTGCGGCAGACGGACGGTGCCCCACGGGATTTCCCCGTGGGGCACCGTACTGCTCGGGTCCGCTCGGCTCCGCGAAGGGGCGTCTCAGGCCTTGCGGGTCCGCGTGGTCTTCGCGGGTGCCGCCTTCTTGGTCACCGCGGCCGCCTTCTTGGTGGCGGTGTTGTTGGCGGTGCTCGTCCTGGCCGTCGCCGTCTTCCGCGCCGTCGAGGCGGCCGCGACCGCCTTCTTGGCCGCGGCCTTGCGCGGGGCCTTCACCGGCGCCGCGTCGCTGACGCGGTCGGCGCCGAGGATCTCGCGCAGGAACTTGCCGGTGTGGCTGGCCGGTACCCCGGCGACCTCCTCCGGCGTGCCCTCGGCGACGACGAGGCCGCCGCCGGCGCCGCCCTCGGGGCCCATGTCGACGATCCAGTCGGCGGTCTTGATCACGTCGAGGTTGTGCTCGATGACGATGACCGTGTTGCCCTTCTCGACCAGGCCGGAGAGGACCTTCAGCAGCTTGCTGATGTCCTCGAAGTGAAGGCCCGTGGTCGGCTCGTCCAGCACGTAGACCGTGCGGCCGGTGGAGCGGCGCTGGAGCTCGCTGGCGAGCTTCACTCGCTGAGCCTCACCGCCGGAGAGGGTCGTGGCGGACTGGCCGAGCCGGACGTAGCCGAGGCCGACGTCCTTCAGGGTGTTGAGGTGGCGGGCGATCGCCGGGACGGCCTCGAAGAACTCCGTCGCCTCCTCGATCGGCATGTTCAGCACGTCGGCGATGGACTTGCCCTTGTAGTGGACCTCCAGGGTCTCCCGGTTGTACCGGGCGCCGTGGCAGACCTCGCACGGGACGTACACGTCCGGGAGGAAGTTCATCTCGATCTTGATCGTGCCGTCACCGGCGCAGTTCTCGCAGCGGCCGCCCTTGACGTTGAAGGAGAAGCGGCCCGGCTGGTAGCCGCGGACCTTCGCCTCGGTGGTCTCGGCGAACAGCTTGCGGACGTGGTCGAAGACGCCCGTGTAGGTGGCCGGGTTGGAGCGGGGGGTACGGCCGATGGGCGACTGGTCGACGTGTACGACCTTGTCGACGAGGTCGTCGCCGTCCACGCGCGTGTGCCGCCCCGGTACGTTTCTCGCGCCGTTGAGCTCACGGGCCAGGTGGGTGTACAGGATGTCGTTGACCAGCGTGGACTTGCCGGAGCCGGAGACGCCGGTGACCGCGGTGAACACACCCAGCGGGAAGGACACGTCGATGTCCTGCAGGTTGTTCTCGCGGGCGCCGTGCACGGTGAGCTGCCGGGAGGGGTCGCGGGGGCGCCGGATGTCCGGCACCGGGATGGACTTCTTGCCGGCCAGGTACTGACCGGTCTGCGACTCGGCGTTGGCGAGCAGCTCCTTCAGGGAGCCGCTGTGCACGACCTTGCCGCCGTGCTCGCCGGCGCCGGGGCCGATGTCGACGACCCAGTCGGCGACCTTGATGGTGTCCTCGTCGTGCTCGACGACGATGAGCGTGTTGCCCATGTCGCGCAGCCGGACCAGGGTCTCGATCAGCCGGTGGTTGTCGCGCTGGTGCAGGCCGATGGACGGCTCGTCGAGGACGTAGAGCACGCCGACGAGGCCGGAGCCGATCTGGGTGGCCAGGCGGATGCGCTGGGCCTCGCCGCCGGAGAGCGTGCCGGCCGCGCGGTTGAGCGAGAGGTAGTCGAGGCCGACGTCGACCAGGAAGCGCAGCCGCTCGTTGACCTCCTTCAGGACGCGCTCGGCGATCTTCTTGTCGCGGGCGTTGAGCTTCAGCTCGCCCAGGAAGTCGGCGCAGTCGCTGATGGACATGCCGGAGACCTCGGCGATGGACTTGTCCATGATCGTGACCGCGAGGACGATCGGCTTCAGGCGCGTGCCCTCACAGGTGGGGCACGGCACCTCGCGCATGTAGCCCTCGAACCGCTCGCGGCTGGCGTCGCTCTCGGCCTCGCTGTGCCGGCGCTTGACGAACGGCACGGCGCCCTCGAAGGGCGTGGTGTACACGCGCTCGCGGCCGTAGCGGTTGCGGTAGCGGACCTCGATCTGCGTCTTGTGGCCGTGGAGCAGCGCCTTCCTGGCGCGCTGCGGCAGTCCCGCGAAGGGGATGTCGGTACGGAAGCCCAGCGCGTCCGCGAGGGCGCCGGTCAGGCGGCCGAAGTAGTCCTTGGTGTGGCCGTGCGACCAAGGGTGGATGGCTCCCTCGTCGAGGGACTTGTCCTCGTCGGGGACGATCAGCTCGGGGTCGACCTCCATGCGCGTGCCGATGCCGGTGCACTCGGGGCAGGCGCCGAAGGGCGAGTTGAAGGAGAAGGAGCGGGGCTCCAGCTCCTCGAAGGACAGGTCGTCGTAGGGGCAGTACAGGTGCTCCGAGAACATGCGCTCGCGCTCGGGGTCGTCCTCGGGGAGATCCACGAAGTCGAGCACGACCATGCCGCCGGACAGGCCGAGGGCGGTCTCCACGGAGTCGGTGAGGCGGCGCTTGGCGGAGTCCTTCACCGTGAGGCGGTCGACGACCACCTCGATGGTGTGCTTCTCCTGCTTCTTCAGCGTGGGCGGGCTGGACAGCTGGATCGTCTCGCCGTCCACGCGCGCGCGGGAGTAGCCCTTGGTCTGGAGGTCGGCGAACAGGTCGACGAACTCGCCCTTGCGCTCGCGCACCAGCGGCGAGAGCACCTGGAAGCGGCTCCCCTCGGGCAGCTCGAGGACCCGGTCGACGATGGCCTGCGGCGACTGGCGCGAGATCGGGCGGCCGCACTCGGGACAGTGCGGCTTGCCGATGCGCGCGAAGAGCAGACGCAGGTAGTCGTAGACCTCGGTGATGGTGCCGACCGTCGACCGCGGGTTGCGGGAGGTCGACTTCTGGTCGATGGAGACGGCGGGCGACAGACCCTCGATGAAGTCGACGTCCGGCTTGTCCATCTGGCCGAGGAACTGGCGGGCGTACGACGAGAGCGACTCCACATAGCGCCGCTGCCCCTCGGCGAAGATGGTGTCGAAGGCCAGCGAGGACTTGCCCGACCCCGACAGGCCCGTGAAGACGATGAGCGAGTCGCGCGGCAGGTCGAGCGAGACATTCTTCAGGTTGTGCTCGCGCGCGCCACGGACGATGAGACGGTCGGCCACGCCGGTCCGCACCTTTCTTGAGAGAAGTGACAGGGGCGGGGCCCCCGTCTTTCTCAGACTAGGGGGAGCCACTGACAACGCCGGTCGGATTCACCGGTTGACAACAATCCCCGGCCATCCAGCATGCCCGACGTCGCCATCGACCATATAGCACGTGCATTCGATTTCGGGCCACGCTGCGGCACCTTCACCCGAAGGAGTGGCGCGGCTAAGGTCAGCAGCATGATTGATCACGCTCATGACCTGGTGTCTGTACATGACGCGACCGAGCGGCTGCTCAGCGCAGTCGGCAAAATGGACAACGCGGCGGTGAGAGAGCCGTCACGCCTGCCCGGCTGGAGCCGCGGTCACGTCCTCGCCCACCTCGCCCGCAACGCGGACGCCCTGGTGAACGTCCTGGAGGGCCGGCCCATGTACGCCGACGCCTCCGTCCGGGACGCCGACATCGAGCGGGACGCCCCGCGTCCCCTGGAGGTCCAGCTCACGGACCTCGGGGAGAGCGCGGCCCGCTTCCAGGACACCGGGGCGGCGCCCGCCGACTGGTCGCGCACGGTGGAGCTGCGCAACGGCGTGACGGACGTCGCCGCGCGGGTGCCCTTCCGGCGCTGGGTGGAGGTCGAGCTCCACCACGTGGACCTCGGGATCGGCTACGAGCTGGAGGACCTGCCGGCGGACTTCGTCGCGCGGGAGACCGACTTCCTCGCGGAGCGGTTCGCGGGACACCCCGACGTGCCGCCGACCCGCCTGACCGACGGCACACGCGCGTGGCGCACCGGGCGGGAGGCGGACGGCCCGGAGGTGACCGTCACGGGGTCCCCCGCCGACCTGCTGGGCTGGCTGGCCGGGCGCCGCGCCGGAACCGGCCTGAGCGTGGCCGGCGGGACGCTCCCGGCCCTGCCCCCGCTATAGGCTGCCGCCATGACGTACAGCGGAGAGGTGACGGTCGGCGGCCCGGCGGACGTGCACGAGCTCAAGGACCTGATGATCACCAAGATCGCGGTCGGCCCGATGAACAACAACGCCTATCTGCTGCGCTGCCGGGCCACGGACGAGCAACTGCTGATCGACGCGGCGAACGACGCGCAGGCGCTGCTCGGGACGATCGGCGACGACGGCATCGCGTCCGTCGTCACCACGCATCAGCACGGCGACCACTGGCAGGCGCTCGCCGAGGTCGTGGCGGCCACGCGTGCGCGTACGTACGCGGGCCGGGAGGACGCCGGGGGCATCCCGGTGCCGACCGACGTCCTGGTCGACGACGGCGATGTCATCAGGGTGGGGAACGTGGAACTCACCGCGCGGCATCTGGTCGGGCACACGCCGGGCTCGATCGCGCTCGTCTACGACGACCCGCACGGGCATCCCCACGTCTTCACGGGAGACTGTCTCTTCCCCGGCGGTGTCGGCAACACCCGCAAGGACCCCGAGGCGTTCGCCAGCCTGATCCACGACGTCGAGACGAAGCTCTTCGACGTGCTGCCCGACGAGACCTGGGTGTACCCGGGGCACGGCAACGACACCACGCTGGGCGCAGAGCGGCCCCACCTCGCGGAGTGGCGCGCACGAGGCTGGTAGTCGTCCGACGACGACCGCCCCCGTTTCGAAACCGAAGCGGGCGCGGTCGCGCGTTCAGGCCCGTCGGCGCTCGGGGAGCGTCATGCCCCACGGACGGTGGCGTCCAGAACTCCCTCACCGACGCCGGCAGCGCCGGCGGCAATGTTGGTGCTGCTGAGCGTGGTAGTGACTTTCCGTGATCTCCAGCGGGTTGCCCCCGGTCCCGCTGCTCTTGCGTCAGCTCGTGGTGCCCGCGTAGTTGCGCAGGACGTTCAGAGCCCTGTCGAAGGCCGAGTCCCTCTTCTTGTCGAACTCCTCCTTGGTGAAGACCGGCTCCGTGAGGTGCGGCGGAATGCCCGTGCCGTCGAAGGTCCTGCCCGACCGGGTCAGGAATTCCTCGTTCGGCAGCCAGGCCGACATGCCGTTGGGGAGCTTGCGCGGCATGACGTCCCAGAAGACGCCCTGTGTGGGCTGCCCGATCCGGACCGTCTTGCCGGGCCGGTCCATGAGGGCCTGGGTGAAGGTCTCTCCCGCGCTGACGGTCGAGCCGCCGGTCAGCACGGCGACCGGCCCGGTGTATCGGGGGCCTTGGGCGGGCGTGACGTACGCGGGCTGGGGGCGAGTGTGCCGGGTGGGGTCTGCGGGGTCGTTGCGGGCCCGCTTGGAGTAGGCGAGGTAGGGGGTGTCGGTGAGGCGCTCGGCGACGTGGATTCCCAGGGCGTCGGAGCCGCCGCCATTGATCCGCAGGTCGATGATCAGGCCGGTCAGGCGCTGGGTGCGCTCCTGGCTGAGGACCGTATCCAGCGCCCTGTCGAGCTCGGCCAGCTGGGCGGCACAGGGGGCTCCATCGCCCGCGTATCCGCCGAAGCCGGAGATCCGCACATAGCCCTGCCCGCCGGGGAGGTCGGCGTAGGTGATCCGTCCGTTGGCGAAGTCCTGGAGGTTCCGGGCGTCCTGGAGGTTGTGCGCCACGATGAACTTCTTGACCTTGGTGTCCAACTCCTGGGTGGGCAGGACGGTGCCGGGGCGAGCCTGCGCGAAGACGCGGTCGCCGTCCTGAACGGCGACGTGGGAGTCGTAGAGCGGCTTGACCATCTCGCTGAATACGGCGTAGAGCTCGTCCCTGGTCGTCTTCGCGTGCACCTCGGGCCGGTATTGGTCGCGTACGGCGTGCCAGTCGATGCCCTTGGCGGAAAAGAAGGGGTAGTTCTCCTCGAAGGACTGCCAGAAGACGTCAAAGGCAGCGAGCGGCCCCTTGGGAGCCGGACGCGTGCAGGCGTCGGGCAACTCCGGGATCCGGCGCAGGTTCCGGTCGCCGACGGAGCCGTCCACCCGCATGGACCCGCGGTCGCGGCCTCCTCGGGTGCGCACCGTGAGGACAGTGCCGTCGGGCGTGGTGTAGGTGCCGGGGCCGGTCCGCTGCGCGGAGTCGCCCTTGAGGCAGCTGACGGCGGTGGTCTGGTACTCCTGGAAAGTTCCGTTCCGGATCAACAGCACTGTTCCGTAGCCGTCCATGCGCCAGATTCCGTCGGTGGTCGGCTGGTGGGCGGTGGCGGCCGGCGCTGCTTGGCCGACGAGGGCCAGTGCGACGGCGGTGACAGTGACGATGCGCACGATCTTGCCTTCTCTGTAGGCGACTTGCTCGGGACAGCCCCACGCTTGCCGACACAGCGTTCTCCCGGCCATCCGGCTGTCCGGTTGATCGGGGGTGGGGCCAGCCCCCACCCGCCCCACCCATTACCCGCAGTACTCGGGGGTCATCGCGGCCGGCCCGCTGCTGGGCTTGTCCATGGCCACCAGCAGGATGCTGCCGCACAGCGCGTGGCCGAACTCCTCCCAGGTCTCGCCAACGGCCTCCCACCACACGTTCTTGATGTGGCCATCGGCCACGCCATGCGCGTCCAGGGCTGGCCGAGGCGAGCCTGGCCTGCTTGCCGAGGGAGCCGCTGTTTCCCCGGCGGTGTCGGCAACACCCGCAACCTCACACGGGGCGCGCGGTGCTGTACGCGCGCCCCGTGTGAATTCCGCGCACGCGTCGGTGCCCCACGCGCGCTCCCCGCACACGTGGTTGCGCGGTCAACTGGTTGCAGCCCCGCGCGGGATGACGGCTCCGGCGCGGAATGGGCCGCCGGTCTTCGATCCCCGCCCTCGACCGGCGGCCCGGGCAAGCCGTCCCTCCGCTGTTCACGAGAACGCAACACCCGTTCCCAGCATGCGGACAAACGCCCATGTGACCTGGACAGACGTGGATTTGGCTGCCAATCTCCCGCCATGCACCTCGCCCCTCGTGTTCTGCGCCGCGCCGTCGCCGGCGCCACCGTCGCCCTTCTCGCGACCGCGGTCGGCTGCGCTCCGCAGCCCGAGGCCGACGCGTCCGCCACGTCCTCCGGCTCGACCGGAACGACCTGCGCCAAGGGCGAGTTGGCAACCAAGACCGCGGGCAAGCTGACGATCGCCACCGACGAACCCGCGTACGAGCCCTGGTTCAAGGACGACAAGCCGTCCAACGGCGAGGGCTTCGAGTCGGCGGTGGCCTACGCCGTGGCGCAGCGGCTCGGGTACGGCAAGAGCGCGGTCGTCTGGCAGAGCGTGCCGTTCAACAAGGCCTTCGCGCCGGGTGAGAAGACCTTCGACTTCGACATCAACCAGGTGTCCATCAGCGACGAGCGCAAGAAGGCCGTGGACTTCTCGTCCGGCTACTACGACGTGCGCCAGGCCGTCATCGCGCTGAAGGGCACCAAGGCCGCGCAGGCGACCGGCATCGGGGACCTCAGGGGCCTCAAACTGGGCGCCCAGGTCGGCACGACCAGCCTCGACTACATCGACGACGTGGTGAAGCCGACCCGGGAAGCCGCCGTCTACGCCAAGAACGACCAGGCGAAGTCCGCGCTGAAGAACGGTCAGGTCGACGCGATCGTCACCGACCTGCCGACCGCGTTCTACATCACGGCCGCCGAGGTCACCGACGCGAAGATCGTCGGCCAGTTCGAGAACCAGGGCGGTACGCCGGAGCAGTTCGGGCTCGTGCTCGACAAGGGCAGCACGCTCACCTCCTGCGTGACGGACGCCGTGGACGCCCTCCGCAAGGACGGCACCCTGGCGAAGATCGAGCAGCGGTGGCTCTCCGACGCCGTCGACGCCCCGGTGCTCAAGTGACGGTCACGAAGGAGGAGTCCGGCCAGGAGGACGCGGACGACAAGGGCGACATGACCGGGGACGGCAGCGGTGACGCCTACGTCCCGTCGCAGCGGCGGCTGGAGCGCGAGCGCCACCAGCGCACGCGTGCCCGCCGCGCCACGGCGATCGCCGCGCTGTCCACCCTGGTCACCGCCGTCGTCCTCTACCTGGTCGTCGTCAGCGCCCCCGGCTGGCCGCGCACCAAGGAGACGTTCTTCAACGGGCAGTACGCACGCGAGGCGTTCCCCAAGGTCCTGGACGGGCTCTGGCTGAACCTCCGGCTGCTGCTGGTCTGCGGCGTAGCCGTGCTGGTGCTCGGCATGCTCATCGCCGTGGCCCGCACCCTGCGCGGCCCCGTCTTCTTCCCGCTGCGGGTGCTCGCGGCGGCGTACACGGACTTCTTCCGCGGACTGCCGCTGATCATCACCCTGATGATCGTGGTCCTGGGCGTCCCGGCGCTGCGTCTGCAGGGCGTGACGGTCGACCCGGTGCTGCTCGGCGGTACGGCGCTGACGCTGACCTACTCGGCGTACGTCGCCGAGGTGTTCCGCGCCGGCATCGAGTCCGTGCACCCCTCCCAGCGGGCCGCGGCCCGCTCCCTGGGGCTGTCCAACCGGCAGGCGCTGCGCTACGTGGTGCTCCCCCAGGCGGTGCGCCGCCAGGTGCCGCCCCTGCTGAACGACCTGGTGTCGCTGCAGAAGGACACCGGTCTCGTGTCGATCGGTGGCGCCGTCGACGCCGTACGCGCGGCGGACATCATCGTGGGCCGCAGCCTCAACTACACGCCGTACATCGTGGCGGGGCTGGTGTTCGTCGCCCTGACCATTCCGATGACCCGCTTCACGGACTGGGTGACGGCCCGGATGGACCGTCAGCGGGCCCAGGGAGGAACGACATGAGCGACGTCCCGGTGCTGCGGATGCAGTCGGTCCGCAAGACCTTCGGCCACTCGGTCGTCCTGCGGGACGTCGACCTGGAGGTCGCCCCGCACACGGTGACCGCGCTGATCGGCGCCTCCGGCTCCGGCAAGTCCACGCTGCTGCGCTGCGCCAACCTCCTGGAGGACGTCGACGACGGCGCGATCTGGCTGGACGGCGAGGAGATCACCGACCCGCGTGCCGACCAGGACGCGATACGGCGCCGTATCGGCGTGGTGTTCCAGGCGTACAACCTGTTCCCGCACATGACGGTGCTGGAGAACATCACGCTCGCCCCGCGCCGTGTGCACGGCGTCGCGCGCGCGGAGGCCGAGGAACAGGCCAGGGGGCTGCTGGAGCGGCTCGGGCTGGGCGCCAAGGCGGGCGAGTACCCCGACCGGCTCAGCGGCGGCCAGCAGCAGCGCGTGGCCATCGCGCGGGCCCTCGCCGTACGTCCCCGGCTGCTGCTGCTCGACGAGGTCACCGCGGCCCTGGACCCGGAACTGGTCGGCGAGGTCCTGAACGTGGTGCGCGATCTGAAGGGCGACGGCATGACCATGGTGCTGGCCACGCACGAGATGGGCTTCGCCCGCGAGGTCGCCGACCAGGTCTGCTTCCTGGACGCGGGCGTGGTGCTGGAGCGCGGCACGGCCGAGCAGGTCTTCGGTGATCCGCAGCAGGAGCGCACGCAGCGGTTCCTGCGGCGGATCGTGGAGGCGGGCCGCCTGTAAGGGGCGTACGCCTGGAGGCCGGTGCTTACGCGTCCGCCTGTCCCGCCCCGGCGAGCGCGGCGACGCGCTCCACCCCGAACACGTACCCCTGCACCCCGCACCCCGCGATGACACCGTCGGCGCGCAGGGAGACGTACGAGTGGTGACGGAACGTCTCCCGCTTGTGGATGTTGGAGATGTGGACCTCCAGCACCGGCAGGCCGTCGCAGGTGTTGAGCGCGTCCAGGATCGCGACCGAGGTGTGCGAGTAGGCGCCCGGGTTGATCACGATGCCGCAGTGGCCGAGGCGGGCCTCGTGGATCCAGTCGACGAGTTGTCCCTCGTGGTTGGACTGCCGGAAGTCCACCGTGCCGCCGTGCGCCGCCGCCGCCTTCGCGCACATCGCCTCGACGTCGGCGAGCGTGTCGGACCCGTAGATCTCCGGCTGGCGCTGACCCAGGAGGTTCAGGTTGGGGCCGTTCAGGATCATGATCGGGGCTTGGGCGAGGGTGCGGGGCACGGTTCCTCCGGTCCGTTCGGGGGCGGTCCGCCGGGGACCGCTGCTCGGACCCGGTCTATCACGGTGGAAGGGCGCGGCGAGAGGCCGTGTCCGTCACCGGCCGTCCGCCCCCGTCACCCCCGCGCGCCCCCGTAACCGGCCGTCACCGTGGGTAGTTGACCCGACATGCACGATGTACGCACCGTAAGGGCGCCCTCCCTGCCACGGCTCGCCGCCGCCTCGCTCGCGGGGACGGCCATCGAGTTCTACGACTTCTTCGTCTACGGGACCGCGGCCGCGCTGGTCCTGGGGCCGCTGTTCTTCCCGACCTTCTCGCCGCTGGCCGGGACGCTGGCCGCGTTCGGGACGTTCGGTGTGGGCTTCGTGGCGCGCCCGCTCGGGTCGGTGCTGTTCGGACATGTCGGGGACCGGCACGGCCGGCGTCCGGTCCTCGTCGGCTCGCTGCTGCTGACCGGGGCGTCGACGGTCGCGGTCGGGTGCCTGCCGGTGTTCGACAGCATCGGCGTGGCCGCTCCCCTGCTGCTGCTCGTGCTGCGCTTTCTGCAGGGGCTCGGGCTCGGCGGGGAGTGGGGTGGCGCGGTGCTGCTCACGGCGGAACACGCGCCTGCCGAGCGGCGCGGGCTCTGGTCGAGCTTCCCGCAGGTCGGGCCCGCGATCGGGTTCCTTTTCGCCAACGGGGTGGTCCTGGTGCTGTCGGCGACGCTGACGGAGGCGCAGTTCGCCCGGTGGGGGTGGCGGGTGCCGTTCTGGGCGGCCGGGGCGCTGGCCGTGCTCGGGCTGTGGCTGAGGTCGTCACTCCCGGAGAGCCCGCGGTTCCTGGAGATCGGCGAGCACGCGCGTGTACCGCTCGCGGAAGTGGTGCGCGACCACTGGCGACTGGTCCTGCTGACCGCCGGCGGGCTCGCCGTCGGATACGCGATCTTCTATGCCGTGACGACCTGGTCCCTGGCCTACGCCACCGAGCGGCTGGGGGTGAGCCGGACGGTCATGCTGGCCTGCATCATGGCCGCGGTGGTGGTGAAGGGCGCGCTGACACCTGTGGCGGCGATGCTCGGGGACCGTTTCGGACGGCGGACGCTGTGTCTGGCGGGGTGCGCGGCGGCCGCGCTGTGGATGCTGCCGATGGTCGCGCTGCTGGCGACCGGGGCTCCCCTGCCGATGTTCCTGGGCTTCCTGGGAGCGCTGGCCGCGTTCGTCACGATGTTCGGGGTGATCGCGGCCTACCTGCCCGAACTGTACGAGCCGAGGGTGCGCTGCACGGGCGCGGCCGTCGGCTACAACCTCGGCGGTGTCCTCGGGGGCGCCTTGACGCCGATCGTGGCGACGGCGCTGGCGGAGCACTCGGGGCGGGTCCCTTGGGGCGTGGGCGCGTATCTCACCGCGATCGCCCTGCTCAGCCTCGGCTGCTTCGCGCTGCTGCCGGAGACACGGCCGGTGCCGGTGGCGGCCGTGCGGCCCGTCCTGGACTGACCGCCGACGGGAGGGGCCGGCCGCCGTCGGCAGGGTGCTGCGCCGTCGGTCATGGGTTGACCGCCAGTTCCAGATAGGCGGCGAACAGCACGAGGTGCACGCCGCCCTGAAGGGGGGGTGGCCCGTCCCGGCACCACCGTCAGGGAACTGACCACGACGGTCAGTGCGAGCAGGTGTAGGTGGCGCCCAGGCCGAGGACGAGCGGGCCGGAGAGCCAGACGGAGGCGAGGGCGACGGCGGGGATCGTCAGTCCGATGCTGGCCACGGCGGAGCCGCGCGCGAGGTTGAGGCTGGTCTGTACGCGGTCCCGGCGGGCGGAGCGCAGTGCGGCGATGGTCTCGGGAAGCAGCACGAGCAGGGCGATGACCACGCCGACGACGGCTTGGTGCAGGCCGGCCGCCTCCACCCCGGACTCGATCGTGGGTGAGACGCCCTTCGCGAGACCGACCCCTGCGATCAGGGCGAGGGCCGAGGAGCCCCAGACTGATCAGGGCGGTTCGCAAGGACGGTGCGCTCGCGTGGTCGGCGGCGGTGATCACTTCTCCCTGCCGGGTGACCGGCAGGAAGTAGTCGCGGTGTCTGACGGTCTGGGTCGCCACGAACAGTCCGTACAGGATCAGTGAGGACAGCGCGGCGAAGGTGAGCTGGACGGTGGAGAACTCCGGGCCCGGTTTGCTGGTCGTGAAGGTCGGCAGGACCAGACTGAGCGTGGCCAGGGTCGCGACGGTGGCCAGGGCCGCGCCGGTGCCCTCGGCGTTGAAGACGGCCGTGCCGTGGCGCAGGGAGGCGGCGGCCAGCAGGCACAGGCCCACGATGCCGTTGCGGGTGATCATCACGGCCGCGAAGACCGTGTCCCTCGCCAGAGCCGCGCTCTTGTCGCCGCCGTCCACCATCAGGGTCGCGATCAGG
The DNA here is from genome assembly GCF_042898825.1 of Streptomyces sp. NPDC000345. NCBI lineage: Bacteria > Bacillati > Actinomycetota > Actinomycetes > Kitasatosporales > Streptomycetaceae > Streptomyces > Streptomyces sp. NPDC000345. The sequence continues at coordinate 233,973 of NZ_JBIAZE010000008.1, forward strand.
GCGACCTCGTGATCGTCACGGCGATCGCGAGGACGAGGGAGCCGAAGGGCTCACCGACCCGGTGGGCGACGACCTCGGCGTGGTGCACGGCGGCCAGCACGGCTCCGGCGAGGACCACGGTCACCAGCGCGACGACCGCCGCGGGCAGGTCGCGGCCCCAGGTCAGGGCCAGGAGCACGACTGCGAGCACCGACACGAGGGACGTCCACCGGGTGGTGAGCGACCTGAGCCGAGCGATCACGCAGCGATCGTCGCAGAGCTGACGGGGCTTCGCATTCCGGCTCCCGGGGGCCGGCGCGCCCCCTGCCTCACTCGAACTCGGTCGTGTCCTGGATGTCGCAGTCGGTGAAGGACGGGGGCCTGGTGCAGAGCGCGGCCATCCGCTCCGCGAACTTGCTCGTCTCGGGGGATTCGCTGTTGCGCATGGCCTCCTCGTGGGAGTCGAACTCGACCAGGACCAGGTAGCGGTTCGGCTGGTTCCTGTCCTTGAGGACGAGGCGGCGCCGGGGGCCGTCGGCGCGGTTCCCGAGGTCCTGCTCCCCCTCCTCGGCGAGCGCCCGCATCTCGTCGATGCGGTCGGTCTCGAAGTCGATGATCTGTACGAACCTCGGTGCAGTGCCCATGGTGCCTCCGCCGGTAGCGGGTGTCTCCGGATGGAGAGCGCCCGTGTTCCAAACAAGCACCGGGAGCGGTGCCCGGCAATGCGCCGCGCACCGCTCCCCGGGCTGGTTGTTCCTACGTCGTCCGTGGTCAGGCCTGGATGCTGTCCTTCGGAGCGCCTTCGCTCGCCGTCTGCGCCGCCTCGGCCGCCGCCTGCTTCTTCGAGGCGCGCAGGCTGGTGATCGTGGTGACGATCAGGACGGAGCAGATGACGCCGAGCGAGACCGGGATGCTGATCTCGGGGACGTGGACCCCGGACTCGTGCAGCGCGTGCAGCACCAGCTTGACGCCGATGAAGCCCAGGATGATCGACAGGCCGTAGCTGAGGTGGACCAGCTTCTTCAGCAGCCCGCCGATGAGAAAGTACAACTGCCTCAGGCCCATCAGCGCGAAGGCGTTGGCGGTGAACACGATGTACGGGTCCTGGGTGAGGCCGAAGATCGCGGGGATGGAGTCGAGGGCGAACAGCACGTCGGTGGTGCCGATCGCGAGCATGACGACCAGCATCGGGGTCATGACCCGCTTGCCGTTCTGCTGGATCCACAGCTTGGTGCCGTGGTAGCGGTCGGCGACGCCGAACCGGCGCTCGGCGGCCTTGAGCAGCTTGTTCTCCTCGAACTCCTCGTCCTCCTCTTCGGCCCGCGCCTCCTGGACGAGCTTCCAGGCGGTCCAGATCAGGAAGGCACCGAAGAGGTAGAACACCCAGGAGAAGCTGGCGAGGATCGCGGCGCCCGCGGCGATGAAGAGGGCCCGCAGGACCAGGGCTATGAGGACGCCTATCAGCAGGACCCGCTGCTGGTACTGCGACGGGACCGCGAACTTCGCCATGATCAGCACGAAGACGAAGAGGTTGTCGACGCTGAGCGACTTCTCGGTGATGAAGCCGGCGAAGAACTCCCCGGCGGGCCGGCCACCGCCGAAGACGAGCAGGCCGAGTCCGAAGAGCCCGGCCAGGGCGATCCAGACGACGGTCCAGATACCGGCTTCCTTGATCGACACGTCATGCGGCTTGCGGCCGATGAAGAAGTCGACCGCGATCAGGGCGGCCAGGCCCACGATGGTGAGAACCCACAGGTTCAGGGAAACATCCACTGCGCCTCCGGCAGTACGTAACGGCAGGTAATCAGCGTCGTCGCGCTGCCGGAGGTCTCTTCCGCCCGGTCCCGGGCCGACGCCCCGGGATCGAGTCGATCCGTATTGACGGGTGCGCCGCAGCAGGGAGTACTCCCCTCCGTGAGGAAGACAGTACCCCAATCACCAAGGAAAGGTAAAGCGATTGGCAAAAGAAGTGCCAAGTTCCCAGGTCAGAGTTCTTTACGTGTACTTGGTACGGGCCGTCGCGACCTGGGCCAGCACCTGCTGGAGCACCTGGCTCCCCGGGGGCACGAGCGCCGGTTCGTACGTCCAGGCGTGCCCCACCCAGGGATCCGCCAGGTGGTCGTCGGGCACCGGGGTCAGCCGGAGCAGCCCGCGCCACAGCGGGTCCAGCAACGGACCGTAACCGGCGGCGTCCTCCCGGTCGGCGACCAGCATCAGATGGACGCCGACGGAGGGACCCTCGTCCGCGAGGTAGCGGAGCTGGTTCACCGCGCGGTCGTCGAAGCCGTGCGGGAAGTCGTTGACCACCAGAAGCTGCTGGGAGGTGTCGAAGCCCGGCGGGAGGGAGTCGGCCGCGCCGCCGCGCACCGCCATCTGCACCAGGTCGACACGCTGGGTCAGCCGGCCCAGGACGTCCGCCACACCCGTCGCGCCGGCGGCCGGCGGGGCGGCGAGCACTCCGGACCGCACGAGCGGTGCGAGCGCCTGGGCGCCCGCCCCGGCCGGGTCGATGACGTGCACGGTGAACTCGCCCGCCGGGTACGCCGCCAGCAGCCTCGCGGTGTGGGCCACCGCGGACACCAGGGCGAGGTGCCGCAGCTCGTGGGAGTCGAGGAGGGAGTCCTCGGACGACTGCGTGGTTCCGCTGTCGAGCCACAGCCCGCGCTCCAGCGGGAGACGGACCAGCAACGGGATGCGCAGGGGGTCGCTCTCGGGCAGGTGGAGGTCCCCCAGACGCAGGGCCATGGGCATCTCCATGGGGACGCGGTAGGCGTGCCAGACCGGGTTGTCCCAGCGGGCATAGGCCGGCGGCAGCGCCGGTTCGACGACATCGGCCTCGGCGGTGAGCTGGACGAGGTCGCGGTCCAGCGCCTCCCGGGCCTGGTCGACGAGCTGGATGTGCCTGGCCTGGGCCGCTTCGCGGGCGGCGTCGCCCTGGCCGCCGATCCTGCTGCGCGGGTCGGACAGGACCTGGTCCAGCTCCTTCTCCAGGCGCGTGTCGGCGAAGTCGACGGCACTGCGGTAGGCGGCCGTGGTGCGGGCCAGGTCCTCGAACATGCCCCAGACCTGGTTGTACAGCCGCTCCTCCATGGACCAGCCGGTCGCGTCACCCGCGACGGGCGTCGCGGGCTGCCCGGGCTGGGCCGGCGGCGCGGTGGGCGCGGGCGGCGGAGCGGCGTTCTGCCGACGGGGGTGGACGTAATTGACCGGGCCGCCCGCGGCGGCGGTCGGGGGCGTCGACTGGGGGTGCGGCACAGGCGCGGAGTCCGGCTGCACCGGCCCCGCCGAGGCGCCCGTCGGCACGGAACCCGTGGGCGCGGAACTCGCCGGCGCGCCCGTCGGGCAGGCCGTCCCCGTACCCGACTGCGGGCTCTGACCCGTGCCGTACGGCCCGTTGGTGCCCTGGCCCGCCGCGTGCGGACCGGGGCCGCCCTGGGCTCCGTACGGGGAGCCGCTCGAGTCCGGGCCGAGTGCGGAGGCGGCAGCCTGCCGGGCGCGGTCGCCGTCGGCCGTACGGGGCGGCGGGGCCGTCACCGAGCGGGCCAGCCCCTGGGCCACCGCCTCGTTGATACCGGCCGCGAGCTGGTGCGCCTGCGGCAGGCCCTGGTCGGTGAGGAGCTCGGCGAGACCTCCCGCGTACCCCTGGCCGACGGCGCGCACCTTCCATGCGCCCTGGCGCCGGTAGAGCTCCAGCGCGACGACCGCCGACTCGGCGCTCAGGCCGGTGAGGGTGTAGGTGGCGACCTCGGTGCCGTCGAGGCCGGTGACCGCGACGGCGGGGGGCGGGACGGAACCGAAGCTGACCGGCCCTCCCCCGTCGCCCGGGGGCAGGGAGAGCAGGACGTTGACGCGGTGCACGCTCTCCGGCATGGCGTCCAGGTCCACCGCGAGACGGTGGTCCGCGGCCGCCTGCCGGGAGACCTCCAGCCCGGGCAGCGTGGGAGAGCCCGGGTGGGCCACCCACTCGACGTCCTGTGCCCTGCCGTTCTCGTCGCTGAGCGTGGCCACGGCCACGACCGGCGTACCGGCCGAGACCCTGATCTCGAGGCGGACCCGGGAGAGCGGGTGGTTCTGCCCCCGCACCAGCTCGGCCGTCATCGCCTGTCCCCCTGTGTCGCGTGTGGTGTTGTCGTGTCCGCGGGCCGGCTCCTGTCTACAGGAGCGGCAGGACGGTGGGCATCAGGTCCTGGAAGGTGCGGCCGTTGGCCGGGGCGCCGAGGGCCGTCATCGTCCAGCCCTGGCCCGAGCGGTGCACCTTGGCCATGATCTGGGCCGTGTAGGCGCCGCCGCCCGCGAGCGTGTAGCGCGCCAGCTCCTGGCCGTTGGTCTCGTCGACCAGACGGCAGAAGGCGTTCTGCACCTCCTGGAAGGTCTGCCCGGTGAAGGAGTTCACGGTGAAGACGATCTGGTCGATGTGGACCGGGACGCGCGCCAGGTCGACGAGGATCGCCTCGTCGTCGCCGCCCTGGCCGACGCCGCCCACCAGGTTGTCACCGGTGTGCCGGACGGAGCCGTCGTCGCTCACCAGGTGACGGAAGAAGACGACGTCGACGGGCTGCTTGTCCGCGAACAGGACGGCGGAGGCGTCGAGGTCGATCTCCCGGGTGCGGGAGCCGAAGAGGCCGCGCCGGGGTGCCGCCTGCCAGCCGAGACCCATGCGGACCGCGGTCAGGCTGCCCCCGTCGTTCTTCTGCAGACTGATGGCCTGGCCCTTGGTCATGTTGACGGTCACGGGCTGATTCCCCTCTCGAACTGTCCCCTGTTGCCGCGGAGTCCGCGGTTGCCGAAAACCCTACGCACAGGCACTGACAGTGCCGTACCCGGGCACGCACTTTGTGTCGGTCTTGCAACACTCGGCGTGTGCGGCCCGGGCGCCGGAACCGCGCGGGTCCGTCAGGCCAGACCCGCCTCCTTCATCTGACGCAGTTCCTTCTTCATCTCGGAGACCTCGTCGCGCAGCCGGGCGGCGACCTCGAAGTGCAGGTCGGCGGCGGCGGCCCGCATGCGCTCCGTCATCTCCTCGATCTGCTGGGCGAGTTCGGCCGCGGGACGGTCGGTGGGCACCGTCTCCTTGGCCTTGCCCTTGGCGGACTTGGCCTTCGCAGCCTTGGCCGCCTTGTCGCCGAGGGAGGGCACCGGGGCCTTGGTGCCCCCTCCGTCCTTCTTCGCCCGGTAGCCGGTGCCGAGCAGCTGCTCGGTGTCGACCTCCTCGCGCGCGATCTGCGCGACGATGTCGTTGATCTTCTTGCGGAGCGGCTGGGGGTCGATGCCGTTCGCCTTGTTGTAGGCGACCTGCTTCTCGCGGCGGCGGTTGGTCTCCTCGATGGCCCGCTCCATGCCCGGGGTGATCTTGTCGGCGTACATGTGGACCTGGCCGGAGACGTTGCGCGCGGCGCGGCCGATGGTCTGGATCAGCGAGGTGCCGGAGCGCAGGAAGCCCTCCTTGTCGGCGTCGAGGATCGCCACGAGCGACACCTCGGGCAGGTCGAGGCCCTCCCGCAGGAGGTTGATGCCCACCAGGACGTCGAACTCGCCGGCGCGCAGCTCGCGCAGCAGCTCGATGCGGCGCAGCGTGTCGACGTCACTGTGCAGATAGCGCACCTGGATGCCGAGTTCCAGGAAGTAGTCCGTGAGGTCCTCGGCCATCTTCTTGGTGAGCGTGGTGACCAGGACGCGCTCGTCCTTCTCGGTGCGCTTGCGGATCTCGTGCACGAGATCGTCGATCTGGCCCTCGGTGGGCTTGACGACGACCTCCGGGTCGACGAGGCCGGTGGGACGGATGATCTGCTCGACGACGCCGTCCCCGCGCGAGAGCTCGTACTTGCCGGGCGTCGCCGACAGATAGACGGTCTGCCCGATGCGCTCCTGGAACTCCTCCCACTTCAGCGGGCGGTTGTCGAGGGCGGAGGGCAGGCGGAAGCCGTGGTCGACCAGGGTGCGCTTGCGGGAGGCGTCGCCCTCGTACATGGCGCCGATCTGCGGGACGGTGACGTGCGACTCGTCGATGACGAGCAGGAAGTCGTCCGGGAAGTAGTCGAGCAGGGTGTTCGGCGGGGAGCCGGGGCTGCGGCCGTCGAAGTGCATCGAGTAGTTCTCCACGCCGGAGCAGGAGCCGATCTGGCGGAGCATCTCGATGTCGTACGTGGTGCGCATGCGCAGGCGCTGGGCCTCCAGGAGCTTGCCCTGCTTCTCCAGCTCGGCCAGCCGCTCGCCGAGCTCCTTCTCGATGTCGTTGACGGCCCGCTCCAGGCGCTCGGGGCCGGCGACGTAGTGGGAGGCCGGGAAGACGTACAGCTGCTGGTCGTCGCTGATGATCTCGCCGGTGAGCGGGTGCAGCGTGGAGAGGGCCTCGATCTCGTCGCCGAACATCTCGATGCGGACGGCGAGCTCCTCGTAGACCGGGAAGATCTCGATGGTGTCGCCGCGCACCCGGAAGGTGCCGCGGCTGAACGCCATGTCGTTGCGCGAGTACTGGATGTCCACGAAACGGCGCAGCAGCTCGTCCCGGTCGATCTCCTCGCCGACCTTCAGGGGGACCATCCGGTCCACGTACTCCTGCGGGGTGCCGAGGCCGTAGATGCAGGAGACCGAGGCGACCACGACGACGTCACGCCGGGTGAGCAGCGAGTTCGTCGCGGAGTGGCGCAGTCGCTCGACCTCCTCGTTGATCGAGGAGTCCTTCTCGATGTAGGTGTCCGACTGCGGGACGTACGCCTCGGGCTGGTAGTAGTCGTAGTACGAGACGAAGTATTCGACCGCGTTGTTGGGCAGCAGTTCCCGGAACTCGTTCGCCAGCTGGGCGGCCAGGGTCTTGTTCGGGGCCATCACCAGGGTGGGCCGCTGGAGCTTCTCGATCATCCACGCGGTGGTGGCGGACTTGCCGGTGCCGGTCGCGCCGAGGAGGACGACGTCCTTCTCGCCGCCTTCGATGCGCTTGGCGAGTTCGGCGATGGCCGCCGGCTGGTCGCCGCTGGGCTGGTAGGGGCTGACGACCTCGAAGGGCGCCACCGTGCGTTCGATGTGAGAGACGGGCCGCATGCCATCAACCGTACGACCACCCACTGACAACGAGGCCGGATCAGCGGTTCTGCGGGGTGCGGGACTCCCGGTGGGGCACCCTGCGGCGGGCGCGCGGCGCGGGACGGCCGGCGGAGTGCCGCACGGGCGGGTGCGCCGGGACGCCGGGCCGGTGCTCGGCGCGGGTCCGGTCGGGCCTGCCCACCACCATCAGCGGGTCGAACACCACGACGACGCCGGCGAGGAGGAGGAAGGCGAGGGGTCCGACCAGCATCGGGGCGAGGAGGGCGGCGGGCGAGTCGCCCTCGGCCGGCGTGCCGGTGGCGTGCAGATGGACGCTCAGGGCCGCCATGCCCGTGTAGTGCATGCCGGTGACGGCCAGCCCCATGACGAGGCTGGCGCCCACGCTCCACGCGAAGCCCCGGACCTGTCCGGCGGCCCACAGGGCGGCGGTGGCGGCGGCCATGGCTATGGCCACGGAGACGGAGACGGTGAACGTGTTGTATTCCAGCTTTCCGCTGAAGCGCATCCCGGCCATGCCGAGGTAGTGCATCGACGCGATGCCCAGGCCGGTGATGGTGCCGCCGGTGAACAGCGCGGTGCCGGTGGCGCCCCGGTAGCCGACGATGAAGATCCCCACGCCCACCATGATGATGGCGACGCCGAGGCTCGCGTAGGTCGTCGGTTTGTCGTAATGGATCGGGGCTCCCGCGACCGTGAAACCCATCATCGCGATGAAGTGCATGGTCCATATGCCGGAGCCGATCGCCGCCGAGCCGAGGGCCAGCCATCCGGGGCGCCAGGAGTGGGCGACGAGCCGGGCTCTGGTCGTGCAGCGCAGGCCGAGAGCACCGCCGAGGCAGGCCATGACGTAGGCCACCAGCGGTGTGACGAGTCCGTAGCTGAAACCGTCGACCGTGCCTTGCATGCGCGGTTGCCCTTCCGCCCCGTTTTGCTTGATTTCCCTGAAACGCGCCCCTCCCCAGGGCCGCGCGAGCGGCCAAGGCTGAGAGAGAGTATGACCCCCACCGGAATGGTCGAACGATTTTCCGGCAAAGAAACACGCCCTTACCCCACATGTGCGGCAGCGGTGAGCGGTCTCGGGCATCTCCGTTCATCGTGTGGTCGTCCCGCACCCCTCCGTCGTTGACTCTGTGCTGTCACAGTTGAGCTGTACGTGATCAACCGACGCGAGGAGTACGTATGCACGCGCGCGCAGTTGCCGCCACGACCACCGCGCTCCTGGGCACCGTCGCCCTTCTGCTCCCCGTCCACGACGCCCGGGCCGGCATCCCCGCCCGGGCCGTGGTGATCGCCCACCGGGGGGCCTCCGCGGTCGCCCCGGAGAACACCCTCGACGCCGTCGACGAGGCCGCCGCCCTGGGCATCCGCTGGGTGGAGAACGACGTCCAGCGCACCAAGGACGGCGAGCTCGTGGTGATCCACGACGACACTCTCCGCCGTACGACCGACGTCGAGGAGGTCTTCCCCGACCGTGCCCCCTGGAAGGTGAAGGACTTCACCGCGGCCGAGATCGCGCTGCTGGACGCGGGCAGCTGGTTCGGGGAGACGTACGCGGGCGCGCGTGTGCCGACACTCGAGCAGTACGTCGAGCGTGTGGAGCGCAACCACCAGAAGCTGCTCCTGGAGATCAAGAACCCCGCGCTCTACCCGGGGATCGAGCAGCAGACGTTGAAACTCCTGAGCAACGAGGGCTGGCTCGACCGGCGGCATCTCGGCGCCCGGCTGATCGTGCAGAGCTTCAGTGCGGAGAGTCTGCGCACCGTGCACGAGCTGAAGCCGGGGGTGCGGACGGGTCTGCTGGGTGCGCCGGCCGCGGCGGACCTGGCCCGGTACGCGGGCTTCGCCGACCTGGTCAACCCGTCGTACACCGCGCTCTCCCGGGACTACGTGGACGCCGTGCACGCGCTGACGGGACCGCACGGCCGACCGGTGCGAGTCTTCGTCTGGACCGTCGACGACGCCTCCACCGCGAGGACCGTCGCCGGATACGGCGTCGACGGCGTCATCACGAACAAACCCGACGTGGTGCGCAGGGCCCTGTACTGGTACTGACCCCGTCGTACCGACCCCGTTGTCAGTGGCGGGCCGTACGGTGGGTCGCATGAGCAGCCACGGGCAGAACGAGCAGCAGGTCGTGTGGGCCGTCGTCGGCACCGACATCGGTCCGCTGCTGCTGGCCGCGACCGGAAAGGGCCTGGTCAACGTCGTGTTCCATGCCACCGACGCGGTCCGCGACACGGCTCTGGGCAGGCTGGCGGACAGGCTGGGCACGGACCCGGTCGAGGCCCCCGGTTCCCCTCTGCTGGCCGAGGCGATAGGCCAGGTCGAGGCCTACTTCGCGGGTGACCGGCGCGACTTCGAGCTGCCTCTGGACTGGTCGCTGATCTCGGGATTCAACCGCCAGGTCCTGCGCGAACTCGCCACCGGCGTGCCGTACGGCGCGGTCGTCGGCTACGGCGACCTGGCCAAGCGGGTCGGGCAGCCGGGGGCGGCGCAGGCGGTGGGCACGGCCATGGGCGCCAATCCGCTCCCGGTCGTCGTGCCCTGCCACCGGGTCGTCGAGAGCGACGGCGGTATCGGCGGGTTCGGCGGCGGTCTGGAGACCAAGCGGAGACTGCTCGCGCTGGAAGGGGTGCTGCCCGAGCCGCTGTTCTGAGGATCACGTCGGGCCCGCCTGGACCGGGTTTCGTCCGCCATGCCTCGCGGGCCGGTGGCGTCCCCCACAGGCCGTCGGGGTTTGGCCGGGCGCGCCGCCCGCCAGAGATGAGGGAAGACCCGAGGACAGGAGACAGGCGCATGGTGCTGGTGGTGTCGGAAGAGGTGCGGGAGGCGGTCGACGCGCGTCGACCTGTGGTCGCGCTGGAGTCCACGATCATCGCGCACGGGCTGCCGCGCCCGCGCAACCTCCAGGTGGCGCTGGAGCTGGAGTCGGTCGTCCGCGCGGAGGGTGCCGTTCCGGCGACCATCGCCGTCCTGGACGGGCGGCCCCATGTCGGTCTGGACAAGGAGCAGTTGGAGCGGGTCGCCAACGAGGACGGGATGCGCAAGCTGGGCCATCGCGACCTGCCGCTCGCGGTGGCCTCGCGGGCGAGCGGGGCGACGACGGTGTCGGCGACGGCGCTGCTGGCGGCCCTGGCGGGTGTGCGGGTGTTCGCGACGGGCGGGCTCGGCGGGGTGCACCGGGAATGGACGGTGACCCAGGACGAGTCCGCCGACCTGGGGCTGCTGGCGCGTACCCGGATCACCGTGGTGTGCGCGGGGGTGAAGTCGATCCTGGACGTTCCGGCGACCCTGCAGCGTCTGGAGACACTGGGCGTGGCCGTCGCCGGTTACGGCACGGACCGCTTCCCGGGCTTCTACCTGTCCGACTCGGGGCATCCGGTGGAGTGGACGCTGGACACGCCCGCGCAGGTGGCCGACGTGATGCGGGCTCAGGACACCCTCGGCGAGCCGGAGTCGGCGCTGATCGTCGCCAACCCGGTGCCCGTGGAGGAGCAGCTCGATCCCGGGCTGCACGCGCGGGTGCTCGCCGAGGCGCTGCAGGCGTGCGAGGAGAAGGGCGTGACCGGCCAGGGCGTCACACCGTTCCTCCTCGACTACCTGGTCCGGCACACCGACGGGGCGTCCCTGAGCGCCAATCTGGCGGCGGTGCGCGGCAACGTGCGGCTGGCGGCACGGATCGCCGCGGCCTGGGCCGAGGTGTGACCGGGCGGCCGGGCGGAGCGGAACGCGCGCACGGCGGGCCGGCGCCGGCTCCGGGCGGGGCGCTTCTGGTCGTCGGGGACGTGGTGACGGACGTCGTCGCGCGCCATCGGGGGCCCTTGGCTGCGGGGACGGACACGGCCGCCGTGATCCGGACCCTGCCGGGCGGCGCGGGCGCCAATGTGGCGTGCTGGGCCGCGCATTGGGGGTGTGCGGACGTACGGCTGCTCGGCCGGGTGGGCGAGGATGCGGTGGCCTGGCACGAACGGGAGCTGACCGCCTGCGGGGTACGGCCCCGGCTCGTCGTCGACCCGCAGGCGCCGACCGGGACGGTGATCTGTCTGGTCGACGCGGACGCCGCGGCCGAGCGGACCTTCCTCACCGACAGCGGCGCCTCACTGCGGCTCGAACCCGGCGACTGGTCGGACGCGCTCCTGGACGGGGCCGGCCGGCTGCACCTGTCGGGCTACCTGGTGTTCTCCGGGTCCGGGCGCGCGCTGGTGCGTACGGCGGTGGCGGCGGCGCGCGCCCACGGAGTGCCGGTGAGCCTCGATCCGGCGTCGGCGGGATTTCTGGCCGCACTGGGCGTCGACCGCTTCCTGGACCTGGTCGAGGGGGTGGACGTGCTGCTGCCCAGCCGTGACGAGGCGTGTCTGCTGACCGGGTTGCCCGACGGGGCGGACGCCGCTGCCGAACTGAGCCGCCGTGTCCCGCTGGTGGTGGCCAAGGAGGGCGCGGCGGGGGCGCTGATCGCGCGGGACGGCAGCGTCCTCACCCGCGTCCCCGCCGTCGCGGCGACGCCCCGGGACACCACGGGCGCCGGCGATGCCTTCACGGGCGCATTTCTGGCCGCCCTGCTCACCGGCGCGGAGCCCGGGGCCGCGGCGGCGGAGGGGTGCAGAGCGGGGGCCCGGGCGGTCGAACAGGTCGGCGCGCGACCACCCGCGCCCGGCACCGCGTCGACGCCGAGGATCGCGGACGGGACCCGCGTCGGCTGAGGCCGGGTCCGGGGGGCCGCGTCAGCGCTGAGGAACACTTCGCTCGCGGGCGGGAAACCCGCCCCGGGCGACCGTCGCCGCGCCTCGCCACCTCGCCGTGCCGCGCCTCTAACCCTTCCGTCCCCACGCCGAGATCATCGGGGCCGTGGCCAGGTCCATGGTGCCGGAGGCGACGTTGGCCAGGTGGCGGTCGATCTCCTCGTCGGTCGCCAGGCCGGCGCTGACGAGCCCGCCCCGGATCTGCCGGACGGTCGCCGACTCCAGGGCCGCGCAGGCCGGTGAGGTGACCGGGAAATAGGCGTCGGCCTCGACCCGTTGCAGCCCGGCCTCGCGGAGCAGACGCGGGAGCTTACGGCCGTAGGAGAGGTCGGCTCCCCGGTCGGCGAGCAGCTTGCGGAAGCCGTGCCGCAGCCGGTTCGCCAGCTGCTGTCCGGGGCCGTGCTCGTCGGGGCAGAGCAGGGGCTGCAGCGCGGGGTCGCCGTCCTCGATCAGGAGGCGTCCGCCGCGGCGCAGGGCCTTGACCATCGAGCGCAAGGCCCGCTCCCGGTCCGGGACATGGACCAGGACGAGCCGGGCGTGCACCAGGTCGAAGCCCTCGGTGGGGGGTTCGTCGACGCCGACGTCGTGGACGCGTACCTCGACCGGCGGCCGGGCGGCCGGGGTCAGCCGGGAGGTGTCGATGTCGGTGGCGACGACCTTGCCGGTGGGGCCGACCTTCTTCGCCAGCCAGGTCACGACGGAGGTGCCGCCGGCCCCGACCTCCCAGCAGCGCCAGCCGGGGCCGACGCCCAGCCCTTCGAGGTGGCGGAACGTCGTGGGGTCGAAGAGTGCGGCGAAGGCGTCGAAGCGTTCCCCCGCCTCGGACTGCTGGTTGTCGAGAAGGTACCCGTCGGTTCGCGTCATGTGCCGATCATCCCAGTTGTCCCGCTTGCCGCAGCCGGTCGACGCGGCCCGGATCGCTCGTCGCGCCCACGGTGACAGGGCGTGGAATCCAGGCGTGGGCGGCCGCCAGTCGCGTCGGAGCGGCCGGGCAGTCCGTCTCGGTGGTGGCCCGAAGTCCCGTCGTCCACAGGCGGGAACAAAGCGGAACCGGCCCTTTCCACAGGCTTTCCCACGGCGGGCGCGAGCCTGGCAGACTGGCTGGCCAGGGCGCAGGAGCGCGACGCGAGGAGATGCACGCAAGGAGATCCACATGACCATGGCGGGGAATCTGCGGAAGGTCACCGGCCTCGGAGGGGTCGGCGGCCTGCGGAAGGTGGCGCGGTTGGCCCGGCGGCGCACCCGGGTCGACCTCAGCCACCCCGCGCGCTCCCCGCTGGGGTCCTCGGTGGTGAACTGCGTGACGTACAGGGACGGCGTCCGGACCCCCGTCAGTGCCGATCTGGTCGACACGGTGGAGCGGGTGCGCAAGAGCAGCCACGGATTCGTCTGGCTCGGTCTGCACGAGCCGACGAACGACGAGTTCGCAGGGATCGCCGAGCTCTTCGACCTGCATCCGCTGGCCGTGGAGGACGCCGTCGAGGCCCATCAGCGCCCCAAGGTCGAGCGGTACGGCGAGACGCTCTTCGCGGTGTTCAAGACGGTGTGCTACGTCGAGCACGAGGAGCTCACGGCGACGAGCGAGGTGGTGAACACCGGCGAGATCATGGTGTTCGTCGGCCAGGACTTCGTGGTCACGGTCCGGCACGGGCGGCACGGTTCGCTGGGTCCGCTGCGCGAGGAGCTGGAGTCGGATCCCGCCCAGCTCGCCAAGGGGCCGTCGGCGGTTCTGCACGCGATCGCGGACCATGTCGTCGACGACTATCTGAACGTCACGGACGCCGTGCAGGCCGACATCGACCAGGTCGAGGCGGACGTCTTCGCGGAGAACGGCGCACGGGCCGACCCCGGACGCATCTATCAGCTCAAGCGTGAGCTGCTGGAGCTGAGGCGGGCGGTGGTGCCGCTCAAGCGCCCGCTGACGGACCTCGCCGACCGGCCGGTGCGGGTGGTCGACCCGGAGATACAGGCTTACTTCCGGGACGTCTCCGACCACCTGCTGCGGGCCACCGAGCAGATCGCCGCGTTCGACGAGTTGCTGAACTCGATTCTGCAGGCGCATCTGGCGCAGGTCACGGTCGCGCAGAACGAGGACATGCGGAAGATCACGGCCTGGGCCGCGGTGATCGCGGTGCCGACGATGGTCTGCGGGGTGTACGGCATGAACTTCGATCACATGCCGGAGCGGCACTGGACGTTCGGCTACCCCCTGGTCATCGGCGTGATATCCGTGGCCTGCCTGGTGCTGTACCGCGGCTTCCGGCGCAACGGCTGGCTCTGAGGGGGCGTCGCCCGGAGACGGGGCGACGCCGGCGGGACGTCAGTACGGGGTGGAGCCGGTCGTGGCGTAGACGCTCTCGGCCCAGGAGGCGATCTGGTCCTCGCTCAGGTTCCGGGCGAGGTCGGCCTCGCTGATCATGCCCACCAGGCGCTTGTTCTCGATGACGGGCAGCCGGCGGATCTGGTGGTCCCGCATCTCGCGGAGCACGTCGCCGACGTCGGCGCTCGCCTCGATCCAGCGCGGGGTGCCCTGGGCCATCTCGCCCGCGGTGACCCTCGACGGGTCGCGGCCCATGGCCACGCAGCCGACGACGATGTCGCGGTCGGTGAGGATGCCGCAGAGCCGCTCGTTCTCGTCGCTGATCGGCAGGGCTCCGACATTGAGTTCGCGCATCAACTGTGCGGCGCGGTCGAGTGTTTCGTGAACGGGGATCCAGCGGGCGCCCCGGTGCATGATGTCTCCGGCTGTGGTCATGGATACCTCCCGGTGCCGGACGGCCGGCGCGGCGCGGGGAGCACCGCTGGTCCCGGCGGCCTCTCCATTCTCGTCGGGCTTGCGGACACCCGCATCTCACCGGTTGCGTCCGGCGCCCGGGTCGCAACCGCACGGCGGGGACGGGCAGAAGCGGTCCGCCGCCTGGCGGAGGGGATGACGCCAGGGCGTGGTGGATCGCCCGCCCCCCCGGGACCGGCTCACCCGCCCCACGCCGGATGGCGCGGATCGTCCGCCCGGACGAGGACGTCGGCCGTGGCGGCCGGGTCGGTCTCCTCGGCGTAGCTGTCGAAGGCGGGCAGAGTCCACTGGTCCGCCTCCGGGGTGCGCCGGCGCAGGGCGGCCGGGGAGAGCTGGACATGGACGGTGAGGTCGAACGGGAACCAGTGCCGCAGCAGGAGGGGGCCGTGCAGCAACAGAAAACCGCCGGGCGGGAGTCGGACGTAGGGGCTGCGCGTGGCGCGGTCGGTGGCGGGGTCCCAGAAGTCGGGGAGGATCCGTCCGTCGCCGCCGGGTTCGAGGGGGCCGAACACCTCGCGCCAGAGGGCGCCGGTGTCGAACCAGCCGCTGGAGTAGGCCTCCACGTCGTGATGGCCGTACTCCAGTCGAACGGAGGCGGGGCGCAGGAAGCCGTGCGCGTCGACGACACGGGACGCGCGGCCTCGTATCCGCAGTGCTTCCGCGACGCGTGCGGCGAGGTCTCCGGGGCGGGCCGCCGGAGCTCCGTCGAAGGCGACGCGGGGCCACGGGCTGCCGTCCGCCGGCTTCAGGTCGAGCAGCCGCTCGGCGAGAAGGTCGCCGAGCCGTTCCCAGGTGATCGCTTCGAGTCGCACACGGCCCATGATGCGTCAGGCGCCGGCCCGGGCGCGCCGGGGTCCTCGTGCACGGGGCCACGTCCCGTGCGCACCGGGCCCGCAGGGACGGGCGGACCGGAGCCCCTGACCACGCGGTGCTGGATACCGCGCCCACCGGCGGGAATGAAGCCCTCATGGCAGCAGTCACGACTCCCCCGTCCCGCACCGGGCTCCTCGTCGTACAGCCGCTTCGGCGCAGGCACTGTGCCGGGTGCCGCCGGGGACCGCAGCCGATGCTGGTCCTGGACGAGGGCGGCCCGCGCTGCCTGGACTGTGCCGATCTGGGGCACCTGGTGTTCCTGCCGCGCGGCGACACGGCACTGACGCGCAGGTCGAGGGAGGAGAGCACGCTCTCGGCGGTGGTGGTGCGGTTCAACCGGCGCAAGGGGCGGTACGAACGGCAGGGCGTCCTGGTCGAGGAGGCGGGACTCGCCCGGGCCGAGGAGCGGTGCCTGGCCGACGCCGAGGCGCGGCGGCGGCGCCGGCTGCGGGACGCGCGGCGGCGGGCCGCGCAGGACGAGCGGTTCACGCAGGCCTTCGCGGCGGAGATCCTGCGGCTGTTCCCCGGCTGCCCGGCGGACCGGGCCGGGGAGATCGCGGCGCACGCCTCGGTGCGGGGCAGCGGGCGGGTGGGGCGCAGCGCGGCCGGGCGGGCGTTGTCCGAGGGCGCGGTCGTCTCGGCGGTCGCGGCGTCCGTACGGCATCTGGACACGCCGTACGACGACCTGCTGATGGGCGGCGTGCCGCGCAACGAGGCGAGGCGGCGGATCGCCGCGCGGACGGAGCGAAGGCTGCGGGAATGGCGGGAGAGCACCGGCGCCGGCTCGCCCGAAGGCACGGGGGCCGGCTCGCCGGAAGACGCCGGGACCGCCGCACAGGGCTGCCGCCCGACCACCGGGAGGCGACCGCACATGACCTCCCCCGTCCCGGCCGCGGTCACCGGGCAGGTACGGGATTTCACTTGAGGTGACTGATCCGACCGGGCAGGATCTGCGCACGACACGGGGAGTTGACGTCGATGGCAGAAGGGCCGTATCCGATGCTCGCGCTGCTGGGAGTACTCGCGACGGGGCTGATGGCGGGGGTGTTCTGTGCCTTCTCGGTGCTGGTGATGCGGGGTCTCGCCGCGTTGCCGCCCGCGCAGGGCGTCGCCGCGATGCGGGCGATCAACTCCTCGGCGATCACCCCGGCGTTCATGGCGCTGTTCCTCGGCTCGGCGGGGCTGTGCGCGGGAATCGCCGTGGTGACGTTCCTGCTGTGGCCGGACGAGGGCAGGATCCCGCTGCTGCTGGGCAGCGCGCTGTATCTGGTCGGTGCGTTCGGGGTGACGGTGACGGCGAACGTGCCGCGCAACGAGGCGCTGAGAAAGCTGGAGCCGGACACGCCCGAGGCGGTCACGTACTGGCCGACGTACGTGCGCGAGTGGACGCGGTGGAACCATGTGCGGGCGATCGCCTCGGTGGCGGCGGCGATCGTGTACGCGCTGGCCCTGCTCTGACTCTCTGCGCGGGTGGCCGGCGGGACGTATCGTGGCCGAAAGAGTGCCGCCCGATGACGCTCGGCCTGTCCACGCGTACGCAAGGAAGACGCCCATGGCCGATCCCAAGGGATTCATGACCACGCCCCGCCAGGACTGGCCCCGGCGGCCGGTCGAGGAGCGGGTCCGGGACTGGGACGAGGTGTACGTCCCCGGGGCCCTTCTGCCCGTCATCAGCAAGCAGGCCGACCGCTGCATGGACTGCGGCATCCCCTTCTGTCACGACGCGTGTCCGCTCGGCAACCTGATCCCGGAGTGGAACGACCTGGTGTCGCGGGAGGACTGGCGGGCGGCGAGCGACCGGCTGCACGCCACGAACAACTTTCCGGAGTTCACCGGGCGGTTGTGTCCGGCGCCGTGCGAGGCGGGGTGCGTCCTCGCCATCAACCAGCCCGCCGTGACGATCAAGAACGTCGAGGTGGCGATCGCCGACCGGGCCTGGGAGGAGGGGTTCACGCCGCCCCGGCCGCCGGACCGGCTCTCGGGGAAGACCGTGGCGGTGATCGGCTCCGGACCGACCGGGCTGGCCGCGGCGCAGCAGCTGACCCGGGCCGGGCACACGGTCGCCGTGTACGAGAGGGACGACCGGATCGGCGGTCTGATGCGGTACGGCATCCCCGCGTTCAAGATGGAGAAGCACCATCTGGAGCGGCGGATCGAGCAGATGCGCGCCGAGGGGACCCGGTTCCGTACGGGGACGGCGGTCGGCCGGGACGTCGGTGCCGCGGAGCTGCGGGCCCGCTACGACGCGGTGGTGATCGCCACCGGGGCCACGGCCTGGCGGGAGCTGCCCGTTCCGGGGCGCGAGTTGACCGGAATACACCAGGCGATGGAGTACCTGCCGCTGGCCAACCGGGTGTGCGAGGGAGATCTGGAGGTCTCGCCGCTGTCCGCCGCCGGCAAGCACGTCGTGATCGTCGGCGGGGGCGACACCGGAGCCGACTGTCTGGGGACGGCGGTCCGCGAGGGCGCGGCCTCGGTGACCCAGCTGGACATCTACGCCCAGCCCGGCGTGGACCGCGACGAGGACATCGACCCCTGGCCGACGTACCCGAAGATCTACCGGCTGTCGGCCGCGCACGAGGAGGCGCGCGACCTGCGCAGCGCGCCGGCGGCCGACGCGGACGCGCGCCTGTTCGCCGCCTCCACGCTCCGCTTCACCGGCGACGAGGGCGGGCAGGTGCGCGCACTGCACCTCGTCGAGGTCGACGCGCTGCGCCGGCCGGTGGCGGGCAGCGGGCGGGCGCTGCCCGTGGACCTGGTCCTGCTGGCGCTGGGGTTCTCCGGGCCCGACCGCGAGGACGGGCTCGTGGACCAGCTGGAACTGGCGCTGGAACCGCGCGGCACGATCGCGCGGGACGCCGGCTTCGCGACGAACGTCCCCGGGGTGTTCGCCGCCGGGGACGCGGCGCGCGGACAGTCGCTGATCGTGTGGGCGATCGCGGAGGGGCGCGCGGTCGCGGCGGCCGTCGACCGCCACCTGTCGGGCAGTTCGCGGCTGCCGGCTCCCATCTCGCCGCACGACCGGCCCATGAGCGTCTAGGGCGCGCCCTCGGCGACGAGGTGACAGGCCTGACGGTCTCGCGCCGATTCTCCGCATTTATGCCCCACTAATGTCCTAAAAGTGGCTTACGGGCTACAGGGATCGGCACAGCGGTGGAATCATCGGAACAGGAGGTGTGCTGTCGCCGTGTCCTGATCCGGGTCGGCAGCGGCCCGCCCCGTCCTTCGTTCCGCCGTCAGGCGCAGGGTCCGGCCCCGCGCGTCCCCCCTGTTGGCGGTCGGTCCTGGAGGGTGTCGATGACGACGCTCGACGAACGTCACGGAGAAGGCGCCCGCGGGGAAGGCCCACGGGACGAGGTCACCCTCGGCCCGGTGGCGGCCCACGGCCCGGCCACCGTCCCTCTGCGGGAGCCCGGCGCCGCGATCCCCGGACGGGCGGGATCCAAGGCCGCGAACCTCGCCCGCGCCGCCCGCGCCGGACTGCCCGTCCTCCCCGGATTCGTGATCCCGCACCGCGCGGGCGGCCATCCGGTGGCCCTCTGGCGGGCCTGGGACGAGCTCTCGGAGGGCGGGGCCCGCCCGCTCGTCGTACGTTCCTCGTCGCCGCAGGAGGACACCGAGGAGTCCTCGCTGGCCGGCCGGTTCGTCTCCGTGCTCGACGTACGCGGCTGGCCCGCCTTCCGTGCGGCGGTGCGGAGCGTGCTCGACTCGGCGCACCGGCCGGACGGGCCCACGGCGCCCATGGCGGTGCTCGTGCAGCCGATGCTCACGGCGCGTGTCGGAGGGGTGCTGTTCGGTGCCGACCCGGTCGAGGGGCGGGCCGACCGGATGCTGGTGAGCGCGGTGCGCGGTGGCCCGGACAGCCTGGTCAGCGGGGCGCAGGCCGGTACCAACTACTGGCTGAGCGGGCACGGTCTGCTGCTGCGGACCGAGGCCGCACGGGCGAAGCCGCTGCTCACGCGCGCGGAGCTGGTCCGGCTGGCGAGGCTCGCGCGGCGGGCCCGGAAGGTCTTCGGCGGGCCGCAGGACATCGAGTTCGGTTTCGACGCCGACGGCCGGCTGTGGCTGTTCCAGAGCCGCCCCATCACGGCGATGGCGGTACGGCCGCCGCGCGGGGCGCGGCTGCTCGGGCCCGGACCGGTCGCCGAGACACTGCCCGGCCTGCTGACGCCGCTGGAGGAAGACCTGTGGGTGACTCCCATGGCCCGCGGGCTCGCCGCCGCGCTCGACATCGCGGGCAGCGCACCGCGTCGGCTGTTGCGGACGGTGCCGGTGGTCACGACGGTCGGTGGGCGCGCGGCCGCCGATCTGCGCCTGCTCGGCGCGGTCGCGCCCGCGCACCGGTGGCTCGCGCTGCTCAATCCGGCGCCGGGAGCGCGCCGGTTCGCAGCGGCCTGGCGGGTGGGGCGGCTGGCCGCGGCGCTCCCGGGTCTGGCCATGGACCTGGCGGCGGACGTCGACCGCCGGCTGGCCCGCATCCCCCCGCCGGCCGGGCTGCCCGCCCCCGTCCTCGCCGCGGAGCTGCGCTGGACCCGCAGGGTCCTGGTGTCGCTGCACGCCCAGGAGACCCTCGCGGGCGCCCTCCTGCGCGAACCCCCGAGGAGCCGCACCGCGGCCGGAACGGCACTCGCCGCCCGCGCCGCCGCCCGCGCCCGGGGCCTGTCCGACGACCGCGCGACCGCCGCGCACCCGGTGATCCTGGCCCTCACCGCACCGAGCCTCCTGGACCGGGGACGGCCACCCCCGGCACGGGCGCCTGCGCCGGAAGGGCCGGAGACGGGGACAGAGACGGAGACGGAGACGGCAGTGACAGAGGCACCGGGGCGGACCGCCGTCGACCGGAGCCGCCACAACGGCGGACCGCCCGGCACCGGCACCTCCCTCACGGCCGTCACCGCCCCGGGCGTCCCCCTCCCCGCCGGCGCCCCCGCGCTCCCGCCCCGCGAGGCCCTCCGGCTGCGGATCCGCTGGGTGCAGGAGCTGCAGGTCCGGCTGGTGCGGGAGGCGGCGCCGCGGGTGGGAGTCGAGGTGGCGGACGCGGCGCTGCTGCGCTGGCGCGAACTCGGCGCCGCGCTCGACGGCGGCGCGCTGCCGGACGACGTCCACGCGCGCGTGCCCCGCCCCGCGTCGCCACCGCTGCCGGACGTCTTCCGGCTGACGGAGGGCGGGGTCGTGGTCGCCGAGCACCATGACGGTCACGGCGGACGGGGCGTGTCCGGGGGCCGTGCGGTCGGGACGGTCTGGGACGGGACGGGCCCCCGGCCCGAGGATCCGGTGCTCGTCGTGCGCACCCTGGACCCCGCGCTCGCCCCCCTGCTGCCCGGCCTCACCGGCCTGGTCGCGCAGACCGGCAGCCCGTTGTCCCACCTGGCGGTCCTGGCGAGGGAGTTCGGCCTGCCCGCGGTCGTCGGCGCCACGGACGCCGTACGCCGCTTCCCGTCCGGGGCGCGGCTCACGGTCGACGGGACCACGGGAGACGTACGACCGGGGGAGGCGCCATGAGGAGAGTCGCGTTCGTCCTCGCCGGCCTGGCCGCCGCCGGGGCGGCCACCTACCTCGTCGTCTACCTGTACTGGTGGCAGTGGCAGCGGGCCCTGATCTGCGGGGTGCTGCTGCTGGTCGTGGAGGTGATGCTGTTCGGCGTCGTCCTGCTGGGGCGGCTGACCAGGATCGAGCAGCGACTGCGCGACACGGACCGGCGGCAGCGGGAACAGGACGCACGGCACGAGGACGTCCACGCCCGGCTCCGGCAGACTCCCGCCGAGCTGGAGGAGGCCCGCTTCCGGTGGCTGGCGGACCCCGCGGACCGTACCTACGTCTTCGTGCCGGTCCTCATGGTCACCGGCGTACTGCTGTCGGGGCTGGCCTGGGTGGTCCAGCGGATCGCCTCCGCGACCGCACGTCCGGCGGAACACCGGCTGGCAGGGCGGCTGGCGGTCCTGACCGCACCCGACCCCGAAGGCCCCGCCCACCGCCATGCCCTCAGCGGCACGCACGGCGGCCACGACGGCTACGACAGCCACGACAGCGGCCACGGCATCCGCGACCGCAACGGCTCGCTCGGCCCCTACGGCCCCCACGACCCGTACGCCTCGTACGACCCCTACGACCCGTACGCCCCCCACCCCTACGCCCCCCTCGACCTGGAGGACCTGCCGCTGCCCGGCAGCTCGCCGCCCTCCCGTGGCCGCACCGCACGCGTGGCCGTGGTGGGGACCGTCGGCGCCGCCCTGCTCGCGGGGACGGTGGTGGGGATCGCCGAGCTCACGCAGACCCGGGAGGAGGCGGAGAACAGGAACAGGGCGACCTCCGTGATCGTCCGGGTCGACATACGGGGACCGGACATGACGGCCGCGCGCAGGACCCTGGCCGCCGAGCAGGTCTGGGAGCGCTGCCGGGACTCCACCTCCGTGCCGCTGCGCCACGCGGCCCTCGGCGACCTCGGCGACGGTCTCTTCGCCGGGACCGTACGGCCCGCGCTCACCGAACACGACCGGCTGCGGCTCACCGGCTGCCTGGAGGACGCGACGCTGGAACGCGCCCATCTCACGGTGGTCGGGATCGGTGACGCGGACGCGGAGGACGGCTGATCGGACACCGGGTGACGCGCGGACCGCCGTGTGGTGCGCATATGCACACGTACACGGACAAGACTCTCAGGGGGCACCCGGGCTACCCTTGGCAGCGCGTCCACGTCCCCTACCGTCTGGTCGCCCATGGCTGTTCTCACCGCTGCCCTGCCCACCCCTGCCCTGCGCAAGCGTCCCCTCCCACGGCGGGCGCTGCGCGTCCTGATCGCCCTGGTCATCGGGTACGTCGCCCTCTGGGCCGCCGGCGCCGGCGGCATCGCGGCTCTGTCGTACTGGGCCCGTGAGGAGACCTCCGCACCCGCGGGCACGCGGACGGTGCAGGGCATCCACAACTTCCAGCCGGTGGGCACCGAGGGACGGCTGTGGCGCGGTGCGGCCCCCTCCCCTGCCGGGTACCGCGCACTGGCGGGCCTGGGCTTCACCACCGTCATCGACCTGCGCGCCGAGGACCTGAGCGCGGCTCAGCTCGCCCACCCCCGTGACGCCGGTCTGAACGTCGTACGCCTGCCCATCCGTGACGGACAGACACCGCGGCCCGAGCAGGTGAAGCGGTTCCTCGCGACCGTCGGGCAGGGACCCGGGAAGGTGTTCGTGCACTGCGGCGCCGGAGTGGGCCGCACCGGCACGATGGCGGCCGCGTACCTCGTGGAGACGGGACAGGAGTCCGCGTCGGGGGCGGTCCGGCGCAACCTCGCGGTCGGACCGCCGTCGATCGAGCAGATCTACTACGGGCTGCACCTCGAACGCACCGAGGCCGAGCAGCCGCCGCTGCCGGTCGTCGCCGTGAGCCGTCTGGTGGACGCCCCACGGCGGATGCTGACCTGGTTCTGACCTCACGGGCCCCGGCCAGGCCGTCGCCGGCCCGCCGGCCCGCGCGGGATCACGGCTTGCGGGCGACCGCCCCGTAGCCCGGGATGACCCCGTCGTCCTGACCGGGGACCGGTTCGCCGAGTTCGGGGTGCCAGTCGGGGACGACCGCCACGCCCGGGTCGACCAGGTCGAGGCCGTCGAAGAACCGGCTGAACTCCTCGCGGGAGCGCAGGGCCAGCGTGACGCCCGCCGCCCTGAGCTTCTCGGTGGCCGCCGCGGACTCCTCCGGGGTGAAGTCGGCGGTGGCGTGGGTCATCATCAGGTAGCTGCCCGAGGGTAGCTCGGCGAGCAGCCGTCCGACGAGTTCGTGGGCGCCGTCCTCGTCGGAGACGAAGTGCAGCAGCGCGACCAGCGACAGGGCCACCGGCCGGCTGAAGTCCAGGATCTTCCCGGCCCCTTCGACGATGGCGGCCGGGTCCCGGACGTCCGCCTGCAGGTACTCCGTGACGCCGTCGGGCGTGCTGCGCAGCAGGGCCGCCGCGTGGGCCAGCACGATCGGGTCGTTGTCGCAGTAGACCACCCGGGCGTCCGGTGCGATCCCCTGGGCGACCTGATGCAGGTTGGGCTCGGTCGGGATGCCCGTGCCGACGTCCAGGAACTGGCGTACACCGTTCCCGGCCAGCCAGCGCGTGGCGCGGTGCATGAAGGCGCGGTTGACTCGTGCCATCACCGGCACGCGCGGGTCGAGCGCGAGCATCTGGCGGCCCATCGCCTCGTCGACGGGGTAGTTGTCCTTGCCGCCGAGGTACCAGTCGTACATCCGCGCCGGATGGGGTCTGCTGGTGTCGATCTGGACGCCGGGGGTGGGTTCCTGCCCGGTCATGAGGCCCTCCGTAAAACACAACGAGTAATCAAGTCAGCACCGAAATAGGGAAGTTGAACGAAAAGACGACCATCGAAAGGCAAGGTACAGGGCAGCCGGGTCACGACAGCAGGAAGTCCGCCTCCCCCGCCTTGGCGCCCTCGATGAACGCCGTCATCTCGTCGGTGGTGTAGATCAGCGCCGGACCGTCCGGGTCGGTCGACTGCCGGACGGCGATCCTGCCGTCGGCGAGCTTCATCGCCTCCAGGCAGTTGCCGCCGTTGCCCCCGCTCCATGGCTTGTGCCAGCCTTCGCTGCCCAAGTCCCGCGCGGGCATGCCGTTGTAGACCCGTTTGCGCGGCTTGATGCGATCCATTCACAGCTCCTTGCGGAAATCCCTGAGGATCTCCTTCGTGCGATGTGCAGTAGCGGCCTGCGCCGCCATGCGGTCCATGACCTCGAGGTGGGTCGCCACCTCGGAGCGCGCGTCGAGATAGACGGCGCCGGTCAGGTACTCGCTGTAGACCATGTCCGGAAGCTCCGGCATGGCGAATCGGAACAGCACGAAGGGCCCGTAGGTGCCGGGGTGCGGCCCGCCCGCGAACGGGGCGACCTGCAGCGTCACATTGGGCAGCTTCGTCGCCTCGAGCAGTTTGTCGATCTGCGCGCGCATCACCTCCGGGCCGCCGACCGGGCGGCGCAGCACCGTCTCGTCCATCACGACCCACAACCGGGGCGCGTCCTGACGAGTGAGCAGTTCCTGGCGTTGCATGCGCAGGGCGACGAGACCCTCGATGTCCTCCGGCCGCGTCTGGCCGATGGCACCGGACCTCAGGACGCCACGCGCGTAGTCCTCGGTCTGGAGCAGACCGGGGACGAAGTGCGGTTCGTACTGGCGGATCAGGGCGGCCGCGCCCTCCAGGCTGACGTGCATCGAGAACCAGCCGGGCAGGACGTCGTGGAACCGTTGCCACCAGCCGGGCTTGTTGGCCTCCTCGGCCAACTGCACGAACCCGTCCGCCTCCTCGTCGGTGACGCCGTACGCCTTCAGCAGCAGCTGGAGGTACGGAATTTTGAGGCCGACCTCGGCCATCTCCATACGGCGGACGGTGGCGGGTGCGACGCGGAGGATTCGGGCCGCCTCCTCGCGCTTGAGCCCTGCGCGTTCCCGCAGATCCAGCAGGCGCCGGCCGAGGACGACCTGTCCGACGGTCGGCGCGGACCGCGGTTCGCTCACGCTCCACCTCCACGAAGAGCCCGGCAGGCCGGTCGCCTTGGCCGCACTGGGCCCCGACCGGCCGGTACCGAAACGAATCCTGACAAGCCTTACGGCGCCATTCGAAGACCCATTCGAAGACCTGTACGACTATGTACGGATCTTCGGCGATCCCAACTGGCGCCGCTCAACGTGCTGTTGCGAGCAGTGTGCCACGGCGTTCCACTACGTCACACAGCACTCTGCATTTTTCAGAGTGACACTTGCCAAGTGTTCACGGCGGGGCGATAGTGGCAAGCGTGATTCCGTCCGCGCCCTTAGGAACAGACGCCGCCGCAGGCCACCCCCAGGGTCTCGGTGCCGCCGATGGGGGTATCCCCGCTCGAGTCGGTTCGGGAGTGGGGGAGGGAGCCGGCCCCGACCAGGCCGCTGCCGAGCGCCGGTTCCGCTTCGAGCTGGCCGCCCACCCGGGTTCCCCCGCCCAGGCCAGACGCCTGGCACGGGCGCGGCTGACCGGCTGGTCGGTGTGCGAGGACACCTGCGACACCGCGCTGCTCGTCATATCCGAACTGGTCACCAACGCGATCGTGCACACGGCCAGCGACATCGTCGTGTGCGAGCTGCTCGACAGCGGCGACGTGGTGCGCATAGCCGTGCGGGACCAGGGCTGCTCTCCCGACGACCCGCATCCCTCTCCGCAGCGCCCCGAGGAGGAGCACGGGAGGGGGTTGCTCCTCGTCGAGGCCCTCTGTCAGTCCTGGGGCGCCCAGGAGCACGGTTCCGGCCTGCTGGTCTGGGCGGACCTGCCGCGCGGTGCCGACGCGCCCGGCGAGGCCGCCGAGCCCGCCGAGGCCGGTGACAGCGCGAGCGCCGACCCGGTCCGCGACCCCGCGGAGCCGCGCGACGACCTCGGCTGGGGCGCCCGCCCCCAGCCCGGCCCCGCCGACGGCTCCGAGGACGAGGACGAGCCCGCGGAGCAGTCCCTGCGGGCGGGGCGGAGCGAGGCACCGGCGCCCCGGGTGGGCCACCCGCACGACCGCACGGCGGGGACGGAGACGCGTGCGACACCCCCGACGCCCTCACACGGCGCGGCGGAGGCGTACGCGGCCGAGTTGATACGCCCGACCTCGCACGACGCCCCCGGGACGGCCCCCCGCACGGTCCGCACCGCCGGCCCCACCCCGCAGGGCGCCCCGGAGCCCGGGACCCACGCGGCCCGGCCGGCCCGTCCCGCCCCGGAGCCCGGGACCCACGCCGGCCGTCAGGCCCACCCCGCCCCGGAGCCCGGCACCCGATCTCCGCAGGTGGCACCCCAGCGCAACCACGGCCCGGAGCACCTCGGCAGGGACCGCGCGGACCAGCACGCGCCGCAGCGACACGCACCGGATCACGACGGCGCCGCCGCCTCCCCCGCCACGCGTCACCGCGACACGGCTCACCACCCCCAGGGCACCGCCGACCGGGACCTGCACGCGCCGCAGTCCCACGCCCCGGAACGCCAGGGACCGAGCCCGCGTGTCCCGGACCCCCGCACCCTGGGGGCCCTCGGCCCGGACCACCGCGCCTTCAACCCCTTCGGTCCGGACCGGCGCAGCCCGGACCAGCACGTGCCCGACCTCTGCGTCCTCGACCACCACGGCCCGAGCCACCACGCGCTGGACCACACTCCCTTCACGCACGCCCCGCTCGGCCACGCCCCTCTCAACCACCGCGCACCGGACCACCGGACCCTCGACCGCCACGTCCCGGACCAGCACGGCACCGAGCACCGCACCCCGGCCCATCAGGTCCCGGGCCACTCCCCCGCCCCCGTCGGCGAGGCCCCCGCGCCACGTCCGTTCCCCGGCGGCGGTGCCGGGCCGGGCGGCACCGGGCTGCCCGCGCTCGAAAGAAGCCGAGAGCGAGGGAGGGCATGAGCGGCGCGCCCCGCCTCCGGCCGGTGCGCTCCCTCGACACCCTCGTCCGCGTGCGGCGCGGCCTGGGCACGGCTCCGGAGCCCCCGCGCCGTCTCGCCGTGCCGGACGGCATGACCGCCCCACTGGGCTGCGACGCCGTGGCCGTCCCCGCCGGGATCGGCCCGCTGCTCATGCCCCGACTGCCCCGCGTGGGCTGCGTGTACGCCGACGAGGCGCACTGGTGGTGGCTCGTCCCGTCCGACTCCGACTACGCCCTGGAGTGGCCCGCCCCGGTGCGCTACACACGGGGGGCGATCGTCCCGGACTCCGTGCCCGTCCCCGATCTCATCCACCGACCGGACGGTACGCTTCCGTACACCCCGCCGATCCCCCTCTACCTGGCCCTGTGCCGCCTCACGGGCACGACGCCCACCTGGTCACGGCCGATCAGCGCGTAAAGCACCGCCGGCCGGGCGGACGCCTCCCGCACCTCCCCGGCCCTCTCCCAGCCCCGCTCGTGCACCCCTTCCGGAACGGGCGGACCCGGCGTACCCAGGGGCCCCGAGCGGTGCGCTCTCCCCGCACCCGGGCGTACGCCCGCGCGCATCGCTCCTCCGCGTCCCGCGCCCTGTCCTCACCCGTCCCCTGCCGCGATAGTGGCCGTTCGTCCACGATCGCGGGAGGCGGAAAAGGTGGGGAAGGCGCACAAACCGAACGGTCCCGACGAACGCGAGGTGTCCGAGTCGGAGCGGCTGCTCTTCGGTGGCCCGCTCCGCTACGACATGGGCTGGAACCAGCACCGCGACGCCTTCCTCGAGCTGAGCTTCCGCGCCATGGTGACCCGGCTGCCCTCCCTGCTGGCCGCGAGCCTGCGGCTGGCCCGGCAGGCCGACCCCAGGGCCGCCCGGATCGTGCTGGGCGCGGAGACCGGCCGCGGTGCGGCCCAGGCGGTGAGCCTGCTCGCGGTGAACTCGGTGCTGGGCCGGCTGATCGCCGGCGGTCCGATCGAGGACCGGCTGCGCGGCGCCCTTCCCGCCCTGCTCGTCATGGCCGCGGTCCTCCTCGTCGGAGCGCTGCTGCGGGCCGCGTCGACGTATGCGACGGGGCGTCTGGAACCCAAGGTGGAGCGGGTGGCGACCGAGCTGTACCTGGAGCGGGCGGCGGTGGTGGAGCTGGCCGCGATCGAGGACCACGCCTTCCACAAGCTGCTGGACACCGCGCAGTACGGCGCCGCGTCCGCCCGTCGCATGATCATGTACGGCACGCGCGTGGTGAACGCGATGATCTCGCTGATGGCGGCGGCCGGTGTGCTGACGGTGCTGCACCCGCTCCTGCTGCCCCTGCTGGTCACCATGACCCTGCCCAGCGCCTGGAGCGCCCTGACGAACGCCCGGCGCCGCTACGAGTCGTTCCACACCTGGGTGCAGCACGCGCGCGCGGGTCATCTCATCGCCAGTCTCCTCACCGAGCCGGCGGCCGCGCCCGAGATCCGTGTGCACGGTGTCGGCCCGTTCCTGCTGAAGCACTTCCGCGCGATGTCGGAGACCGCGGAGGCGGAACAGGCCCGGCTGGCCCGGCTCGCCGCCCGGACCGGTCTGATCGCGGCCACCTGGACGGGGCTGGCGACCGTCGCGACGTACGCCACGCTCGGCGGGCTGCTGCTCACCGGGACGATGGCGCTGGCGGTCGCGGGCACCGCGGTCATCGCGATCCGCAGCGGCTCCACGAGCCTGAACACCCTCGTCCTGGAGGTCAACCAACTGCACGAGGAGGCCCTGTTCGTGGGCGATCTGCAGCGTCTGTACGTCGAGGCGGCCGAGCGGGCGATCCCGGTGGGCGGCGCGGCCCTGCCGGACGAGCCGCGGGAGATCCACTTCGAGAACGTCACGTTCGGCTATCCGGGCGAGTCGACGCGGCCCGCCCTCGACGACGTCACGCTCTCCCTGCCCCTCGGCCGGATCATCGCGCTGGTCGGGGAGAACGGCTCCGGCAAGACGACCCTGGTGAAACTGCTGGCCGGGCTGTACAGGCCGGACCGAGGGCGGATCCTGTGGGACGAGGTGGACGCGGCGGACGCGGACCGGCACCAACTGGCCGAGCGCATCGCGATGGTGGCGCAGGACTTCAAGCGCTGGCCGTTCACGGCACGGGTGAACGTGGCGGTGGGGCGTTCGTCGGCGCCGCTGACCGAGGAACGGCTGACCGGCTCGATCGCGGAGGCCGGCGCCGAGGACGTGGTCGCGGATCTGCCGCGCGGTCTGGACACCCTGCTGGCCCGGCACTTCAGCGGCGGCCACGAGCTGTCCGGCGGCCAGTGGCAGCGCCTCGGCATCGCCCGGGCCGCCTACCGGCGCGGCCACATCCTGATCGTGGACGAGCCGACGGCGGCTCTGGACGCCCGGGCCGAGCTGGAGGTGTTCGAGAAGATCCGGGCGCTGGCGGGCACCGGCCAGACGGTCGTCCTGATCACCCACCGGCTGGCGTCGGTGCGGCACGCGGACCTGGTGCACGTCCTGGACCAGGGCCGGCTGGTGGAGTCGGGGACCCCGGACGAGCTGCTGGCCCGCGGGGGCGTCTACGCGGAGCTGTACGCGCTGCAGGCGGAGCAGTTCACGGTGCAGGTGCCGGCGCGGGCCGTCCCGGAGAAGCTGCCCACACCGCAGGTCGGCTGACGGCTCAGTCGGCGGCCTCGCCGCCCCGCACGATCACCAGGAACGTGTCGGTCGCGAGGTCCATGACGACCTCGGCGGCCATCCCCTCCATGCGTCGTGCGTGCGCGAACTCCTCCGCGGGCCACGATCCGCGCGGCCCGCCTGCGGGAAAGCACTCGAGCACGGTTCGCCCGTTCACCATCTCGCACCTCCAGAAAGCGTCGTACTTGTAGGAGTTAACGCCGTCCGGAGGCCGAGCGGCTCGGCCAGTTGCGTTACTGAGACGTAGTTGACACGGGTTCGGGGCGGACCGTGAGCATTCGGTCACTTTCCGAACATCACGCGCACCGGGTGTGCCGGAAGCCGTACGCGTCGTGACACCGGGCGAGGCCGCTAGACCGCGAGCGGCAGCACGGGCACGGGAGCCGTCAGTCCCGCGCGGTCCCGGCGCACGGCGAGTTCGCCGAGGAGTTCGGCGAGCTCGGCCCGGTACCCCGGGGCGAGCCGGCCGGTGTCGTCGAGGTGGACGGCGCAGGCGGTGGTCGTGTCGACGAGGCGTTCGAGGACGGCGGCGACCTCGTCCGTGCCCTCCGTGTGGCGGGCGAGGGCGGGCAGTTCGTGGGCGGCGAGGGCGATGGCGGTACGGGCCTCGGCGAGGGTGCGGTAGGCCTCCCGGCGCAGGGTCCAGCGGGCCGCTCGGTCGTCGGAGCCCTCGAGGACGTGGGCGAGGTAGGCCTGCGCGGCGTCGCCGGCCGCGGCGAGCCGGGCGCGCACCTGGCCGCCGCGCTCCCCCGGCATCGGCAGATGCCCGACGATCAGCACGATCGCGCAGGCCAGCAGGGTTTCCGCGATCCGGCTGACGGAGGCCTGCGGCTCGCCGCCGACCATCACGAGGGACAGCACGAGCACGGTGACGACGGCGGTCTGCGCGGCGAAGTGCCGGGTGGAGACGGGGACGAGCGCCCCGCAGACCGCGACCAGCGCGACGAGCCCCTCCGGACGGGGCAGCACGGCGGCGAACCCGGCGAACAGCAGCGCCCCGAGCACGGTCCCGGCGGCCCGGCACAGCACCCGGGACACCAGGGGGCCGAGGTCGGGCTTGACGAGGAAGACGGCGGTGGCGGGCAGCCAGTACCAGTGCGTGTGCCGGCCGTACCAGTGGGAGTGGTGCAGGGCCTGGGCGATGGCCGCGCTGGCCCCGAAGCAGAGCGCGACCCGCAGCCCGTACTCGCGTCCGCCGGCTCCGAACGCGGTCCGCAGCAGGTCGCGGGCGCTGCGACGGCGGGTGTGCAGATCGCCGCCGCCGCCCCGGTCGAAGGCCTCCGCGGCGTGCAGCAGCGCGTCGTCGAGGGCGCGCAGGGCGGGCGCGGACCGGGTGGGCGCGGGCAGCGGTCCGCTGGGGGTGTTCTCGCGTACGGCGGCGGCGAGCCGCCGGGGGCCTTCGGCGGCACGTCCGGTGAGGGGGTCCCCGGCCCAGGCCAGGGCGGTCGCGGCCTCGGCGAGGGGCAGGGCGGCGGCGTACTGGGCGTGCAGTCGCCGTTCCGCGGAGGAGCCGGCGCAGCGGCGCAGGCGGGGGCCGGCGAGGGCGTCCTGGGCGTGGTCGAGAGCGGCGGTGAGGGCGGCGCGGCGGGCGGTGGCGTGCCCGGTGCCGGTGGCGTCGAGCAGTCCGGCGACGGCGTCGTACACCCCGGCCACCGCGTCACGCTCGCCGTCGAAGCGGAAGTCGCCGGTCATCGCGCCGGGCGTGGGCAGGGCGAGCCGCAGCGCGAGCAGCCATCCGGCGCCCGCGACGAAGGCGAGGGCGCGCGTCCAGCCGGCCTCCGGCACCGGCATCCCGGCGCCGACGGCCGCCGCGACGAGCAGCTGCGTCCCGGCGCCGGAGGCGACGGGCCCGATGGCGCTCAGCCCGCCGGCGAGAAGCCCCAGTCCGGTGAGGACGGCCGTCAGCGTGACGGCGCCCACGTGGTCCCCGACGTACGTCCCGGCGAGCATGCCGCCCGCTCCGGCGAGCGCGGGCGCTCCGAGCCGCTTGACGGCGGCCCGCCTGCTGCCGGGCCGGTCGTTGATTCCGGCCAGCATGGCGGCGATGGCGGCGACGACCCCGAGGGAGGCGCGCCCGGCGAGGACCGCGACGAGCAGCAGCGGACCGGCGGCCAGCGCACCCCGCGTGACGGCACTCCACGGGACGGGCCCGCGCTGGGCGCGCAGGGCGTGGGCGAGCCAGGGCGGCAGAACTGTGCGAAGCGCAACGGTGGAACGCGGGGACACGAAGCTCCTGTCGTGGCGAGGGCGGGGTGTGCTCTCGGGCGACGGTGGCCGGGGCGGTCAGCGGTGAGCTGTGGTGTCCACGGTACGGGGTGGCCTTGAAGGAAGTGGGGCAGTCGCGTTTCGGTGAGGTGACGGCTTGGACCAATCCCGCTTTCTTTATGAACGCAACTCCCGGAAGGGCACGGATGAACACATCCGGAACGGCACTTCTGATGCCGGAAGGGCGGGAAAGCGGGAGCGGGACCGGAGGCGTAGCCTGCCCCCGGCCCCTGTCGATGCCGCCCAGGTGGCACGCCGGCACGCTTGAGGACCCAGGTCAGTCTCATGTCGTCGTGTCCTGCCTTTGGACCACCGCGCATCGAGCTGCGCGGGCCGGACTTGAACCGGCACTTCGACGTCCGGGGCCCTGGGCCCGGTCGATCCGGCGATCGGCGGCGAATGCTGAGTCTGGAGCGAGAGTCTGAGATTCATCGCGGTCCCGCCCCGACACGCTGTGGGGTACGGACCGTTTCGTCACGACAAGCTTCAGCGTCAGCTTGCGCTCCTCGCGCACCCCGGCCGCAGTGGGCCGGGGGGTCTGAAATGGTTACTCGAAGAGGTAACCGAATACCGCGTCACCGACCCGCTGGTCGACGACCTCGATGCCATTCGCCTCTTCCCGCGCAAATTTCACGGCCTGCTGCAACTTCTCGACCCGGGCCAGGATTTCATTGATCCGGCGGGCCGGAAGGGCTCCGGAGAACTTCACGGTCGTCCAATAACCGACCGGCACGTCCTCGTAGTACACCTCGACCTGCGCCGGGTGCTTGTCGGTCGCCTCCGCCTTCACATGGTTGCGCGGCACCTTCTTGGTGCGCAGGGTCCGCACCGGCTCGGTCTTCCACGCGTCGGTGGAGGGGTCCCGCACCCAGGCCTCGGAGGCGTCGAGGACGGGCAGCTTGCGCACGAACGTATGGAGGTCGACGAGCTGCTTCTCGAGGAAGAGCAGGTAGGAGACGGGCACGTCCGGGACGAGGACCCGCCCGTCCACCTTCACGTCCGCGCGGGCCGTGCAGTTGGCCCAGTCCTTGGTGGCGGTCACGTCGAACAGCCGGGTCAGCGTGGCCGCGGTCTCCCGCAGCACGTCCTCGGCCTGCACCTGCACGCGCGTCGACTCGGGCGGCAGCTGCTCGCCCTCCTCGTCCTTGGGCTGGTAGGTCCGCGAGATGCCGGCCAGCAACGCGGGCTTCTGCAGCCCGTGGTGGGCCGCGGTCAGGTCCTGGTGAGCCTTGGACTTGATGCCCTTCTCGACTGCGATGATCTGATTGAGTTTCGCCACGAGAAGGACCGTAGCAACGGCAACTCTCCTGTCTCCAACGATTATTCGGCGCCGTGCTTTTCCGAGGCCGCCCGTACGCATTCCGCGAGGAGGGACTCCGCCCTTTCGACGACGGTCACGAGCTCACCGGATTCGGCGCTCCCGAGAAGGCCGACGAGTTCGTCGACGCCGCGCAGCCCCGCCCTTTCCAGCAACCGCTTCTCGTTCGTCACCCACTCCCCCGCGCGCCGCCAGCACCGCGTGTCCGGGTTCCGGGCCGCCGCGGCCGCCCCGACCCGGCGCTCCACCGCCGCGCGGGCGGGGGCGCGGCGCAGGCGGCGCAAACCGCCGGCGCGGATCGCGGCGCGGTCCCTCCCGGACGGCGGCACCGAGCGCACGCCGTCCAAGGCGCCGGACACCTGAAGGAGCGGCCCTTCATGCGCCGTACCGGCCCGCGCCCCACACCCTCCCTTTCGGCACCGGCCTGGCGAAGCTCCCCGCCCGGCTCGTCGTCAGCCCCAGGCCCACCAGCGCCTCGGCCAGCCTCACCGCCGCTCCGACGCCGTCGACGACGGGAAGGTCCAGTCGCTCGCTCACCACCCGCTGCAGTCCCGTCATGCCGGCGCAGCCCAGGACCAGCACCTCGGCGCCCGCGTCCCGGGCCCGTTCGGCGGCGGCGAGGAAGGCTGTCTCCGTGCGGTCGCCGGCCCCGGAGCCGAGGTCCAGGACGCGCAGGCCGGTGCCGACGACGGCGGCGCAGTTGCGGCCCACGCCCGCCAGTTCCAGGCTGTCCTCGATCTGGCCGCAGGACCGCTCCAGGGTGGTGACGACGCCGTAGCGGCGGCCGAGCAGACAGGCCAGGTGGGCCGCCGCCTCGGTGATGTCGACGACGGGTACGTCCACGAGTTCCCGTACGCCCTCGCGGCCGTGCTCACCGAAGCCGGCCATGACGACGGCGTCGTAGGGCGGCCCCTCGTAGGTGCGCAGGCCGTCGATGACCGCCGCGGCGGAGAGATAGCTGTCGAGCCAGCCCTCGGCCGACTCGGGCCCCCAGGCGGGGGTCAGTCCGGTCACGGTGGTGCCCGGGCCTGCCGCGGCCCGGGCACCTCGCACGATCTCCTCGGTCATCTCCTGCGTGGTGTTGCAGTTGGTGACGACGATCCGCACGTTCCGCACGCTGCTCAGACCTCCACGGGCTGCTCGGGGGCGGTGTCCTCGGCTCCGGCCGTGCGCTCGCCGCCGGTCGCAAGGACGTACAGGCCGGCCGCGAGGGCCGTGCCGATGAACCAGGAGTACGGGGCGACGTCGCTGAAGGTCTCGACCAGGGCGAGCACCGCGGCGACCGCGGCGGAGGGGAGGAACGCCCACAGGGCCTTGGGGTTGACGCCCTTGCGGTAGTGGTAGCGGGAGCCGGGAGTGGCGTCGAACAGGGCGTCGACGTCGACGCGGCCTCGCTTGACCAGGTAGTAGTCGACCATGATCACGCCGAACAGCGGGCCGAGGAAGGCGCCGAGGCCGCCCAGGAAGTAGTTGACGACGGTCGGGTTGGAGAAGAGGTTCCAGGGGGTCACGACCAGCGCGGCGACGGTGCTGATCATGCCGCCGACCTTGAAGGTGATCTTCTGCGGCCAGACATTGGCGAGGTCGTACGCCGGGGAGACGAAGTTGGCGACGATGTTGACGCCCATGGTGGCGACGGCGAAGGTCAGCGCGGCCAGGACCAGCACCCAGGTGTTGCCGACCTTGGCGACCAGTTCCGCCGGGTCGGTGATGGCCTCGCCGAACACCTCCAGCGAGCCCGCCGTCACGATCACCGACACGACCACGAACGCGGTCGAGTTGACGGGCAGGCCCCAGAAGTTGCCGCGCCGCACCGTCCGGTGGTCGGGCGCGAAGCGGGAGAAGTCGCAGAAGTTCAGCATCAGCGTGCCGTAGGTGGCGAGGATCAGCCCGATCGCGCCGAACCACTGCCGCCACTGTTCTCCGACGGAGACCGGATGCGGGGTGGTGGTGAGGGAGATGGTCCAGTCCGCCTTGGCCAGCACCCAGACCGCCAGCGCGATCATCACCAGCCAGATCGCGGGGCCGCAGAAGTCCTGGAACTTGCGCACCGACTCCATGCCCTGGCTGATGATCAGCGCCTGGACGAGCCAGAGGGAGACGAAGGAGACCCAGCCCAGCGCGTCGAGGCCCAGGAAGGAGCTGTGCGTCCAGGACTCCAGGCCCGGCCAGGCCGCCAGCAGCATCACGTTCACGGCGACGGAGGCCAGGTAGGTCTGGATGCCGTACCACATGATGGCGATCACGGCCCGGATGAGGGCCGGGATGTTGGCACCCCAGACACCGAAACTGATGCGGCTGACGACGGGGAAGGGCACGCCGTGGCGCTGGCCGATCCTCCCCATCCAGTTCATGCCGACGTAGATGAGCACGAAGCCGACGAGGAGGGAGGTGAAGACCTGCCAGACGTTCATACCGAGGACCAGCAGACCGGCCGCGAACGTGTAGTTGCCGAGGTTGTGGACGTCGGACATCCACAGGGCGAAGAGGTCGAAGACCTTCCAGGTGCGCTTGCCTGCGGGGGCGAGGTCTTCGTTGGTGAGCCGGGGGTCGGGGACGAACGCTGGTGCGCCGGTGGCTTCGGCGCTGTCGGCGAGGGACACGGGGCCTCCATGAGCGAGGGGCGGGAAGGGGCCGGGGGGTGGCGGAGGGCTGTTTTCCGAGTCGTTTGGTCGACACCGTTTGGTATACCAAACTGCCGCCATGGTCCTCTCGTCAAGCGTTCCGACCGATGTCCGCCCCGTTACGGCTCCGTAAAAGCACCGCCGGGTCGGCGAAGATGGCACCCATGAGTTCCACGGCGAAGACCGAACCCCTCGGAGCGGTGCGCGAGCGGGTCCTGGCCGCCCTGCGGCAGGACATCATCGCGGGCCGCCTGCGCCCCGGCGACCGGCTCGTCGAGCGCGAACTGGCCGAGCGGTTCGACGTCTCACGGGTACCGGTCCGGGAGGCGATCCGGTCGCTGGTCTCCGAGGGCTTCGTCCTCTTCGAATCGGCGCGCCGCACCGTCGTACGCCGGCTGACGCCCGACGACGTCAAGGAACTCTTCGAACTGCGCGAGGCGCTGGAGGTCTACGCGGCGGGGCTGGCCGCCTCACGGGCCACCCCGGAGGCGCTCGCGGAGCTGCGCGGACTCCTCGGCCGGGCGGCCGCGGCGACCGCCGCCGGGGACGCCGAGACGATCACCGACGTCAACACCCGCTTCCACGACGGCATCCTGGCCATGGCGGGCAACAGTCTGCTGATCTCGGTCATGGAGCCCGTCGACGGCCGGATGCGCTGGCTCACCCGGCAGAACGAGGAGTGGCCCCAGCTCCTCGCCGAACACCGCGAGCTCTACGACGCCATCGCCTCCGGCGACCCCGACCGGGCCCGCGCCCACGCCCTTCGGCACGTCCAGGCCAACTACCGCTCCAGCGTGCGACACCTCTTCGGGAACCCCGCCGCGGAGTCGCCCGGCCAGCCGACCGAACAGTCGTCCGAATAGACTCTCCCGACGCTGTACGCGCAACGGGAGGAGAAGAGGAAATGGTCAGCAGACGTGGGCTGTTGAGCGGAGCCGCACTCGTGGGGGCGGGCGCGATGACCGGCGTGCTCGGCGGTGCCGGAAGCGCCGCCGCCGACGCCCCGCTGGACACCCCGTTCACCCCGGTCACCGCACCGCACCTGGTCGAGGCCGAGCGGATGGTGCAGTACCAACGGCTGCTGGCGGCCGGCCATCTGCCCACCGGCCTCGCCGGGCACTGGCCGCTGGACGGCAGCGGCGCCGACCGCTCCGGCCGGGAACAGCCCCTCACCCTCGGCACCGCCGCAGCCTGGACCACCCTGCGCGCCGGCGGCGAACTGAACCTCGCGGCCGCCGGAGCCTACGCCGCCACCTCCTCCGTGCTGGACACCACCTCACCGTTCACGGTGTCGGCCTGGGTGCGTCTGTCGGACGACACCGCCGACCCCGCCGTTCTGACGAGCATGTACACGGCCGTCAGCCAGGACGGCGCCCGCTGCAGCCGCTTCCTCCTCCAGTACGACGACACCGCCGGCACCTGGGCCTTCAAGGTGCGCAGCGAGGACCAGAGCGTCAAGATCTCGGCGGTGGCCGCCGGCCCCGTCACCGCGCCCGGCACCTGGACCCATCTGACCGGCGTCTGGGACGGCGCCCGCATCCACCTGTACGTCGACGGCGCACCGCAGAGCAGCGCCGACGCGCCCCTGTCCTGGGCCGCCGCCCAGGGCTTCAACATCGGCCGGGCCCGCTGGGACGGCGCGTACGTGAACCGCTTCAAGGGCGCGATCGACGACGTCCGCGCCTACGGCCGCGCCCTGACCGCCGCCGAGATCTCCCTGATCAGCGGGCAGACCGCGCGGGCCAACAACGTCTACCTCGTCGACTCCCCCTCCACCGTCACCTGGGGCACGCCCGACGACCCGGCGAGCTGGATCGCCCACGCGCGCTGCTCGTCCTTCCTCACCTGGGTGCTGAGGCACACCTACGGCTGGGCCACGGACGACTACTTCCGCCAGTACTTCCAGGACCGCATCCCCGAGGCCGCCGACTACCGCAAGGCGTTCACCGACGGCACCGGCGGCCCCCGCTTCCAGCGCATCCGCAAGGTCGCCGACCTGCGGCCGGGCGATCTGATCGCGGTCGACTACCTGGGCAAGGTCGAGGGCAACACCGGGCACATCGTCATGGTCCGCGAGGTCAAGGGCGTCTTCAGCGGGACAGCGGACTTCAGCGGGGAGACCCAGTACGCCGTCCAGGTGGTCGACTGCACCTCCGATCCGCACGGCGTCCACGGAAAGCCCAACTACCCTCAGTATCCCGACACCCGCATGGTCAGCGACGTGGCGGGCGAGAACTTCGAGGGCGTCGGCATCGGCCACATGATGTTCTACGCCTCGGACGCCACCGGCGAGTTCTCCCGGTACCGGTGGAGCGTCAACTCGTCCAAGTCGACGAACACATGGTCCGTGTCGGACCGGCCGGTGTCGGCGGCCCGCATCGTGTGAGCCTGCGTCAGCGCCGGGCGTACGCGTCGGTGGCCGCGACCAGTGCCTCCACCACGCCCGGCGCGGTCGCGTTGTGCCCGGCCTGGTCCACGACCACCAACTCGCTGCCCGGCCAGGCGTGGTGGAGCCGCCAGACGACACCGAGGAGGTTGCCGAAGTCGAGGCTGCCCTGGACCAGGGTTCCGGGCACGCCCTCGAGGAGACGCGCGTCGCGCAGGACCACGCCCTCCGCACCCGCCTCGCCCAGGAAGTGGCCGTTGCCCCAGTAGTACGTGACGGTCCGGGCGAACCCCATACGGAACGCCGGATCCTCGAAACGCTCCACCGACCGCGGAGGCGCGGGGATGGTCGCCGTCTCCCAGTCGGTCCACGCCCGCGCCGCCCGCTCCCGCACCCGCGGGTCGGGCGACTCCAGGAGCCGGTTGTACGCGGCCGCGAGGTTCCCCTCCCGCTCAATGCCCTCCGGCAGACCCGCCAGGAACCGTTCGAAGGCCTCCGGGAAGATCTTCCCCAGCCCCCTGGTCAGGAGCTCCACCTCCGCGTCGGACCCGGTCGCGACCCCGGTCAGCACCAGCTCGCTCACCACCCCGGGGTGCGTCTGCGCGTAGCGCAGCGCCAGCACCGACCCCCACGACACGCCCCACACCAGCCACCGCCCGATTCCCAGCCGCTCACGCAGCAGCTCCAGGTCGGCCAGGAGGTGCGCCGTCGTGTTGACGCTCATGTCGGTGTCGTACGCGCTCGCGCTCGGCGTGGACCGCCCGCAGCCCCGCTGGTCGAGCAGCACGATCCGGTACGCCTCCGGGTCGAACAGCCGCCGCGCCCACGGACCGGCCCCGGAGCCCGGGCCGCCGTGCAGCACCAGCGCCGGCTTGCCGCGCGGGTTCCCGCAGGTCTCCCAGTAGACCCGGTTGCCGTCCCCGACGTCGAGCATGCCGTGGTCGTTCGGTTCGATCTCCGGATACAGGCTCATCCGGGCACCCTAGAGGCCGTGCGCCGCCGGGAGCACGCCCTTTACCGCCGTCGGGCCGGGGCGTCCTCCCCCTCCTCGGCGGTGCCCTGCTCGGCCGGCCCCGCCGCCTCCGCCGCCCTGCGCAGCACATCCCTCAGCATCTCGGGGGTGAGCCGCCCGGTGAAGGTGTTGCGCTGACTGACGTGGAAGCAGCCGAACAGCTCCAGCCCTCCCGGCCCCGCCTGCCTTTCCGGTCCCATCTGCCCTTCCGGCATTTCCAGCCCGTCGTCCCCTTCCGTTCTTTCCAGCCTCACCCGTGTCCCGTGGGTGAAGACCGGCCGTGGCCGGGGTACCGTCCAGCCCGCCTCCGCGAAGGCGGGGAGCGCGGCCTGCCAGCCGAACGCGCCAAGAACGACGACCGCGCGCAGTGTCGGCCGCAGCAGGCGCAGCTCCTGGACGAGCCAGGGCCGGCAGGTGTCCCGCTCCGCGGGGGTGGGCTTGTTGGCGGGCGGCGCGCAGTGCACCGGCGCGGTCACCCGCACGCCGTGCAGCTCCAGTCCGTCGTCGGCGGAGACGGACGTGGGCTGCGAGGCGAGCCCCACGTCGTACAGCGCCCGGTACAGCACGTCACCGGAGCGGTCGCCGGTGAACATGCGGCCGGTGCGGTTGCCGCCGTGCGCCGCCGGGGCGAGCCCGACGATCAGCAGCCGGGCGTCCGGCGGACCGAAGCCGGGGACCGGACGGCCCCAGTACGTCCAGTCGGCGAAGGACGCCCGCTTGGTACGGGCCACCTCCTCACGCCAGGCCACCAGCCGGGGACAGGCCCGGCACCCCGCGACCCGCCGGTCGAGTGCGGCGAGACCGGCGGACCCAGTGGGCCCCAGGGGCCCGGAGCGGTGCGGGGCGTCCATGCCTCCACCGTACGGCCGGTTCCCGCCCCTCCCCTCAGGCGGCTCGGCCGCGCACCGCCCTCACCCAGATCCCGTCCTCCGTCAGATACCGGTCCACTCGCAGGCCCGCCTCCGCCAGCGCCTCCTCGAACTGTTCCTCGGTCAGGGGTCTGGCGCGGAAGGTCTGGGTCCACACCGCGTCCGGGAACGCGTACTCCGCGCGGACCGAGTGGACTCCCTCGCCGACCGGTTCCGAGGACACCATCCGCACGGTGAAGCCGCTCGGGTCGACGCGCTCGCGCGGCAGGTCGGTGTGGTAGTCCGCCCCCTCGCGCTGGATCAGCACGCATCCGCCGTCGGCCACATGCCGGGCGCAGGCGCGCAGCAGGCCCCGCCGGACGTCGGCGTCCCCGCTGTGCACGAGGAACGACGCGAGCATCACCACGTCGAAGGTCTCGCCCAGGTCGAGGGTCTCGATCGAGGCGCATATCGTGCGCGCTCCGCGGACGCGCTCCAGCATCTCGGCGGACTCGTCGACGGCTGTGACCGTGAACCCGCGCTCCAGGAGGGCGTGGGTCACCCGGCCGACCCCGCTCCCCAGTTCCAGGATGTGGGCGCCCGCGGGCACCGCCGCGGAGATGACATCCGGCTCGTCCCCGACGGGCAGTCGGGAGTAGAGCTCGACCGCGCAGCCGTCCGGGGTGATCGCTCCGGGCCCCGTGCCTTCGTGTCCCTCTCGCATGTCCAGCCTCATGCCCGTCCAACGGCCCGGCCTCGGACGGCCGTTCCCGCCCCGCACCGGTTCACCCGTTCGAGCTGCAGGGGGCGAGGTCGAGGAGCGTCTCGGCCAGTTCGCCGGTGTCCGGCAGCACGGCCCCCACCCTCTCTGTCTCCCCTGGAGAACGTCCGGACGGAAGAGTACGTTGCCAGGGAGGAGTGATGGTTCCGATGCGTACGGGCAGTGAACCGACGACAGCGCGCAGTGCACTGCGGGTGCGTTTCTGGCTGAGCGTGTGGGGGCTGGTCTGGGCCGTCTTCGGGACGGCGGCGTTCGCTCTCGCGGGCCGTCCCGGGTGGGCGGCCGCCTGCGGGGTGCTCTGGCTGGTGGTCACCGTGGATCTGGTGATGGTCCTCCGGCACATCCGGCAGGGCCCGCACTACCAGCCGGGCCGTGACATCCCGCCGTACCGGCCGCCGGAGCACCATCACCCGTGAGGTCCGGCTGACCGGGGCCGGTTCCGGGCGGGTGCCGCTCAGGTCTCGAAGCGTGCCGCCTTGAGGTACTGCGGGTTGGGGTCCAGCGCGGCCGCCAGGCGGAAGTGTCGTTTGGCCTGGTCACCGCGTCCCTGCCGCTCGTAGGTGCGGGCGAGCGCGAAGTGCGCGAAAGCGTTGTCCGGCTCCCGCTCCAGGACGACGGTGAACTCCAGCTCGGCGGGCCTGAGTTGCGCGGCGGCGAAGAAGGCTCGGGCGCGCAGCAGGCGGGCGGCGGTGTTCTCGGGATGTGCGGCGATGACACGGTCGAGCAGTTTCACCGCGCCCCGCGGGTCCCGTGCGGCGAGCAGTTGCTCCGCGGCACGGAAGTCGATGACGTGCGTCTCCGGAGTACGTCCGGTCGAACCGCTGATATCGGGCACGGAAAAATCCTTCCCTTGCTGGGAGGGTTCAACGCGCGGAGCGATGCCTCCTATTCCGCGCGCCCTGTCGCCGTGAGCGTTCCGTGGGCCCCTGTCTCCGCGAGGGCTACCGCCTGGTCCGGTGCTCCTCGTGTGCCCCGCGCACGAGCTCGGCCCACACGTCCTTCACCCGCCGCCGCAGCTCCGGCAGCGGCACGTCGTTGTCGATCACGATGTCGGCGATCTCCCGGCGCTGCTCCCTGGTCGCCTGGGCGGCCATCCTGGCGCGGGCGTCCTTCTCGCTCATGCCGCGCAGCCGGACCAGCCGGTCGAGCTGGGTCTCGGGAGAGGCGTCGACGACCACCACGAGGTCGTAGAGCGGGGCGAGGCCGTTCTCGGTGAGGAGGGGGACGTCGTGGACGACCACGGCGTCCTCGGGGGCCGCGGTCTCCAGCTCACGGGAGCGGGCGCCGACCAGCGGGTGCACGATCGCGTTGAGAACGGCCAGTTTCTCCGGGTCGGCGAAGACGATCGAACCCAGCCTGGGGCGGTCGAGGCCGCCGTCCGGGGCGAGGACGTCCTCCCCGAAGGCGTCGACGACCGCCGCGAGTCCCGGCGTTCCCGGCGCGACGACCTCGCGCGCGATGCGGTCCGCGTCGATCAGCACGGCCCCGCACTCGACGAGCAGCCGCGACACCTCGCTCTTGCCGGCGCCGATCCCGCCGGTCAGGCCCACCTTCAGCATGAGCGGAAGCTTAGGGCCTGCCGTCGGCGGCGCCCCCGGCAGGCCCCGGCCCCGGGCGAGGCGGTGGTCAGTTGTCGCCCTCGCGCTCCGCCAGGAAGCGCTCGAACTCCTGGCCGATCTCGTCGGCCGACGGGATGTCCACCGGCTCGGCGAGCATGTTGCCCCGGGTCTCGGCGCCCGCCGCGGCGTCGTACTGGTGTTCAAGGCCCTGGACCAGCGCGGTGAGCTCCTCGTCGCCCTCCTGGATCTGGCGGTCGATCTCGGTCTGGGTCCGGTGCGCGTCCGTGCGCAGGCTGTGCGCGATGCCCGGCAGGACCAGGCCGGTCGCCGCGGTGATCGCCTCCAGGACGGTCAGCGCCGCGTCCGGGTACGCGGAGCGGGCGATGTAGTGCGGGACGTGCGCGGCGACGCCCAGGACGTCGTGCCCCGCCTCCACGAGGCGGTACTCGACGAGCGCCGCCGCGCTGCCGGGCACCTGGGCCTCGTCGAAGGGGCTGCGGTGGCCCGGCACCAGGTCCGTGCGGTTGCCGTGCGGGGTCAGGCCCACGGGGCGGGTGTGCGGAACGCCCATCGGGATGCCGTGGAAGTTCACCGACAGGCGTACACCCAGCCGCTCCACGATCTGCTTCACGGCCACGGCGAAGCGCTCCCACTCGACGTCCGGCTCGGGCCCGGACAGCAGCAGGAAGGGCGCTCCGGTGGTGTCCTGGAGAAGCCGCACCTCGATGGCGGGCTCCTCGTACTCCGTCCAGCGGTCGCGCTGGAAGGTCAGCAGCGGCCGGCGCGCGCGGTAGTCCACCAGTCGGTCGTGGTCGAAGCGGGCGACGAGTTGGTGGGGCAGCGAGTCGAGGAGCCGGTCGACGATCTGGTCGCCGGTCTCGCCCGCGTCGATGTATCCGTCGAAGTGGTAGAGCATGACAAGTCCGGCCGACTCCTGGGCCAGCGCCATGTCGACGACGGCCAGCCCCTTCGGCTCCCATGCGTACAAACCCTGCGGATCAAGCACTTGGACCGCTCCTCCTCGTGTTCGTACATCTCAACGCGCGTGGAGGCACGGTCATTCCCGCCCGGACCCATGATCAGTCGGCTCACACCCGTCTCAGGACAGGCGGGCAGGACAACACCGAGGGGCCGCACCTCGGAAGGTACGGCCCCTCAGTCAGGAGCTACAGCTCAGTGAGCGGCGATCAGCTCTGGCCGCCGGCCAGCTTCTCGCGAAGCGCGGCGAGCGCCTCGTCCGAGGCCAGCGCACCGGAGGTGTCCGCACCCTCGGAGGAGTACGAGCCGCCACCGGACGCGGCCGGAGCCGCAGCCTCGCCGCCCTCGGCGGCAGCAGCCGCGTCGGCCTCGCGGGACTTGATGACCTGCTGCTGGTGCTGCTCGAAGCGGGTCTGCGCCTCGGCGTACTGGCGCTCCCACTCCTCGCGCTGCTTCTCGTAGCCCTCGAGCCAGTCGTTGGTCTCGGGGTCGAAGCCCTCGGGGTAGATGTAGTTGCCCTGGTCGTCGTACGACGCGGCCATGCCGTACAGGGTCGGGTCGAACTCGACCGAGGCCGGGTCGGCACCGAAGGACTCGTTGGCCTGCTTCAGGGACAGCGAGATCCGGCGACGCTCGAGGTCGATGTCGATGACCTTGACGAAGATCTCGTCGTTGACCTGGACGACCTGCTCCGGGATCTCCACGTGGCGCTCGGCCAGCTCGGAGATGTGGACCAGACCCTCGATGCCCTCGTCCACGCGGACGAACGCACCGAACGGAACCAGCTTCGTGACCTTGCCGGGCACGACCTGGCCGATCTGGTGGGTGCGGGCGAACTGCTGCCACGGGTCTTCCTGGGTCGCCTTCAGCGACAGGGAGACGCGCTCGCGGTCCATGTCGACGTCGAGGACCTCGACCGTGACCTCCTGGCCGACCTCGACGACCTCGGAGGGGTGGTCGATGTGCTTCCAGGACAGCTCGGAGACGTGGACCAGACCGTCGACGCCACCCAGGTCCACGAAGGCACCGAAGTTGACGATCGAGGAGACCACACCGGAACGGACCTGACCCTTCTGGAGGGTCGTGAGGAACGTCTGGCGGACCTCGGACTGGGTCTGCTCCAGCCAGGCACGGCGGGACAGGACCACGTTGTTGCGGTTCTTGTCCAGCTCGATG
Source organism: Streptomyces sp. NPDC000345 (assembly GCF_042898825.1). NCBI lineage: Bacteria > Bacillati > Actinomycetota > Actinomycetes > Kitasatosporales > Streptomycetaceae > Streptomyces > Streptomyces sp. NPDC000345. The sequence goes on from NZ_JBIAZE010000008.1 coordinate 278,412, forward strand.
ATCTTCGCCTCGAGCTCCTTGCCCACGTAGGGCTGGAGGTCGCGGACGCGGCGCATCTCGACCAGGGAGGCCGGGAGGAAGCCACGGAGGCCGATGTCGAGGATGAGGCCACCCTTGACGACCTCGATGACGGTACCGGTGACGATGCCGTCCTCTTCCTTGATCTTCTCGATGGTGCCCCAGGCACGCTCGTACTGGGCGCGCTTCTTCGAGAGGATCAGGCGGCCTTCCTTGTCCTCCTTCTGGAGGACCAGGGCCTCGATCTCGTCACCGACGGCGACGACCTCGTTCGGGTCGACGTCGTGCTTGATCGAGAGCTCTCGGCTCGGGATGACACCTTCGGTCTTGTAACCGATGTCGAGCAGGACCTCGTCCCGGTCGACCTTCACGATGACGCCGTCGACGATGTCGCCGTCGTTGAAGTACTTGATCGTCTCGTCGATCGCGGCGAGGAAGGCTTCCTCGTTACCGATGTCGTTGACCGCAACCTGCGGGGTGGTGGCGGTGGTCTCGGTGCTGCTCGTCATGTGGGAAAGGGCTCCGGTACGGACATTGAAGTCGTAGGTACTGCTACGCCGGGAGCCCGTATCGCTCTGAAGAAGCCGGACAGCTCAAGAAGCGCCCCACCAGCGAACTGGCGATGCGCCTCGACAACCGAGGGGACATACAACAGATGCGAGCGCAGCCTGCTCCGTCTGAGGCGCGCAGGCCCGCAGCGCAACTTGTAGCATACGGGGGCAGCCGGGCAGGGTCAATGCGCGAAGGCGCACACCCGGGGCAGAACGCCGCATACCCGGCACACAACCTTTCTCCTGAGGCCACGCAGGCCGCAGGAAGCCCCTCCGGTGACACTCCGGTGGCACCGTCGGGCGGGTTGCACGGAAGAGTACGACGAGGGAGCCGATCATCCAAGAGCCCGTATCGCCCGCGCAGGTCCCCGAGCCGGGCTTCGAACCCGAGGCCACCCGGCGCGACGCCGACGTCACGGAGAGCTCCCGGGCCAACCGGGGCTGGTGGGACCGCAACGCGGACGAGTACCAGACCGAGCACGGCACCTTCCTCGGCGACGACCGCTTCGTGTGGGGTCCCGAGGGTCTCGACGAGGTGGAGGCCGAGCTGCTCGGGCCGCCCGAGGACCTCAAGGGCCAGGACGTCCTGGAGATCGGCGCCGGCGCGGCCCAGTGCTCGCGCTGGCTGGCCGCCCGGGGCGCGCGCCCGGTCGCCCTGGACCTCTCGCACCGGCAGCTCCAGCACGCGCTGCGCATCGGTGGGGGTTTCCCGCTGGTGTGCGCCGACGCGGGGGCGCTGCCCTTCGCGGACGGCTCCTTCGACCTGGCCTGCTCGGCGTACGGGGCGCTGCCCTTCGTGGCCGATCCGGTGCTGGTGCTGGAGGAGGTCCACCGGGTCCTGCGCCCCGGCGGCCGGTTCGTGTTCTCGGTGACCCATCCGATCCGCTGGGCGTTCCCGGACGAGCCGGGCCCGGAGGGCCTGTCGGTCTCCGCCTCCTATTTCGACCGTACGCCGTACGTGGAGGTGGACGAGCGGGGCCAGGCGGTCTACGTCGAGCACCACCGCACGATCGGCGACCGGGTCCGCGATCTGGTGACCGCCGGTTTCCGTCTGGTGGACCTGGTCGAGCCGGAGTGGCCGGCCTGGAACACCTCCGAGTGGGGCGGCTGGTCGCCGCTGCGCGGAAACCTGATCCCGGGCACCGCGATCTTCGTCTGTGAGCGCGGCCAGGAGAGCAACCGCTCTCGTTAGACAACGCGCGCGCGTGAGCGCGGGTGACGCACGCGTGCGTGAGGCGCGTGAGCGCGGGCGGCGCACGCGGGCGTGGGGCGCGAGGTCGCGGCCGTACGACACTGGGGGCGTGATCCTCCGTACCGACGCCCTGGACGCGCTGCCCGTGCGCACCGCCCTGCCCGCCCTGAACGAGGCTCTGGACGGGCCCGGCACCGCCGTGCTGGCCGCGCCGCCGGGCACCGGCAAGACCACGCTGGTGCCGCTGGCGCTGGCCGGGCTGCTGGGCGAGGGGCCGGCGCGGCGGGTGGTCGTGGCCGAGCCGAGGCGGATCGCGGCTCGGGCGGCGGCCCGGCGGATGGCGTGGCTGCTGGGCGAGAGAACCGGGGAGAGCGTCGGCTTCACCGTGCGCGGGGAGCGGTCCGTCGGGCGGCACACGCGCGTGGAGGTCGTCACGACCGGCGTGCTGCTGCAACGGCTCCAGCGCGACCAGGAGCTGACGGGTGTCGACGTCGTGATGCTCGACGAGTGCCACGAACGGCATCTGGACGCGGACACGTCGGCCGCCTTCCTGTGGGACGTGCGCGAGACGCTGCGGCCCGGGCTGCGGCTGGTGGCCGCCTCCGCGACGACGGACACGGCGGGGTGGGCGGGGCTGCTGGGCGGGGCGCCGGTGGTGGAGGCCCACGGCTCCTCCTACGACGTGGAGGTGGTCTGGGCTCCCCCGGCCCGTCCGGTACGGCCGCCGCACGGGATGCGGGTGGATCCGGCGCTGCTGGCACATGTGGCCTCGGTGGTGCGGCGGGCGCTGACCGAGCGGTCGGGGGACGTGCTGTGCTTCCTGCCGGGTGTCGGCGAGATCGCCCGGGTGGCGGGGTTGCTCGGCGCCCCGGACGGCGTGGACGTGCTCCAGGTGCACGGGCGGGCTCCGGCGGCCGTGCAGGACGCGGTGCTCTCGCCGGGTGAGCGGCGCCGGGTCGTGCTGGCGACGTCCGTGGCGGAGTCCTCGCTGACGGTCCCCGGGGTGCGGGTGGTCGTGGACTCGGGGCTGGCGCGGGAGCCCCGGGTGGACCACGCGCGCGGGCTGAGCGCGCTGACGACCGTACGGGCCTCGCGGGCGGCGGCGCGGCAGCGGGCCGGACGCGCCGGACGCGAGGCGCCGGGCGCGGTCTACCGCTGCTGGACGGAGGCGGAGGACGCCCGGCTGCCGCGTTTCCCCGCACCGGAGATCAAGGTGGCCGACCTCACCGCGTTCGCCCTTCAGGCGGCCTGCTGGGGCGACCCCGAGGCGACGGGGCTGGCGTTGCTGGATCCGCCGCCTGAGGGCGCGATGGCGGCGGCGCGGGCTCTGCTGACGGCCGTCGGAGCGGTCGACTCCGCCGGCCGGGCCACTCGCAGGGGGGTGCGGCTGGCCCGGCTGGGGCTGCACCCCCGGCTGGGGCGGGCGTTGCTGGACGGGGCCTCGCTGGTGGGAGTGGAGCGGGCCGCGGAAGTCGTCGCGTTGCTGAGCGAGGAGGTTCCGCGGGAGTACGGCGACGATCTGGGCGCCGCTCTGCGCAGTGTCCGGCGCGGGGGTGACGCCTATTCGGGGAGGTGGCGTTCCGAGGTCCGGCGGCTGCGGGCCGTCGTCGGCACGGACGTCAGCGCCTCCCGGCCGCCCGCCGGTGAGTCCCGGCCGCCCGCCGGTGGCTCTCGGCCGCAGACCGGCGTCCCGGCCGGGCCGGGCGCCGGGGACGATCACGTCGCCGGGCTCGTCGCCGCGCTCGCGTTTCCGGAGCGGATCGCCACGCTCGACGGCGGGTCCTACCTCATGGTCTCCGGAACTCGCGCCGAACTCCGCGAAGGCTCCTCCCTGCGCTCCTCCCCCTGGCTCGCCGTCGCCGTCGCCGACCGGCCCGTGGAGAAGGGTCACGCGCGGGTGCAGCTCGCGGCGGTCGTCGACGAGGAGGTGGCGCGAGGGGCGGCGGGTGCGTTGCGCGACGAGCGGGACGAGGTGCACTGGGCGGGCGGGGACGTCGTCGCGCGGCGGGTCGAGCGGCTCGGCGCCGTGGAGCTGGCGGTGCGTCCCCTCACGGGCGCCGACGGCGGTCTGGTACGCGCCGCACTGCTCGACGGGCTGCGGCAGGAAGGGTTCCGGTTGCTGCGGTGGTCCGCCGAGGCGGAGGCGCTGCGGCAGCGGCTGGCGTTTCTGCGGCTGCGTCTGGGCGAGCCGTGGCCTGACGTGTCGGACGCAGCGCTGCACGCGCGCGTGGACGAGTGGCTCGAGCCGGAGCTGGGGCGGGCCCGGCGGCGGGCCGACCTCGCGCGGATCGACGCCGGGGAGGCGCTCGGGCGGCTGCTGCCCTGGGCGTCCGGGGAGGCGGCCCGGCTCGACGAGCTGGCGCCGGAGCGGATCACCGTACCGAGTGGGTCCAGGATCCGGATCGACTACACGGATCCCGAGCGGCCGGTCCTGGCGGTGAAGCTGCAGGAGATGTTCGGGCTGCAGGAGTCGCCGCGGGTCGCGGGGGTTGCGCTGCTGGTGCATCTGCTGTCGCCCGCCGGGCGGCCGGCCGCCGTCACCGCCGATCTCGCGTCGTTCTGGAGGGACGGGTACAGGGGGGTGCGGGCGGAACTGCGGGGGCGGTATCCGAAGCATCCGTGGCCGGAGGACCCGGCGTCCGCCGAGCCGACGCGGCACACCAACGCGCGGCTCAGGCGGTGACCGGTTCCGGTTCGGCCGTCCTGACCGGTGGCGGGTCCGCCGGGCGGCGGCCACGGGCCTCCAGGTACAGCGACAGGGCGAGCAGCAGGGCGCCCAGGGTGAGGAAGCCCCGGGGCAGGTGGGAGGTCATCAGCAGGACCAGGGTGCGGTTGTGCTTGACCAGGGCCACGGTGTGCTCGGTGTAGTCCTCGCGCATCTTCACGTGGCCCGCGAAGGCCGTGACCTTGGCGCGGCCGCCCAGGAGGGAACCGCCGCGCAGTTCCTCCTTGTGGATCTCCTCGCCGTAGACGGGCGCGCCGGTCAGGGGCTCGACCCAGAACCTGCGGACCGTGGTGTACCAGCGGGTGGTGCCGGTCCTGGCGACGGTCTCGGGGGTGATGCCGGCGACGGGCATGGTCTTCGGCATGGGGACCTTGGTCCAGGGGACCGTCTGCTCGAAGTAGTAGACCTTGACCCCGCGGAAGTCCCGGGTGCCCCGGTAGTGGATGGGGGCGGTGGTGCGGGCCTGGGCGTCGAAGTACTCGTAGTCCCGTTTCTCCGTCATGAAGGGCCACTTGAACTCGATGCCCTCGCGGCGGACCGGGTCGCCGTCGACCGTCTCTCCGGTGGCGTGGACGGGTTCCTGGGTGTGGGCGTCGAAGATGTAGCGCTCGGGGACCTTGGAGACCATCTTGCCGTCGGGGCCCTGGACGTAGGACAGGCCGTCCCAGACGACGACGTCCCGCCCCGCGGTCTTCTCGATCTTCTCGGATGCCTCCACGTTGCCCTTGAGGGTCTGCACGACGGTGACCCGGGGGACCGTGCGGGCGGTCATCGTGCCGTAGTCGAGGAGGGTCGCGTTCTTCGCCTCCAGGACCATCGTCTGGTACTCGTTCGCGGGGATCTTGGCCAGACGCGGGAAGGCGTACCAGCGCAGGAGCGGGGACAGCGCCGCGAAGAACACGGCGAGGGCGAGCAGGACCAGGCTTGCCTTGCGGCGCATCTCGACCTCCCTCCGGGGCGGTTACGGGTGGGCGGGCACCGTCGTGAGCAGTGGCTTCGGTGAGGTCTTCCCGGTCGGTGTGCCGAGCGCGGTGAGGGTGAGGACCAGGGCGAGCGCGACGGCGAGTCCGGTGGTGGCGGCGATCAGGGCGCGCATACGGGCCTCCCGGCGGAAACGGCCGACCTCAAGAGCTGACATGACGTCAGGTGCGGCACCGTAGCAACGGGCGGTCGAGATGAGAACACGTCGGACACCACTGCGGCGCCCCTCCGCCGGGAGGGGCGCCGCAGTGGTCGTCGGGCGGTCGTGCGCGCCGGCGGTTACGAGCCGGTGGTGGAGGACCCGCTCGGGGAGGCGCTCGCGCTCGGGTCCGTGGTCGGCTCGCTCGACGGCTCGCCGGGCGTCGGGCTGGGCGACTCGGACGCGGGGGCCGTGACGGTCAGTTCGACGGTGAGGGTCGCTCCGCCCGTGGTGGTGATGCGCAGCAGGAACGTCCCGGTGGTGTCGTCCGCGTACAGCTTCGGCAGCTTCAGCAGGCCGTTGGCGTCGGTCTGAAGACCCGTCAGGGTGCGGACGGGGTTGCCGGAGGCGTCCTTGAAGTAGGGGCCCTTGTCGTTGGCGGTCGGGTCGTCGGCCGACTTCACGAGGGTGGCGGTCGCGGCGACCTTGTCGGCGACGGCCCCCTTGTAGGTGGCCTTCACCTCGACCTGTTCGGCGAACTCGCCGCCCGCGACACAGGTCGGCGCGGTGGTGCCGGTACGGGCGAGGGTGTCGGCGGCGCGCGCGGTGACGGTGGCCTTGTAGTCGAGGGCGGTGATCGTGCGGCCCACGACGGTGGCACGGACGGTGAACGTGCCCGTCTTCTCGCCCGCCTGGAGCGCGGGTGCGACGGCGACGCCCTTGCTGTTGGTGACGACCGCGGCGACGCTCTCGCCGCCGGTGAAGGTGGCGTCGGTGTCGCCGACGATCGTGAAGCGGACCCTGACCTTGGCGACGGCCTTGCCGGCCGCCGTCTCCGTACGGGTGCTGATCTTCGAGGTGAACGCGTCACCCGCCATCGCGGTCAGCTTCGCCGTGCCCGCGTCCTCCAGGTGGTCGACCGTGTCGGTCGGGGTGCTCGGTGCGGGCGGCGTGCTGGGAGTGTCGGGGGCCGGCGGCGTGCTGGGGGGCGTCGACGGGGTGGGCGGCGTGGACGGCGTGGACGGCGTCGACGGGGTGGAGCCGGTGTCGCTGTCGTCGCTGCGGTTGGACGGTACGGAGCCGGTGCCGTCGGGGATCTCGTGGGTGCCCTTGCGGTAGTACTCCAGCCACGACATGACGGTGTTGTAGTAGGCCGTCGAGTTGTTGTAGCTGAGGATCGCGCTGCGCATGCCCGACGTGGTCGACATGTCCCAGCTGTTGCGGCACAGGTAGTGGCCGGCGGCGAGCGCGGCGTCGTAGATGTTGTTGGGGTCCTTCTTGCCGTCGCCGTTGCCGTCGCGGCCCGCCCACGCCCAGGTGGAGGGGATGAACTGCATGGGGCCGACGGCGCGGTCGTGGGTGGAGTCGCCGTCGTAGGCGCCGTCGTCGGTGTCGCTGATGTTGGCGAAGCCGTTGCCGTCGAGGACGGGGCCGAGGATGGGTGTGATCGTGGTGCCGTCGGCGGTGACGTTGCCGCCGCGGGCCTGGCCCGACTCGACCTTGCCGATGGCGGCGAGGAGTTGCCAGGGCAGGTTGCAGCCGGGCTTGGACTCGGCCAGCTCCGCCTCGGCCTTCTTGTAGGCGTCCAGGACGGTCGCGGGGATGCCGGCCTCGGAACTGCCCGTGCCGGTCGGGGTGGTGGCGCCCTCGCTCGGAGCGGGGTTCGGGCTGTTCAGCGGCGGCAGGTCCGTGTAGTACGGCGAGTTGCCGGTGGCGCTGTCGTCGGTGCTCGCGTCCGTGGCGGGGGTGTCGGCGGCGGCCCGTCCGCCCACACCGCCGGCCGTCACGTCCGGGGCCTGGGACGCGGCCAGGGCCGCGACCGCCAGTGCGGCCACGGTGGTGTTGACCGCTCCCTTGCGCAGCCTGCTGCCGAAATGCGCCGACGACATGAAGTGAACCCCTCCCGTGGACGCCCGAGCGCCCGTGTCCTTGTCTGCACCACGTCCGTGGCCACTGTGAGATGCCTGTGGCTGTTGTGACGATCGACCCGCCCCGAGGGTTGCACCCGGAGCGGACCGCGCTGGTCTGTTCTTTTGTTCGACCGTGCCGTACGGCACGGTAACCCCAGCGACCCTACGACAACTTCTTTTGCACCGGCACCCGTTGGACCGCCGATTTCACCGGTTGGCCGCGGCGCGTTCGCACGGGAACCACTCCCGCATACTGGACGTCTTCGGTCACCGTGCCCGTCGAAAACCGCACCATGCGCCACAGGGAGCCGCGTTGCCGTTCACTCTGAGCCACGCGGCGGCGGTGCTGCCCGCCGTGCGCACCGACGGAACCGGCCGCGGACGGCTGGTGCCGGCCGTCCTCGTGGCGGGTTCGTTCGCCCCCGACATGACCTACTACGCGGCGAGCGTCCTGTCCGGGGCCATGGAGTTCGGCGACGTCACGCACTCCTTCCCCGGCGTCTTCACCGTCGACGTGCTCATCGCCTGGGCGCTGGTGGGGCTCTGGCTGCTGCTGCGTGAACCGCTGGTGGCCCTGCTGCCGTCGTCCCGGCGGGCCGGGCCGGCCGCGCTGACCCGCTGTGGAACGCCACGCGCGCGCGTACGGCCCGCGGCCGCGGCGTGGTGGTACGTCTCCGCGGTGCTCGGCGCGCTGACACACGTGGTGTGGGACGCCTTCACGCACCTCGACCGCTGGGGCATGCGACTGTTCCCGGTCCTGGGCGAGAAGGTCGCGGGCTCTCCGCTCTACTGGTATCTGCAGTACGGCGGTTCGGCCGTGGCCGCCGTCGTGCTCGCCGTGTTCGTCGGGTGCGCGCTGCGCCGGGCGCCCGCCGGTGAGCCCGTCGGGGTGCCGTCGCTGTCCGTACGGGACCGGTGGTGGGCCGGGGCGGTGATCGGCGGCTGCGCGCTGGCGGGGGCCGCCCAGAGGGTGACGCGGTGGTGGGCATACCGGGAGCCGCGGGACGCGAGGCCGTGGGAGGTGATCCCGACGGTCTGTTTCGGCGCGGGCGCGGGCCTGGTGCTGGGGCTGCTGCTGTACGCCGTCGGCGTGCGCGTGTGGCGTCCGGCCGCCCGGGGCGCCGTCACCGCGGGCCCCTCGGAGGTCAGGGCGCGGCGGAGCCGTCAGGGCGTGCGCTGAGGGGTGCCGTTGTCGCGACGAAGACCTCGATACGGCGGGGCCGGCGGGGGCCGCGCAGCCGGCCCAGGGAGCCGAGCGCGAGGCGCAGCCGGCCGCGGGCCCGCTCTGCCCACGGACGCGGACTGCCGTCCCGGGGGACGAGCCGGGCCGGGAACCGGGTCACGAGCCGGGCCGGGAGCCGGGCCGGCCGGGGGTGGCTCAGGCGGGCGGCGGCCGCGCGCAGGGCGGTGGCCGGGGTGCCGGGGACGCGGGGTGTGGCGGCGCCGGGCGCGCGGGCGGGGAGCGGTCGGGGCGCGGCGGCCGCGTCGGGGTCGACCCGCGTGTCCGCGGTCGCCGTGGTGTGAACGCGTGCGGTGGCCGTCCGGCGGTGGTGCATGCGTATACCCATGGCCGCATCCTGGCGGGCGGAGGGCGTCGGGGGCGTGTTCTCGGGGGCCACGCGGGTGAGGGCCCTTCGGGCGAAGCACCGGGAGTGACGGACGGGCGGCCACGGGCCCTGCCCGTTGGCAGGGCCCGCTCCTCGACGGGCCTTGAGCCGGCGACGGCCTGCCCGTCCCGGCCCTCGCGCACGGCTCCCGCTCCTTCTCCGGAGGCCGGGGGGTGTGGCGAAAGTCCCGCACAGCACCCGCGGCGCCCGGCTCGCTCCCCCACTCTCGGCTTCGCCCGAGCGGGAGGCACCCCCACCGCGGCACCGACCGAAAGCCCGCTTACGCCCAGTACGTGGACTTTCGTCCGGCACGCCGGGAGCACGCACCGGACACCCCGGGCACCGCACAGGACCTTCGCGACACCCCCTAGTGCGCCGCCGACTCCCAGTCCGGGCCCGCGCCGACCGAGACGTCCAGCGGGGCCCTGAGGTGGACGGCGCCGGTCATCTCGCGGCGGACCAGTTCCTCGACGGCCGCGCGCTCGCCGGGGGCGATCTCCAGCACGATTTCGTCGTGGACCTGGAGCAGCATGCGGGAGGTGAGGTCCGCCGCGCGCAGCGCGCCGTCCACCTTCAGCATGGCGATCTTGACGATGTCGGCCGCGGTGCCCTGGATGGGTGCGTTCAGGGCCATGCGCTCGGCCGCCTCACGGCGCTGGCGGTTGTCGCTGTTGAGGTCGGGGAGGTAGCGGCGGCGGCCGAAGAGCGTCGCCGTGTAGCCCGTCGCCCTGGCCTCGTCGACGGCCCGGCGCAGATAGTCGCGGACGCCGCCGAAGCGCTCGAAGTACGCGTCCATCAGGGCGCGTGCCTCCGCCGCCTCGATGTTCAGCTGCTGGGACAGGCCGAACGCCGACAGGCCGTAGGCCAGGCCGTACGACATGGCCTTGATCTTGCGGCGCATCTCGGCGTCCACCGCGGTGGGCTCGACGCCGAACACCTGGGAGGCGGCCGTGGTGTGCAGGTCCTCGCCGGAGGTGAACGCCTCGATGAGGCCCTCGTCCTCGGAGAGGTGGGCCATCACCCGCAGTTCGATCTGGCTGTAGTCGGCGGTCATCAGGGACTCGAAGCCCTCGCCGACGACGAAGCCGCGGCGGATCGCGCGGCCCTCGTCCGTGCGGACCGGGATGTTCTGCAGGTTCGGGTCCGTGGAGGACAGGCGGCCGGTCGCGGCGACCGTCTGGTTGAACGTGGTGTGGATGCGGCCGTCGGCGGCGATGGTCTTGATCAGGCCGTCGACGGTGACGCGGAGCTTCGCCTGCTCGCGGTGGCGCAGCATGATCACCGGCAGCTCGTTGTCCGTCTGGGTGGCGAGCCAGGCCAGGGCGTCGGCGTCGGTGGTGTAGCCGGTCTTGGTCTTCTTGGTCCTGGGCAGGCCCAGTTCGCCGAAGAGGACCTCCTGGAGCTGCTTGGGCGAGCCCAGGTTGAACTCGTGCCCGGCGGCCGCGTGCGCCTCCTTCACGGCCTGCTGGACGGCGCCCGCGAACATCTGCTCCATGGCCTCCAGATGGGCGCGGTCGGCCGCGATGCCGTGCCGCTCCATGCGGGCGAGGAGGGCGGAGGTGGGCAGTTCCATGTCCTGGAGGAGGTCCGCCGCGCCGACCTCCTCGAGCTTGCCCGTGAAGGCCTCGCCGAGGTCGAGGATCGCGCGGGCCTGCACCATGAGGGCCTCCGCCTCGGCGCCGTCGTCCGCGCCGAAGGCGAGCTGGCCGTCGGCAGCGGCGGCGGGGGCCAGCTCACGGCCCAGGTACTCCAGGGACAGCGCGTCCAGGTCGAAGGAGCGCCGGCCCGGCTTGACCAGGTAGGCGGCGAGGGCGGTGTCCATCCGGACGCCGGTGACCGTCCAGCCGTGCTCGGCGAACACGCGCATGGCGCCCTTGACGTTGTGCAGGACCTTGGGGCGGTCCCCGGCGGCCAGCCAGGCCACCCACGCGTTCTCGTCGGCCTCGTCCAGCTGGGACGGGTCGAACCAGGCGGCCGGTCCGGCGGCGGTGGCCAGCGCGACCTCGGCGACCGAGCCGGTGCCCAGCGCCCAGGTGTCGACGGTGGCGACGCCGAGCGGCTCGCCGCCGTGCTCGGTGAGCCAGCCGGCCAGCTCGCCCGTGGCCAGTACGGTGCCGTCCAGCTGCACACCGCCGGTGATCACCGGAGTCGTCTCGGCCTCGGCGCCGCCCGGGTCGACGGCGAGGAGCCGCTCGCGCAGGGACGGGTTCCGGATCTCCAGGGTGTCCAGGACCATCGCGACGGCCGTGCGGTCGTACGGGGCGCGCTCCAGGTCGGCGACCGCCTTGGGCAGCTCGACCGTGCGGACCATCTCGGTGAGGCGGCGGTTGAGCTTGACCGCCTCCAGGTGGTCACGGAGGTTCTGCCCGGCCTTGCCCTTGACCTCCTCGACGCGCTCGACCAGCTCCGCGAACGAACCGAACTGGTTGATCCACTTCGCGGCCGTCTTCTCGCCGACGCCGGGGATGCCCGGGAGGTTGTCGGAGGGGTCGCCGCGCAGCGCCGCGAAGTCGGGGTACTGGGCGGGCGTCAACCCGTACTTCTCGAAGACCTTCTCCGGGGTGAACCGGGTCAGCTCCGAGACGCCCTTCGTCGGGTACAGCACCGTGGTGTGCTCGCTGACCAGCTGGAAGGAGTCGCGGTCGCCGGTGACGATCAGCACCTCGAATCCCTCGGCCTCGGCCTGGGTGGCGAGGGTGGCGATGACGTCGTCGGCCTCGAAGCCGTCGACGGCGAACCGCGAGACGTGCATCGCGTCCAGCAACTCGCCGATCAGCTCGACCTGGCCCTTGAACTCGTCCGGGGTCTTCGAGCGGTTCGCCTTGTACTCGGTGAACTCCTCGGAGCGCCAGGTCTTGCGGGAGACGTCGAAGGCCACCGCGAAATGCGTGGGCGCCTCGTCACGCAGGGTGTTGGCCAGCATCGACGCGAAGCCGTAGATCGCGTTCGTCGGCTGGCCCGTCGCGGTGGTGAAATTCTCCGCGGGCAGCGCGAAGAACGCTCGGTAGGCCAGCGAGTGCCCGTCCATGAGCATCAGGCGCGGGCGACTGCCGCCGGAGGGGGTGTCGGTCTTCTTCGATGCTGTCTCTGCCACGCCCCCGATCCTGCCACGCCCCACTGACACTCGGTCCCGGCCGCCGTCCCGCCGACCCAGGCGGGTTGCCTCTTCCGCAACCATTGCTCATTGCGCAACCATGGGCTCCGCCCTCCGCACGCACCGGCTGCCCAGGCTGTCGGCGGTGCGTGCGAGGATCGAGGACAGAGCAGTGCACGTGCCGGCGAAGGAGAGCGCAGCGATGGCAACGAAGCCGCCCAAGGCCGACCCGGTCCAGGACGCGCCGCAGGTCGCCGAGCCCAAGCATGCGGCGGCGGGCCTGCCGGCCATCGGGCACACCCTGCGCATGGCGCAGCAGCAGATGGGTGTGAAGCGCACCGCGCTGACCCTGCTGCGGGTCAACCAGAAGGACGGCTTCGACTGCCCGGGATGCGCCTGGCCCGAGCCCGACCACCGGCACGCGGCGGAATTCTGCGAGAACGGCGCGAAGGCGGTGGCCGAGGAGGCGACCCTGCGCCGGGTCACCCCGGAGTTCTTCGCCGCCCACCCCGTCGCCGACCTCGCCGGCCGCAGCGGCTACTGGCTCGGCCAGCAGGGGCGGCTCACCCACCCGATGTACCTCCCCGAGGGCGGCACGCACTACGAGCCCGTCAGCTGGGAGCGCGCCTTCGGCATCATCGCCGAGGAGACGGCCGCGCTCGCCTCCCCCGACGAGGCCGTTTTCTACACCTCGGGCCGCACCAGCAACGAGGCCGCCTTCCTCTACCAGCTCTTCGCGCGTGAGCTCGGCACGAACAACCTGCCGGACTGCTCCAACATGTGCCACGAGTCCTCCGGTTCGGCCCTGTCGCAGACCATCGGCATCGGCAAGGGCAGCGTCCTGCTGGAGGACCTCTACCGGGCCGACCTGATCATCGTCGCCGGCCAGAACCCGGGGACGAACCACCCGCGGATGCTCTCCGCGCTGGAGAAGGCCAAGGCGGGCGGCGCGAGGATCATCAGCGTCAACCCGCTGCCCGAGGCGGGCCTGGAGCGCTTCAAGAACCCGCAGACCCCCAAGGGCCTCACCGCGGGCGCGGCGCTCACCGACCTCTTCCTGCAGATCCGCATCGGCGGCGACCAGGCCCTCTTCCGTCTGCTCAACAAGCTGCTCCTCGAGACCGAGGGTGCCCTGGACGACGCGTTCATCGCCGAACACACCCATGGCTTCGAGGAGTTCGCCGAGGCCGCCCGCGCCGCCGACTGGGACGAGACGCTCACCGCGACGGGCCTCACGCGCGCGGAGATCGAGGAGACCCTGCGCATGGTGCTCGCCTCCGAGCGCACCATCGTCTGCTGGGCCATGGGACTCACCCAGCACAAGCACTCCGTGCCGACCATCCGCGAGGTGGTCAACTTCCTCCTCCTGCGCGGCAACATCGGCCGCCCGGGCGCGGGCGTGTGCCCGGTGCGCGGCCACTCGAACGTGCAGGGCGACCGCACCATGGGCATCTTCGAGCGCCCCGCCCCGGCCTTCCTGGACGCCCTGGAGAAGGAGTTCGGCTTCGCGCCCCCGCGCGAGCACGGCTACGACGTCGTACGGGCCATCCGCGCCCTGCGCGACGGCGAGGCGAAGCTGTTCTTCGCCATGGGCGGCAACTTCGTCGCCGCCTCCCCCGACACCGAGGTCACCGAGGCGGCCATGCGGCGCGCGCGGCTGACGGTGCACGTGTCGACGAAGCTCAACCGCTCCCACGTCGTCACGGGCGCGCGTGCCCTGATCCTGCCGACGCTGGGCCGCACCGAGCGCGACCTCCAGGGCAGCGGCGAGCAGTTCGTGACCGTCGAGGACTCCATGGGCATGGTGCACGCCTCGCGCGGGCGCCTGGCACCCGCGAGCGCCCACCTGCTGTCGGAGCCGGCCATCGTCTGCCGGCTCGCCCGGCGTGTGCTCGGCGAGAGCAGCAAGGTGCCGTGGGAGGAGTTCGAGAAGGACTACGCGACGATCCGCGACCGCATCGCGCGCGTGATCCCCGGCTTCGAGGACTTCAACACGCGCGTGGCGCGCCCCGGCGGCTTCACGCTCCCGCACGCCCCGCGCGACGAGCGCCGCTTCCCGACGGCCACCGGCAAGGCCAACTTCACCGCCGCGCCGGTGGAGTACCCGAAGCTGCCCGAGGGCCGGCTGCTGCTGCAGACGCTGCGCTCGCACGATCAGTACAACACCACGATCTACGGCCTCGACGACCGCTACCGGGGCATCAGGAACGGCCGCCGGGTCGTCCTGGTCAACGCCGAGGACGCGCGCGCGTCCGGGCTCGCCGACGGCTCGTACGTGGACCTGGTGAGCGAGTGGGAGGACGGCGTGGAGCGGCGGGCGCCCGGTTTCCGCGTCGTGGTGTACCCGACCACGCGGGGCTGTGCCGCCGCGTACTACCCGGAGACCAACGTGCTCGTCCCGCTGGACGCCACCGCCGACACCAGCAACACCCCGGCCAGCAAGTCCGTCGTGGTCCGTCTGGAACAATCGACGACCGACTGAGCGTTTGCTCAGTCATCGCGTGACGTGGATCGACGAACGGAGCCGGGCCCCATGGGCGAGCAGCAGCAAGTGAAGTTCCCTCAAGAGGTCATCGACGAGTACGCCGCGCTCGGCGTCGACCTCGTGGCCCTGTTCTCCGCGGGGCATCTCGGCACCCGCATGGGCGTGCAGATCATCGAGGCCTCGGCGGACCGCGTGGTCGGCACCATGCCGGTGGAGGGCAACACCCAGCCCTACGGGCTGCTGCACGGCGGTGCCTCCGCGGTGCTGGCCGAGACCCTCGGCTCGGTCGGTGCGATGCTGCACGGCGGCAGCTCCAAGATCGCCGTCGGGGTCGACCTCAACTGCACCCACCACCGGGGCGCCCGCTCCGGCCTGGTGACCGGCGTGGCCACACCCGTGCACCAGGGGCGCTCCACGGCGACGTACGAGATCGTGATCAGCGACGGGGAGGGGCGGCGGGTGTGCACCGCGCGGCTGACCTGTCTGCTGCGGGACGCCCCGGCCGCGGGCTGACGGCGCACGGGCGCCCCGAGCCGGCATGCGTCGGGCGCCCGTTGCCCTTCCGCGCCCCGGCGGCCTAGCGTCGGGGCATGACAAGGGGAGGGGCACACACGGCGGCGCGGGCGGCGGCCCGGCTGCTCGGACTGGCGTTGCTCGCGGGGGTGTCGGCGACCGCCTGCGGCGACCCGGCGGGGCACGGCACGGCCCGAAGCCCCTCCCCCTCCCCCGCCACCACCGCGCCCGAGGAACTGTGCACCCGCCTCGTCGCCCACTGGTCGCGGGAGGCCCTGGACGGCGGCACCTACGGCGACTACCAGTCGATGGGACTGTCCAACGGCCAGTACGAGATCCTGCGCAGCGTCGTGGACGCCGCGCGGGCGGAGAAGAAACGCCACGGAGCGGACGCCGCCGACGAGTTGATCGACCGTGAGACGCGCGCGGGCTGCACCGAGTGGTACCGCTCCGGCGGCCCGGGCGAAGGTCCCTGGCAGTGAGCGGCATCGGCCCGGTCGAGCCCGGCGAGGGCACGCACGCGTGGGACGCCACCGCCGGTGCGGGCACGCACGCGGGGAGCACCCCCACCGGCGCCCCCGCGCCCTCCCCGCACCCCAGCCCGCACCCGCGCCTCGCCCGCCTGACCCTGCTCTACGCCGCCCACCGCAGGGCCGTGCTCGCCACCGTCACCGCCGTCGGCCTCCTCGCGGGCGGCGGCCTTCTGTACGCGACCCGCCCCCACGGGCGCGAACAGGCCACCCCCCGACCGCCGTTCCCCGCCCAGGTCGTCGACGTCAGCTACCTGGGCGGGCACACCGTCCCGCCGGGCGCCCCGCCCCACACCCTCGCCTTCGAGGTGCTGCTGAACGTGGAGTCGGGCCCGCCGGTCACCGTGACACGGGTGTCCCAGCCGTACGCCGGCGTTTCCCTGACCTCGGATCCCCGGGCTCCGTTCCGCACGGGAGCGGGTTCCGCGCGCAAGATCGTCATCGCCCTGCACGTGACGGAATGCGGGAAAGTGCCGGAGAACGCAGGGCTGCCTTTCATCGACGTAACTCTACGTAATGCGCGTGCAATACAAGTACGGAGTTTCATCCTGGGTCCCCGCTATGCGCGAGACCTCTCCCAGGCCCTACAGGTCGCCTGTAGCAACGATTCCATGTAATCACCAAAACGCCCGAGACGCCTGAACCCATCAGGGTTCATCCTGCGCGTTCTCAACATGCGGACAGGGCGAATCGGCCTGAAATTCGCTGTTCCACCCGTCAAGTACCGCTCTGCATTACCTCGTGTCATAACAAGAGAGTCACAGCATGCTTCAGACCCTCCTCCCCGTTCCCTCCACCCGCTTAGAGTCACGCCCAGTCACCGCGCCACCGGAAAACCCCTTCGGCTCAGCGCTGTACTCGGCCTCTTCCAGGGGGGAGGGCCGCCCAGGGAAAGGACTGGAACGTGCGTCAACGTTCGCTCATCGCCATCACCGCTGCGCTGTCCGCCGGAGCGCTCACCCTCACCGCCTGCGGCTCGCGCGACAGTGACGACAAGGGCTCCGACAGCGGCGGCACCACCGTCACCATCGGCGTCGACGCCCCGCTCACCGGCGACCTGTCCGCGATGGGCCTCGGCATCAAGAACTCCGCCGACCTCGCCGCCAAGACGGCCAACAAGCAGAAGTACGTCGACGGCGTCACCTTCAAAATCGTCGCCAAGGACGACCAGGCGCAGCCCTCCGCGGGTCAGCAGAACGCCACGGCCCTCGTCGCCGACAAGAGCGTCCTCGGCGTCGTCGGCCCGCTGAACTCCTCCGTCGCCGAGTCGATGCAGAAGGTCTTCGACGACGCCAAGCTGGTCGAGGTCTCCCCGGCCAACACCAACCCGGCGCTCACCCAGGGCACCGACTGGGCGAAGTCCAAGAAGCGGACCTACAAGTCGTACTTCCGCACCGCGACCACGGACGCCATCCAGGGCCCGTTCGCCGCGCAGTACGTCTTCAACGACGCCAAGAAGAAGAAGGTCTTCGTCATCGACGACAAGAAGACCTACGGCGCCGGTCTGGCCGCCACCTTCACCGAGGAGTTCAAGAAGCTCGGCGGCACGGTCGTCGGCACCGAGCACATCAACCCCGACTCCAAGGACTTCTCCGCGGTCGCCACCAAGGTCAAGAACTCCGGCGCCGACGTCGTCTACTACGGCGGTGAGTACCCGCAGGCCGGTCCGCTGAGCAAGCAGATCAAGGCCGCCGGTGCCAAGATCCCGCTGGTCGGCGGCGACGGCATCAACTCCGCGGACTACATCCCGCTGGCCGGCTCCAGCGCGACGGGTGACCTCTCCACCTCCGTCGGCGCCCCGGTCGAGGAGCTGGACTCCGCCAAGGAGTTCGTGGCCAACTACAAGGACGCCGGCTACAAGGAGGAGTACTCCGCCTACGGCGGTTACGCCTACGACTCCGCCTGGGCCATCATCGAGGCCGTCAAGAAGGTCGTCGAGGACAACGACGGCAAGCTGCCGGACGACGCCCGCGCCAAGATCACGGCCGCGATGCAGAACGTCTCGTTCGACGGTGTGACCGGCAAGGTCTCCTTCGACGAGTTCGGTGACGCCACGAACAAGCAGCTCACCGTCTACTCCGTCGAGAGCGGTGCCTGGAAGCCCGTCAAGACCGGCACCTACACCGGCTGACCTCCGCCCGCACCACTCCTGAGCCGCGCGGGGCGCTGTTCCACTGGCGCCCCGCGCGGACTCGCATCCGGCCCCACCCGTCGAAACATCCGAACCGTCTCGGAGGACATGCGGTGAACGAACTGCCGCAGCAGCTGGTCAACGGCCTGCTACTGGGATCCATGTACGGCCTGGTCGCCATCGGCTACACAATGGTCTATGGCATTGTCCAGCTCATCAACTTCGCCCACGGCGAGATCTTCATGACCGGAGCGTTCGGCGCTCTCACGGTCTACGTGTACATACTGCCCGACGGCACCGGCATGGCCGTCGCCCTGCCCCTGATGCTCGTCGGCGCCGTCCTGGTCTCCGTGACCGTCGCCGTGGGAGCGGAACGGTTCGCCTACCGTCCCCTCCGCAACGCACCACGCCTCGCGCCCCTCATCACCGCGATCGGCCTCTCCCTCGGCCTGCAGCAGGCCGTGTGGGCCTGGTACCCCGAGGCGAAGTCCGCCCGTGTGTTCCCCCAGATCGAGGGCGGCCCCTTCGAGATCGGCAGCGTCACCATCCAGACCGGTGACATCTTCCTGCTCGTCGCGGCGCCCCTCAGCATGGCCTTCCTCGCCTACTTCGTGATGAAGACCCGCACCGGACGCGGCATGCAGGCCACGGCCCAGGACCCGGACACCGCGAAGCTCATGGGCGTCAACACCGACCGCATCATCGTGATCGCGTTCGCCCTCGGCGCCACCTTCGCCGCCGTCGGAGCCGTCGCCTACGGCCTCAAGTACGGCCAGATCTCCTTCACCATGGGCTTCCTGCTCGGCCTCAAGGCCTTCACCGCGGCCGTCCTCGGCGGCATCGGCAACATCTACGGAGCCATGATCGGCGGCGTCGTCCTCGGCATCGCCGAGACGCTGGCCACCGCCTACATCGCCGACATCCCGGGCATGGACCAGTTCGGCAGCAACTCCTGGGCAGACGTCTGGGCCTTCGTACTCCTCATCCTCGTTCTGCTGTTCCGGCCCCAGGGCCTGCTCGGCGAGCGCGTCGCGGACAGGGCGTGACACCGATGACGACACAGACCACCACCCCCGAGGCGTTCGGCAAGACCGCCTCCGCCCCGGCCGGCCTCATCGGCATCCCCGAGACCGCGGCCCGCGCCCTCGCCGCCGGCGGCTCCGTCCTCACCATCATCTCCACCTTCCTCGCCTGGACCTGGACGGCCGCCTTCCCCGGCGACCTCACCGTCTACGGCTACCCGGGCGGACTGCAGGTCCTCGTCCTCATCGGCGGCGCCCTCACCACGCTGTTCTGCCTGGCCTCCTACTCCGTCAAGGGCCTCGGCTGGCTCGTCCCCGCGGGCGCCGACTCGGCGATCAAGTTCGCCGCCCTCGCCACCTTCGCCACCAGCTGGTACACGGTCATCGCGATCAGCGTCGACCTCGGCGGCGTCGTCAACCTCGAACCGGGCGGCTACGTCGTCGCCGTGGCCAGCCTCGTCGCCTTCCTCGGCGCCCTGGCCCTGCCGTTCGAGCACCCCGAGCCCGACCCGATCGACCCCGACGACACGTCGTGGGAGCACACCAAGCACAAGGCCGCCCACCAGTGGCAGACCGTCAAGGCCGCCTTCGCCACCGGCACCGCGCGCCCCGTCGGCAAGCTCCCCGCCTACGCGGAGATCCTGGTCATCGTCGCGGTCCTCGCCGTCGTCCTCACGGTCTTCACCTACGGCATCGGCACCGAGTACGACGAGCTCTTCATCGGCTTCCTCATCACCGCCGGCTTCGGCTTCGCCGCCCTCAACAAGTCCGGCCTGGTGGCCCAGGCCAGCCAGATCACCGCCCGGCACCAGAACATCACCATCTGCGGCGCCTTCGTCGCTGCGGCGCTGTTCCCCTTCACCCAGACCGACGACCAGTACGCGACCCTCGGCGTCTACATCCTCATCTTCGCCACGGTCGCCCTCGGCCTGAACATCGTCGTCGGCCTCGCCGGCCTCCTCGACCTCGGCTACGTCGCCTTCCTCGGCGTCGGCGCCTACGCCGCGGCCATGGTCTCCGGCTCGCCCAGCTCGCCCTTCGACGTGCACTTCCCGTTCTGGGCCGCCGCCCTGGTCGGCGCCGCCGCATCCCTCGTCTTCGGCGTCCTCATCGGCGCCCCGACCCTGCGGCTGCGCGGCGACTACCTGGCCATCGTCACCCTCGGCTTCGGTGAGATCTTCCGCATCACCGCCAACAACCTGGACGGCACCTCCGGACCCGACATCACCAACGGCTCCAACGGCATCTCCTCCATCCCGAACCTGAACATCCTCGGGTTCGACTTCGGAGCCGTCCACAACATCCTCGGCGTCGACATCGGCCGCTTCGCCAACTACTTCTTCCTGATGCTGATCATCACCGCCATCGTCGTGACCGTGTTCCGGCGCAGCGGCGACTCCCGCATCGGCCGCGCCTGGGTCGCCATCCGCGAGGACGAGACCGCCGCCCTCGCCATGGGCATCAACGGCTTCCGCGTGAAGCTCATCGCCTTCGCCGTCGGCGCCTCGCTCGCCGGCCTCGCCGGCACCGTCCAGGCCCACGTCACCTACACCGTGACCCCCGAGCAGTACCT
Organism: Streptomyces sp. NPDC000345; assembly: GCF_042898825.1. Classification (NCBI taxonomy): domain Bacteria; kingdom Bacillati; phylum Actinomycetota; class Actinomycetes; order Kitasatosporales; family Streptomycetaceae; genus Streptomyces; species Streptomyces sp. NPDC000345. The sequence continues at coordinate 298,883 of NZ_JBIAZE010000008.1, forward strand.
CTTCGCCGGGCCCATCCCGCCCAACTCCGCCTTCCTGCTCGCCGCGGTCGTCCTCGGCGGCATGGGCACCATCGGCGGCCCCCTCATCGGTGCCTCGCTGCTCTTCCTCATCCCCAACAAGCTCCAGTTCCTGGGCGACTACCAGCTCTTCGCCTTCGGCCTCGCACTCATCCTGCTGATGCGCTTCCGCCCGGAGGGAATGATCCCCAACCGGCGCCGTCAGCTCGAGTTCCACGAGGAAGCGGAAGCGCCCACCGTCCTGACGAAGGCAGGGGCCTGACCACCATGACCACCGACACCACCACCCAGGTCGCCCCCGCCGGCGAGAAGGTCCTCGACGCACGCGGCGTCACCATGCGCTTCGGCGGCCTCACCGCCGTCCGCAACGTCGACCTCCACGTCAACGCCGGAGAGATCGTCGGCCTCATCGGTCCCAACGGCGCCGGCAAGACGACCTTCTTCAACTGCCTCACGGGCCTGTACATCCCCACCGAGGGCGAGGTCCGCTACAAGGGCGACGTCCTGCCGCCCAAGTCCTTCAAGGTCACCGCCGCGGGCATCGCCCGCACCTTCCAGAACATCCGCCTGTTCGCCAACATGACGGTCCTCGAGAACGTCCTCGTCGGCCGCCACACGCGGACCAAGGAAGGCTTCTGGTCCGCCGTCCTGCGCGGCCCCGGCTTCCACAAGGCCGAGGCCGCCTCCCGCGAACGCGCCATGGAACTCCTGGAGTTCGTCGGACTGGAGAAGAAGGCCGACCACCTCGCCCGCAACCTCCCGTACGGCGAGCAGCGCAAGCTGGAGATCGCGCGGGCCCTGGCCAGCGAGCCCGGCCTGCTGCTCCTGGACGAGCCGACCGCCGGCATGAACCCGCAGGAGACGCGGGCGACGGAGGAACTCGTCTTCGCCATCCGCGACAAGGGCATCGCCGTTCTCGTCATCGAGCACGACATGCGCTTCATCTTCAACCTGTGCGACCGCGTGGCCGTCCTCGTCCAGGGCGAGAAGCTCGTCGAGGGCGACAGCGCCACCGTCCAGGGCGACGAGCGCGTCGTCGCCGCCTACCTCGGTGAGCCCTTCGAGAACGCCCCCGGCGACGAAGAGGTGGCCGAGGTCGAAGCGGCCGAGGCACACGCCGCGGCCCCGACGGACGCCGACACCACGACGGACGCCGTGCCCGGCAAGGAGAACGACCGATGACCGCACTGCTCGAAGTCGAGGACCTCCGGGTCGCCTACGGCAAGATCGAAGCCGTGAAGGGCATCTCCTTCAAGGTCGAGGCCGGCGAGGTCGTCACCCTCATCGGCACCAACGGCGCCGGCAAGACGACGACCCTGCGCACCCTGTCCGGCCTGCTGAAGCCGGTCGGCGGCCAGATCAAGTTCGACGGCAAGTCGCTGAAGAAGGTACCCGCCCACAACATCGTCTCGCTGGGACTCGCCCACTCCCCCGAGGGGCGGCACATCTTCCCCCGCATGACGATCGAGGACAACCTCCGCCTCGGCGCCTTCCTCCGCAGCGACAAGGCGGGCATCGAGAAGGACATCCAGCGCGCCTACGACCTCTTCCCCATCCTGGGAGAGCGCCGCAAGCAGGCCGCGGGCACCCTGTCCGGCGGTGAGCAGCAGATGCTGGCCATGGGACGCGCCCTGATGTCCCAGCCGAAGCTGCTGATGCTCGACGAGCCGTCCATGGGCCTGTCGCCGATCATGATGCAGAAGATCATGGCCACCATCGCCGAGCTGAAGTCCCAGGGCATGACGATCCTGCTCATCGAGCAGAACGCCCAGGCGGCCCTGTCGCTCGCCGACCAGGGCCATGTGATGGAGATCGGCAAGATCGTCCTCTCCGGCACCGGCCAGGACCTGCTACACGACGAGTCCGTCCGCAAGGCCTACCTCGGCGAGGACTGAGCCTCCCCGGCACGACGAGGCCCGCGCCCCTTCTCCGGGCGCGGGCCTCGTCGCTCGTGTGCGGGCGTCCTTGTGTACGGGCGTCCTTGGCTACGGGCGTCAGGGAATCAGCCCTTGTTCGCCTTCTTCTCCTCGGCATCCTGGATGACGGCCTCGGCGACCTGCTGCATCGACATGCGCCGGTCCATGGACGTCTTCTGGATCCACCGGAACGCGGCCGGCTCGGTCAGCCCGTACTCCGTCTGGAGGATGGACTTCGCCCGGTCGACCAGCTTGCGGGTCTCCAGGCGGAGCGTGAGGTCGGCGACCTCCCTCTCCAGCTCCTTCAGCTCGGTGAACCGGGAGACGGCCATCTCGATCGCCGGCACGACGTCACTCTTGCTGAACGGCTTGACGAGGTACGCCATGGCACCGGCGTCGCGGGCCCGCTCGACGAGGTCGCGCTGCGAGAAGGCGGTGAGCATCAGCACCGGGGCGATCCGCTCCTCGGCGATCTTCTCGGCGGCGGAGATGCCGTCCAGCTTCGGCATCTTCACGTCGAGGATCACGAGATCCGGCTGGTGCTCGCGGGCCAGCTCGATCGCCTGCTCGCCGTCACCCGCCTCGCCCACGACGCTGTAGCCCTCCTCCTCCAGCATCTCTTTCAGATCGAGCCGGATCAGGGCCTCGTCCTCGGCAATGACGACACGGGTCGTCAGCGGAGGCACGTGCGACTTGTCGTCGTCGGGCGCGTCTACGGGCTGGGGCGACTCGGGGGCGGTCACGGGGGCTCCTCGTTCAGGGCAGGGGTACTGCTGACAAGAGCCTACCCAGCTGCGGTAAGGTGGGGGCACGGCGGGTGGCTGTCGACCTTGTTTTTAAAGGGAGCCCCGGTAGCCCAGCGGTAGAGGCAATGGTCTCAAACACCATACAGCGTCGGTTCGAATCCGACCCGGGGTACTTTTCCTTGTTTTTCAAGGATGTCATTCAGAAGCGGATGTTCTCGTTCTCGTGAACATCCGCTTTCTCACCTCCAAGAACTGACGAAAGCCCGCTACTTGGGGCTGTCGTCCTCCCCCACGTGGTGTACGCGGACCAGGTTGGTCGAGCCCGACACGCCCGGAGGCGAGCCGGCGGTGATGACCACGACGTCCCCCTTCTCGCAGCGGCCGTACTTCAGCAGGAGTTCGTCCACCTGGTCGACCATCGCGTCGGTGGAGCCCACGGGCGGATTGAGGAACGTCTCCACACCCCAGGTCAGGCTGAGCTGTGAGCGGGTCGCCGGTTCCGGGGTGAACGCGAGCAGGGGGATCGGGGAGCGGTAGCGGGAGAGGCGGCGGGCGGTGTCGCCGCTCTGGGTGAAGGCGACCAGGAGCTTCGCGCCGAGGAAGTCGCCGATCTCCGCCGCCGCGCGGGCCACCGCGCCGCCCTGAGTGCGGGGCTTGTTGCTTTCCGTCAGCGGGGGCAGGCCCTTCGCGAGGAGGTCCTGTTCCGCGGCTTCCACGATCTTCGCCATCGTCCGGACGGTCTCCACCGCGTACTTGCCGACGCTCGTCTCGCCCGACAGCATCACCGCGTCCGTGCCGTCGATGACGGCGTTCGCCACGTCCGAGGCCTCGGCGCGGGTCGGCCGGGAGTTCTCGATCATCGAGTCCAGCATCTGCGTCGCGACGATGACCGGCTTGGCGTTCCGCCTGGCCAGTGCGACGGCCCGCTTCTGGACGACCGGGACCTGCTCCAGGGGCATCTCCACGCCCAGGTCGCCGCGAGCCACCATGATCCCGTCGAAGGCGGCGACGATCTCGTCGATGTTCTCGACGGCCTGCGGCTTCTCCACCTTGGCGATGACCGGCAGCCTGCGCCCCTCCTCGTCCATGATCCGGTGGACGTCCACGATGTCCCGCCCGCTCCTGACGAACGACAGGGCCACGACGTCGAAGCCCGTGCGCAGGGCCCAGCGCAGGTCGTCCTCGTCCTTCTTGGAGAGGGCGGGGACGGAGACCGCGACGCCGGGCAGGTTCAGGCCCTTGTGGTCGGAGATGACGCCGCCCTCCACCACGCGGGTGCGGACACGGGGGCCGTCGACCTCGGTGACCTCCAGGCAGACCTTGCCGTCGTCGACGAGGATGCGCTCCCCCGGCGTCACGTCGTCCGCGAGGCCCGCGTACGTGGTGCCGCAGCGGTTGCCGTCGCCTGCCACGCCTTCCTCGACGGTGATGGTGAAGGTGTCGTCGCGTTCAAGGAGTACGGGTCCTTCCGCGAAGTGGCCGAGGCGGATCTTCGGGCCTTGAAGGTCGGCGAGGACGCCGACGCTGCGGCCGGTCTCGTCGGAGGCCTTGCGGACGCGGTGGTAGCGCTCCTCGTGTTCGGCGTGGCTGCCGTGACTGAGGTTGAAGCGGGCAACGTCCATTCCGGCGTCGACCAGGGCTTTGAGCCGGTCGTAGGAGTCGGTGGCGGGGCCCAGGGTACAAACGATTTTTGCTCGGCGCATGAGTCGAGCCTATGACTTACCGATCGGTAGCGAATTGGGAGGACATGACTGCTCAACAACCTTTGAGTGAAGGGTAGTTGACAACTGGTTCATTGTGCGGGGTGCCGCTCTTATGAGCATTCGATATCTGATTCACACGCCCGCTCGATTTCTCCGCCCGCCCGAATGCGCGGTCCGGGTGAATTCACAGGGCCGGTGGAACCATCGTGAATTGCGCGCCGACCTCCGCCCGGACCCTCATCCGCTGCGGCTCCAGATCCAGGGGCTCCGGCGCCGGTTCGATCTCCTCCGCGGCCGCCGACATCCGGCGCATACGGCGCCCGAAGCCGGCCCGGGGACGTCCGGGCACCGAGTCGTTTCCGGTGTCGGCGAGCTCGATCAGCGCGCCCACCGTCGTCCCCAGGGCCTCCGCGTACTCCTTGGCCCGCCGTACGGCGTCCCGTACGGCCTCCTGGCGGGCGCGGCGGTGGACGGGCGAGTCGGGGCGCAGGGTCCACCAGGGGCCCTCCACCCTGGTCAGATCCAGGTCGGCGAGGCGGGTGGTGAGTTCGCCGAGTGCGGTGAAGTCCGTCAGCCCGGCGGTGAGGTGGACCCGGCCGTGGTAGGCGCGGACGCGTTCGCCCCGGCCGCGCTGCCCGAGTTCGGGAGTGAGGGACACGGCACCCGTCGAGACGTCCTCGACGGCGTCGCCGTAGGACTTGATCAGCTCGACGACCGTGGCGTTGCGGCGGGTGAGGTCGTCGAGGGTCGCGCGGCGGTCCTTGCCGCGGGCGGTGACGGTGACGCCGATGCGGGCGAGGTCGGGGTCGGCCTCGATCTCGGCCTCGCCGCGTACCGCGAGGAGGGGGGTCTCGGGGGTGCCGTACGGAGGAAACTGCGGTGAGGTCATACGCCCCACCTTGTCATGGCTTTCCCTTTTGACGGGCCGGAGTTGACCGGTCTGGTCACCAGATCGAAACCTCCGGGACCTGTTGCCTTCGGTCATGGACGGGTCAGAATCTACGCGCGTTTGTCTACGCGCGTCGCTGACCATTCCCCGAGGAGCACGAGACATGCCGTTGAACCGCCGGAAGTTTCTGAAGAAGTCCGCCGTGACCGGGGCGGGGGTGGCGATCGCGGGCGCGGCCGCGGCTCCGTCGGCGCAGGCCGCGGAGGCGAAGAAGCCGGGGAAGCAGCCGAAGCGGTACTCGCTGACGGTGATGGGGACGACGGACCTGCACGGTCACGTCTTCAACTGGGACTACTTCAAGAACGCCGAGTACGCGGACAAGGCGGGCAACGCCCAGGGGCTGGCGCGCATCTCGACCCTCGTCAACCAGGTCCGCGCCGAGAAGGGGCGGGAGAACACGCTGCTGCTGGACGCGGGTGACACGATCCAGGGCACGCCGCTGACGTACTACTACGCGAAGGTGGACCCGATCACCGCGAAGGGTGGTCCGGTGCATCCGATGGCGCAGGCGATGAACGCGATCGGGTACGACGCGGCGGCGCTGGGCAACCACGAGTTCAACTACGGCATCGAGACGCTGCGGAAGTTCGAGTCGCAGTTGCGGTTCCCGCTGCTCGGGGCGAACGCGGTGGACGCGAAGACGCTGAAGCCGGCGTTTGCGCCCTACGTCATCAAGACCTTCTGCGTGCGGGGCGCGCGGCCCGTGAAGGTCGCGGTGCTGGGCCTGACGAACCCCGGTATCGCCATCTGGGACAAGGCCTATGTGCAGGGCAAGCTGGCGTTCCCCGGCCTGGAGGAGCAGGCCGCGAAGTGGGTGCCGAAGCTGAAGTCGATGGGCGCGGACGTGGTGGTCGTCTCGGCGCACTCCGGCTCCTCCGGCACGTCCTCCTACGGTGACCAGCTGCCGTACGTCGAGAACTCGGCGGCGCTGGTGGCGCAGCAGGTGCCGGACATCGACGCGATCCTGGTCGGGCACGCGCACGTGGAGATTCCCGAGCTGAAGGTGACGAACGCGAAGACCGGCAGGACGGTGGTGCTCTCGGAGCCGCTGGCGTACGCGGAGCGGCTGTCCCTCTTCGACATCGAGCTGGTGTTCGAGAAGGGTCGGTGGACGGTCGAGTCCGTGTCGTCGAAGGTGCTGAACTCCAACACGGTGGCCGACGACCCGAAGATCACGAAGCTGCTCGGCGACGAGCACGCGAAGGTCGTGGAGTACGTCAACCAGGTGGTCGGTACGGCGACCGAGACGCTGACGACGGTGGAGGCGCGGTACAAGGACGCCCCGATCATCGACCTGATCACCACGGTCCAGGAGGACGTCGTCAAGGCGGCCCTGGCGGGGACGTCGTACGCGTCGCTGCCGGTGATCTCCCAGGCGTCGCCGTTCTCCCGTACGTCGGAGATCCCGGCCGGCCAGGTGACGATCCGGGATCTGTCGAGCCTGTACGTGTACGACAACACGCTGGTGGCGAAGCTGCTGACGGGTGCGCAGATCAAGGCGTACCTGGAGTACTCGGCGGAGTACTTCGTGCAGACCGCGGCGGACGCCGTCGTGGACGTGGAGAAGCTGACGAACGCGAACAGCCGGCCGGACTACAACTACGACTACGTCTCCGGGCTGTCGTACGAGATCGACATCGCGCAGGCGGCGGGTTCACGGATCAGGAACCTGACCTACAACGGTGCCGCCCTGGACGACGCCCAGCAGTTCGTGTTCGCGGTGAACAACTACCGGGCGAACGGCGGCGGCGCGTTCCCGCACGTGGCCTCCGCCACCGAGGTGTGGTCGGAGTCGACGGAGATCCGGACCCGGATCGCGGAGTGGGTGACCGCGAAGGGTGTGCTGGACCCGAAGGACTTCGCGTCGGTGGACTGGAAGCTCACGCGCAACGGTACGCCGGTGTTCTAGCCGGGCGTCGGGCCTGATGGTCCGGGGCGGCGGCCTCAGATCCCGTCCTTGAGGGGTGTCAGCGTTCTCGGCTGGCGTGCGGGCGGGATCTGGGGCTGTCGTTGTTCCAGGCCGAAGGTGGTGAAGGCGGTGCGGGCGGGGAGCGGGTAGTTCTCCTTGCCGGTGACGGTGTTGAGGATGCTGGCGCCGCGCCAGGCGGCGAGGCCGAGGTCGGGGGCGCCCACACCGTGGGTGTGGCGTTCGGCGTTCTGGACGTACACGGCGCCGGTGACGGCGGGGTCGAGGACGAGGCGGAACTGTTCGTCGATGCGGGGGCGTTCGCTGTTGTCGCGGCGCATGTAGGGGTCCAGGCCCGCGAGGATGCGGTCGAGGGGCCGTTCGCGGTGGCCGGTGGCGAGGACGACGGCGTCGGTGATGAGGCGGGAGCGGGTGTTCTGCTGGGTGTGCTCCAGATGGAGTTCGATCCTGGTGGTCGCGATGCGGCCCGCGGTGCGGACGCGGACGCCGGGGGTGAGGACGGCGTCGGGCCAGCCGCCGTGGAGGGTGCGGCGGTAGAGCTCGTCGTGGATGGCGTCGAGGGTGCCGGCGTCGATCCCCTTGTGGAGCTGCCATTGGGCGGCGACGACCTCGTCGCGGACGGGTTCGGGGAGGGCGTGGAAGTAGCGGGTGTAGTCGGGGGTGAAGTGTTCGAGGCCGAGCTTGGAGTACTCCATGGGGGCGAAGGCCGCGGTGCGGCCGATCCAGAGGAGCTGTTCGCGGCCTGGGGGCCGGTGGCGCAGGAGGTCGAGGAAGACTTCGGCGCCGGACTGTCCTGAGCCGACGACGGTGACGTGGCCCGCGCCGAGGAGGGTGTCGCGGTGGGTGAGGTAGTCGCCGGCGTGGAGGACCGGGACGCCGGGGGCGTCGACGAGGGGGCGCAGGGGGTCGGGGACGTAGGGCTCGGTGCCGATGCCGAGGACGACGTTGCGTGTGTGGGTGCGGCCGAGGGCTTCGGCTTCTCCGTCGCTGTCGAGCTGGGTGAAGTCGACCTCGAAGACGTCCCGGTCGGGGTTCCAGCGGACGGCGTCCACCTGGTGGCGGAAGTGGAGGGCGGGGAGGTTGTCGGCGACCCAGCGGCAGTAGGTGTCGTACTCGGTGCGGCGGATGTGGAAGCGCTCGGCGAAGTAGAAGGGGTAGAGGCGGTGGTGGGCCTTGAGGTAGTTGAGGAAGGTCCAGGGGCTGGCGGGGTCGGCGAGGGTGACGAGGTCGGCGAGGAACGGGACCTGGACGCGGGCGCCGTCGATGAGGAGACCGGGGTGCCAGTCGAAGCGCGGGCGTTGTTCGTAGAAGACGGTGTCGAGCTCGGCGAGGGGGTGGGCGAGGGCGGCGAGCGAGAGGTTGCTGGGGCCGATGCCGATGCCGACGAGGTCGCGGGTGGTGTAGGGGGGTGGGGGCGTGTTCATGCGGGGGTTGTTCCTTCCACCAGATGCAGGAGGGCGGCCAGGTCGTGGGGGTGGGTGTGGGGGTTGAGGAGGGTGGTCTTGAGCCAGAGCCGGCCGTCGACGCGGGCGCGGCCGAGGACGGCTTGGCCGTCGGTGAGGAGGCGGCGGCGTATCGCGGCGACGGCGGCGTCGGGGGCGCCCGTGGGGCGGAAGAGGACGGTGCTGAGGGTGGGCGGGGCCTGGAGTTCGAGGCGGGGGTGCTCCTGGACGAGGGCGGCGAGTTCCCGGGCGCGGTCGCAGACCTGGTCGACGAGGGCGCCGAGGCCCTGGCGGCCGAGGGTCTTGAGGGTGACGGCGATCTTCAGGACGTCGGGTCGGCGGCTGGTGCGCAGGGAGCGGCCGAGGAGGTCGGGGAGACCGGCCTCGGTGTCGTCGTCGGCGTTGAGGTAGTCGGCGTGCTGGTGGAGGGGGATGAGGTCGGTGGGGTCGCGGACGGCCAGGAGGCCGGCGGCGACGGGTTGCCAGCCGAGTTTGTGCAGGTCGAGGGTGACGGTGTGGGCGGCGTCCAGTCCGGTGAGTGCGGCGCGGCGGCGGTCGCTGAAGAGGAGTCCGCCGGCGTAGGCGGCGTCGATGTGCAGACGGGCGCCGTGGGCCCGGCAGCGGGCGGCGACATCGGGGAGGGGGTCGATGAGTCCGGCGTCGGTGGTGCCGGCGGTCGCGGCCACCAGGTGGGGGCCGGGGTGGGTGGTGAGGGCCTCGTCGAGGGCGGCGGGGTCGAGCGTGCCGCCGGGGGCGGGGAGGACGACGGGGGCGGGCAGGCCGAGGAGCCAGGCGGCGCGGGTCAGGGAGTGGTGGGCGTTGGCCGCGCAGACGAGGCGGACGGCGGGGCCGAGGGTCTCGCGGGCCAGGAGGAGCGCGAGTTGGTTGGATTCGGTGCCGCCGGTGGTGACGAGGGCGTCACCGGTCGCCGTCCCGTACACCTGCGCGGCGAGCGCCTTGGTGACCAGTGTCTCCAGTTCGGAGGCGGCCGGGGCCTGGTCCCAGGAGTCGAGGGAGGGGTTGAGGGCGGAGGCGGCGAGGTCGGCGGCGGTGGCGACGGCGAGGGGTGGGCAGTGCAGATGGGCGGCGCACCGGGGGTGCGCGGGGTCGGCGGCGCCTTCGGCGAGGGCGCGGACGACGGTGGACAGGGCGTGCGGGTCGCCCCCCTCGGGGAGTACGTCGCCCACGGCGGCCCGGAGCCGGGCCGCGACCGCTTCGGGGCCGCCGGCCGGGAGCGGTCCCCCGCGTGCGCGTGCGCCCGCGTCCAGCGCGTCGAGGACGGTGGTGAGCAACGGCCGCAGGGCGCCGGTGCCTTCGGGGCCTGAGGCGAGCGGCGGGGTGCTCATGGAGGTACTCCGGGCGGGCGCGGGACAGAGGGGGTATCCAGCTTGTACGCCGTTGCGCAGACACGCCCGAAAACACCGGCGATCGGTACCCGAAAGGGGGTACCGATCGCCGGGGGGAACCTGCCGGTCAGGCGGCGCCGTGGGTGGAGCGCACCTTCAAGGCCCTCGCCAGGTCGTCGAGTTGGTCGGCCAGCTTGCGCCGCAGTGCCGGGATCGGGTCGGCGTCGCGCAGGCAGGCCTCGCCGAGGCGGAGTGCCTCCGGGTCGATGGCGTGGGCGGGGAAGGCCCAGTGGCCCGCGGCGTCGGCGATCGCGGGCCCGCGGCGGGCGGCGACGGCGACGGCGTCCTCGTAGAAGCGGGGGACGTAATCGCTTACGAGGTCGGCCTGTTCGGGCTGCCAGAAGCCCTGGGCGGTGGCCGTGAAGAGGTAGTTGGAGAGGTCGTCGGAGGCGAACATCGACGCCCAGGCCTTCGCCTTGGCCTCGGCGTCGGGCAGGGCGGCGCGACAGCGGGCGGCGCCCTCCCGTCCGGTGGCGGAGGGGTCGCGTTCCAACTCGGCGGCGATGGCGGCCTCGTCGGTGGCGCCGAGGACGGCGAGCCGAGCGAGGACGCGCCAGCGCAGGTCGGGGTCGAGTTCGGGTCCGCCGGGGACGGTGCCGTCGGCGAGCCAGGCGTCGATGGTGTCGGGGTGGGCGGCGACGTTGATGAAGTGGCGTACGGCGATCAGGCGCAGGCCGGGGTGGTCGCCGTCCTCGGTGCGGCGGATGAGGTCGCGGCACAGGGAGGAGAGGGTGGCGAGGGCGGCGGGGCGCTCCTCGGGGGCGGTGTAGCGGTTGGCCCCATGGGCGGAGGCGAAGGCGAGGACGCCTTGGACGAGGGCGAGGTCGGTCTCGTGCGGGAGGTGGGCGCGGGCGGTCGCCAGGTAGGCGGCGGGGGCGAGTTCGCCGTCGCGGACGGCGTCGCGCAGGGCGTTCCAGACGACGGCGCGGGTGAGCGGGTCGGGCAGGCCGCTGAGGCTGGTGGTGATGCTCTGGGAGGACCGCGGGTCGAAGCGGATCTTGGCGTAGGTGAGGTCGCGGTCGTTGAGGAGGAGCAGGGTGGGGCGCTTGCCGAGCGGCAGCGGTTCGCTCTGCGGGATGTCGAGGTGGAGGCGTTCGCGCAGGACGAGGCGGCCGCCGTCGTCGGCGGGATCCTGGTCGTAGAGGCCCACCGCGATGCGGTGGGGGCGGCTGCCGGTGTGCCCGACGGTCAGGTGGTGGTCGCCGTTGTCGCCGGTGACGACGGGGGTGAGGGTGTCGACGCCGGTGGTGCGCAGCCAGGCGTCGGCCCAGGCGTGGACGTCGCGTTCGGTGGCGGCGGCGAGGGAGTCGATGAAGTCGGCGAGCGCGGCGTTGCCGAACCTGTGCCGGCCGACATGGGTGTTGATGCCGGCGAGGAAGTCCTTCTCGCCGAGCCAGGTGACCAGTTGGCGCAGTGCGGAGGCGCCCTTGGCGTAGGAGATGCCGTCGAAGTTGAGGAGGGCGGAGGCGGTGTCGGGGACGGCTTCGGGTGCGACGGGGTGGGTGGAGGGCCGCTGGTCGGCGTCGTAGCCCCAGGCCTTGCGCACGACGCCGAAGTCGGTCCAGGTGTCGGTGAAGCGGGTGGCTTCGGTGAGGGTCTGGTAGCCCATGTACTCGGCGAAGGACTCGTTGAGCCAGATGTCGTCCCACCAGCGCAGGGTGACGAGGTCGCCGAACCACATGTGGGCCATCTCGTGGGCGATGACCATGGCGCGGGTCTGGCGTTCGGTGTCGGTGACGGCGGAGCGGTAGACGAACTCGTCGCGGAAGGTGACGAGTCCGGGGTTCTCCATGGCGCCGGCGTTGAACTCGGGGACGAACGCCTGGTCGTAGGAGTCGAAGGGGTAGGGCTCCTCGAACTTCTCGTGGTAGCGGTCGAAGCACGCGCGCGTGATGTCGAGGATCTCGTCGGCGTCGGCGTCGAGGTGTGGGGCCAGGGAGCGGCGGCAGTGGATGCCGAAGGGCAGGCCGCGGTGTTCGGTGCGCACGGAGTGCCAGGGCCCGGCGGCGACGGCGACGAGGTAGGTGGAGATGAGGGGGGTGGGGGCGGCCTGCCAGCGGCCGTCGCCGAGGTGCCGCGCGATGCCGTTGGCGAGGACGGTCCAGCCTTCGGGGGCGTCGACGGTCAGCTCGAAGACGGCCTTGAGGTCGGGCTGGTCGAAGGCGGCGAAGACGCGTTGGACGTCGTCCATGAACAACTGGGTGTAGAGGTACGTCTCGCCGTCGCTGGGGTCGGTGAAGCGGTGCATGCCCTCGCCCGTGCGGGAGTAGCGCATGGTCGCGTCGACGCGCAGTTCGTGTTCGCCGGCGCCGAGGTTCTTCAGGGCGAGCCGGTTCTCGTCCAGGCTCTCGGGGTCGATCGGCTGTCCGTCGAGGGTGACGGAGCGCAGCTCGGCGGGCTTGATCTCGACGAAGGTGTCCCCACCGGCGCGCGCGGTGAACTCGATGACGGTGCGGGAGCCGAAGGTCTCGTCGCCGGTGGTCAGGTCGAGCTCGATGGCGTAGCGGTGGACGTCGAGGAGCTGGGCACGGTTCTGCGCTTCGTCGCGCGTCAGTACGGACATGAACGACATGCTGCCTGATACCGCAGGCCGGGCACAGGGGCGGATCGGTACGCGCCCTATGTCCCTTCTCGCGCCGGAGGCGCCGGGCCTGAGCCGGGCCGGGCGCCCGCAGATCGCCGGGGTGGATCCCGGGCCGTGACGGGGGTCCGTCAGCCGGCGGTGGGGGCCGTTTCGTGGACGGCGTCCTCGGCGATGCGCTCGTGGTGGCGGATCACCTCGGCGATGATGAAGTTGAGGAACTTCTCGGCGAACGCGGGGTCGAGCTTGGCGTTCTCGGCGAGGGTGCGCAGCCGCTCGATCTGGCGGGCCTCGCGGGCCGGGTCGGCGGGCGGCAGCTGGTGGCGGGCCTTGAGGTGGCCGACCTGCTGGGTCGCCTTGAAGCGTTCGGCGAGCATGTGGACGACGGCGGCGTCGATGTTGTCGATGCTGTCGCGCAGCCGGGCGAGCTCGGCGCGGACGGCCGGGTCGACGTCGCCGGTGCCGGGGGTGTTGCGGGTGGTCATGGGCGATCACCCTAGGGCATCCCCCTGCGGGCGTCCGCGCTGCCCGTACAGTGGAATCGGGTGCTCGGCGTCTTGGGGGTGCGGGCGTGGCCGACGGCGGACCGGTGCAGCACGGCTATCCGCATCTGGAGACGGTGCGGGCGGCCGTCACGGCGTTGTACCGGCGGTTGTCGTACGACACCATCCACCAGTACGGCGCCAGTGTGGCCCCCGCGGACGTGGCGTTCTGCGACACCGACGACCTGCATCTGGGGGCGCAGCGGGTGGCGCGGGAGCTGGTGCGGCACTTCCGGCTGCCGGACGCGCGGATGATCGTGGCGTTCCGGGAGATGGAGCACGCGGCGAACGTGGAGCTGACGGCGGGCCCGGAGTACTTCGTCGAGCTGAACGACCGGTTCCGCAGGCACCGGCGGGACATCGGCGCGGCGCTGGCGCACGAGATCATGCACGTCTGTCTGCACCGTCTGGACCTGTCGTTCCCGGGGACGCGGGACAACGAGATCCTCACGGACACCGCGACGACGTATCTGGGGGCGGGCTGGCTGCTGCTGGACGCCTACCGGGAGGACGCGGCCTCCTCGCAGAAGCTGGGGTATCTGACGCCGGAGGAGTTCGGGTACGTGCTGGCGAAGCGGTCGCAGGTGTTCGGAGAGGATCCGTCGACGTGGTTCACCAGTGCGCAGGCGTACACGGCCTATGTGCGGGGCCGGGAGCGGGCGCTGCGGGACGAGCGGCAGCCGCCGCTGACGGCGGCGGGCTGGGCGGGGCGGCGCCGGTACGCCCGGGACCGTCGGCACGCCCAGGACCACCGCCCCGCGGGGGCACCGGACGTGCCGTACACGTTCGCACCCGACCCCCAGGGGCCGTTGCGGGTGACGTTCCCCTGTCCCACCTGTCATCAGCGGATCAGGGTGCCCGTGAAGGGGCGGGTGCGGGCGAGGTGCGGATTGTGCCGGACGGTTCTGGAGTGCGACACGTAGGTCACGGCGCCCAGGCGACCGGCCCGGGTCAGTCGGCCCGGGACGGTCGGGGAGGTGGCCGTTCGCGGGAGCGGCCCGGGGTCACTCGTGGGAGGTGGCCGTTCGCGGGAGCAGCGCGCACAGGCCCGCGCACGCCACGAACCCGCCGGTCACCCAGGGCATCGCCGCCCCCAGCGCCTCGGTGAGGCCGTCGTCGGCGTGGCCGAAGAACACCGTGCCGACGACCGCCGCGCCGAGCGCGCCGCCGAACTGCTGCGCGGTGGAGAAGATCCCGGAGGCGCCGCCGGCGAGGTCGGCGGGTACGGCGGACAGGACGACGTTCACCAGGGGCACCACCAGGAAGCCGAGGCCGGCGCCGGCGACGACCAGGCCGGGGACCAGCGGCCAGGCGCCGGTGTGGGTGTCGGCGGCGCCGTCGACCGCGGCCCACACCCAGGCGTGCCCACCGGCCATGAGCAGCGCTCCGGCGCCGAGGACGAGCCGTCCGTACCGCACGGCGAGGCTGTCGGCGGCCGGGGCGGTGAGGAAGCCGCCGACGGAGAAGGCGACGGTCAGCAGGCCGGCCTGCAGCGGCGTGTAGCCCTCGCCGGCCTGCAGCCAGACGGCGAAGGCGAGGAAGAAGCCCTGCATCGCGAGGGAGAAGAGGAGCTGGACCAGGACGCCGACGGAGAACGCGGGGAGCCGGAAGGCGCGGGCCGGGAGCAGGGGGACCCTGGTGGTGCCGTGCCGGCGCGCCTCGGACACACCGAGGCCGGTGACGGCGAGCAGGCCTGCGGCCAGGCAGATCCAGCCCCACAGGGGCCAGCCGTTCTCGCGTCCCTGCACCAGGGGCAGCACGACGGCCACCAGGCCGCCCGCGAGGACGAGGCTGCCGAGCGCGTCGGGGCGCCCCGCGGAGCGTTCCCTGGTGGCGGGCACCAGGAGTGCTCCGGCGACGAGGGTGGCCAGGGCGACCGGCACGTTCACCAGGAACACCGAGCGCCAGCCCCAGCCGAACAGGTCGGCGTCGGTGAGTACCCCGCCGAGCAGCAGCCCGACCGCCGAGGCGAACCCGGCGACGGCGCCGTACATGCCGAAGGCGGCGCCGCGTTCGCGGCCCTGGAAGAGGGTGCGGAAGGAGCCGATGACCTGGGGGACGAGGACGGCGGCCAGGACGCCCTGGACGGCGCGTGCGGCGATCAGCTGGCCGGGGGTCTGGGCGATTCCGCAGGCGAGGCTCGCCAGTCCGAAGCCGGCCGTGCCGGTGAGGAAGAGGGCGCGGCGGCCGAGGCGGTCGCCGAGGTGGCCGGCGACGATGAGAGCGGCCGCGAAGCCGAGCAGATAGGCGGAGACCGTCCACTGCAGCTCGCTCGGCGAGGCGTGCAGGTCCGTGCCGATGGAGGGGATCGCGACGTTGACGATGGTGGTGTCGAGGAGGTCCATGAGCGCGGCGACCATCATGACGACGGCGGCGGCCCAGCGGCGCGGATGGGGGGCGGTGGCGCAGGGCGGGGACGGCGTGACGGTGGTGGACATGGCTCTCTCCTGCCGGTGAATTTATTTCGTTCGACCTAACGAAAGACTTGCACCGGCAACGGTCCGTCCGCAAGTGTTTAGTTCGACCGAACGAAATATTCGTCTACCCTGGAGGCATGGCAGAGACCGGAAACGACGCACGGCGGGCCGCGGCCCTCGACCGCCTCATGACCGTGGGCCGGCAGAACAGCGCCGTCACCGTGATGTTCCATTCGGCGGTCGCCGCCCGGCAGGGGCTCAACGCCACCGAGGAGAAGACCCTCGACTTCCTCCAGCGCCAGGGCCCGCTCACGGCGAAGGACCTGGCCGGGCTGACCGGCCTCGCCCCGGCCTCGGTGACCGGGCTGGTCGACCGGCTGGAGGCCAAGGGCTTCGTCCGCAGGGTCAAGCACCCCACGGACAAGCGGCGGGTGCTCGTCGAACTGGACGAGGACAAGCTGGCCGAGCTCGCGGGGTTCTTCGAGGACTGGGCCCGCGACATCGTCGAGGTGTGCGAGGAGTTCGGCACGGAGGAGCTGGAGACCGTGAACCGCTTCCTCGAAGCCATGACCGAGGCCCAGCGCAAGGCCACGGCCCGCCTGACGGACGGGGGCGGGGCGGACGCTTGACGGACCGGGGCGGCGCGGACGCTTGACGGACGGGGGCGGGGCGGACGCTTGGCGCACCGGGGCGGCGCAGCGTGGACGCTTGACGGACCCGGGCGGCGCGGACGCTTGACGGACGGGGGCGGCGCAGCGTGGACGCTTGACGGACCCGGGCGGCGCGGACGCTTGACGGACGGGGGCGGGCGGGCGGCATTGGCCCGGCCCGCCGGCCGAAGGACGAGGACCGCCGCCTCACGGACACAGGCGGTGCGCCCCCTCACGGACGGAAGCGGGACCGTGGGCCCGCCCGACGAACAGGGCCCCGGTCGCCGTCCGACAGCCGTCCGACAGGCCAAGACCGCGCGCCGCAGCGCAGGCGCACGCCGCACGGCCGCTCACGGGCGGAGGCGGGAGGGGGCCGGCCGTCGGCCGGTGGCGGCCGAGGGCGGCGGCCGGGCGCGTGGTCGGCCAACGGGGCTAGGCCCCGTACACCGGCCCCGGCGTCTCCGCCTCGGCGAGCAGTTTCTGTACGGTCTCCCCCGCCTCCGCCGGGCTCCGGCGCGCGCCCTTGTCGGCGGTGGGGCCGGGGCGCCAGCCCTCCATGACGGTGATCCGGCCGGCCTCCGCCTCGAAGACCCGGCCGGTGACGCCGGCGCTGGCGGCGGAGCCCAGCCAGACGACGAGGGGGGAGACGTTCTCCGGGGCCATGGCGTCGAAGCCGGACGCGGGGGCCGCCATGGTCTCGGCGAACGTCCGCTCCGTCATCCGGGTGCGGGCGGCGGGTGCGATCGCGTTGACCTGGACGCCGTAGCGGGCGAGTTCGGCGGCCGCCACCAGCGTCAGGGCGACGATCCCGGCCTTCGCGGCGCTGTAGTTGCCCTGCCCCACCGAGCCCAGCAGCCCCGCCCCGCTGCTGGTGTTGACGATCCGGGCGGCGGGCGTCCGGCCCGCCCTGGCCTCGGACCGCCAGTGTGCGGCGGCATGCCTGAGCGGCAGGAAGTGGCCCTTGAGGTGGACGCGTACGACCGCGTCCCAGTCGTCCTCGTCCAGGTTGACCAGCATCCGGTCGCGCAGGAAGCCGGCGTTGTTGACGAGGGTGTCGAGCCGGCCGTACGTGTCCAGGGCGGTGGCGATCAGGGAGCCGGCGCCCTCGGACGTGGCGATGTCGCCGCCGTGGGCGACCGCCTCGCCGCCCGCCGCCCGGATCTCTTCGGCGACCAGCCGCGCCGGGCCGCCGGCACCGGGCCTGCCGTCCGGGCCCACGCCGAGGTCGTTGACCACGACCCGCGCCCCCTCCGCCGCGAACGCGAGCGCGTGCGCCCGTCCGAGCCCGCGTCCGGCGCCGGTGACGACGACGACCCGCCCGTCGCAGATTCCGCTCATCTCATGTCTCCTTGTTGACAGTTGCGGCGTCGAGGAAGGCGGGCCGCTCCCCTCCCCCGTGCACGGACAGACTCGCCCCGCTGATGTACGCGGCCGCGTCGGAGGCGAGGAAGACGGCAGCCGCGCCCACGTCGGCGGGGAGGGCCAGCCGGCCCAGCGGGACCGTGCGGGCCACGGCCCGGACGCCGTCCGCGCCGCCGTAGTGGAGGTGGGCGAGTTCGGTGTGGACCATGCCGACGACCAGGGTGTTCACCCGCACGTCCGGCGCCCACTCCACGGCCATCGAGCGGGCGAGGTTCTCCAGGCCCGCCTTGGCCGCGCCGTACGCCGCCGTGCCGGGCGAGGGGCGGCTGCCGCTGACGCTGCCGATCATCACGATCGAGCCCTTGACGCGCCTGAGGTGGTCGTGGGCGGCGAGGGACGCGGTCAGGGGGGCGAGGAGGTTGAGCTCGATGACGCGCACGTGCCGTTCGGCGTCGGCGTCCGCGAGCAGGCTGTAGGGGGCGCCGCCCGCGTTGTTGACGAGGACGTCGAGGCGGTCCAGCCCGGCGAAGAACCGCCTTACGGCGTCGGCGTCCCGCACGTCCAGCGACACGAACCGAGCCTCGGGAAAAGGGACTTCCGGCGGCCGGCGGGCACAGACCAGCACCTGCGCGCCGGCCTCGGCGAAGGCCCGTGCGACACCGGCGCCGACGCCCCGGGTGCCGCCGGTGACGACGACGGTCCTGCCGCGCAGCGAGTTATCCACAGGCTCTCCCGCTCGTCTTCGACGGCTGCTAGCTTCGAAGCCTCACACCTAACAAATGTTTGGTGGAAAGGCAGCTGAGTGCGAAGGTAGCTGATGCGTCCATGGGTGTCTCCACCTCGTCCCCGGAAAAGGGGATTTCGCTCGTCACGGTCGACTTCCCGCCGGTGAACGCCCTGCCGGTGGCGGGCTGGTTCGCGCTGGCCGACGCCGTGCGCGCGGCGGGCCGCGACCCGGAGACCCGGTGCGTCGTCCTCACCGCCGAGGGGCGGGGGTTCAACGCGGGCGTGGACATCAAGGAGATACAGACGCGGGGTCCGAGCGCGCTGGTCGGCACCAACCGCGGCTGCTTCGAGGCCTTCGCGGCGGTGTACGAGTGCGAGGTCCCGGTGGTGGCGGCGGTGCACGGCTTCTGCCTGGGCGGCGGCATCGGCCTGGCGGGGAACGCGGATGTGGTGGTGGCGAGCGAGGACGCCACCTTCGGGCTGCCCGAGCTGGACCGCGGCGCCCTGGGCGCGGCCACCCATCTGGCCCGGCTGGTTCCCCCGCACCTGATGCGCGCCCTGTACTTCACCTCGCGCACGGTCACCGCGGCCGAGCTGCGCACGCACGGCTCGGTGTGGCGGGTGGTGCCCCGGGACGGCCTGCGGGCGGCGGCCGTTGAGCTGGCACGGGAGATCGCCGCCAAGGACGGGGAGCTGCTGCGGCTGGCCAAGGAGGCGCTCAACGGCATCGATCCGGTCGACGTGCGCCGCAGCTACCGCTTCGAGCAGGGCTTCACGTTCGAGGCGAGTGTCAGCGGAGTCGCCGACCGGGTGCGGGACAGGTTCGGGAAGGAGGGGGCGTCAGGTGAGTGACAAGACGATGAGCGCCGACGAGGTCGTCTCCCGGCTGGAGAGCGGCATGACGGTGGGCATCGGCGGCTGGGGCTCGCGGCGCAAGCCGATGGCGCTGGTGCGGGCCCTGCTGCGGTCGGAGGTCACCGATCTGACCGTCGTGTCGTACGGCGGACCGGACGTCGGCATGCTCGCCGCGGCCGGCCGCATCCGCAGGCTGGTCGCCGCCTTCGCCACCCTCGACTCGATACCGCTCGAACCGCACTACCGCGCGGCGCGCGAGCGCGGGGCGTTCGACCTGACGGAGGTCGACGAGGCGATGTTCATGTGGGGCCTGCACGCGGCCGCCAACCGGCTGCCCTTCCTGCCCGTGCGGGCGGGGATCGGTTCGGACGTGATGCGGGTCAACCCCGGCCTGCGGACCGTGACCTCTCCCTACGAGGACGGGGAGACGTTCGTGGCCATGCCCGCCCTGCGGCTGGACGCGGCGCTGGTGCACGTCAACCGGGCCGACCGGCTGGGCAACGGACAGTACCTGGGCCCGGATCCGTACTTCGACGACCTCTTCTGCGAGGCGGCGGACGCGGCGTACGTCTCCTGTGAGCGGATCGTCGACACGGCCGAGTTGACGAAGGCGGGCCCGCCGCAGTCGCTGCTGATCGGCCGGCACACGGTGACGGGGGTCGTGGAGGCGCCGAACGGCGCGCACTTCACGTCCTGCGCCCCCGACTACGGCCGGGACGAGGCGTTCCAGAAACGGTACGCGACCATGCCCTGGCCGGAGTTCAGGGCCCGCTATCTCACCGGCGACGAACAGGCGTACCAGTCGGCGGTCGGGGAGGAGTCATGACCGGGGCCGGCCGTGCCGAGTACTGCGTCGTGGCCTGTGCCGAGGCGTGGCGGGGCGGGGGTGAGATCCTGGCGAGCCCCATGGGCCTGATCCCCTCCCTCGGAGCCCGTCTGGCCCGGCACACCTTCTCTCCGGATCTGCTGCTGACCGACGGCGAGGCGCTGCTCCTCTCGCCCGACGGCACGGTGGAGGGCTGGCTGCCGTACCGCCGGCACCTGACGCTGGTCACCGGGGGGCGGCGGCACGTGATGATGGGCGCGAGCCAGATCGACCGGTACGGCAACCAGAACATCTCGTGCATCGGCGACTGGGCCAGACCCCGGCGGCAGCTGCTCGGGGTGCGGGGCGCCCCGGTCAACACCCTCAACAATCCGACGAGTTACTGGGTGCCGAGACACTCGCGGCGGGTCTTCGTGGAGAAGGTCGACATGGTGTGCGGCGTGGGGTACGACCGCGCGGCCGGGGCTCGCCATCACCGCATCCCGAGGGTCGTCTCCGACCTGGGCGTCTTCGACTTCGCCACGCCCGACCGGTCCATGCGGCTGGCGTCGCTGCATCCCGGGGTGACGGTGGAGCAGGTCCGGGAGGCGACGGGTTTCGCACTGGAGGTACCGGAGGAGGTGCCGTACACGCGTGAACCGTCCGCGCGGGAGCTGCGGCTGATACGCGAGGTGCTCGATCCGGGGAACACCCGTGCGAAGGAGGTCGCGGGGTGAGGGAGACCGCGCTCACCCGGCTGACCGGGGTCCGCTGTCCGGTGGTGCAGACCGGGATGGGGTGGGTGGCGGGGCCGCGGCTGGTGTCGGCGGCGGCGAACGCGGGGGCACTGGGCATCCTGGGCTCCGCGACGATGACCGCCGACGGGCTGCGGGAGGCGATACGCGAGGTCAAGTCCCGTACGGACGCGCCGTTCGGGGTCAATCTCCGGGCCGACGCGGGGGACGCCGGTGACCGGGTGCGGATCCTCGTCGAGGAAGGCGTGCGGGTGGCGTCCTTCGCGCTCGCGCCGTCCCGGGAGCTGATCGCCGAGCTGAAGGAGGCCGGGGTCGTGGTGATCCCGTCCGTCGGCGCCCGCCGGCACGCCGAGAAGGTCGCGGCCTGGGGTGCGGACGCGGTGGTGGTCCAGGGCGGGGAGGGCGGCGGGCACACCGGCGAGGTGGCGTCGACGGTGCTGCTGCCGCAGGTGGTGGACGCCGTGGACATCCCGGTGGTGGCGGCCGGGGGCTTCTTCGACGGGCGGGGCCTGGTCGCGGCGCTGGCGTACGGCGCGGCGGGCGTCGCGATGGGCACGCGGTTCCTGCTGACGTCGGACTCGACGGTGCCGGACGCGGTGAAGGCGCGCTACCTGGCGGCGACGGTCCAGGACGTCACCGTGACCCGGGCGGTGGACGGGCTGCCGCACCGCATGCTGCGCTCGGAGCTGGTGTCCGCGCTGGAGGACTCCGGCCGCCCCAGGGCGCTGGTGCACGCGGTGCGCCGGGCGGCGGGCTTTCGCAGGCTGTCCGGGCTGACCTGGCGGCAGCTGGTCCGCGACGGGCTCGCCATGAGGCACGGCAAGCAGCTGTCCTGGAGCCAGGTCCTGCTGGCCGCGAACACGCCGATGCTGCTGAAGTCGGCGATGGTGGACGGCCGTACGGATCTGGGGGTGATGGCGTCCGGGCAGGTCGCCGGGGTGATCGACGACCTGCCCTCGTGCGCGGAGCTGCTGGAGCGGATCATGAAGGAGGCCGAGGAGGTACTCGACTCGCTGGGGGCGCTCAGAGCGGCCTCCTGACCCCCGCCCGTCGGCCCGTCGCCACCGCGCCGCTCCCGGTCACAGCCGCTCGATGATCGTCACGTTCGCCTGGCCGCCGCCCTCGCACATCGTCTGGAGTCCGAAGCGGCCGCGGGTGCGCTCCAGTTCGTGCAGCAGCGTCGTCATCAGCTTGGCGCCCGTCGCGCCGAGCGGGTGGCCGAGGGCGATCGCGCCACCGTTGACGTTGACCTTCTCCGGGTCGGCGCCCGTCTCCTTCAGCCAGGCGAGGACGACGGGTGCGAAGGCCTCGTTGATCTCGACGAGGTCCATGTCGTCGATGGTCAGACCGGTCTTCTTCAGGGCGTGGGCGGTGGCGGGGATCGGTGCCGTCAGCATACGGACGGGGTCCTCGCCGCGGACGGAGAGGTGGTGCACCCGGGCGCGGGGCGTCAGCCCGTGCTCCCGCACGGCCCGCTCGGAGGCGAGCAGCAGGGCGGCCGCTCCGTCGGAGACCTGTGAGGAGCAGGCGGCGGTGACGGTCCCGCCGGGCATGACGGGCTCGAGGGCGGCCATCTTCTCCAGGGACGTGTCCCGGCGCGGCCCCTCGTCCACCGCGACCGCGCCGTGGGCGACGGTCTCCCGCTCGAAGCGCCCCTCGTCGATCGCGCGCAGCGCCCGCCGGTGGGAGCGCAGCGCGAACTCCTCCTGGTCCCGGCGGCTGATGCCCCACTTGGCGGCGATCATCTCGGCGCCGGCGAACTGGTTGACGGGCCGGTCGCCGTAGCGGGCGCGCCAGCCCTCGCTGCCCGCGAAGGGTCCCTGGGTGAAGCCGAGCGGTTCGGCGGCCTGGCGGGTGGCGAAGGCGATGGGGATCTGCGACATGTTCTGCACCCCGCCGGCGACGACCAGGTCCTGGGTGCCGGACAGTACGGCCTGCGCGGCGAAGTGCACGGCCTGCTGCGAGGAGCCGCACTGGCGGTCCACGGTCACGCCCGGGACCTCCTCGGGCAGTCCGGCGGCCAGCCAGCACGTGCGCGCGATGTCGCCGGCCTGCGGCCCGACCGCGTCCAGGCAGCCGAAGACGACGTCCTCCACGGCCGCCGCATCGATGCCCGTGCGCGCGACCAGTTCCTTCAGCACGTGCGCCCCGAGGTCCGCGGGATGGACTCCGGCGAGCCCTCCCCCGCGCCGCCCCACGGGCGTACGGACCGCTTCGACGATGTAGGCCTCGGCCATGGCGACTCCCAGAAATCAGCGGTTATGCACGTACGGCGATCCCGTCCAGCACCATCGACAGGTACTGCCGGGCGATCTCCTCCGGGCTGTGCTGTCCGCCGGGCCGGTACCAGGACGCGGCGACCCAGACGGTGTCGCGGACGAACCGGTAGGTGAGGCGGACGTCGAGGTCGGCGCGGAAGACCCGGTCGGCGACCCCGCGCTCCAGCGTGGACAGCCACGCCTTCTCGAACCGGCGCTGTGACTCGGCGAGGAACGCGAACCGCTCCTGCGCGACGAGTTGCCGGCTCTCCTTCTGGTAGATCGCGACGGCGGCGCGGTGCCGGTCGATCTCCCGGAACGACTCGGTGACCAGCGCTTCGAGGGTTTCGCGGGGTCCGAGGCCGGCGGCGAGGACGGTGTCGTACCCGTCCCACAGCTCGTCGAGGAAGGTGCGCAGGATCTCCTCCAGCATCGACTCCTTGGAGTCGAAGTGGTAGTAGAGGCTGCCCGCGAGCATGCCCGCGTGGTCGGCGATCTTGCGGACGGTGGTGGCGTTGTAGCCCTGCTCGGCGAAGACCTCGGCGGCGGTGCTGAGGAGTTCGCCGCGGCGGTCGCGGGCGGCGGTGGCAGCGGGCGGCTCGGTGGCGGTCACCTGGGGCTTCTTCTTGGTCGGCACGGGCCCATTGTCGTCCTAGGCATGCTGGCTGCTGACGGAGACGACCTCTCCGGTCATGTACGAGGAGTAGCCGGAGGCGAGGAACACGATCACGTTGGCCACCTCCCAGGGCTCGGCGTACCGTCCGAAGGCCTCGCGCGCGGTCAGTTCCTCCAGCAGGCCGGGGGTGGTGACCTTGGCGAGGTGCGGATGCAGGGCGAGGCTCGGCGAGACGGCGTTGACCCGCACGCCGTACTCGGCGGCCTCGATCGCCGCGCACCGGGTCAGCGCCATCACCCCCGCCTTCGCGGCGGCGTAGTGGGCCTGGCCGGCCTGGGCGCGCCAGCCGACGACGGAGGCATTGTTGACGACGACGCCCCCGCCGGACTCCCGCATCAGCCGCAGGGCCGCCCGGGTGCAGCGGAAGGTGCCGTTCAGCGTCACGTCCAGCACACGGCCCCACTGCTCGTCGGTCATGTCCACCAGGTCCGAGGTGCCGCCGAGTCCGGCGTTGTTGACGACGACGTCCAGCCGTCCGTGCTCGCGCACGGCGGTGTCGAACAGCGCGCGCACCTGGGTCTCGTCGGTCACGTCGCAGGGCAGCGCGGCCACCGACGCCGCGCCGAACTCCTCGGCCAGCTCGGCCTCGTACGCCTTCAGGCGCCGCGCGTGCGCGTCGCTGATCAGCACGCGCGCGCCCTCCTCCAGGAAGCGGCGCGCGGTCGCCCCGCCGATGCCCGCGCCGGCCGCGGCGGTGATGACGGCGCTGCGGCCGGCGAGGAGCGCGTGCCCGGGAACGTACGGCGGACCCTCGACGTTCGTCATGACAGCACGCTAACCTACCAAACACTTGTTAGGGAAGCACGCGCACCGAAGGAGGGCGCCCGTGGACCTCGACCACTCCCCCGCCGACGAGGCGTTCCGCGCCGAGGCCCGGGACTGGCTGCGCGCGCATGTGCCGCCGGAGCCGCTCCCTTCGCTGGAGACGGCCGGGGGTTTCGCCGCGCACCGCGCGTGGGAGGCCGAACTGGCCGCGGACCGCTGGTCGGTGGTCGACTGGCCGGCGACGTACGGCGGGCGGGACGCGGGTCTGGTCCGGTGGCTGCTCTTCGAGGAGGAGTACTACGCGGCGGGCGCCCCGGGGCGTGTCAACCAGAACGGGATCGGCCTGCTCGCCCCCACACTCCTGGAGCACGGCACGCCGGAGCAGAGGGCCCGCGTCCTGCCACCCATGGCCACCGGCGAGACCGTCTGGGCACAGGCGTGGTCGGAGCCCGAGGCCGGTTCGGACCTGGCCGCACTGCGCTCCCGGGCGGTGCGCGCTGACGGCGGCTGGCTGCTGAGCGGCCAGAAGACGTGGTCCTCCCGCGCGGCCTTCGCCGACCGCGCCTTCGGCCTGTTCCGCGGCGAACCCGACACCCCCAAGCCCCACCAGGGCCTCACCTACGTCATGTTCGACCTGCGCGCGCCCGGGGTCACCGTCCGTCCGATCGGCCGTCTCGACGGGAAGCCGGCGTTCGCCGAGGTGTTCCTGGACGAGGTGTTCGTGCCGGACGAGGACGTGATCGGCGAGCCCGGCCAGGGCTGGCGGATCGCGATGTCGACGGCCGCCAACGAACGCGGCCTCACCCTGCGTTCCCCCGGCCGCTTCCTGGCGGCCGCCGACCGTCTGCACGCCCTCTGGCGGGACCGGGGCAGCCCCGCGGAGACGAGCGCGCGCGTCGCCGACGCCCTCATCGGCGCCCGCGCCCACCAGCTCTTCACCTACGCGGCAGCCTCCCGCTTCCTGGCCGGTGAACGGCTCGGACCGGAGTCCAGCCTGAACAAGGTCTTCTGGTCCGAGTACGACGTCGCGCTGCACGAGACGGCCCTCGATCTCCTGGGCGAGGAGGGCGAGCTGGCGGACACCGAGTGGGCGCAGCGGTATGTGTTCTCCCTGGCGGGACCGATCTACGCGGGGACGAACGAGATCCAGCGCGACATCGTCGCCGAGCGTCTGCTCGGCCTGCCGAAGGGACGCCGCTGATGCGTTTCCTCCTCGACGCCGAGCAGCGGGCGTTCGCCGGCTCCCTGGACGCGCTGCTCACGGCGGCCGACACCCCGGCGGTGGTCCGGGACTGGAGCCGGGGTGAGCACACGCGCGGGCGTGCCCTGTGGCGCCGTCTCGCCGAGGCGGGGGTGTTCGCCCTGGCGGTGCCGGAGGCGTACGAGGGGCTGGGCCCCCGGCCCGCCGACCTGGCGGTGGCGTTCGTGGAGCTGGGCCGGCACGCGGTGCCGGGGCCGCTGGTGGAGACGGTCACCGCGGCGGCCCTGATCGAGGCACCGGGGCAGGCCGAGCGTTTCCTGCCCGCGCTGGCCTCGGGCGAGTCGATGGCGACGGTGGCATACGAGGGGTCGTACGCGCTGGACGGGGACGCGGCGGCCGTACGGCTCTCCCTGGCACCCGGCGGGCTGCGCCTGGCCCCCGGCCGGGACGGCCCGGTCCGCGCCTCCCTGGATCCCGCCCGCCGGCTCACCCGTCTGCGGCCCGGCGGCGAGCTTCTCTGCGCGCGCCCGCCCCTCGGCCGCGCCCTGCTCTGGGCCCGGCTCGCCACCGCCGCCCAGGCCCTCGGCGTGGGACTGGCACTCCTCGACCGGACGGTGGCGTACGTCGGGCGGCGCACGCAGTTCGGCGTACCGGTCGGATCGTTCCAGGCGGTCAAGCACCGGCTGGCGGACGCGCGGATCGCGGTGGAGTTCGCGCGCCCGCTGGTCTGGGGCGCGGCCGTGACGATGGCACCGGCGGACGTGGCCGCGGCGAAGGTGAGCGCCTGCGAGGCGGCGTACACGACCGCCCGGACCGCGCTTCAGCTGCACGGCGCGATCGGGTACACCGCGGAGCACGATTTGTCGCTGTGGCTGGCCAAGGCCCGCGCGCTGCGGACGGCGTGGGGCACTCCGGCGCAGTGCCGGGCCGCGCTGCTGGCGGCCCGCGCCTGACGGTCAGCCGGTGACCTTGGCGAAGAAGGCGGCCAGGTGGGTCACGGTCCGCCGGATCTTCTCCTCCAGGGTGATGGTCTCGTGCAGCCGGGCGCCGATGCCCGCGTCGCGCAGACCGCGCACGTAGAGCGAGCAGGCGAGGTCGGCGCAGAGATAGGCGCCCACCGAGTTGCCCTGCTGTCCGGCCCGGCCCGCCTTCGGGGCGACCATCAGCGAGACACCGCCGGAGTGGGTGGTCAGGCACATCGAGCACATGCTGCGCCGCGCCTGCCCGACGGCCGGGGCGGCGGCGCGCAGGACGAGGGCCCTGGGCCCGCCGTCCAGCTCGGCGACGAGGTAGGCCCGGCCGGGGGCCTGCGGGTCGCGCCAGCCGAGGTAGTCGAGAGCGTCCCAGGGACGGTCGGCCAGGTCGCGCGGCACGGACAGGCGGGTGGCCTCGCCCTTGGTGCAGTTCACGAAGGCGGCGCGGATCTGCTGCTCGGTCAACGGCTTCATAAACATGACGGTAATTTGCCTAAACCTTTTAGGCAAATGCATAATCGACTCGGACGAGCGAGAGGACGGCGATGGCACGGGTCGGACTGACCACGGAGCGCCTGGTGCGGGCGGGCGCGGAACTGGCCGACGAGGTCGGCTTCGACGAGGTGACCGTCTCGGCATTGGCCCGCCGGTTCGACGTCAAGGTGGCGAGTCTGTACTCGCACGTGAAGAACTCCCAGGACCTCAGGACCCGGATCGCCCTGCTCGCCCTGGAGGAACTCGCCGACGCCGCCGCCGAAGCGCTGGCGGGGCGGGCCGGCAAGGACGCCCTGACCGCGCTGGCGAACGTCTACCGCGACTACGCGCACCGCCACCCCGGCCGCTACGCCGCCGCCCAGCTCCGCCTCGACCCGGAGACGGCCGCAGCGAGCGCGGGCGTCCGGCACGCGCAGATGACCCGGGCGATCCTGCGCGGCTACGACCTCACCGAACCGGACAGCACCCACGCGGTCCGGCTGCTGGGCAGCGTCTTCCACGGCTATGTCGGCCTGGAGCTCGGCGGCGGCTTCAGTCACAGCGCCCCCGACACGGACGAGACCTGGAGCCGCGTCCTGGACGCCCTCGACGCCCTGCTGCGCAACTGGCCGGCCGCCGCGTGACCGGGCCCGCGTGGATCACCACGCCCGTCACCGACGACCTGCTGCGCGGTGCCCTCGACCTGGAACGCACCGAGCACGGAGTGCTGCCGCACCGGCTGCCGGCCCGGGCCCGCGCCCAGTGCTCCGACGACCAGCTGGCGATGGCCGAGTCCCAGCCCTCGGGCGTACGGCTGGTGTTCCGCAGCCGGGCCACCGCCGTGGAGCTGGACGCGCTGCCCACCCGGCGCGTCTACGTCGGCGCCCCGGCACGTCCGGACGGCCTGTACGACCTGCTGGTCGACGGCCGCCCGGCCGGGCAGGCGAGCGTGACGGGCGGCGGCCGCGTCCTGACCGTCGACCTGACCGACGGCACCACCCGCACGCAGTCCGGCCCGGTCGGCACCGTCCGCTTCACCGGGCTGCCGGGCGGGATGAAGGACATCGAGATCTGGCTGCCGCACAACGAGACCACCGAGCTGGTCGCCCTGCGCACGGACGCGCCCGTGGAGCCCGCGCGGCCCTCCGGCCGCAGCGTGTGGCTGCACCACGGCAGTTCGATCAGCCACGGCTCCGACGGGGCGAGCCCCACGGCCATCTGGCCGGCGGTCGCCGCCGCCCGCGCCGGAGTGGAGCTGGTCAACCTGGGGCTCGGCGGCAGCGCCCTGCTCGACCCGTTCACCGCCCGCACCCTGCGGGACACCCCCGCGGACCTGATCAGCGTCAAGATCGGAATCAACCTGGTCAACATGGACCTGATGCGGCTGCGTGCCTTCGGACCCGCCGTCCACGGGTTCCTCGACACCGTCCGGGAGGGCCACCCGAGCGCACCGCTGCTGGTCGTCTCACCGATCCTGTGCCCGATGCACGAGGACACACCCGGCCCGACCGCCCCCGACCTCACCGGAGGGCGGCTGTCGTTCCAGCCGATGGGCGATCCGGCCGAGGTGGCGAGCGGGAAGCTGACCCTGCGCGTCATCCGCGAGGAGCTGGCCCGCACGGTGGAGCGGCGCGCGGCCGAGGACCCGAACCTCCACTACGTCGACGGCCGCGACCTCTACGGCGAGTCCGACGCCGCCGAACTCCCGCTGCCCGACGGCCTCCACCCGGACACCGCCACCCACCGCCGGATCGGAGAGCGCTTCGCCGAGCGCCTCCTCGCCCTGCGACGGACCGCGGAGCGAGCCGTGTGAGGGACCTACGGCCGTACGATCCCCGCCGCCCGCGCCGCCACCAGCCACTTCGGGAACTCGCCGACCAGCCGGTCGTACAGCTCGGCGTCGGACACCCGGCGCGGGTCCGAGCCCGCGTGGAAGAAACCGGCGTTGTCGACCACCCGCTTGCCGGGCACCGCCAGCTCGTCGAGCTTGCGCAGGAAGTCGAACTGCTTGCTGCCCGGGTCGCCGAAGCCGATGAACTGCCAGAACAGCGGCAGCCGCGCCGCCTTGCACAGATAGCGCTCGGCGGCGAGCTTGTTGATCGGGCCGCCGTCGGTCTGGAAGACGACGAGGGCGGGCTCGCGCGCGCCGCTGTCGAGGTAGTGGTCGATGACCGCGTCCATCGCCAGGTGGTAGCTGGTCTTGCCCATGTGTCCGAGCCCCGCCACGATCCGCTCCACGCGCCCCTGGTGGCCGGCGAGCGCGATGTCGGTGACGGCGTCGACATCGGTGGAGAAGAACACGACGGGGACCCGGCCGTCGTCGTCCAGGTGCGCGGACAGGCCCAGCACCCGGTCGGCGAGCGCCTGCACACTGCCGTCCCGGTAGTACGGCTTCATCGACCCCGAGTAGTCCACCACCAGGTAGACGGCGGCGCGCTGCCCGTCGAGGCCGTGCTTCGTGAGGGACACCCCGGCGCTCTTGTAGAGGTTCACCAGCGCGGGAGCGGTCTCCTGGACCTTGCTCAGACTGATCGCGACCATGGCGCACACCCTCCCACATCCGCCGGTGCCGGCTCTCGTGAGCCGGGATCACCGTGACACCGGCTGGGCTCAGCCCTCGACGACCTCGCCGTCGCTCAGCTCCAGCACCCGGTCGGCCAGCCCGAGGAGTTGGGGGTCGTGGGTGGCGACGAGGGCGGTGACGCCCTCGCTGCGGACCACGGCCCGCAGCAGCTCCATGACCGCCAGGCCGGTGGCGGCGTCGAGTTGGCCGGTCGGCTCGTCGGCGAGCAGCAGGGCCGGGCGGTTGGCGAGGGCCCGGGCGATGGCGACCCGCTGCTGCTGGCCGCCGGACAGCTCGGCGGGCCGCTGCGCCGCGTGACCGGCGAGGCCCACCAGGGCCAGCAGCAGGGCCACCCGTTCCTCGCGTTCGCGAAACCCGGTCCGGCGCAGCCGCAGCGGCACGCCCACGTTCTCGGCGGCCGTGAGGATCGGGATGAGCCCGAAGGACTGGAAGACGAAGCCGATCCGGTCGCGGCGCAGTGCCAGCAGCTCGCTCTCGCCGAGCTCCGACAGGTCGGTGCCGTCGAGGACGACCCGGCCGCGCTGCGGGGAGTCGAGCCCGCCGATCAGATGGAGCAGCGTCGTCTTGCCGGAGCCCGAACGGCCCTTGAGAGCGACCAGTTCGCCGCGCCGGACGGCGAAGGAGGCCCCGCGCAGGGCGTGTACGGCCGCGGTGCCCGCGCCGTAGGAGTGATGCAGGCCCTCCACCCGCAGCACCGGCCGCTCGGACGGGTCGCCGGCGAGAGCGGCCCCGGACGCCGGACTGGTCTTCTCGGTCATCACCGCATCCCATACGGAACCCGTCCGGACGGTCAAGAGCGGAACGACCCGTCCTCGAACGCATGTGCCTGACAGGTAACTCCGTGATATGCATGCCGGGTTGGGGGAAGGGCGGCTCGGGCATCGCGTGGGGGAAGAGTGACGGGCTTCGTGCTGCTGCGCCTGCGCGCGCATCGGCTGCTGCTCACGGCCGCCCTGCTCGCCGTCCTGCTGACCACCTCGGTGCTCGCCGCGCTCGCCGCCTTCTCCGGCTCCGTCGGGGACGCTGCCCTGCGCGGCACCCTGGCCGGCCGGTCCGCGGCCTCCGCCTCCCTGGTGGTCGAGGCGGACGTGCCCCGGGAGCGGGGGGAGGCGGCGCAGCGGGCCGTGGCGCGGGAGGCCCGGAAGGCCTTCGGCGGGCTGCCGGTGACCGTGCGGAAGCTGGAGCGGTCGGGGCCGTACGCGCTGCCCCGTTCCCTCCAGGACGCCGACGCCCGCGCCGGGCAGCCGGACCTCACGCACCTCGCCGCCCTCGACCGGTCCCGGATCAGGCTGGTCTCGGGCGCCCTGCCCGGCCGGGTCCCGGCGGCCGGCACCGCTCCCGTGCCCGTGGCGCTGCCCGAGGCGGCCGCCGGCCGGCTGAGGCTGGGGCCCGGGGCGCGCGTCGCGCTCACCGACCGGCTGAGCGGCGCGTCGCTCGAGGTCCGGGTGACCGGCGTGTACCGGGCGGCGGACGCCTCCGATCCCTACTGGCAGGCCGACGCCCTCGGCGGCCAGGGCGTGCGCACCGTCGTCTTCACCACGTACGGGCCGCTGCTGGCCGACGCGTCCGTGCTCGCCTCCGGCCGGGTCGCCCGGGACGGCACCGGCTGGGTGGCGACGGCCGACTACCGGACCCTCACCACCGACGGCATCGGCGCGCTGCGCGCGGCGGCCGCGCGCGCGGCGAAGACGCTGCGCGAGGACCCGGCGCTCGGCGGTGACGCGACCGTGCGCACGGCGCTGCCCGAGGTGCTCGACCGGACCGGGCGGGCCCTGGTGGTGTCCCGGTCCACGCTGATGATCGTCTCCGTGCAACTGGTGCTGCTCGCCGGATACGCGCTGCTGCTGGTGGCCCGGCTGCTGGACACCGAGCGGGCGGGCGAGACCGGGCTGCTGCGGGCCAGGGGCGGATCGCGCGGCCGGATCGCGGGACTCGCCGCGCTGGAGGCGCTGCTGCTCGCCGTACCGGCCGCGGTCTGCGCCGCGCTGCTGTCCGGCCCGCTGGCCCGGCTGCTGGCCCGGTGGTCCTCGCTCGACCGGATCGGGCTCGGGCTCGACACCGCCCCGGCGGGCCGGGTCTGGCTGGTCGCCGGCGGCGTGGCCGTGGCCTGCGCGGTCGCGGTCGTCGCGCCCGCGCTGACGGTCACGGCGAGCGCTCCGGTACGGCTGCGGCGCCTGCGGGCCGCCACCACGGCCGCACCCGTGCGGGCCGGAGCCGACGTCGGGCTGCTGCTGATCGCGGGGGTGGCGTACTGGCGGCTCGACCGGCAGACCGACGCGTCCGGCGGCGGGGCGCTCAGCCGGGACCGGGCCGGGGAGCTGGGCATCGATCCGCTGCTGGTCGCGGCGCCCGCGCTGGCGCTGCTGGCGGGCACGGTGCTGACGCTGCGGCTGCTGCCGCTCGCGGCCCGGCTCGCGGAGCGGTGGTCCGCGAGCGGGCGCGGCCTGCCGGCGGCGCTGGCGGGCTGGCAGTTCAGCCGGCGTCCGCTGCGCGGGGCGGGTCCGGTGCTGCTGCTGGTCATCGCCGTGACGACCGGGATGCTGGCGATCGGGCACGGCGCGTCCTGGGACCGGTCGCAGCACGACCAGGCCGACTTCAGGACGGGCGCCTCCGTGCGGGTCCTCGACAACAGACCGGGCAGCCCCGGGCAGACCGGTCTCTACGCCGGGCTGCCCGGGGCCCGGGACGCGGCTCCCGCGCACCGCACCACCCTGGACCTCTCCGGCGGCCGTACGGCGACGGTCCTCGCCCTGGACACGGCCCACGCCGGCGACGGGATGCTGATGCGCGGCGATCTCGCCGGCGAGCCCCCGGCGGAACTGCTGAAGGCACTGGCCCCGCCCGCGCCGGACGTCCGGCGCGCGATGCGGCTGCCCGAGGACACCCGGCGGCTGGAGCTCGACGTGCGGATCGCCGACCTGCGGGCCCGGTCGGGACGCTCCCCCTCCGGGCGCGCGCCGCAGCTCACCGTGGTCGTGGAGGACGGGTACGGCATCGCGTACCGGCTGGGTGCCGGGAAGGTCCCGGTGGACGGCCGGGTCCACCGGATCGCGCTCGCCGTGGACCTGACGGCGACGGGCCGCCGCGCCGCCCCGGCCGGACCGCTCCGGCTGACGGGGCTGCAGCTCGACGACGCCTCTCCCGTCGGCCGCCCCGAAGCGCACCGGCTCACCGTCGAACGCCTGCTCGCCGCGGGCCGCGACGGATCCGCGCGGACGGTCCCGGCGCCCGCCGGGCTGCGCTGGCGGGGCGACTGGGCCGTGTCGGAGAACGGCGACGTCGTCTCCCGTACGGCCGCCGAGCCCGGCGTGGCGCACGCGGCGCCGCTGACCGTGTCGTACGGCACCGGCGTGGATCCCGACGGGGGTGCCATCGCCCCGCCGGTGTTCACCGTCCGCGTCGACACCGCCGGAGCCGGGGTGCCGCGGAGCCTGTCCGCCGTCGCCACCCGGGACTTCCTGCGGGCGGCGGGGGCCGGTGTCGGCGACGCCCTCGACGTCCCGCTGTCCGGGGAGCGGCTGCGGGTGCGGATCGTACGGGCCGTCGACGAGCTGCCGACGACCGCCACCGGCCTGGACGGGGAGACCGTGGACGGCGGGGCGCTGCTGCTCGACCTGCGGGCCGTCGACGCCGTGCTGGCCCGGCGGGCGAGCGCGCCGCTCACCCCCACCGAGTGGTGGGTGAGTGCCGCCCCCGGCAGGACCGCCGAGGTCGCCGCCGCGCTGCGGGCGCGCCCCGACCTCGCGCCGGACCAGGTGCTGGTGCGCGACGAGACCGCGGCCGAGCTGCTGCGGGACCCGCTCGGTGCCGGGCCGCGCGCGGCGCTGACGGCGGTGGCGGTGGCCGCAGCCGTCCTCGCCGCCGGGGGCTTCGCGGTGAGCGCCGCCGGCGCGCGGCGGGAGCGGTCCGCGGAGTTCGCGGTGCTGCGCGCCCTGGGCACGCCCCGCCGGGACCTCGCCCGGCTCGTCGCGACGGAGCAGGTCCTGCTCGTCGGCTCCGGACTGCTCGCCGGGCTCGCCCTGGGGACCGTCCTGACCCGGGCCGTCGTCCCGCTGGTCGTGCTGACCGCGGACGCCGCGCGGCCGGTCCCGCCCGTCCTCGTCGACCTCCCGGCGTCCCGGGTGGCCCTGCTCCTCGCGGGGGTGGCCGCCCCGCTCCTGCTGATCACCGCCGCGTCGGCGCTGCGCCGTGCCGAGCCGGCGGCCGCGCTCCGCCGTCAGGGGGAGGACTGAGATGCCCCTGGACGACCACGGCGCGCCCTGGGTGCGGACCAGGCTGCGGACCGCACCCGTGGCCGCCGTCGCCTTCGGTGTGCTGGTGCTGGTCACGGCGTTCCTCGCGGCGCTGCTGCCCCGGGCGGTCGAGGCGTACGAGACGGACGGCCTGCGCGAGGCTCTCGCCGCCGCGTCCCCCGCGTCCACCGTGCTGGAGCTGAATGCTCCGCAGCCCGGGCTCGAACTGCCGCGTGAGGCCCGCGAGGAGGCGGTACGGCCGGCGGCGCTCGCGGCGGTGGACGCCAAGGCGTCGGCGCTGCTGCCGGGGCCGCTGCGGGCGGACCCGGCCGAGTCGGCGTACGGGGTGCGGACCGCGAGGAGCCTGGAGGCGCGGGACGCGTCGCTGCCCCGGCCCGACGGGCTGCCGCCCCGGTTCACCCTGCTCGCGCAGTCGGGTGTCGCCGGCCACGCCACCGTGCGGGAGGGGCGGCTGCCCCTCGCCGGACAGCCGGTGACGACGGGCACCAGGGTGGTGGAAGGCGCCGTCACCACGCGGACCGCCCGGACGCTGCGGCTGCGGGCCGGCTCCACCCTCACCCTGGCCGGCTTCACGGACCGGCCGCTGACCGTACGGATCACCGGGATCCTCGAACCCCGGCATCCGCAGCGCGGTTACTGGTCCGTGGAACCGGTGCTGCGCTCCC
Organism: Streptomyces sp. NPDC000345; assembly: GCF_042898825.1. Classification (NCBI taxonomy): domain Bacteria; kingdom Bacillati; phylum Actinomycetota; class Actinomycetes; order Kitasatosporales; family Streptomycetaceae; genus Streptomyces; species Streptomyces sp. NPDC000345. The sequence continues at coordinate 333,533 of NZ_JBIAZE010000008.1, forward strand.
CCGCCCTGGCCTACGTGAAGAGCGGTCCGCCGCGGTTCTACTGGGAGGCGGGCGTGCTGCTGGCGCCCGAGGCCGCCCCGGTGCTGCTCGGCGGCCAGGGCGAGCCGGAGAAGTACTGGCGGATCGCCCCCGCGACCGGGGCGCTCGACGCGCGGGACGCCCCGGCGCTCGTCGAGGGGGTCGCGTCCCTGGAGGGCGGCCCGGCGCTGCTGCGGATGCGCGAGGTCGCCGGTCCGACGGCGCGGCTGTCCACCGGCCTGGAGCAGGTCGTCGGCTCCTGCACGGCGATCCGTGACGCGATCACGCCCGTGGTGGCGGTCGCGGCGTTCGGGATCGCCGCGGTCGCCGTCGTCGTCCTGGTCATGAGCGGGGGTCTGGCCGCCGCCCGCCGCGACACCGAACTGGCCCTGCTGCGGGCCCGGGGCGGCTCCCTGCGCGGCATCGCCGGGCGGCTGCTGGCCGAGACCGCGGTGGTGGCGGTGCCCGCGGCGCTCTGCGGTCTGCTGCTCGCCGTGCGCGCCGTCGACGGGGCCCGGGTGCTGCCCGCCGCGCTCGGCGCGGCCGCCGTGGCGCTGCTCGCCTGTGCCGCGTTCCCGGTGTGCGCGGTCGTAACCCACCGCAGGCCGCGGGCGCACCGGGAACGCGACGACCTCGCCCACGCCCGGCCCGGCGGGCGGCGCACGGTCGCCGAACTGACCGTGCTGGTGCTGGCCGCGGGCTCGGTGGCGGCGCTGCGCCGCCGTGGTACGGACGGGACGGGTGACCTGCTGGTGAGCGCCGCACCGGTGCTCGTGGGGCTGGTCGCGGCGCTGGTCCTCGTCCGGCTGTACCCGCTGCCCCTGCGGTGGGCCGCCGGCCCGGCCGGACGGCTGCGGGGGCTGGTCGGGTTTCTGTCGCTGGCCCGCGCGGGCCGCTCGTCCGCGGCGGTCGCCACGCTGCCGCTGCTCGCCCTGCTGACGGCCCTGACGACGGCCGCGTTCGGGGGGTCCGTGCTGGCGGGGGTGGCGGACGCCCGGGACCGGGCCGCGCTGCTGGCGACGGGCGCGGACGCGCGGATCTCGACGACCGACGGGAGGCCGGTCCCGGCGGCGGTGACCCGGGCCGTGCGGGACGCGGCGGGCGTACGGAAGGTGACGGGGGTGCGCGTGGAGCGCGCCACCTACGGCGAGGAGAACGCGCTGACGCTGGTCGGGGTCGAGCCGGACGCGTACGCCGGACTGGCCCGCGAGGTGGGACTCGGGGCGTTCCCGGCCGGCGCGCTGCGCGGCGGGGGCACGGTGCTCGGCGCCGTCGCCTCGCCCGGGGTCGCCGAGCGGCTCGGGCGGGCACCGCGCCGGATCATGACGCCGTGGGGCGAGGTGACGGTGCGGATCTCCGCCGTACGGCCCCGCACGCCCGCCGTTCCCGACGGGGACTTCCTCCTGGTGGACGCCTCGCGGACGGCGCGTTCCGGCGGGCCCACGGTGCTGCTGGCGACCGGCGCGGGGCTGGACGCGAGGGCGCTGCGCGGCGCCGGGAAGGAGCTGTCCGTGACGTTGCGGAGCGAGCGGCGTGCGGCGCTGTCCGACACACCGCTGCAGTCGGGCGCCGGGCGGATCTACGGGTGGGCCGTGGTGGCCGGCGCGGGGTACGCCGTACTGGCGATGGTGCTGTCGTTGCTGCGGGCGGCCCCGGAGCGGGCCGCGCTGCTGGCCCGGTTGCGCACGCTGGGCCTGACCACCCGCCAGGGCCGGCGGCTGCTCGGTCTGGAGGCGCTGCCGCAGGCGCTGCTCGCGGCGGTCGGGGGCGTGGCCGCCGGCTGGACGACCGTCGGGCTGCTCGCGCCCGGCGTCGACCTGGACCGGCTGGCGCTGGCCGGCAGCGAAGCGGCGCGGGGGGCGGCCCTGCGGGCGGATCCGTGGTCGCTGGTGCTGCCCGCCGCGGCGACGGTACTGCTGGCGGGCGCGGTGGCCGTCGCGCAGGCCTGGTGGGCGGGGCGCCGGACACCGATCGGTCATCTCAGGGCGGGAGACACGCGATGAGCGGTACGACGGAGTCGCTCGCGGAGCTGGAGCGGCGGGCGGCGGCGCACCGCGACCGGCCCGCGTACGGGCACGACGCCCTGATCGCCTGCGACCGGCTGGTCCGGATCTTCGCCGGGCGCGGCGGGGGCGACGCGGTGGAGGTGCAGGCGCTCCAGGGCCTCGATCTGCTGGTCCGGGAGGGCGAGTTGATGGCCCTGGTGGGGGCGTCCGGCAGCGGCAAGTCGACCCTGATGAACATCCTCGCGGGCCTGGACGTCCCCACCGCGGGCGCCGCGAGGGTGGCGGGCCGCGATCTGCTGGCGATGGACGCCAAGGCGCGGCTGCGCTACCGGCGTGAGGTGGTCGGCTTCGTCTGGCAGCAGACGGCCCGCAATCTGCTCCCGTATCTGACGGCGGCGCAGAACGTCGCGCTGCCGATGCAGCTGGCGGGCGGCCCGCGCCGGAAGCGGGCCGGGCGGGCACAGGAGCTGCTGGCCCTGCTCGGGGTCGCCGACTGCCGTGACCGGCGTCCGCCGCAGATGTCCGGCGGTCAGCAGCAGCGGGTCGCGATCGCCGTCGCCCTCGCCAACTCGCCCTCGGTGCTGCTCGCCGACGAGCCCACCGGCGAGCTGGACTCGGCGACGGGACAGGAGGTGTTCGCGGCGTTCCGCCGGGCCAACGAGGAACTGGGCACGACGATCGTGGTGGTCACGCACGACCAGGCGGTCGCCGGCGAGGTCCGCCGCACGGTCGCGATCCGCGACGGCCGCACCTCGACGGAGGTACTGCGCCGCACGGAGGTCGACGAGGAGGGCCGGGAGTCCCTGGTGGCCCGGGAGTACGCGATGCTCGACCGCGCGGGCCGTCTTCAGCTGCCCGCCGAGTACACGACGGCCCTGGGCATGGCGGACCGGGTGCTGCTGGAGCTGGAGGAGGACCACATCGGGGTGTGGCCGGACGAGAACCGCTGAGGACGTGCGACAGCGCCTGCCCAGTCGTCCGGTCGGGGACTGTGGGGCAGACGCTGTCAGTGTTCCGCACGCCGTTGTACGGGACGTCTTGTGATCCGGGACGGATCAGACCATGAGCGAGCGGTCCGTCGGGCGGATCGGCGCCGGCAGGTCGCTGGCACCGGTCAGGAAGCGGTCGCAGCCGCGGGCGGCCGAGCGGCCCTCGGCGATCGCCCACACGATGAGCGACTGGCCGCGGCCCGCGTCACCGGCGACGAACACGCCCGGCACGTTGGTCTGGAAGTCGGCGTCGCGGGCGATGTTGCCGCGCTCGTCGAGCTCCAGGCCGAACTGCTCGACCAGGCCGTTCTCCCGGTCGGTGCCGGTGAAGCCCATGGCCAGGGTGACCAGCTGGGCGGGGATCTTGCGCTCCGTGCCCGGCTTCTGGGTCAGCTTGCCGTCGACGAACTCGACCTCGACGAGGTGCAGCCACTGGACGTTGCCGTCCTCGTCGCCCTCGAAGTGGGTGGTGGAGACGGAGTAGACCCGCTCACCGCCCTCCTCGTGCGCGGACGTGACCTTGTAGAGCATCGGGAAGGTCGGCCACGGCTGGGAGACCGGGTTCCGCTCCTCGCCCGGGCGGGGCATGATCTCCAGCTGCGTGACGGAGGCCGCGCCCTGGCGGTGGGCGGTGCCCACGCAGTCGGCGCCGGTGTCGCCGCCGCCGATGACCACGACGTGCTTGCCCTCGGCCGAGATCGGGGAGGTGACGTAGTCGCCCTCCTGGACCTTGTTGGCCAGCGGCAGGTACTCCATGGCCTGGTAGACGCCCTTGAGCTCGCGGCCGGGGACCGGGAGGTCACGGGCGGTCGTGGCGCCGGCGGCGATGACGATCGCGTCGTACCGCTTCTTCAGGTCGGTCGCCTTGAGGTCGCGGCCGATCTCGACGCCGGTACGGAAGCGGGTGCCCTCCGCGCGCATCTGCTCGATGCGGCGGTTGATGTGCCGCTTCTCCATCTTGAACTCGGGGATGCCGTAGCGGAGGAGGCCTCCGACACGGTCCGCGCGCTCGTAGACGGCCACGGTGTGGCCCGCCCGGGTGAGCTGCTGGGCGGCGGCCAGGCCCGCCGGGCCCGAGCCGATGACCGCGACGGTCTTGCCCGACAGGCGCTCGGGGGCCTGCGGGGCGACGGTGCCCGCGTCCCACGCCTTGTCGATGATCGAGACCTCGACGTTCTTGATGGTGACGGCCGGCTGGTTGATGCCGAGCACGCACGCCGACTCGCAGGGAGCCGGGCACAGCCGCCCGGTGAACTCCGGGAAGTTGTTGGTGGCGTGCAGGCGCTCCGACGCGGCCGACCAGTCCTCGCGGTAGGCGTAGTCGTTCCACTCGGGGATGAGGTTCCCGAGCGGACAGCCGTTGTGGCAGAACGGGATGCCGCAGTCCATGCACCGGCTGGCCTGCTTGCTGATGATCGGCAGCAGCGAGCCGGGGACGTAGACCTCGTTCCAGTCCTTCAGACGCACGTCGACCGGGCGGGACTTGGCGACCTCGCGGCCGTGGTTCAGGAAGCCCTTCGGGTCAGCCATTGATCGCCGCCTCCATCATCTTCTCGGTGATCTCGGACTCGGAGAGTCCCGCTCGCTCGGCGGCGTCCTTGGCGGCGAGCACTGCCTTGTACGTGCTGGGGATGATCTTGCTGAACCGCTCCGCGGACGCGTCCCAGTCCACGAGGAGCTTCTCGGCGACCGTCGAACCGGTCTCCTCGGCGTGGCGGCGCACCACGTCGTGCAGCCACTGCTTGTCCGCGTCGTCCAGGGCCTCGACCGCGTCCAGGTTGCCGACGTTGACGTTGTCGCGGTCGAGGTCGATCACGTAGGCCACACCGCCGGACATGCCGGCCGCGAAGTTGCGGCCCGTCTCGCCGAGGACCACGGCGTGACCGCCGGTCATGTACTCGCAGCCGTGGTCGCCCACGCCCTCGGAGACGACCAGCGCGCCGGAGTTGCGGACGCAGAACCGCTCGCCGGTACGGCCGCGCAGGAACAGCTCGCCGCCGGTCGCGCCGTAGGCGATGGTGTTGCCCGCGATCGTGGAGTACTCGGCGAGGTGGTCGGCGCCCCGGTCGGGACGGACGATCACCCGGCCGCCGGAGAGGCCCTTGCCGACGTAGTCGTTGGCGTCGCCCTCCAGACGCAGCGTGACACCGCGCGGGAGGAAGGCGCCGAAGGACTGGCCGGCGCTGCCGGTGAAGGTGATGTCGATGGTGTCGTCGGGCAGGCCCGCGCCGCCGAACTTCTTCGTCACCTCGTGGCCGAGCATGGTGCCGACCGTGCGGTTGATGTTGCGGATCGAGACCTGGGCGCGCACCGGCTGGGCGTCGTTCGCCGAGTCGGCGGCCAGCGCGTCGGCGGCGAGCTTGATCAGCTCGTTGTCGAGCGCCTTCTCCAGGCCGTGGTCCTGGGCGATGACCTGGTGCAGCGCCGCGCCCTCGGACAGCTCGGGCACGTAGAACAGCGGGGCGAGGTCCAGGCCCTGCGCCTTCCAGTGGTCGACGGCGCGCTGGACGTCGAGGACCTCGGCGTGGCCGACGGCCTCCTCGATGGAGCGGAAGCCCAGCTCGGCCAGCAGCTCGCGGACCTCCTGCGCGATGAACCGGAAGAAGTTCACCACGTACTCGGCCTTGCCGTTGAACCGGTCCCGCAGGACCGGGTTCTGGGTGGCGATGCCGACCGGGCAGGTGTCCAGGTGGCAGACGCGCATCATGACGCAGCCGGAGACGACGAGCGGCGCGGTCGCGAAACCGAACTCCTCGGCGCCGAGCAGCGCGGCGATGACCACGTCACGGCCGGTCTTCAGCTGGCCGTCCGTCTGGACCACGATCCGGTCGCGCAGGCCGTTGAGCAGCAGCGTCTGCTGGGTCTCGGCGAGACCGAGCTCCCAGGGACCGCCCGCGTGCTTCAGCGAGGTCAGCGGGGAGGCGCCGGTGCCGCCGTCGTGGCCGGAGATGAGCACGACGTCCGCGTGCGCCTTCGACACACCGGCCGCGACCGTGCCGACGCCGACCTCGGAGACCAGCTTGACGTGAATCCGCGCCTGCGGGTTCGCGTTCTTCAGGTCGTGGATCAGCTGGGCCAGGTCCTCGATGGAGTAGATGTCGTGGTGCGGCGGCGGGGAGATCAGACCGACGCCCGGGGTCGAGTGCCGGGTCTTGGCGACCCACGGGTAGACCTTGTGGCCGGGCAGCTGGCCGCCCTCGCCGGGCTTGGCGCCCTGGGCCATCTTGATCTGGATGTCGTCCGCGTTGACCAGGTACTCGGAGGTCACGCCGAAGCGGCCGGAGGCGACCTGCTTGATCGCCGAGCGGCGCGCCGGGTCGTACAGGCGCTCCGGGTCCTCGCCGCCCTCACCGGTGTTGGACTTGCCGCCCAGCTGGTTCATGGCGATGGCGAGGGTTTCGTGCGCCTCCTTGGAGATGGAGCCGTACGACATGGCGCCGGTGGAGAAGCGCTTGACGATCTCGGAGACCGGCTCGACCTCGTCGACGGAGATCGGCGCGCGGCCCTCCGCGCCCGTCTTGAAGCCGAACAGGCCGCGGAGGGTCATCAGCCGCTCGGACTGCTCGTTCACGCGGTCCGTGTACTTCTTGAAGATGTCGTAGCGGGCCGTGCGCGTGGAGTGCTGGAGGCGGAAGACCGTCTCCGGGTCGAACAGGTGCGGCTCGCCCTCGCGGCGCCACTGGTACTCGCCGCCGATCTCCAGGGCGCGGTGGGCCGGCGCGATGCCGGACGCCGGGTACGCCTTGGCGTGCCGGGCGGCGACCTCCTTGGCGACGACGTCGATGCCGACGCCGCCGATCTTGGTGGCGGTGCCGCTGAAGTACTTCTCGACGAAGGCGTCGTCGAGACCGACGGCCTCGAAGACCTGGGCGCCGCGGTAGGAGGCGACGGTGGAGATGCCCATCTTGGACATGACCTTCAGGACGCCCTTGCCGAGCGCGTAGATCAGGTTGCGGATCGCCTGCTCGGGCTCGAGGCCGCTGATGAAGGTGCCCGCGCGCAGCAGGTCCTCGACGGACTCCATCGCCAGGTACGGGTTGACGGCGGCGGCGCCGTAGCCGATCAGCAGGGCGACGTGGTGGACCTCGCGGACGTCACCGGCCTCGACCAGCAGGCCCACCTGGGTGCGCTGCTTGGTGCGGATGAGGTGGTGGTGGACGGCCGCGGTGAGCAGCAGCGACGGGATCGGCGCGTGCTCGGCGTCCGAGTGGCGGTCCGACAGGACGATCAGACGGGCGCCGTTCTCTATGGCGGCGTCGGCCTCGGCGCAGATCTCGTCGATGCGCGCGGCGAGGGCGTCACCGCCGCCGTGCACCCGGTACAGACCGGACAGGGTCGCGGCCTTGAAGCCGGGCATGTCGCCGTCGGCGTTGATGTGGATGAGCTTGGCCAGCTCGTCGTTGTCGATCACCGGGAAGGGCAGGGTGACCGAGCGGCAGGAGGCGGCCGTGGGCTCCAGCAGGTTGCCCTCGGGGCCGAGGGACGAGCGCAGCGAGGTGACCAGCTCTTCGCGGATCGCGTCCAGCGGCGGGTTGGTGACCTGCGCGAACAGCTGGGTGAAGTAGTCGAAGAGCAGGCGCGGGCGGGAGGACAGCGCGGCGATCGGCGAGTCGGTGCCCATGGAACCGATCGGCTCGGCGGCGGCCTTGGCCATCGGCGCCAGGATGACGCGCAGCTCCTCCTCGGTGTAGCCGAAGGTCTGCTGGCGGCGGGTGACCGAGGCGTGGGTGTGCACGATGTGCTCGCGCTCGGGCAGGTCGCCCAGCTCGATCTCGCCGGCCTCGAGCCACTCGGCGTACGGGGCCTCGGCGGCGAGCTGCGCCTTGATCTCGTCGTCCTCGATGATGCGGTGCTCGGCGGTGTCGACGAGGAACATCTTGCCGGGCTGCAGCCGGCCCTTGCGGACGACCTTGGCGGGGTCGATGTCCAGGACGCCGACCTCGGAGCCGAGGACGACGAGGCCGTCGTCGGTGACCCAGTAGCGGCCGGGACGCAGACCGTTGCGGTCGAGGACCGCGCCGACCTGGGTGCCGTCGGTGAAGGTGACACAGGCCGGGCCGTCCCAGGGCTCCATCATCGTGGAGTGGAACTGGTAGAAGGCGCGCCGGGCCGGCTCCATGGAGTCGTGGTTCTCCCACGCCTCCGGGATCATCATCAGCACGGAGTGCGGCAGCGAGCGGCCACCGAGGTGGAGCAGCTCGAGCACCTCGTCGAAGGACGCCGAGTCGGAAGCATCCGGCGTACACACCGGGAAGATCCGCTCCAGGCCCTTGTCACCGAACAGGTCGGAGACGAGCTGGGACTCGCGGGCGCGCATCCAGTTGCGGTTGCCCTTGACGGTGTTGATCTCACCGTTGTGCGCGACGAAGCGGTACGGGTGCGCGAGCGGCCACGACGGGAAGGTGTTCGTGGAGAAGCGCGAGTGGACGAGCGACACGGCCGAGGCGAAGCGGCGGTCGGACAGGTCCGGGAAGAAGGGCTCGAGCTGGCCGGTGGTCAGCATGCCCTTGTAGACGATCGTCCGCGCGGACAGCGACGGGAAGTACACGCCGGCCTCGCGCTCGGCGCGCTTGCGCAGCACGAAGGCCTTGCGGTCGAGGTCGATGCCCTGGCTGGCCCCGTCCGTCACGAAGATCTGGCGGAAGGCGGGCATCGTCGAGCGGGCGGTGGCGCCGAGCAGCTCCGGGGCGACCGGGACCTCACGCCAGCCGAGGACGGTGAGGCCCTCACCGGCGGCGATCGTCTCGATCTGCGAGACGACGTCCTGGATGCCGTCCTCCGGGAGGAAGGCGATGCCGACGGCGTAGGAGCCGGCCTCGGGCAGCTCGAATCCGGCCACCTCGCGGAAGAACGCGTCGGGTACCTGGGTGAGGATGCCCGCACCGTCGCCGGAGTCCGGCTCGGAGCCGGTGGCGCCGCGGTGCTCGAGGTTGCGCAGAACGGTCAGCGCCTGCTCGACCAGCGTGTGGCTCGCCTCACCGGTGAGGGTGGCCACGAAGCCGACGCCGCAGGCGTCGCGCTCGTTGCGGGGGTCGTACATACCCTGCGCAGCAGGGCGAGCATCCATGAAGGACCAGTTCTGGCCATTCGCGGAATGCTGGGACGGCTGGCGCGGCGTACGCATCGGCTCTCCCGTCGTCGTCTCAAGTGGCATGTCTGGCGTGCCGAGGGACGACGTTGGCCCTCTGCGTGTGCGCAAAATTTCGTGCAGGTTACATGATGGAGCGGTTCTCGGGAACCGGATACTCCGTTCCAACATGCGGACGCCACGGGCTCGCGGCGGGGGTACCGCGCGCGTGGCTGGAAGTATGGGGGGACCGAACGGGACAGATCGATGTCCGTCGGTCCGAGGGGGCGGGAGGAGCGTCGTCGTTCACCCCGCGAGTGCGCCCCAGGCGTCATTGCCCACAGCGCTTACGGCTCATGCCCGCTGGTTAACCACTCGAAACCAGTCAGTAACGGCTACTTATGCGGCCCAACGCATAAGTAGCGGTCGACCTATCCTACGGCCGTTCCGAACAAACTGCCCAGGGCGTACGTCACACCGGCCGCCGCGCCGCCGAGCGCGAGCTGCCGCAGCCCGCTGTACCACCAGGTCCGCGCGGTCACCCTGGCCACGACGGCCCCGCAGGCGAACAGCCCGAAGAGCGCCAGCAGGACGGCGGGCCACAGCGCGCTCGCCCCGAGCAGATACGGCAGTACGGGCAGCATCGCGCCCAGCGCGAACGAACCGAAGCTGGACACGGCGGCGACCAGCGGCGAGGGCAGGTCGGAGGGGTCGATGCCCAGCTCCTCGCGGGCGTGGATCTCCAGCGCCTGCTCGGGGTCACGGGAGAGCTGCCCGGCGACCTGCCGGGCCAGGTCGGGCTCGACGCCCCGCGCCATGTACAGGGCGGCGAGCTCGGCCTCCTCGTCCTTCGGGTGCTTCCTGAGCTCCCGCCGCTCGACGTCCAGTTCGGCCTCGACGAGTTCGCGCTGCGAGGCGACGGAGGTGTACTCGCCGGCGGCCATGGAGAAGGCGCCCGCGGCCAGCCCCGCGAGCCCCGTGAGCACGATGGTGTGCTGACTCACCGACCCGCCCGCGACACCGGTCATCAGGGCGAGGTTGGAGACCAGGCCGTCCATCGCGCCGAAGACGGCGGGGCGCAGCCAGCCGCCGTTCACATCGCGGTGGGTGTGGTTGTCACGGTGCGCCTCGTGGAGTGGCGCTTCGACGTCGATGATGGCCATGAATCCCCCAGAACAGGTGAGCCAAGAAGCTAAGGCAAAGCTAACTTTGGACAGGTTCTAATTTCTGACAACGCAAAAATACGCCTCCCGATTCCCGTCCGCCAGGAAGGAAAGGCTGGGCTAACCTGCACTTTTACCTTCGAGCGCTCATTCGATCGCAAGGGTGCACAGATGTCGACCGGGTGACATGAGGGGGTGGGAGGCACGGGTCAACCGCCGATGGTGGGACACATCCGCAAACGGTTCCGCGTCCGTGCGGAGCCTCCGTCAGGAGAGGCCGCGTATGACGACGACCCGTGAACGAGCCCGCGGCGCCCTGCTCGGCCTCGCCGTCGGAGACGCCCTGGGCGCACCGGCCGAGAACCTGAAGCCGTCCGAGATCCGCGCCCGTTGGGGCCGCGTCACGGGCTATGTGACGGAGAACCCGGCCGGAACGGACGACACGGAGTACGCGATCTTCTCCGGTCTCCTCCTCGCCCGGCACGGCTCGGCCCTCACCCAGGCCCATGTCGAGGCGGCCTGGCACGAGTGGATCGCGGACCGTGCCGAAGGACCCTTCCGCGGCGCCGGCTTCAGCGAACGGGGCACGCTGGAGAACCTCCGCCGAGGCCTCGCCGCCCCCATCTCGGCCCAGCACCGCCACGCCTGGAGCGACGGCCTGGCCATGCGCGCGGCGCCCTTCGGCGTCTTCGCGGCGGGCCGCCCCGCCGAGGCGGCCCGCCTGGTCGCCATCGACGGTTCGGTGAGCCATGACGGCGAGGGCATCTACGGCGGCCAGGCGGTCGCCGCGGGCGTCGCGGCGGCGATGGCGGGCGCGTCGACGATCGCGGTGGTCGCGTCCGCGCTGGCCGTGGTCCCGGAGGACTCCTGGACGGCCCGCTCGCTGCGCCGGGCGGTGGCCGTCGCCCACCGCGGCGAACGCGCGGTCCGCTCCGCCGTCGTCATCGGCGGCTACCCCTGGACCGACCTCGCCCCCGAGGCCGTCGCCCTCGCCTTCGGCGCCTACGCGGCGGCGGACGGCGACTTCCCGGAAGCCGTCCTCACGGCCGTGAACATGGGCCGGGACGCCGACACCACGGCGGCCGTGGCGGGCGCCCTCGCCGGCGCCACGCAAGGCGCCTCGGCCATCCCCACGGCCTGGTCGGCCGCGATCGGCCCCGCCCGGGGCAGCTGCCTCCCCTCCATGGCGGGCCACCACGTCCTGGACGTCGCCGAACTGCTGGTGCCGGGCGAGGGGGGCAAGTGGGGAGAGGGCCTGGTCGTACCGGAGTCGGTGTCGGAGCTGCTCCGCCGCGACACCCCGGCCCCCTTCGCCCTGGCGGCGGACACCGACACGGAGGCACCCGTATGAGACCCCCCGGCCCCTGGGACGAAGGCCCGAACACCGCCTCGACACCCGGCGAACACACCCCCGAGGAACCTGCCACCCCACCCGCACCCGCACGCGACGAAGGCGAGAACACCCCCCAGCAGCCACCCGCACCCGCCGACGGCGAGAACGCCCCACAAGGGCCACCCGCACCCGACGACGAAACCCGCACGGGTGGTGCGGGTGGGAGACGACGGGCCGAAGGCGAAGCCGAGGCCCGGTCGACCACGCACCCGCACCCGCCCGCGCACGCACACCGCGTCGAGGGCCTCCTCCTGGGCCTGGCCGCGGGCGACGCCGCCGGCTGGCCCGCCGCACGGCACCGCGCCGCCCGCATGCCCGAGTGGACCCGCCGCCTCACCCGCGAACTGGACACCTTCGCCGAGCGGAACGCCACCACCACCCTCCCCGTCCCCATCGCCCTCAACCAGCCCCCCGAACCCCTCCGCCTCGGCCCCTCCGACGACGCCGAGTGGGCGGCCTTCGCGGCGGAGGCGGTCCTGAGGGCCGGAGACGACACCGTCCTCGGCGACCTCAGCCGGGAACGCCGTATGCGCGCCGCCATCGACCTCACCTGGAACGCGATCGCGAGCGAGGTCGCCGCCGCTGCGGACCGCGCCCCCGAGATCGAGTCCGCCGTCCTCCCGCTCCGCGCCCGCATCTCCGTCCGGGCCGGCCTCGGCAATCTCGCCACCGGCCTGCGCCCCCCGGCGACCGGCCACGACAACCCCCACTACTTCGACGACGCCGCCTGCGTCCGCGCCTGCGTGCTGGCCGTCGCCCACCCCGGCAATCCCCGGCTGGCCGCCGAACTGGCCGAGTTCGACGCCCGCTACACCCAGGACGGCGACGGCGTGCACGGCGCCAGGGCGATGGCGGCGGCCCTCGCCGTGGCCCTGGCCGGGGCGACCCCCGAGGCCTGCGTGAGCGCGGCGCTCGCCGAACTCCCCGAGCACACCGAGATCGGCCGCAACGCCCGCCACGCCCTCGAGCTCGCCCAGGACGCCGACGGCGCCTTCGCCCTGATCCCCCTCCTGGAACACCAGATCGTCGACCACGTCTACAGCTACGGCATCGCGGCGGCGGAAACGGTCCCGGTGGCCCTGGCCCTGGCCCGGGCCGCTCACGGCCGTATCTCCGAAGCGGTACCGGCGGCGGCCTGCCTGTCCCGCGTCGCGGACTCGGCCCCGGCGCTCGTCGGCGCGCTGACGGGTGCCCTCGGCGGCAGAAGCGCGATCCCCGCCTCCTGGCGGGACACCTGCCGTGTCCTGTCCGGCTGCGTCCTCCCCCGCCTCACCGGCACCGATCTGGTGGAACTCGCCGAACTCCTGGAAGCCGCACAACCGGCGTCACCAGGAGGATGATTCGGGCATGACGCCCAAAGAATCAGAAAGCGGTCTCGAAGACCGGATCACCGGCGCCCTGGTGGGCGCGGCGGTCGGCGACGCCCTCGGCGGCCCCGTCGAGGGCTACTCCCCCGACCAGATCCTCGAACGCCACGGCGGCCGCGTCCACGGCATCGTCGGCCCCTGGAACGGCGACGCCTGGCGCACCGCCCGCCCCATCGCCCCGTACCACAAGGGCGACGGCCACGTCACCGACGACACCTTGATGACGCATGCGCTGATCAGGGTCTACGCCCGCGTCCGCGACCACCTGGACGCCTACGCGATCACGGACCACCTGGTCCCGGACCTGATGACCAACCCCCGCTGGATCCCGGAACTGGAAGCCGAGGCCCTCCCCCTCCACCGCCTCTTCCTGGCGGAGAAATGGCTGGTGACGAAACTGCACTACGGCCATGCCGACCCCCGGGAGGCAGGCGTCGGCAACATCGTCAACTGCGGTGCGGCGATGTACATGGCCCCGGTCGGCCTGGTCAACGCGGCCCATCCGGCGGGAGCGTACGCCGAGGCGCTGGACATCGCCGGTGCGCACCAGTCCTCGTACGGCCGTGAGGCGGCGGGCGTCTTCGCGGCGGCGGTGGCGGCGGCCTGCGCCCCGGGGGCCACGGCGGAGTCGGTCGTGTCGGCCTGTCTCGCCCTGGCCAAGGACGGCACCCGCACGGCGATCGAGAAGGTCTGCGAAGAGGCGTCCCGCCACCGGGACTTCGAGTCGGCGCTGCTCCCCCTGCGGCAGGCGGTGGCCCCGTACGACACGGTGGGTCCCGACTACCGGCGGCCCTCGCTCGCCGCCCGCCGCCCGTCCCGCCTGCACGCGATCGAGGAACTCCCGGTCGCCCTGGGCATGTTGCTGGTGGCGAGGGGCGACTACCGCCACGCGGTCCTCGGCGCGGTGAACTACGGCCGGGACTGCGACTCGATCGCGACGATGGCGGGCGCGCTGGCCGGCGCCCTGGGCTCCCCGGTCCCCGACGACTGGTCGAAGCAGGTCGCGGAGGCCAGCCGGCTGGACCTCCGGGAACCGGCCCGCGTCCTCACCGAGGTCACCCGGGAGATCTTCGAGAAGGACGTCCGCGGACGCCGCACCCACGAGGCGGCCTTCACCACCCTCGGAGGCCCGGGATGCTGCGCCTGACCTGGGTCCAACCGGAGGACCTCCTCGGCCACGAACTGCGCCAGGCGACCGAGGACGGCCGGGAGCCCTGGGCCGTCGCGGCCCGCTGGCGAGCGGCGGGCGGCCCGCAGTCCCCCGCCCGGGCGGGGGCGTCGTCCGACCGCGCCTCCCGCTATCTGCGCCAGCTGGCGGAGGACCTGCTGGACGAGCTGGCGGACCTGCCGAGCAGACGGGCGGAGGACGAGCCGACCGACCTGGCCGCCATCCGCCGCAGCTGCGGGCAGTCGTTCCGCCGGGGCGGCACGGACGGCACCCCGCAGCCGCGGGCGAGCGGAACCCGCTCCCGCCCGGCCCCCGGCCCGGCCGCCCTGGAAGCGGCCTGGCTCGGCAGAGCGGCGGGCTGCCTGCTGGGCAAACCGGTGGAGAAACTTCCCCTCGACGCCATCCGCGGCCTCGCCAGGTCCACCGGCAACTGGCCCCTCCACACCTACTTCACCGCCCGGGGCGTCCCCCGGGAACTCCTCGCGGCACACCCCTGGAACCGCCGTTCGGCAGAGACCTCCCTCGCCGAGAACATCGACGGCATGCCGGAGGACGACGACCTCAACTACCCCCTCCTCAACCTCCTCCTGCTGCAACGCCACGGCCGCGGCTTCACCACCACCGACGTGGCACGGCTCTGGCTCGACGAACTCCCGGCAGGCCGCACCTTCACGGCCGAGCGCATCGCCTACCGCAACCTCCTCTGCGGCATCGAACCCCCGCGCACCGCCCGCCACCGCAACCCGTTCCGTGAATGGATCGGCGCCCTCATCCGCGCCGACGTCCACGGCTGGACCAACCCCGGCGACCCGGCCGCCGCGGCGGAACAGGCCCACCGGGACGCCATCCTCACCCACACCGCC
Organism: Streptomyces sp. NPDC000345; assembly: GCF_042898825.1. NCBI lineage: Bacteria > Bacillati > Actinomycetota > Actinomycetes > Kitasatosporales > Streptomycetaceae > Streptomyces > Streptomyces sp. NPDC000345. The sequence continues at coordinate 348,567 of NZ_JBIAZE010000008.1, forward strand.
AACGGCGTCTACGCGGCGATGTTCACGGCCGCCACCGTCGCGACGGCCGCGGCCGGCACGCACGACGTCCACGCCTGCCTCCGCGCCGGCCTCACGGTGGTCCCACCCCGCTCCCGCCTCGCCGAAGCGATCACCCACGCCGTCCGACTGGCCGAGACCCACCGGGACTTCGACACGGTGGTGGACGAGCTGCACGCCGCCCACAAGACCGCCCACTGGGTCCACGCCGTCCCCAACACCGCCCTGATCGCCGCCGCCCTCACCCACGCGGACGGCGACTTCAGCGGCTCCATCTGCCGTGCCGTCTCCGGCGGTTGGGACACCGACTCCAACGGCGCGACGGCCGGCGGCATCGCGGCGCTCCTCGCCGGCGACCCCGCCGCCCTGCCCGACCGCTGGACGGCCCCGCTCAAGAACCGCCTCGCCACCTCCGTCGCCGGCTTCGACGGCACCGGCTTCGACGCCCTCGCCCAGCTCACCTGGTCCCTCACGCCCCGGAAGGCATTCCGCCCATGACCGACACCGTGGTGCCAGACGGCACGACCCCGGACCTCATCGCCTCCGCCGGCCTGCCGGTGCCCCACGGGTCCGGCGCGGTGGTGCACGCCTCATGACCGAGAAGACCGTCACCGCCACGACCGTGTCGACGCCCCTGCACGGCCTGCGCGTCCTGGACCTCGCCACCCTCTTCGCCGGCCCGCTCGCGGCCACCCTGCTCGGGGACTTCGGCGCGGAGGTCGTCAAGGTCGAGCACCCCGCGAAACCGGACCCCTCCCGGGGCCACGGCCCGGCCAAGGACGGCATCGGCCTGTGGTGGAAGCTCCTCGGCCGCAACAAGCGCACGATCACCCTGAACCTGTCCACCCCCGGCGGCCGCGCCACCCTCCTGCGGCTCGCCGCCACCGCCGACGTGATCATCGAAAACTTCCGTCCGGGCACCCTGGAGAAGTGGGATCTGGGGTGGGAGGAGCTCTCCGCCGCCAACCCCCGCCTGGTCCTCACCCGTGTCACCGCGTTCGGCCAGTTCGGCCCGTACGCCCACCGCCCCGGCTTCGGCACCCTCGCCGAGGCGATGAGCGGCTTCGCCGCGATCACCGGTGAGCCGGGCGCGCCCCCGACGCTCCCGCCGTTCGGCCTCGCCGACTCGATCACCGCCCTGGCCACGGCCTACGCCGTCATGACCGCTCTCGCCGCCCGCGAGCGCACCGGCGAGGGCCAGGTCGTCGACATGGCGATCATCGAGCCGATGCTGGCGGTGCTCGGCCCCCAGCCGCTCTGGTACGACCAGCTGGGATACGTCCAGGAGCGCACCGGCAACCGCTCCGCCAACAACGCCCCGCGCAACACCTACCGCACGGCCGACGGCACCTGGGTCGCCGTCTCCACCTCGGCCCAGTCGATCGCGGAACGGGTGATGCGGCTGGTCGGCCGCCCGGACCTGATCGAGGAACCGTGGTTCGCGACGGGCGCCGGCCGCGCCGCCCACGCCGACGTCCTCGACACGGCGGTCGGCACCTGGATCGCGGCCCGCACCCGCACCGATGTCCTCGCCGCCTTCGAGAAGGCGGAGGCCGCCGTCGCCCCGATCCAGGACGTACGGGACGTGATGGCCGACCCCCAGTACCAGGCCCTCGGCACGGTCACCGCCGTCGAGGACCCCGAACTGGGCCGCATCCGCATGCAGAACGTCCTCTTCCGCCTCTCCGCCACCCCCGGCGCGATCCGCTGGACCGGCCGCCCGCACGGCGCCGACACGGACGAGGTCCTGACGGAACTGGGCCTGACAGCGGCCGAACTGACCGCCCTTCGCGCGGAGGGCGCCCTGTGACCCCGTTCCCCCTCACCTGGCTGTACGCCCCGGGCGACCGCCCCCACACCGTCAGCAAGGCCCTCGCCTCGGGCGCCGACGTCGTCGTCATCGACCTTGAGGACGCCGTCGCCCCGGACCGCAAGGCGTACGCCCGCAAGGCCACCGCCGAGCGTCTCTCCGAACCGCAGCCGGTCCCGGTGCACGTCCGGGTGAACGCCCTCGACGGCCCGCTGGCCTCCGCCGACCTCCAGGCGGTGGCCTCCCTGCCCGGGGTCCGCGGCCTGCGGCTGCCGAAGGTCACCTCCCCTCGGCAGATCGTCCGCATCGCCGAGGCCACCGTGCCGGCCGACGGCGGCGCACCCCCGCTGTACGCCCTCCTGGAGAGCGCCCTCGGCATCGAACACGCCTTCGCGATCGCCGCCGCGCACCCCGCGCTGCGGGGCATCGCCCTCGGCGAGGCGGACCTCCGCGCCGACCTCGGCATCCGTGACGACACGGGCCTCGACTGGTCGCGCTCCCGGGTGATCGTCGCCGCCCGGGCCGCGGGCCTCGCCCCGCCCTCGCAGTCCGTCCACCCCGACACCCGGGACCTGAACGGACTGGCGGCCTCCTGCGCCCACGGCCGCGCCCTCGGCTTCCTGGGCCGCGCCGCCATCCACCCCCGCCAGCTCCCCATCATCGAACGCGCCTACCTGCCGACCGAGCAGGAACTGGACGAGGCCGAGACGATCGTCAAGGCCGCGGTGACGGAACAGGGCGCCCAGGCCCTCCCGGACGGCCGCTTCATCGACGCGGCGGTGGTGGCGGCAGCCCGGCGCACCCTCTCGCTGGCTGCCCGCAGAAGCTGACTTCTCCTTCTCTTCCCCCCGTACGACGAGGGCGCCCGGCAGACCCCGGGCGCCCTCGTCGTCGTAGAACCGGCCGTCAGCTCTTCTTGCCCGCCGACTCGGCCTCGTCCTTCACCTTGTCCTTGTCCTCGTCCTCGGCCTCGGCCGCCTCGGTGTCCGAGGGCTCAGCCGCCGCGGCCTCGTCCTTCGCCTCGGCCTTGGCCTCTGCCGTGGACTCGTCCTCCGGCTCGCCCGCACCGTCGGCCTCGGTCTCGCCGCCTGCGGCATCCGCTCCGGGCTCGACGATCTCCTCCCGGCCCGGCCGCTTCTTCGCCGACACCACGATGTAGGTCACCGCGAGCAGACCCACGGCGATCGCGGTCCAGACGTTGAGCCGGAGGCCCAGGATGTGGTGGGCGTCGTCGATGCGCATGTACTCGATCCACCCGCGCCCCGCGCAGTACGCGGCGACATACAGCGCGAACGCCCGGCCGTGGCCCAGCTTGAAGCGGCGGTCCGCCCAGATGACGAGGAGGGCGACGCCGACGCACCACAGCGACTCGTACAGGAACGTCGGGTGGTAGTAGCCCGGCACCCGGCCGTCCGCCGAGGACGTGATGTGCAGGGCCCAGGGCACGTCGGTCGGCTTGCCGTACAGCTCCTGGTTGAACCAGTTGCCCCAGCGGCCGATCGCCTGCGCGAGGGCGATGCCGGGCGCGATGGCGTCGGCGTACGCCGGCAGCGGGATGCCGCGGCGGCGGCAGCCGATCCACGCGCCGACCGCGCCGAGGGAGATCGCGCCCCAGATCCCGAGGCCGCCCTCCCAGACCTTGAAGGCGTCCACCCAGTCACGGCCCTCGGTGAAGTACAGCTCGTAGTCCGTGATCACGTGGTACAGCCGGCCGCCGACCAGTCCGAACGGCACCGCCCAGACCGCGATGTCGGCCACCGTGCCGGCGCGCCCGCCCCGGGCGAGCCAGCGCTTGTTGCCGAGCCAGACCGCGACGAAGACGCCGATGATGATGCAGAACGCGTAGCCGCGCAGCGGGACGGGGCCGAGATACAGCACTCCGCGCGACGGGCTGGGAATGTAGGCAAGTTCCATGGCAGGTCCGACGCTACCCTGCCGCGGCGGGCCCACGGCGGGCAGCCCGGCTACGGCTCCATAACGGGCCGGTGAGAAACCCTCACCCTTGGTTGGCGTCCTCCACCATCTGCTTGAGCTTCGCCGGGGTCATCGTCTGGTCCTGGTAGATGTTCTTGCCGTTGAACAGCACGGTGGGCGTGCCGCTGAAGCCGCCGTTCCGGAAGGCCTCGTGGGACTTCGCCACCCAGCTGTCGTGCGTGCCCTTCTCGACACAGGCGCGGAACGCCGGCGTGTCGAGGCCCTCGACCTTGCCCGCCAGTTCGATGAGCTTGCTGTTCTTGCTGTACGCGTCGTCCGTCTCGGTCGGCTGGTTCTCGTACAGCACGTCGTGGTACGCGGTGAACTTTCCGACGTCCTGGGCGCAGGCCGCCGCGTTGGCCGCCTTGCGGGAGCCGCTGCCGCCCATGTTGCCGTCGATGAGGGTGGCCAGGTGGTACTCGACCTTGAGCTTGCCGGCGTCCGTCAGCTCATGGATCGTCGGTCTGTACGCCGTCTCGAAGGCCTTGCAGGCCGGGCAGCGGAAGTCCTCCCACACGGTGAGCGTGGACCTGGCGCTCTCCTTGCCGGCCGGGATCGCCAGGGCGTCCTTGCCCTGGGCCCCCGAAGGCGCCACGACCGGGCCGGACTTGGCGCTGTCCTCGTCCTTGCCGGAGTTCGCGGCGAGGACGCCGATCACCGCGGCCAGGCCCAGCACGCAGACCACGCTCGCGCCGACGATCAGTGTGCGCCGCCGCCGCTCGGCGGCCTTCTGCTTCTCGCGCTCCACCGCCAGTCGCTCCCGGGCGGTGCGCTTTCCCTCACGATTCTTCTCGCTCACACCCCCAGAACGAACCGGGGAGGCGCAATGCGCCTCCCCGGTCCCAGGTCCACCCCTTCGAGTGAGCCGACAGGTGTGTCACAGCGTGCGGCGCACACCCTCCGCCAGTTCGCCCGCCAGTTTCCTGACCGCCTCGACGCCGGCCGCGTGGTCCGGGGCGTCCAGCATCCGCTTGACGAAGGCGGAGCCGACGATCACACCGTCGGCGAAGCCGGCCACCTCGGCGGCCTGCCCGGCGTCGGAGACCCCGAGGCCGACGCAGACGGGCAGGCCGGTGCCGGTGGCCCGGGTCCGTTCGACCAGGTCCTGGGCCTGCGTGCCGACCGACTCACGGGTGCCGGTGACCCCCATCAGCGAGGCGGCGTAGACGAAGCCGCTGCCCGCCGCGGTGATCTGCGCGAGCCGCTCGTCCTTGCTGCTGGGCGCCACGACGAAGACCGTCGCCAGGCCGTGCTTCTCGGCGTGCTCCCTCCACAGCTGCGACTCCTGCACCGGCAGGTCGGGCAGGATGCAGCCCGCGCCGCCGGCCGCGGCCAGTTCGGCGGTGAACCGCTCGACGCCGTAGCGGTCGACGGGGTTCCAGTAGGTCATCACGAGCACCGGCTTCCCGGTGGCCTCGAACGCCTCGCGGACCGTGCGCATGACGTCCGCGATCCGCACCCCGCCGCGCAGGGCGATGTCGTCGGCGGTCTGGATGACCGGCCCGTCGAGCACGGGATCGCTGTGCGGCAGACCGACCTCGACGACGTCCGCCCCGCCGTCGAAGACGGCCTTGATCGCCTCGATGCCGCCGTCCACGGTCGGGAACCCGGCCGGGAGGTAGGCGATGAGCGCGGAGCGGCCCTCGGCCCTGGCGGCGGCGAGGGTGTCGGACAGCAGCTGAATGTTCCCGCTCACTTGGCGTCCCCCTCGATCTCGGCGGTGTCGGCCGCGTTGGCGGCGACCTCGGCGTCGGTGTCGTACAGCCCGAAGTAGCGGGCGGCCGTGTCCATGTCCTTGTCGCCGCGGCCGGACAGGTTGACGACGATCAGCCCCTCCGGGCCGAGCTCCTTGCCGACCTCCAGGGCGCCGGCCAGGGCGTGCGCCGACTCGATGGCCGGGATGATGCCCTCGGTGCGCGACAGCAGCCGCAGCGCCTGCATGGCCGCGTCGTCGGTGACCGCGCGGTACTCGCCGCGGCCGCTGTCCTTGAGGTAGGAGTGCTCGGGGCCGATGCCCGGGTAGTCCAGGCCCGCCGAGATGGAGTACGGCTCGGTGATCTGGCCCTCGTCGTCCTGGAGGACGTAGGACCGCGAGCCGTGCAGGATGCCGGGCTCGCCGGCGGTGAGGGTGGCCGCGTGCTCGCCGGTCTCCACGCCGTGTCCGGCCGGCTCGCAGCCGATCAGACGGACGGAGGTGTCCGGGATGAAGGCGTGGAAGAGGCCGATGGCGTTGGAGCCGCCGCCGACGCAGGCGACAGCGGCGTCCGGCAGGCGCCCGGTGCGCTCCAGGAGCTGGCGGCGGGCCTCGACGCCGATGACGCGGTGGAAGTCGCGGACCATGGCCGGGAAGGGGTGCGGTCCCGCGACCGTGCCGAAGAGGTAGTGGGTGTGGTCGACGTTGGCGACCCAGTCGCGGAACGCCTCGTTGATGGCGTCCTTCAGGGTGCGGCTGCCGGACTTCACCGCGACGACCTCGGCGCCCAGCATGCGCATCCGGGCCACGTTCAGGGCCTGGCGCTGGGTGTCGATCTCGCCCATGTAGATCGTGCATTCGAGCCCGAACAGGGCGCAGGCGGTGGCCGTCGCCACGCCGTGCTGGCCTGCGCCGGTCTCGGCGATCACGCGGGTCTTGCCCATGCGCTTGGTGAGCAGGGCCTGGCCGAGCACGTTGTTGATCTTGTGGGAGCCGGTGTGGTTGAGATCCTCGCGCTTGAGGAACACACGGGCGCCACCGGCGTGTTCGGCGAACCGCGGCACCTCGGTGAGGGAGCTGGGGCGGCCGGTGTAATGGACGAGCAGGTCGTCGAGCTCACGGGCGAACTCGGGGTCGTGCTTGGCCTTGTCGTACTCGACGGCGACCTCGTCCACGGCGGCCACCAGGGCCTCGGGGATGAACTTGCCGCCGAACGCGCCGAAGTAGCCCTCAGCGCTGGGGACCTGACCCTCCGGGTCGGGGATGAAGAACTCGCTGGGCATGCGGAAACCTCACGGTGAGTTGGGAATACCTGATCGCCGTGGGGGCGGGGCTCGTCCGACGGTGAGGGACCGTCCGTGGCTCTTGTCGCGCAGTTCCCCGCGCCCCTAAAGGGCGCGCTGCCATCGACGGCCGTTCACCTGTCCCGGTTCGTCTCCGATGACGTACCTGACCCTGCGGCCGTGCACCCTGCGGGCGGGCGCGCGGCAGCCACGGGGACGGCAGCCGCGCGCGAGGCGGGCGTACCGGTCCGTGGTGGCGGCGGGGGTCGTGGGAGTCATCGGGGCCAGCCTAGCGAAAGATCAGCCCCGGCCGTGCCGCAGCGCGGGGTGCTCGCCCGCCGCGACGAGGTCGGCCACCGCCGTCTTGGGGTCGCGGCCGGTCACCAGGGACTCGCCGACCAGGACCGCGTCGGCGCCGGCGTTGGCGTAGGCGATGAGGTCGTGGGGGCCGCGGACGCCGGACTCGGCGACCTTGACGATGCGGTCCGGGATCTCGGGGGCGACCCGCTCGAAGGTGGAGCGGTCGACCTCCAGCGTCTTCAGGTTGCGCGCGTTGACACCGATGATCTTCGCACCCGCGTCCACCGCCCGCTCGACCTCCTCCTCGTCGTGCACCTCGACGAGCGGGGTGAGGCCGATGGAGACGGCGCGCTCGATCAGCGACTCCAGGGCCGGCTGGTCGAGGGCGGCCACGATCAGCAGCGCGAGGTCGGCGCCGTACGCGCGGGCCTCCCACAGCTGGTACGACGTGACGATGAAGTCCTTGCGCAGCACGGGGATGTCCACGCGCGCGCGGACCGCCTCGAGGTCGGCGAGCGAGCCGCCGAAGCGTCGCTGTTCGGTGAGGACGGAGATGACGGCGGCGCCGCCCGCCTCGTAGTCGGCGGCCAGGCCCGCGGGGTCGGCGATGGCGGCCAGCGCGCCCTTGGACGGGCTGGAGCGCTTGACCTCGCAGATCACCTTGACACCGTCGCCCCGGAGTGCGGCGACCCCGTCCTTGGCGGCGGGAGCCTTCGCCGCGCGCTCCTTGAGCTCGTCGAGGCTGACGCGCGCCTGCCGCTCCGCGAGGTCGGCACGGACTCCGTCGATGATCTCGTCGAGCACACTCACGCGAGCGGCCCCCTTCCGGATGGCTGAGAGACGACTGACAGTTCCAGCGACCACGACCGGTGGAAAAGCGATGGTCACTGCGATGGTATCCGGAGGAGGCCGAAGGCCTCACATCCGGTTGAGGGCGGTCCCACTACCTGGACATTCGACTGTTGATCAAGGGTGCAGCCAGCCACCGGACGGCAGGTTCCGGACAACGGTGAAGACCAGCACCAACGCGCCCAGGGACCACATGCGCAGGGGGCCGAGGGCGATCCGCAGGGGGCGTCCGCGGGCCGCGCGGACCACCCAGACGGTCCATACGACGGCGAAGGCCAGATAGGCGACGACGGCCAGCGCGTTGTCGTGCAGGGCGGTCGTGAGGTCGCCGTGGACGAAGGCGTGCGCGCTGCGCAGGCCGCCGCAGCCGGGGCAGTACAGGCCCGTGAGGCGCAGCAGGGGGCAGGCCGGGTAGTGGCCGGGCTCGTTGGGGTCGACGGCCCCGACGTAGGCGAAGGCGCCGGCGACGGCGGCGAGGATCCCGGCGGGCACGGCCAGTCGTCCCACGGCTGTCGGCGTCGTCGTCCGGCTCTCGGCGTTCACGCCTCGCATTCTGCCCGGCGCGGGCCGTACACGCGCGTGAGGGGCGGCCGGTGTGCTCCCGGCCGCCCCTCACACGGGGTCCGGCAGGCTCAGCCCTCGACGCTCGCGGGCTCGGCCGTCGCCTTCGGCGCGACCTTGTGCGCGGGGCGGGCCTCCTTCGGCTGGCCCAGGCCCGCGGCGCGCATGAGGGCGCCGACCACACCGCCGAGGGCCACGATCACCATGCCGGCCCAGAAGCCGACCGGCTGGGCCATCACCATGAACGCGCCCGCGACGCAGAAACCGATGAAGGCGATGGTGACACCGGTCCAGGCGGCCGGGGTGTGTCCGTGGCTGCTGCCCGCCATGACTTGCTCCTCATTACTGTCTGTGGGTCCGTCCGAGCCGGAGGCTCGCGGTCCATTGTCCCGTACGCGGACGCGTCCCGGACGCTGGGGTGGCTTCCGGCGACGTCTGATTCGCCACACCGGGAACCGGACGCGGATCCCGGTCAGGCCGGGTCGACGCCCGTGGGGTCCTCGCCGCGGTCCAGGGCCTTCCAGATCTCCTCGGGCCGGTCGGGGTCGACGGGCCTGGCGTTGCGCCGGCGGGGGGCGCCGCCGCGCTCGTAGCGGCCGGACATCGCAGGCCACTGGCGGCCGTAGCGCAGGGCCAGCAGACCCGCCAGGAGGATCAGGACACCACCGACGACCGCGACGTAGGGCCAGGCGGTGTGGGTGAAGGAGGCGACGGTGGCGGAGGTGTCGCCGGAGGCCTTCGCGGCCTGCTCGTCGAGCGCGGAGTCGTCGGAGGCGCCCATCAGGGCCGCGACGACGATGCCGGCGCCGGAGAGCGCGAGGAGGGCGGAGACCGCGAGGCGGCCGGCCCTGCGGACGGCGAAGACGGCGACGAGCGCGGCGAGGCCCACTATGGCGAGCGCCGCGGGCACGCCCGTGACGTCGCTGCCCTTGGCGGTGAGGGGGAAGGCGCCGCCGGCCACCGTCGCCGTGCCCTGCGACCAGCGCTGCCGGGTGGCCAGCAGGGCCACGGCCGCGCCCAGCGCGCCGGACAGCAGGGCGAGCCCGAGGCTCAGGCGGCCGGCCCGGGCGGAGGCGGCTGATGCGGAACGGGGGTGAGGTACGGCAGTCACGGAGTCCACTATCGCCTGAACCCCGGGCGAACCGTCACCCGGGGCCCAGTGATTCGCGCCCCACTGCCGCGGGCGAGGCCTACCCGCGCAGCCGGTTCGCGGTGTGGACCGCGCGGAGTACCGCCGCCGCCTTGTTACGGCACTCCTGGTCCTCGGCGACCGGGTCGGAGTCGGCGACGATGCCCGCGCCGGCCTGGACGTAGGCGGTGCCGTCGCGCAGCAGGGCGGTGCGGATGGCGATGGCGGTGTCGGAGTCGCCCGCGAAGTCCAGGTAGCCCACACAGCCGCCGTACAGGCCGCGCCGGGACGGCTCCAGCTCGTCGATGATCTGCATGGCGCGGGGCTTGGGGGCGCCGGAGAGGGTGCCCGCGGGGAAGCAGGCGGTGAGCACGTCGAAGGCGGTGCGGCCCCGGGCGACCTTGCCGGTGACCGTCGAGACGATGTGCATGACGTGCGAGTACCGCTCGACGGACATGAAGTCGACGACCTCGACCGAGCCGGGTTCGCACACCCGCCCGAGGTCGTTGCGGCCCAGGTCGACGAGCATGAGGTGCTCGGCGCGCTCCTTGGGGTCGGCGAGCAGTTCGTCGGCGAGGGCCTGGTCCTCCTGCGGGGTGGCGCCGCGGTGCCGGGTGCCGGCGATGGGGTGGACCATGGCCTGTCCGTCCTCGACCTTCACCAGGGCCTCGGGGGACGAGCCCACGACGTCGAATCCGTCGAAGCGGAACAGGTACATGTACGGGGAGGGGTTCGTCGCCCGCAGGACCCGGTAGACGTCCAGCGCGCTCGCCGTGCACGGTGTCTCGAAGCGCTGCGAGGGGACGACCTGGAAGGCCTCGCCCGCGCGGATGCGCTCCTTGATGTCCTCGACGGCCTCCTGGAAGTCGGGGCCGCCCCACCGGGCGGTGTACTCGGGCAGCTCGGAGGGCGGCAGGACCGCCGGTGGCTGGGCGACCGGGCGGGAGAGGTCGGCCTCCATGGCGTCCAGCCGGGCCACCGCGTCCGCGTACGCGTCGTCGACGCCGGTGTCGAGGTCGTTGTGGTTGATCGCGTTGGCGATCAGCAGGACGGAGCCCTCCCAGTGGTCCATGACGGCGAGGTCGCTGGTGAGGAGCATGGTCAGCTCGGGCAGCCGCAGGTCGTCGCGCTCGCCGGGGCCGATCTTCTCCAGGCGGCGCACGATGTCGTAGCCGAGGTAGCCGACCATGCCGCCGGTGAACGGCGGCAGGTCCTCCTGGTGGGGGGTGTGCAGGGCCTCGATGGTGGCGCGCAGGGCGGCCAGCGGGTCGCCGTCGACGGGGACGCCGACGGGCGGGACGCCGAGCCAGTGCGCCTGGCCCTCGCGCGCGGTGAGGGTGGCCGCGGAGCGGACGCCCACGAACGAGTAGCGGGACCAGGACCGGCCGTTCTCCGCGGACTCCAGGAGGAAGGTGCCGGGGCGCTCGGCGGCGAGCTTGCGGTAGAGCCCGACCGGGGTGTCGCCGTCGGCGAGGAGCTTGCGGGTGACCGGGATGACCCGCCGGTCGGTGGCCAGCTTGCGGAACGTCTCGAGGTCCATGGCGGCTGACCTTACTGATCCGAGGCGGCGGCGCCGGAATCGGCGCCGTCCTTGAGCAGGACGTCGGCGTCGAAGCAGGTGCGCGCGCCGGTGTGGCAGGCGGCGCCGACCTGGTCGACCTTGACCAGCAGGGTGTCGGCGTCGCAGTCGAGGGCGACGGACCTGACCCACTGGAAGTGACCGGAGGTGTCCCCCTTGACCCAGTACTCCCGGCGGCTGCGCGACCAGTAGGTGCAGCGGCCGGTGGTGAGCGTGCGGTGCAGTGCCTCGTCGTCCATCCAGCCGAGCATGAGCACCTCACCGGTGTCGTACTGCTGGGCGATGGCGGGGACGAGCCCGTCGGCGCTGCGCTTGAGGCGCGCGGCGATCTCGGGGTCCAGGCGGCTGGGCGAGGGCGTGCTGGTCATGGGTGCCATTGTGCCGCGCGCGACGGACAGTGACGGCCCGCTGTCCACTGGGCGGACCTGTTACGTAGTCGTAGGCTGACTGCATGTCGACCTTCGCCAAGCGTGAACGACTCCTTTTCGCCGACCTCCTGGAGACCGCCGGTCCGGGCGCCCCGACCCTCTGCGAGGGCTGGGAGACGCAGGACCTGGCCGCGCACGTGGTGGTGCGCGAGCGCCGCCCGGACGCGGCCGGCGGCATCCTCATCAAGCAACTGGCCCCCCGCCTGGACAGGGTGATGGCGGAGTTCGCCGCGAAGCCGTACGACGAGCTGATCACCCTGATCCGCACCGGCCCGCCGAGGTTCTCGCCCTTCCAGCTGAAGCAGCTCGACGAGGCGTCCAACACGATCGAGTTCTACGTGCACACCGAGGACGTCCGGCGGGCCCGGCCCGACTGGACGCCCCGGGAGCTCGACTCCGTCTTCCAGGACGCGCTGTGGTCCCGTCTGGAGCGCACCGCGCGCCTGATGGGCCGCGGTTCCCCGACCGGCCTGGTGCTGCGCCGCGCGGACGGCCGCACGGTGGTCGCCCAGCGCGGCACCCCGGTCGTGACGGTCACCGGGGAGCCGTCGGAACTGCTGCTGTTCCTGTACGGCCGCCAGAGCGCCGCAAAGGTGGAGCTGGACGGCGACAAGGAAGCGATCGAGAGGCTGCACAGCGGCAAGCAGCTCGGGATCTGACCCGCCGACCGGGAGGCGCCGCCGTGATCAAGGTCGCCATGACGAGCGTGTACGTCGACGACGTCGCCAGGGCCCACACGTTCTACACGGAGGTGCTGGGCTTCGAGACCCGTCTCCACATGGACCTGGGCGACGGCACCCTGTTCGTGACGGTCGGCGCGCGCGAGGGCGCCCAGCCGGACCTCCAGCTGCTGCTGGAGCCGGGACAGGGCCCCATCGCGGAGCCGTACCGCACGGCGGTGAAGGAGGCGGGGCTGCCGTGCATCGTCTTCTCCGTCGACGACATCGAGGCGGAGTACGAGCGGCTGCGCGCCCTCGGCGTCCGCTTCACCCAGGCCCCGCGGGAGCAGGGCCCGGTCGTGACGGCCGTACTCGACGACACGGTGGGCAACCTGGTGCAGCTCGCTCAGTCGAAGGAGTGAGCCTCAGCGGGGGAGTTCGGCGCGGCGCAGGCCGGGTACGCCGAGGGCGACGACTCCGCCGAGGCCGCACAGCGTCGCGCTGGCCACGAAGACCGGGCCGGTGCCCCAGGCTCCGATCGCGGCGGCGGACAGCGGCATGCTGAGCGGGGTGAGCCCCAGGCTGACCAGGCTGGAGACGGCGGTGACGCGGCCCAGGTACGCAGGATCGGCCTGCGTCTGCAGCAGGGCCCCGCACATGGCTCCGCTGAGCCCGGCGAGCAGCCCGATCAGCAGGGCCGTGACGACGGCGGTGGCGACGGTCGGCATGTACGCGAGGGCGCCGATGGCGAGCGCGCCCGCCAGGATCGACCAGCCGGCGACCCGCCCGGCGTGGGGAAGCCGTCCGCGCAGGGTCAGCAGCAGCGAGGCGGCGCCCGCGCCGACGCCGAACCCCGCGAGCACCCAGCCCATCCCGGCGGCACCCCATCCGCGCTCGTCGGCCAGCAGGGTCAGACCCACGTTGAGCGGTCCGACGAAGCCGAGGTCACCGAGCGCGACGGCGAGCATCAGCGGCCCGAGCACGCGGTGGCGGCGGATGTACCTCAGCCCGGCCGTCAGGTCGGCACGGGCGGTCGTCCTCCGCGCGCCGACGGTGTCGTCCGGCGGCAGGTCCCGCACCCGTACGCAGACCAGCAGGGGCACCGACATCGCGATGAGCAGCCCCGCGAGCCCGAACGCGGCCGCCGCGCCGCCCGCCGCCACGGCGAAGCCGCCGAGGGGGGCGCCGACGACGCCGGCGAACCGGATCGCGAGCCCGCGCATGCCCTGCACGCGCGCGAGCTGGTCACGGCTCGTCATACGGGCGGGCAGGGCGCCCACGGCCGGTACGAACACGGCGTCGACGGTGCCGAAGACCAGGGCCAGCAGGGCCAGCGGCCACAGGCCGGGGCTGGTCACGAACAGCAGGGCGGCCACCGCGAGGACGGCCGCGCAGCGCACGGCGTCGCTGCCGATGACGACCCGGCGCGGGCCCAGCCGGTCGGCGATCACTCCACCGCCCAGCATCAGCAGCGCCCGCGGCACGGCGCTCGCGGTCATCACGAGCCCCGCCTGCGAGGGAGTGCCGGCCTGTACGGCGGCCCAGGACAGGGCGAGGTAGTAGACGCTGTCGCCGGCCATCGAGGAGGTGTAGGCGGCGAGCCAGCGCAGGACGGCGGGGTCGCGGTGGGCAGGCCTGGCACCGGTGAGCGCGGGTGTGAGCGTGGCCGTCACGGGCGGTGGTCCTCTCAGACACGGAACGGGAACCCGTACAGGTGCAGCGCGACATGCTCGCGCCCCTCGGTGTCGCCGTGGGCTTCGGCGGCCCGGCCTTTCTCGTCGTACCTCTTGATCACGTCGTGCAGGGCCTGTTTCAGCTCGGCCAGCTCCGCGGCTGTCAGGCGCAGCAGCGACTCGGAGTCCTGCGCTGCCTCGTTCCACTCCCGCCCCCAGTGCGGACGCTGGTCGAGATAGGTGCGGTACATCTCGGAGCGCTGCTCCTGGAAGAGCCGTGAGGCCGCCAGGTGCGCGGTGACCTTCTCGGGTGCGTCCTGGAAGTCCGTGTCCCGTACGGTCACCCCGTCGGAGGACGGTCGCCACCACCGTTCCCGGCCGTCCGCGCTCTGCGGTTCCGCCGCCTCGATCAACCCGTGCTCGGCGAGCTTGCGCAGGTGGTAGCTGACCAGGGACACCGCCTCGTCGACCTGCTCGGCGAGCTGGGAGGCGGTGGCGGCCTCGGTCACGAACAGCAGGCGGTAGAGCTTCATGCGCAGCGGATGGGCGAGCGCCTTGAGCGTGCCGACATCCGTGATCCGGCGGTTCTCCTTGCGGGCCATGCCCCCACGCTAGACGCGAAAGAAAAATTGCGCAATAAATTTTGCGCAAGTTTCGTTTCGTGTCTCCTCGCACAGAAGCCCCGGCCGCCATCGGGCAGCCGGGGCTGAGAACTCGGCGCGGCGTCAGCGCACCGGGTGGCCCGCCTCTCGCAGGGCCTGCTTCACTTCGCCGATCCGCAGGTCGCCGAAGTGGAACACCGATGCGGCGAGCACCGCGTCCGCGCCCGCCTCGACGGCCGGCGGGAAGTCGGCGAGCTTTCCGGCGCCGCCGGAGGCGATGACGGGGACCGTCACGTGCTTGCGGACGGCGGCGATCATCTCCAGGTCGTAGCCGTCCTTGGTGCCGTCGGCGTCCATCGAGTTCAGCAGGATCTCGCCGGCGCCCAGCTCGGCCGCCCGGTGCGCCCACTCGATCGCGTCGATGCCGGTGCCCTTGCGGCCGCCGTGCGTCGTCACCTCGAAGGACCCCGACCCGGTGCGCCGCGCGTCCACCGACAGCACCAGCACCTGGCTGCCGAACCGCTCGGCGATCTCCTTGATCAGCTCCGGGCGGGCGATGGCCGCCGTGTTGACGCCCACCTTGTCGGCACCTGCCCGCAGCAGCTTGTCCACGTCCTCGGGCGTACGCACCCCGCCGCCGACGGTCAGCGGGATGAACACCTGCTCGGCGGTGCGGCGCACCACGTCGTAGGTGGTCTCGCGGTTGCCCGACGAGGCGGTGATGTCCAGGAACGTCAGCTCGTCGGCGCCCTCGGCGTCGTACACCTTGGCCATCTCGACCGGGTCGCCCGCGTCGCGCAGGTTCTGGAAGTTGACGCCCTTGACGACCCGGCCGTTGTCCACGTCCAGGCAGGGGATGACTCGGACCGCCAGGGTCATGAGTTCACGGCTCCTCTGAATGCCTCTAGTTCCACTTCGACCAGGATGCGCGGGTCGACGAAACCCTCCACCACCAGCAGGGTGGACACCGGACGCACCGCGTCGAAGAACTCCTTGTGGGCCCGGCCCGCGTCGTCGACGTCCCGCTGATGCGTCAGGTACATCCGGGTACGGATCACGGACTCCACTCCGAGTCCGAACGCGCCGAGCGCCTCGACCGCGCTGGTGAAGGCCACTTTGGCCTGCTCGTAGGGGTCGCCCTCCCCGTAGAGCACGCTGCCCTTGAAGGACGTGGTGCCCGCCACCAGCACACGGTCTCCCGCCATGACGGCCCGTGCGAAACCGAAACTCTCTTCCCAGGGACTTCCGCTCTGCACCCGCCGCACGGCTTCGGACGTCATGACGACACAGCCTCCAGGGCCTCTTCCAGGGTGAACGCCTTCGCGTACAGCGCCTTCCCGACGATGGCGCCCTCGACACCGAGGGGCACCAGCCCGGCGAGGGCCCGCAGGTCGTCCAGGGAGGACACGCCACCGGACGCCACGACCGGGCGGTCCGTCGCCGCGCACACGTTCTTCAGCAGCTCCAGGTTGGGCCCCTGCAGGGTGCCGTCCTTGGCGATGTCGGTGACGACGTACCGGGCGCAGCCCTCCTTGTCGAGTCGCTCCAGCGTCTCGTAGAGGTCGCCTCCGTCGCGGGTCCAGCCCCGGCCGCGCAGGGTGGTGCCCCGAACGTCCAGGCCGACGGCGATCCTGTCGCCGTGCTCGGCGATGACCCCGGCGACCCACTCCGGGGTCTCCAGCGCGGCGGTGCCGAGGTTGACGCGGGTGCAGCCGGTGGCGAGGGCGGCGGCGAGGGTGGCGTCGTCGCGGATGCCGCCGGACAGCTCCACCTTGATGTCCATCGCCTGCGTGACCTCGCGGACCAGCTCCCGGTTGTCGCCGGTGCCGAAGGCGGCGTCCAGATCCACCAGGTGCAGCCACTTCGCGCCCGACCGCTGCCAGGCGAGGGCGGCCTCCAGGGGCGAACCGTAAGAAGTTTCCGTCCCCGACTCGCCGTGCACGAGGCGGACGGCCTGGCCGTCGCGGACGTCGACGGCGGGGAGGAGTTCGAGCTTGCTCACAGGGTTCCGATCCAGTTGGTGAGGAGCTGGGCTCCGGCGTCGCCGGACTTCTCGGGGTGGAACTGCGTGGCCCACAGGGCGCCGTTCTCCACGGCGGCCACGAAGGGCTTGCCGTGCGTCGACCAGGTCACCCTCGGCGCGTGCATGGCCTGGTTGTACGTCTCCAGGGACCAGTCGTGGACGGCGTAGGAGTGCACGAAGTAGAAGCGGGCGTCCGCGTCCAGGCCGGCGAACAGCTCGGAGTCGGCGGGGGCGTCCACGGTGTTCCAGCCCATGTGGGGCACGATCTCGGCCTGGAGCGGCTCGACCGCGCCGGGCCACTCGTCGAGGCCCTCGGTCTCGACGCCGTGCTCGATGCCGCGCGCGAACAGGATCTGCATGCCGACGCAGATGCCCATCACGGGACGGCCGCCGGAGAGCCGGCGGTCGATGATCCAGTCGCCGCGCGCCTCCCGCAGGCCCTGCATACAGGCGGCGAAGGCGCCGACGCCCGGCACCAGCAGCCCGTCGGCGTTCATGGCCCGGTCGAAGTCACGCGTGATCTCGACGTCGGCCCCGGCGCGCGCGAGGGCACGCTCGGCGGAACGGACGTTGCCGAAGCCGTAGTCGAAGACCACGACCTTCTTGCTCACCGCGCTCAACTCCACACCTCCAGCCTCATGACACCCGCGACGAGGCACATGCCGGCGCCGATCGACAACAGCACGACCAGGCTCCGGGGCATGTCCTGCTTGACGAAGGAGTAGATGCCGCCGGCCAGGAAGAGACCGACGACGATCAGAAGGGTCGACAGACCGTTCATGGTGTTACAGCGCGCCCTTCGTGGAGGGGAGGATGCCGGCCGCGCGCGGGTCGCGCTCGGAGGCGTAGCGCAGGGCCCGGGCCAGCGCCTTGAACTGGCACTCCACGATGTGGTGCGCGTTGCGTCCGTAGGGCACGTGCACGTGCAGCGCGATCTGGGCCTGGGCGACGAAGGACTCCAGGATGTGCCGGGTCATCGTCGTGTCGTACTCGCCGATCATCGGCGCCATGTTCTCGGGCTCGGTGTGCACGAGGTAGGGGCGGCCGGACAGGTCGACGGTGACCTGGGCGAGTGACTCGTCCAGCGGGACCGTGCAGTTGCCGAAGCGGTAGATGCCCACCTTGTCGCCGAGGGCCTGCTTGAAGGCGGCGCCGAGGGCGAGGGCGGTGTCCTCGATGGTGTGGTGCGAGTCGATGTGCAGATCGCCGTCGGTCTTCACGGTCAGGTCGAACAGACCGTGCCGGCCGAGCTGGTCGAGCATGTGGTCGTAGAAGCCGACGCCGGTCGACACGTCGACCTTGCCGGTGCCGTCGAGGTTGATCTCGACGAGGACCGAGGTCTCCTTCGTCGTCCGCTCTATACGTCCTACGCGGCTCATGCGCTCTGCTCCTTCTTCAACTCACGGACCGCGTCGAGGAACGCGTCGTTCTCTTCCGGGGTTCCGGCGGTCACCCGCAGCCAGCCCGGCACGCCGTTGTCCCGGACCAGGACGCCCCGGTCGAGGATCTGCTGCCAGACCTCGTGGGCGTCGGCGAACCGGCCGAACTGCACGAAGTTGGCGTCGGACGCCGTGACCTCGTAGCCGATCGCGAGCAGTTCGGTCACGAGCCGGTCGCGCTCCGACTTCAGCTGCTCGACGTACTTCAGCAGCGTCCCGGTGTGCTCCAGGGCGGCCAGCGCGGTCGCCTGGGTGACGGCCGAGAGGTGGTACGGCAGCCGGACCAGCTGTACGGCGTCCACGACGGCCGGGTGCGCGGCGAGGTAGCCGAGGCGCAGTCCGGCGGCGCCGAAGGCCTTCGACATCGTCCGCGAGACGACGAGATGCGGCCGCCCTTCGAGCAGCGGCAGCAGCGAGTCGCCGTGGCTGAACTCGACGTAGGCCTCGTCGACGACCACCATCGACGGCTTGGCGGCCTGCGCGGCCTCGTACAGCGCGAGGACCGTCTCGGCGGGCACGGCGGTGCCGGTGGGGTTGTTGGGGGTGGTGATGAAGACGACGTCCGGTCGGTGCGCGGCGATGGCCTTCTCGGCCGCCGCCACGTCGATGGTGAAGTCCTCGTTGCGCGGGCCGGAGATCCATCCGGTGCCCGTGCCGCGCGCGATGAGTCCGTGCATCGAGTACGACGGCTCGAAGCCGATCGCCGTACGTCCCGGGCCGCCGAAGGTCTGCAGCAGCTGCTGGATGACCTCGTTGGAGCCGTTGGCGGCCCACACGTTGGCCGGGCCGACCTCGTACCCGCAGGTGTCGGTCAGGTACGCGGCCAGCCGGGTGCGCAGCTCCACGGCGTCCCGGTCCGGGTAGCGGTTGAGGTCGCGGGCCGCCCCGCGCACCCGCTCCGCGATCCGCTCGACCAGGGCGTCGGGCAGCGGGTAGGGGTTCTCGTTGGTGTTCAGCCGTACGGGGACGTCCAACTGGGGAGCGCCGTAAGGGGACTTGCCGCGCAGCTCGTCCCGTACGGGAAGATCGTCGATTCCGGGGTTCACTTGCTCGTCGGTACCTTCCACCCGAACCTTGCCTTGATCGCCGCGCCGTGCGCGGGCAGGTCCTCCGCCTCCGCCAGCGTCACCACGTGGTGCGCGACCTCGGCCAGCGCGTCCTTCGTGTAGTCGACGATGTGGATGCCGCGCAGGAAGGACTGGACGGACAGGCCCGAGGAGTGGCAGGCGCAGCCGCCGGTGGGCAGCACGTGGTTGGACCCGGCCGCGTAGTCGCCGAGCGAGACCGGCGCCCAGGGGCCGATGAAGACCGCGCCCGCGTTCTTCACCCGGTCGGCCACCGCGGCGGCGTCGGCCGTCTGGATCTCCAGGTGCTCCGCACCGTAGGCGTCGACCACCCGCAGGCCCTCCTCGATGCCGTCGACGAGCACGATCGCGGACTGCCGGCCCTTGAGGGCCGGGACGATCCGGTCGTCGATGTGCTTCGTGGCGGCGATCTGCGGTTCCAGCTCCTTCTCGACCGCGTCGGCGAGTTCGACGGAGTCGGTGACCAGGACGGCGGCGGCCAGCGGGTCGTGCTCGGCCTGGCTGATCAGGTCGGAGGCCACGTGCACCGGGTCGGCCGTGCTGTCGGCGAGGACCGCGATCTCGGTCGGGCCGGCCTCGGCGTCGATGCCGATCTTGCCGGTGAAGTAGCGCTTGGCGGCGGCGACCCAGATGTTGCCGGGGCCGGTGACCATGTTGGCGGGGGCGCAGGACTCGGTGCCGTACGCGAACATCGCGACGGCGGTGGCGCCGCCCGCCGCGTACACCTCGTCGACGCCGAGCAGGGCGCACGCGGCGAGGATCGTGGGGTGCGGCAGGCCGTCGAACTCGGCCTGCGCGGGCGAGGCGAGCGCGACGGACTCGACGCCGGCCTCCTGGGCCGGGACGACGTTCATGACCACGGAGGAGGGGTAGACCGACCGGCCGCCCGGCGCGTACAGCCCGACCCGCTCGACCGGCACCCACTTCTCGGTCACCGAGCCGCCCGGCACGACCTGGGTCGTGTGCGTCGTACGCCGCTGCGCGCGATGGACGAGACGGGCCCGCCGGATGGACTCCTCCAGGGCCGCGCGCACGGCCGGGTCGAGCCGCTCCAGGGCGTCGGCGAGGGCCTGCGCGGGGACGCGGACGGATTCCAGCCGTACTCCGTCGAACTTCTCGGCGAAGTCGATCAGCGCCGCGTCGCCCCGATGATGCACGGCCTCGCAGATCGGTCGCACCTTCTCCAGGGCGGCCTGAACGTCGAAGTCGGCTCGGGGCAGCAGGTCACGCAGGGCGGGGCCCTCGGGAAGGGCGTCGCCGCGCAGATCGATTCGAGAGATCACAGCCCAATTCTCTCAGACCGGCATCCGGCACCGTCCGCGCGTATCAGTGGCTGATACAGAACGTGGCCGGAACCCGGAAGATCACCTTCACGTCTTGCTTCCGTGGGGTCACACAGGGGCATGAACGGCTCGGCGGAGCCGGTGGGCGAGGGAAGCGGGGAAAGGGGGCGGGCAGATGGTGACCGAAGGGGACGGAATCGACACGGGGGACATTCCCGATGACCTGACCGCCGCCGAGGCCGGCATGTGGCAGGCCTTCCGCAACGGCAGCGTGTACGACCTGAGCAGCGGGGACTCGGTCGTCGACGACCCGCACGGCGGTCATCCGTGGGGCGCGGCGCGGACCGTGCGGGCCCGGATCGTCGCCTGGCTGCTCCTCGACGGGCCGCCCGCGCTGGCCGGCCGGGTGTCCTGCCTCAAGCTGGTCGGCGTGCAGATCAACGGCAGCCTGGACCTGGCGGGCGGCACCGTGGTGCCGTACGTGGAACTGCAGCGCTGCCGGTTCGAGCAGGACGTCCTGCTGCCGGAGGCGCGGTTCGCGACCCTGCGCATGGTGGACTGCTCGGTGCCGCGGCTGGAGGCGGCCCGGCTGCACACCGAGGGCGATCTGCATCTCCCCCGCTGCCGCTTCCACAACGGCGTCCGGCTCACCGACGCGCACATCGGCACCGACCTGCTGCTCAACCAGGCGATCGTCTACCGCGACCGCACCGGCCGCTCGGTCTCCGCCGACGGGCTGAGCGTCGGCCAGGACCTCCAGGCGGAGTTGCTGGAGTCGCACGGCGAGCTGAGGCTGCGCAGCGCCCAGATCGGCGTGTCGCTGAGCCTGCGCGGGGCCCGGCTGACCAACCCGTACACCCGGTTCGCGCTGAACGCGCCCCAGCTGACCGTGGAGCGCTCCCTGTACCTGACGCCCGCCGGGGTGGGCGGCCAGGCGCTGAGCGGGACGACGCCCGCGCGCGGGACGCGGGTCCAGCGGTTCGAGTGCCGGGGCGGGGTGCGCCTGGACGACGGGCGGTTCGGGGACGCCGTGGACCTGGAGCAGGCGCGGTTCTCCTTCACGGAGGAGCAGGAGCTGTCGCTGCGCCGGGTCCAGACGCCCGAGCTGCGGTTCCTCGGGGAGAGGCCGCAGCGCGGGAAGGTGGTGCTGTCCGGCGCCCGGGTGATCAACCTGGTGGACCGGGCGAGCGCCTGGCCGGGCCCCGGCAATCTGCACATGGGCGGTTTCGCGTACGAGAATCTGGTGCCGCAGGGCCCGTTCCCGCTGGCCGCGCGGCTGGAGTGGGTGGCCGCCGCGACCGCGGAGTACGCCCCGGAGCCGTACGAGCGGCTGGCGACGGTGCTGCGGGCGGGCGGCGAGGACGAGGACGCCCGCGAGGTGCTGCTCGCCAAGCAGCGCCGCCGCCGGGAGACGCTGCCGCCCGCCGCCAAGCTCTGGGGCTATGTGCAGGACTTGACGGTCGCCTACGGGTACCGGCCGGGCCGGGCGGCGGTGTGGATGGCGGTGCTGTGGGCGGCGAGCTCCCTGGCCTTCGCCAACGCCCCGCATCCCCCCGTCGACCGCGACGGGCACCCGCCCTGGAACCCGGCCCTGTTCACCCTCGACCTGCTGCTGCCGGTGATCGACCTGGGCCAGGTGGGCCAGTGGCAGCTCACCGGCGGCTGGCAGTGGCTGTCGACGGCCCTGATCCTGCTCGGCTGGATCCTGGCGACGACGGTGGCGGCTGGGGCGACACGGCTGCTGCGGCGGGGGTGAGGCCCTGGACCGTGAGCACTGAACAGATGTCACCTTTTACGTTTCCTTGACCTGACGGCGTACAACTTTCCCGAGGTTGCCCGCTCCCTCTGGCGCAACCCGACCTGCGCCTTTTCAATGGGCCGCACGATGGCTCTGCTGCCCCCCTTCATCCGCGCCTCCCGGATCTCCCGGCCGGCCCGGACCGCCGCCCCCCACCACCCCGGCGCCGGGCTCCCCGCCGACGACGAGGTGCTTCTCGACGTGCCCGACGACCGGCTCGGACCCGCGTTGGTCGCGGCGGGCCGGGGTGCCTACGCGCCGGCCGCCGAGCTGCTGTCCCGCACCCGGGAGCGAGCCGAGTGGGAGTACCGCGACCGGTACGTGACCCGGCTCGCCTCCTTCGCCCGCTCGCGCGACGAGTGGTTCGCGGAGTGGCGCGCGGCCGCTCCGCGCGACCCGGACGTGCTGCTGCTCTCCGCCCAGCTCGCGGTGGAACGCGCCTGGCGCTCACCTGCCCGGGCGGAGCTGCTGCGCGAGGTGAGCCCGCTGATCACCGCGGCCGCGCAGGCCGACCACCGCGACCCCGTGCCGTGGCGCATCGCCCTGGACCACGCGCGCGGCACCCGGGCCGGGCACAAGTACCTCGGCGAGCTGTGGACGGCAGCCGTGCGCCGCGCCCCGCACCACTACGGCTGCCATGTGGCCGCCAAGCGCTACCTCGCCGAGTCCTGGCACGGCTCGCACCGCGAGTGCTTCGACTTCGCCGACCGGGCGGCACAGGACGCCCCGGCGGACTCACTGGTCCAGGCTCTCCCCGCCCGGGCGGCCTTCGCCTACCTCACCGACGGCTGCGGCCCGGACGTCCCGCGCGAACGGCTGGACGCGGCGGCCGACCGTGCCGTCGCCCTCTCCGCGCGCTTCCCGTCCCTGGACCCGTGGCCGGCCGAGATCCGCAACCTGCTGGCGTACGTCCTCGTCCGCCTCGGCCGGCTCGACGACGCCCTCGTCCAGCTGCGCCTGATCGGCCCGTACGCCACGTCCTTCCCCTGGGACCGGCTGTCCGACGACCCGCTCGGCCACTTCCTCGCGGTGCGCGAGGACGTGCGCGCGGGGAGGCCCGTGACGGGCCCGTGGCATCCACGAAATGGTCACGGCGACCGAGCGCACCCGGACGACCACTAGGCTTCTGCGCCGTGACCACCGTCCGTCTGCCGCTCTTCCCCCTGAACACGGTGCTGTTCCCGGGGCTCGTGCTTCCGCTGAACGTCTTCGAGGAGCGCTATCGCGCCATGATGCGCGATCTGCTCAAGACACCCGAGGACGAACCGCGCCGTTTCGCCGTCGTCGCCATCCGCGACGGCCACGAGGTCGCGCCCAGCGCCCCGGGCCTGCCCGACCAGACGGCGCTGCCCGAGCGCGGCCCGGCGGCCGGCTTCGGCGAGGACGCCCTCAAGGCGTTCCACGGCACCGGCTGCGTCGCCGACGCGGCCACGATCCGCGAACGCGCCGACGGGACCTTCGAGGTCCTGGCCACCGGCACGACCCGCGTACGCCTCCTCTCCGTGGACGCCTCGGGCCCCTTCCTCACGGCGGAGCTGGAGGAACTCCCGGAGGAGCCGGGCGACGGGGCGGGAGCGCTGGCGGAGGGCGTCCTGCGGGCCTTCCGCCAGTACCAGAAGCGCCTGGCGGGCGCCCGGGAACGCTCCCTGGCGACGGGCGCGGACCTGCCCGACGACCCGTCCGTGGTCTCGTACCTGGTGGCGGCGGCGATGATGCTGGACACCCCGGCCAAGCAGCGCCTCCTGCAAGCCCCCGACACGGCCTCCCGCCTCCGGGACGAGCTGAAGCTCCTGCGCTCGGAGACCGCGATCATCCGCAGCCTGCCCTCGCTGCCCGCGTCGGAGCTGACGCACGGGCCGACGAGTCTCAACTGACGTCCCGACCACCTGAAGGCGCTCACGAAGCATGGCGAAGAAGCCGAAGAAGCAGCAGTCCGGCGGCACCCCCGCCACGGTGGCCCTGGCCTCGGCCGGCGTGGACTTCACGCTCCACTCCTACGACCACGACCCGGGCCACCCGTCCTACGGCGAGGAGGCCGCCGAGGCGATGGGCGTCTCGCCCGACCGCGTCTTCAAGACCCTGGTCGCGGACGTGGACGGCACCCTCACCGTGGCCGTCGTCCCGGTCGCGGGCACCCTGGACCTCAAGGCCCTGGCCTCGGCGGTGGGCGGCAAGCGAGCGGCCATGGCCGACCCCACCCTGGCCGAGCGCGCCACGGGCTACGTCCGCGGCGGCATCTCTCCCCTCGGCCAGCGCAGGAAACTCCCCACGGTCCTCGACGACTCGGCCACGGCCCACCCCACGATCTGCGTCTCGGCAGGCCGCCGGGGCCTGGAGGTGGAGCTCTCCCCCACCGCCCTGGCCGAACTGGCGGAGGCGGTCCTGGCGCCGATCGGCCGCGGCTGAGTCCGCCGGGCGACCCGCGGCACACCGCGGGCGCCGGCCGAAGCACCCGTCCCGTCGGGCGGGCGAGGACGAGACGCCGTCAGGCCGGGGCAGGCGGCACCCCGCCTACGCCGTCAGGCCGGGGGCGGGCGGCACCCCGCCGCCAGGACGTGTTTCGCAGCGTCGTCCGCCCGAAGGGCGGGCCCGGCGGCGTCCGGTCCGTGCGAGCGCAAGGCGGAGCGCCGTCCTGATCAAGGGCGTACCGGGGACGATCCCGGCAAAGCGGATGGAGGTCCCCCCGCTGCGGGAGTGCGTGCCAGGCGTCGCCGGGCGGACGGGCCTCTCGCGACAGGCCCTCAGGTGAGCGGCGCCCCGTAGGAATCCTTGGGGACCGGCCCCTGCGGCACGTGCTCGGGGTCCCGGGGGCCGAACAACGCCGTGAGCCCCAGATGGACCAGCAGCGCGGCCAGCGACCAGGCCAGCAACGCCCCCTTGGCCCCGAGCTTCAGCGGCGCGGAGAAGGTCACCCCCTTGCCCGCGGCCTTGGCCTGCGCGATCACGTCCGAGCCGGGCCCGAGCCACACCCCGAGCCGCCACCCCAGCACCGACCCCAGCAGCCCGCCGACCATCAGCGCCACCACCAGCGGCACACCGCCGCGCCGCCGCCAGGCGAACACCGCCCCCGCGCTCACGGCCCCGAACGCCAGCGCCAGCAGAGTGAAGGTCCCGTCCACCCCGATCGCCTGCTCCCCCTCGGTGTCCTTGAGGTAGACGACCCACTGCCCGCTCACCACGTCACCGACCAGCGGCACCGACGGCGCGAGCCACTTCCACAGCAACCCGAGCAGAGCCCCGGCCAGCGTCACCACCACCGTGACCACGGCGGCTTCCCGCAACTCGGTCTTCATGCCAGGCCCGTCCTGTCCGTACACGGCGTCGTGCGGCGCGGCGGCCGCCACCCCCGCGTACCCGCCCGGCGAGGGCGGCCAGGCACCCTGCGGAGACGGTTCGTGCGGCGGCGGAGGCGGAGTCAGCGGTGCGGTCACCCTGACATCGTGCCAGGCCCGCCTGTGCGGCGCGTCACCGGACGGCGGCCCGGCGGTAGGCCCAGGTGGCGGCGGCCAGCGAAACGACGCCCACACCGGCGCACACGGCGAGGTCCCCGAGCACGAACGCCCAGTCGGGATCCGGTCCGAACGTCCGCGCGAACGCCTCGACCCCGTACGTCGAGGGCAGCAGATCCCGCGCGAACCGCACCGCCTCCGGCATCCGGTCCGGCGGCAGCACCCCCAGCAGCAGCGCCGCCGACATCCCGAGCTGCCCGAGCACGGTGGCCAGCTCCGGCCGCGGCGCGAGCAGCCCGAAGGCCGCGCCGAGCCCGGAGAGCGCGGCACCCGCCAGCGGGATGACGGCCGCGAGCACCCACAGATGCGTCAGCGGCAGTCCGAACAGCACGCACCCGAACACCGCCGTCACCAGCGTTCCGGGCACGGTGAAGGAGGCGTAGGCCCCCGCCGCCCCCAGCACCACGGCGGCGGGCGGCACCGGCAGCGTCGCGTAGTGGTCGAGGCCGCCGCTCGCCCGCAGCTGCCCGAAGTACTGCGCCAGCAGATTGAGCGCGACGAACGCGACGACGAGCACCGCCGAGCCGGCCACGACCGACTCCGCCTCGCTGCCGCCGTCCACGACGCCCCGCATCATGATCAGGATGCCGACCGACTGGAAGGTCGCCACGAACAGCAGCGGGATCCGCGCCACCCGCGCCCGGGACAGCTGCGCCCGGTACACGGCCACGAGCGACGGCCACAGCCGCGCACGGGGCGCCAGCTCGGCGGCGGCAACCCGGACGGTCTCGGTGACGGCCCGGGTGCTGCCCGGCAGAACCTCGGCGGGTACGACACTCACGTGGCGCTGCTCCTCTTCCCTACGGCTCTCACAGCGTCCCATACGGACACGAGGGCACCGTCTGATACGGCCCCGGGCCTCCCCGCGCTCACGCCCTCACCAGCCCCTGCCGCGCGGCCCCGCCCAGCGCCAGGTACACGTCCTCCAGGCTGGGCGTGGCGAGGGTGAAGTCGTCCAGGGCGGCGAAGGCGGCCCCGCCGGTGACGGTGGCGACGATCGCGCGGGCCTCGTCGGGGGCCAGCCGCAGCGTCCAGCGGCGCCCGGACTCCACGGCGCGCTCCCGCAGCGCGGCGACCTCGGGCACGTCCAGCGGCGCCCGCTCCCGCCACACCAGCTCGACCCGCACCTCGCCGGCCACCTGCTCCTTGAGCCCGGCGGGCGTGTCGCAGGCGATGACCCGGCCCTTGTCGAGGACGGCGACCCGGTCGAGCACGGTCTCGGCCTCGATGACGTTGTGGGTGACCAGGAGCACGGTCGTGCCCCGTTCGGCCCTGCGCCGGTCGACGGCGCTCCACACCGCCCGCCGCGCGACGGGGTCCATCCCGGTGGTCGGCTCGTCCAGCACCAGCAACGGCCGTTCCCCCACCAGGGCGGACGCGAAGCACGCCAGTCTCCGCTGTCCGCCGGACAGCTTGCGCAGCGGCCGCCCGGCGATCGGGGTGAGCCCCAGCTCGTCGAGGACGGCGTCCCGCTCCCGCCGGGCCCGGTGTACGTCGAGGCCGCGCAGCCGTCCGGTGGTCTCGGCGGCCAGGGAGACGGTGAGCTCGTCGAGGGCGGTGGACTCCTGGCCGAGGTAGGCGAGGATGCGCGCGGCCCGCTCGGGGTGGCGCACGATGTCGTGCCCGAGGATCTCCACACTGCCCGCGTCGGGCCGCATCAGCCCGGTGAGCTGCCGTACGAGGGTGGACTTGCCGGCCCCGTTCGGGCCGAGCAGCCCGAAGATCTCACCGCGCCGGATGTCCAGTTCCACGGCGTCGGTGGCGCGTACCTCGGGGGTCGCCGGGGTGCCGCGCCGGCCTCGTACCGCCGGGTAGGTCTTGGTCAGTCCGCGCACGGCGCACACGACCTGGTCCTCGTGCCGGATGGCCGATGCCGCGCGCGTACTCACAAGGGACGAGACTACGGGGTCGGGGCGGCCCGGTCGCCGTCGGGGGCGCCCCGAGTGCCCGGTTCGGCCCCCGTCAGTCCCCCGCGGGCGCGTGCTCGGCGGCGGTCCGGACGTCGACCTCGCGCCAGAAGCCCGCCCGGATGGCGTAGCGGTCGTGCTCGTCGATCTGGTCGTCCTTGTGCGCGAGCAGTCCGAAGCGGGCCGCGTACCGGAGCAGCTCGCCGTCGATGCGGTGCGGGATCCGCGGGTACATGCCGGACAGCTTCTGCAGATGGCTCTGGTCGCCGAGCCGCCCCATCCACCGGCGGGCGAAGACCTGCCCCACCTCGTACGGGTCGCCGCCGACGGTGGTGATGTCCTCCTCCCGGTCCGCCCACCGCTGCTCCGCCGTGGTCAGCTGCGCCAGCGTCGGCATGGAGGCGGCCTCGGGGGGCTCGGCGACGACACCGGGCCGGTCGACCCAGCCCCGGTCGGAGGACCAGCGCAGGGTCGCGGTGGCGGGGTGCTGGACCGGGTGGGTGCCGGGCGCGCGCAGGGCCGCCAGGTCCTTGGGGGTGGGGACCCCTTTGGGCGCGGGGACGCGCTCCTGCGTGCCGTCCCGGTCGTCGGAGGCCGCGGTGGTGTGCTCGGGCTCCTCGGAGGGGCGCTCGGCGGCGGGGGCGAGGCCGGCGTCGGGCAGCGGCGCGGAGAGGATCGCGGCGATCTCGGGCCGGGGCGCGGGCGGCGGCGCGCACACCCCGCCGAGCTCCTTGGCGCGTACGGCCTTGGTGATCCACGTACGATCCAGGACGCGCCGCTCGTCGGCCTCCGCGACCAGGTCCTCGGACTGGTTGTAGTCGCCGTCGGCGGCCTGGACGGCCCACAGATGGACGGCGACGCCGTGCTCCTTGGCGGCCATCATGCCGGGCAGCAGATCGCCGTCGCCGGTGACGAGCACGACGTCGGAGCAGGCGCGGTTGCGGGCCAGCTCGGTCAGCTCGGCGTGCATCGCGGCGTCGACGCCCTTCTGGGCCCACCGTCCGTCGCTGCGGGTCAGGGCGCCCAGCCGGACGGTGACCCGGGGCATGACCCGCAGCCTGCGGTGCTCGGGCTGGGGCACGCGGTCGGGGGCGCCGTCGAACCAGTAGATGCGCAGCAGCGGCCGTTCGGTGTCGGACTCGGCCTGTTCGCGCAGGCCCTGGACGAGGGCGGAGTGGTCGACGGTGATCCGGGATCGCGAGGGCTCTCCGGCGAGAAGGCTGGCGGCGGCCCCCAGCAGATACCCGGCGTCCACCAGGACGATGCAGCGGTCCACGCGACTCACCCTCTTCCCTGGAGGTTTGCTTCGGGCTTCCTTCGAGTCTGCCCGACCGTGCGGGGGTTAACGGCCCGAACTCGATCTTCGGCGTGGCGTTTCGGGGCGATCCGCTCCGAGAATCCCTGTCACGGACGGTAATTATCCGAAATGCGTCGTAAGTCAGCCTATGTGAATCTGGTCGCGGCCCTGGCCCCTAGATCCCCCACAGGAGGCAGATCACCATGGCCAAGAACAAGAAGCAGGATCGTAAGCAGCCGCAGTCCGAGCGTGGTCCGCAGCAGGCGCAGCACTCCTCGATGCAGGAGCAGGGCGAGCAGCAGATCGCGCAGGTGACTCCCGCGGACGTCGCCCGCAAGGGCCGGCAGAAGCGCTTCGGTCACAACTGACATCCGCGCGGCGGGCTGTTGCAGCCCAGGCACACCGAGGGGCGCGTCCGGATCCGGACGCGCCCCTCGCGTGGACCACCGCGGGTCCTCGTCAGCCCGCCAGGCAGGACGGCCCGAGCAGCACCTTGAGGTCGCCGAACAGCGCAGGATCGGGCTTGACCCGGTGCCGGTCCAGGCGCAGAACGGTCGTCCTGGTCGGCCCCTGGAGCTTGATCCGGACCTCGCTGTCACCCTTGTGGTGGGTCAGGATCTCGTTGAGCCGGCTGACCATCGGGGGGGTGACCCGGGTGGCCGGGATGGTGAGGACCACCGGCGCGTTGGTGCCCGCGGTGGACAGGTCGGGGACCATCAGCTCCATCGCGACCAGACGGGGCACGTCCTCGCGCTTGTCGAGGCGGCCCTTGACGAAGACCACGGCGTCCTCGACGAGTTGGGTCGACACCAGCTGGTAGGTCGCCGGGAAGAACATGCACTCGATGGAGCCGGCGAGGTCCTCCACGGTGGCGATCGCCCAGGCGTTGCCCTGTTTGGTCATCTTGCGCTGCAGACCCGAGATGATGCCGCCGATGGTCACCACCGCGCCGTCGGCGTGCTCGCCTCCGGTGAGCTGGGCGATGCCCGCGTCCGCCTTGTCGGACAGCACGTGCTCCAGACCGAAGAGCGGGTGGTCGGAGACGTACAGACCGAGCATCTCCCGCTCCTGGGCGAGCAGATAGGTCTTCTCCCACTCCTCGTCCGTGAAGACCACGTCGAGTCCGAAGCCGGGCTCGCTCGTCTGCTCCTCGCCCATCCCGCCGAAGAGGTCGAACTGCCCCTCGGCCTCCTTGCGCTTGACCGCCACCACGTTGTCGATCATCGGCTCGAACTGCGCGGTGAGGCCCTTGCGGGTGTGGCCCATGGAGTCGAAGGCGCCGGCCTTGATCAGGGACTCCGTCGTCCGCTTGTTGCAGACCACGGCCTCGACCTTGTCGAGGTAGTCGGGGAAGGAGGCGTACTTCCCCTTGGCCTTGCGGCACTTGATGATCGACTCGACGACGTTGGTGCCGACGTTGCGGACCGCGGACAGGCCGAAGAGGATCACGTCGTCGCCCTGGGCGGCGAAGTTGGCCTCGGACTCGTTGACGTTCGGCGGGAGCACCCGGATGCCCATGCGACGGCACTCGTTGAGGTAGATCGCCGACTTGTCCTTGTCGTCCTTGACGGACGTCAGCAGCGCGGCCATGTACTCGGCGGGGTAGTTCGCCTTCAGGTACGCGGTCCAGTACGAGACCAGTCCGTACGCGGCCGAGTGGGCCTTGTTGAAGGCGTAGCCGGCGAACGGGACCAGCACGTCCCACAGGGCCTGGATGGCCTCGTCGCTGTAGCCGTTCTTCTGGGCGCCGGACTGGAAGATGGTGAAGTTCTTCGCCAGCTCGTCGGGCTTCTTCTTGCCCATCACGCGGCGGAGGATGTCGGCCTCGCCGAGCGAGTAGCCGGCGATGATCTGGGCGGCCTTCTGCACCTGCTCCTGGTAGACGATCAGGCCGTAGGTGACGTCCAGGACCTCCTTGAGCGGTGCCTCCAGCTCGGGGTGGATCGGGGTGATCTCCTGCTGGCCGTTCTTGCGGAGGGCGTAGTTCGTGTGGGAGTTCATGCCCATCGGGCCCGGGCGGTACAGGGCCGACACGGCGGAGATGTCTTCGAAGTTGTCGGGCTTCATCAGCCGCAGCAGCGATCGCATGGGGCCGCCGTCGAACTGGAACACGCCGAGGGTGTCGCCGCGCTGGAGCAGTTCGAAGGTCGTGGGGTCGTCCAGCGGGAGGCCCAGGAGGTCGATGTCGATCCCCTTGTTGGCCTTCACCATCTTGACGGCGTCGTCCATGATCGTGAGGTTGCGCAGGCCCAGGAAGTCCATCTTCAGCAGGCCGAGCGACTCACAGCTCGGGTAGTCCCACTGGGTGATGGTCACGCCGTCGGTGTGCCTCACCCAGACCGGGACGTGCTCGGTGATGGTCTCGCTGGACATGATCACGCCGGCGGCGTGCACACCCATCTGCCGGACCAGGCCCTCCACACCGCGCGCGGTGTCGATGACCTTCTTCACGTCCGGCTCGTTCTCGTACATCGAGCGGACCTCGCCCGCCTCCGAGTAGCGGGGGTGGGCGGGGTCGGTGATGCCGGAGAGCGGGATGCCCTTGCCGAGGACGTCGGCGGGCATGGCCTTGGTGATGCGGTCGCCCATCGCGTACGGGTAGCCCAGCACGCGCGCGGAGTCCTTGATCGCGTTCTTGGCCTTGATGGTGCCGTACGTGCCGATCATGGCGACCTTGTCGGCGCCGTACTTCTCGGTCACGTACCGGATCACCTCGACGCGCCGACGCTCGTCGAAGTCGATGTCGACATCGGGCATCGAGATGCGCTCGGGGTTGAGGAACCGCTCGAAGATCAGACCGTGCGGGATGGGGTCGAGGTCGGTGATGCCGAGGGCGTACGCGACGATCGAACCGGCCGCGGAGCCTCGGCCGGGGCCGACCGCGATGCCCTGCTTCTTGGCCCACATGATGAAGTCGGCGACGACGAGGAAGTAGCCCGGGAAGCCCATCGAGATGATGGTGTCCATCTCGTACTCGACCTGCTTCATACGGTCGTCCGGGATGCCGTCGGGGAAGCGGCGGTGCATGCCGCGCATGGTCTCCTCGCGGAACCAGCTGACCTCGGTGTAGCCCTCCGGGATGTCGAACCGGGGCATGAGGTCGCGCTTCTCGAACATCCCGGTGGTGTCGATCTGCTCGGCCACCAGCAGCGTGTTGGCGCAGCCCTCCTGCCAGGCGTCCGAGGAGTCGATGGCGTACATCTCCTCCGTGGACTTCAGGTAGTAGCCGGTCCCGTCGAACTTGAAGCGGTCCGGGTCGGAGAGGTTCTTGCCGGTCTGGATGCACAGCAGGGCGTCGTGCGCGGTCGCCTCGTGCGCGTACGTGTAGTGCGAGTCGTTCGTCACCAGCGGCGGGATGCCGAGCTTCTTGCCGATCTCCAGGAGGCCGTCGCGGACCCGGTGCTCGATGTCGATGCCGTGGTCCATCAGCTCCAGGAAGTAGCGGTCCTTGCCGAAGATGTCCTGGTAGTCGGCGGCCGCCTTCAGTGCCTCGTCGTACTGGCCGAGGCGCAGCCGGGTCTGGAGCTCGCCGGAGGGGCAGCCGGTGGAGGCGATGAGCCCCTCGGACCACTTGGCGATGGTCTCCTTGTCCATGCGGGGCCACTTCTGCAGCCAGCCCTCGGCGTACGCGTCCGAGGAGAGCCGGAAGAGGTTGTGCAGGCCGGTCGCGTTCGCCGCCCAGATCGTCTTGTGGGTGTAGCCACCGGAACCGGAGACGTCGTCGCGCTTCTGGTGCGGCTGGCCCCACTGGATCTTGCGCTTGTTGCGCCGCGACTCGGGAGCGACATACGCCTCGATCCCGATGATCGGGGTGATTCCGGCCTTCTTCGCGGAGTGGTAGAAGTCGTACGCCCCGTGGAGGTTGCCGTGGTCGGACATGGCGATGTGGGTCATGCCCATCTCGTTGCACGCGTTGAACATGTCCTTCAGCCGCGCGGCACCGTCCAGCAGCGAGTACTGGGTGTGGACGTGCAGGTGCGTGAACGGCGGCTTTGACACGGCGTGGCCTCCAAGGGAAACACTCGACGACGGGCTGGGGGACAGTCCGGGGGTCAGCGTCGAAGTCTATGCCTCGCCACTGACACTCGGACCGCTTCCCCGCGTACCTTCACACCGGGGTCCGCGGGCACTTCCGCGCGGCTCCGCCCGTTGGAGACGACAGAAACGCTGTCGTACACGTCATGCACCAGGAGGCACCCGCGATGTCGGTCCCGCAGCTCAACGACGAGCACCGCGGCGAGGAGATCCTCGCCGTCTTCGACACCGCGTTCGGCGAGCTCCTGGCCGCCGACCCGGCCGCGTTCCGTGTGAAGTTCCGCAAGATGGCGGCCTCGGCGTTCGCCTTCTACCGGGGCACGGCGGCGCTCTTCTACCACGACCTGGACGGGGAGAAGCTGGGAGGCCCCTACCTCGACGAGCGCACCTCGCGCGTGTGGATCCACGGCGACCTGCACGCGGAGAACTTCGGCACGTACATGGACGCCACCGGCCGGCTGATCTTCAACGTCAACGACTTCGACGAGGCGTACGTCGGCCCCTTCACCTGGGACCTCAAGCGCCTCTCCGCCTCGATCGCCCTCATCGGCTACGCGAAGGCGCTCAGCGACGACCAGATCACCGAGCTGGTGCAGGTGTACGCGGGCGCGTACCGCGAGCGCATCCGCGCGCTGGCCTCCGGCGCCAAGAGCGACGAGGTACCGCCGTTCACCCTGGACACCGCCCAAGGCCCGCTCCTGGACGCGCTGCGCGACGCCCGTTCGCTGACCCGCTTCGGTCTCCTGGACTCCATGACGGAGATCCGCGACTTCGAGCGCCGCTTCGCGCCGGGCGGCGGCTCCATCGAGCTGGACGCGGCCACCCGCTACAAGGTGCTCGCGGCCTTCGACGGCTACCTGGAGACCCTGCCGGAGGCGTCCCTGTCCCGCCCCGACTCCTACCGCGTCAAGGACGTCGTCGGCCGCCGCGGCATCGGCATCGGCTCGGCCGGGCTGCCCTCGTACAACATCCTCCTGGAGGGCCACACCGACGCCCTGGAGAACGATGTCGTGATCTACATCAAGCAGGCCCAGACCCCGGCCGTCTCCCGTCACATCACCGACCCGGCGATCCGCGGCTACTTCCAGCACGAGGGCCACCGCACGGTGATCTCCCAGCGCGCCCTCCAGCAGCACGCCGACCCGTGGCTGGGCTGGACCGAGCTGGACGGCGCGGGCCAGCTGGTCGCCGAGGTCTCGCCGTACGCCGTGGACCTGGACTGGGGCGACATCGACGACCCGGAGGAGATCGCGGGCGTCGTCGCCGACCTGGGCCGCGCCACGGCGACGATGCACGCGGCGGCGGACGACACCTCCGGCGAGTCCCTGGTGCCGTTCTCCACCGAGCGGGCCATCGACGCGGCGATCGCGGCCGACGAGGAGGGCTTCTCCCCTCTCCTGGTGGACTTCGCACACAGCTACGGCGCACGCGCGCGTGCGGACCACCAGGTCTTCGTCGACCTGTTCCGCAACGGCCGGATCCCCGGTCTGTGACAACGGCTCGCTAACAGTCCGCCTTCTCACAGGGCCCCTTTAGGGGTCTCTTACGGGAGTGCGTGACAGACTTCCTCCGCCATGGACATATCCGGGACCCGACTCAGAGCCGTACGCGCGGCGCTGTTCACGGCGGTCGTCGTGACGCTCAGCACCGCGTCGCACGTCCTGCTGTCCCGGGCCCCGCTGCCGTTCAACACGGTGGCCGCCGTCGCGGCCGCCGTGTTCGTCCTCGCGTACGCCCTCGCGGGCCGCGAGTGCGGCTTCGGGCGGATCGCCGCCCTGCTGATCCCGCTGGAGCTGGCGGCCGACACCGTCTTCACCACGGGCCAGCACGTCTGCTACGGCCGCGCGGGCGGTCCGGTGGCAGGCCCGCTGGCCTCGGTCGGCTGGGACGTCCTGTGCGGCGACGGCACCCGCGTCGGCGCCCCTCTGGCCCAGGTCACCGGCACCGATCCCGAACGGCTCGGCGGGCTCCTCGCCCACGCCGACCCGGCCACCGCCTGGCTGCTGCTCGGCGCGCACGTCACCGTCGGCCTGATCGCGGCCGCCTGGCTGCGCCGGGGCGAGCGGGCGCTGGCCCAGCTGCTGCGGGCGACCGCCGCGACCACCTTCCGGCCGCTGCTGCTGGCGGTCGCCGCCGTGACCGTACGACGCGCCCCGGCGGCCCGCCGCCTGCCGCGGCCCGCGCACCGCACGGCCACCGCCCGGGACCTGCTCCTCGTGCACTCCGTGGGCCGGCGCGGACCACCGCGCCCGGCCGACCTCGCCCTCGCCGCCTGAGCGGCACGGCCCGGAGACACCCTTCGCGCGGCCTCGCCCGCGCACCTCACCGAGCACGAGCAGTCCCTCACACGTATCCGCGCACGATCTGTGCGCGTCCCTGATGGAGAACACCGACATGAGCAAGCGGAACAGCCAGGCGGCGAAGACGGCGGCCCGGGAGCGGCTGCGCATCGAGCGCGAGAAGCAGGCCAAGCGGGCGAAGGCCAGGCGGCAGCTCATCGTGGCGGCTTCGGCCGTCGGCGTGCTGGCCGCGGCCGGCGGCATAGGTTACGCCGTCGTCCAGGCCAACAAGCCGGGCTACTGGGAGGAGGCCAAGACCGCCAAGCTGGTCAAGCCGGCCAACACCAGCGGCAAGAACGGCACGACGGTCGTCCTCGGCAAGGACAGCGCCAAGAAGACCCTCGTGATGTACGAGGACGCGCGCTGCCCGGTCTGCGCCCAGTTCGAGCAGACCGTCGGCGCGACGGTGAAGAAGGACTACGACGACGGCAAGTTCAAGCTCCAGTACGTCGGCGCCACCTTCCTCGACCGCAGTCTGACCGGCGAGGGCTCCAAGAACGCGCTGAGCGCCCTGGGTGCCGCGCTGAACGTCAGCCCCGAGGCGTTCCTCGAGTACAAGACCGCCATGTACTCGGCGAAGTACCACCCCGAGGAGAGCGAGGACAAGTTCAAGGACGACTCCTACCTGATCAAGGTGGCGAACACCGTCCCGGAGCTGAAGGACAACACCGAGTTCCAGGACGCCGTGAAGAACGGCACCTATGACCGGTGGGCACTGGAGATGTCCAAGACCTTCGACAAGAGCGGCGTCTCGGGAACCCCGACCCTGAAGATGGACGGCAAGACGCTCACCGGCTCCGACGGGAAGAACGCGCCGATGACCGTCGCCGACTTCAACACGGCGATCGAGGCGGCCCTGAAGGCCTGATCCGACGCTCGGTCAAAGAGCGGGCGAACATTTACACGTTCGCCCGCTCTTTTGTCGTACCGGTCAGTAATCTCATCGTCCGTGACCAGTCGACTCAGATCCTCCGAGAGCGCCGACACCT
Organism: Streptomyces sp. NPDC000345; assembly: GCF_042898825.1. Lineage (NCBI taxonomy): Bacteria > Bacillati > Actinomycetota > Actinomycetes > Kitasatosporales > Streptomycetaceae > Streptomyces > Streptomyces sp. NPDC000345. Next base: position 384,829 of record NZ_JBIAZE010000008.1, read on the forward strand.
CGTCAGAGCGCCCCAACCCGCTGTCTCCGCGCCGCCGTACGGTCGTCAAGGCCGCGGCGGCCACTGCTGTGCTGGCCGGCCCGCTCGCCGCCGCCCTGCCGGCCCGCGCCGCCTCGGACACTCCGTCCTTCCTGCACGGTCTCGCCTCCGGCGACCCGCTGCCCGACGGCGTCCTGCTGTGGACCCGGGTGACGCCCTCCGCCGAGGCGGTGCCGGGCTCGGGGCTCGGGCCGGACATCGAGGTCAGCTGGACCGTGGCCAGGGACAAGGCGCTGACGAACGTCGTCGCCAAGGGCTCCACCACCGCGACGGCCGCCTCCGACCACACCGTGAAGGCCGACATCCGCGGCCTGGAGCCGGCCACCGACTACTGGTTCCGCTTCTCGGCCGGCGGCACGGACTCCCCGGTGGCGCGCACCCGCACCGCGCCGGCGGCGGGCGCCCCGGTGGCGAACCTGCGCTTCGGCGTGGTCTCCTGCGCCAACTGGGAGGCCGGCTACTTCTCCTCGTACCGCCATCTCGCGGCCCGCGGCGACCTGGACGCCTGGCTGCACCTCGGCGACTACATCTACGAGTACGGCACCGGCGAGTACGGAGCCCGCGGGACCGTCGTCCGCCCGACCTCGCCCACGCACGAGATCCTCACGCTCGCCGACTACCGCACCCGGCACGGCAAGTACAAGACGGATCCCGATCTGCAGGCCCTGCACGCGAAGGCGCCGGTCGTCGCGATCTGGGACGACCACGAGTTCGCCAACGACACCTGGTCGGGCGGCGCCGAGAACCACACCGAGGGCACCGAGGGCACCTGGACGGCCCGTCAGGCGGCCGCCAAACAGGCCTACTTCGAGTGGATGCCGGTCCGCCCGGCGATCGCCGGCACCACCTACCGCCGGCTGCGCTTCGGCAAGCTGGCCGACCTGTCCCTGCTCGACCTGCGCTCCTTCCGCTCACAGCAGGTCAAGGTCGGCAACGGCTCGGTCGACGACCCGGACCGCACGCTCACCGGCCGCGCCCAGCTCGACTGGCTGAAGGCCGGTCTGAAGGCGTCCGACACCACCTGGCGGCTGGTCGGCAACTCCGTGATGATCTCGCCGTTCGCCATCGGCTCCCTCTCCGCGGACCTGCTCAAGCCGCTCGCGAAGCTGCTCGGCCTGCCCCAGGAGGGCCTGGCCCTCAACACCGACCAGTGGGACGGCTACACCGACGACCGCCGCGAACTCCTGGCCCACCTGCGCTCCAACGCCATCGGCAACACCGTCTTCCTGACCGGTGACATCCACATGGCGTGGGCCAACGACGTGCCCGTGGACGCCGGGACCTACCCCCTGTCGGCCTCGGCCGCCACGGAGTTCGTGGTCACCTCGGTGACCTCCGACAACCTCGACGACATCGTGAAGGTCCCCGAGGGCACCCTCACCGCGATCGCCGCGCCGATCATCAAGGCGGCCAACCGGCACGTCCACTTCGTCGACACCGACCGTCACGGCTACGGCGTCCTGGACATCACCGCCGACCGCGCGCAGATGGACTACTACGTCCTGTCCGACCGCACCAGCGCCACCGCCACCTCCTCCTGGTGGCGTTCGTACCGCACACGCAGCGGTACGCAGAAGGTGGAGCGGACGTACGACCCGGTCTGAGCCGGCTAGAGCGACTCGAGGAAGCCGAGTGCCACCCGCCAGGTGGCCTCGGCGGCCTCCGCGTCGTAGTCCGGCAGGCCGGGGTCGGTGTACAGGTGCCCGGCGCCCGCGTACCGGTAGATCTCCACGTCGGCGCCCGCTCTGCCCATCTGCAGGTACCAGGCGCTCAGCCAGTCGTCGGTCTCGAACGGATCCGGCTCGGCCACGTGCAGCTGGACCGGCAGCCCGTCCACCGAGACGTTGGGCGCGAGGTCCGAGGTGCCGTGCAGGAGGAGCAGGCCGCGCGCCTTCTCGTCGCCGAGGGCGAGGGTCTGCGCGATCGACGCGCCCAGCGAGAAACCGGCGTACACGAGTCCTCTCTCCGAGTAGGGCGCGGCGGCCAGGACGGCTCTCCTCAGCAGCTCGTCCTTGCCGATCTCCTCCTTGTGGGCCATGCCTTCCTCGGCCGTCCCGAACGTACGCCCCTCGAAGAGGTCCGGCGTCCACACCTCGTGGCCGGCCGCGCGCAGCCGGTCGGCCGCCGCGCGCACCGCGGGACGCAGTCCGTAGGTCGAGTGAAAGAGCATGATGTTCATGCGCCCATGGTGCCAGCCTGCACCGACAACCCTGTGAGTGCGCCTCCTCACAGAAACCGCATGTTCAAGGTCCCGCCGACCCGGTTACGTTCGAAGGCATGGAGAACCTGCTCCGACCTGTGATCGTGGTCGGCGGTTCGGTCGTACTGGGAGTACTCATCGGCTGGGCCACCGACCGTCTGCTGTCCAAGGCCGACCGACGGCATCCGGAGACCCCGCTGTGGGGTCTGCTGCGCCGTGGCCGCATTCCGTATCAGCTGGTGCTGTGCGCGGCGATGCTGAGAGGGTCGTACGACGAGGCGCAGCTGCTGGAGGACCACCGCACCGGGATCGGCCAGGTGCTCACCCTGGTGCTGATCGGCTCGGCCGCCTGGCTGGTGATCCGCATCGCGGCGGCGATCGTCGAGACGTCGTACTCCCGCTACGCGCGCGTGCACCGCGACCCGGCCCGGGTGCGGCGGGTCCGCACCCAGGTGTCGCTGATCATGCGGGTGGTGTCGGCCGTCGTCGGAGTGGTGGCGGTGGCGGCGATGCTGCTGACGTTCCCGGCGATGCGGGCGGCGGGTGCCTCGCTGCTGGCCTCGGCCGGCATCCTCGGCATCGTCGCCGGTGTGGCCGCCCAGTCGACCCTCAGCAACATGTTCGCCGGGCTGCAGATCGCCTTCGGCGACATGGTGCGCATCGGCGACACGGTCGTGGTGGACGGCGAGTGGGGCACCGTCGAGGAGATCACGCTGACCTTCCTGACGGTGCGGACGTGGGACGAGCGCCGGATCACCATGCCGGTGTCGTACTTCACCTCGAAGCCGTTCGAGAACTGGTCGCGCGGCACACCGCAGATGACCGGCATCGTCTACTGGCACGTCGACCACACCGCGCCGGTGGACGCGATGCGCGAGAAGCTGCGCGACATCCTGCGCGAGTGCCCGGCCTGGGACGGCCGCGCCTGCGGCCTGGACGTCACGGACACCACCCCGAACACCATGCAGGTGCGGGCCCTGGTCACGGCGAAGGACGCCGACGACATCTGGACGGTCCGGGTCGCGGTCCGCGAGCAGATGGTCCGCTGGCTGGCCAAGGAACATCCGTACGCGCTCCCGCGCGTCAACACGGCGGACGCCACCCTGCCGCCGGGCCGGCTCCCCGGCCAGGCCTCCTCGCGGGACCGGGACGGGGCCGTGCACCGCATGTGACCCCCGGCGGGCTCAGTTGCCGCGCTCGGCGCCGCCGTTCACCTGGATCACCTGCGAGGTGATGTGTCCGGCGGCGGGCGAGGCGAGCCAGTGCAGGGTGGCCGCGACGTCCCCCGGCGTGCCGGCCCGTCCGGTGAAGGTCTCGCCGATGAGCCGCTCACGCCGGGCGGGGTCGATGGCCTCCCCGAAGAACCCGGTGTCCTCGACATAGCCGGGCGCGACGACGTTCGCCGTGATCCCGCGCGGCCCCAGCTCCCGCGCGAGATCACGGGCGTACGGATGCAGCGCGGCCTTGGCCCCGCCGTACGCCCCGCTGCCGGACCCCCGGTAGGCGGCGATCGAGCTGACGAACAGCACCCGTCCGCCCGGGGAGGCGAGCCGGTCCTTGAGGGCCTCGGTGAGCAGGGCGGCGGAGAGGGTGTTGATCCGGAAGTTCACGGTCCACAGGTGCGCGACCCGGTCGAGCGGATCCTCGCTCCCGGCGGCGGGTTCGAGCTGTCCGGTCCCGCCGGCACTGTGGACGAGCACGTCGACGGTCCCGAACTCCGCCGCGACGAACCGGGCGACACCCCTGACGTCCTCGGGCTCACCGAGGTCGGCGGCACGGGTCAGGGCTCCGTCGACCCCGGCCTTCTCCAGCACCTCCGCCCGCCGCCCGAGCAGGAGGACCCGGTCCCCGTCCGCGGCGAAGGCGTGCGCCGCGGCGAGCCCGATTCCCGTACCACCACCACTGATGACGACGTTGCGTGCCATGGGAACCGATCCTATGGACGGGAGGCCGCCGACGCCGAACACCACGGCGGGCGACGACGCTTTCCGGCCAGCCGGCGATCACCGCAGGCTGCGCACGTCCAGATGCCGCAGCACCCGGTCCACGATCTCCGGATCCGCGCCCGGCTCACTGCGCGCCGCCACCACCTCGTGCCGCGCCGCGCTCAGCATCTCGCCCTGGATCCGCCGCACCCGCTTCAGCCGCCGCACCCGCTGCTCGTGCCCCTCACGCCGCTCGTCCTCCCCCACGTCCGGACTGATCCGCACGCCGATGTCGAGGGCCCGCCGCAGCATCTGCTCGGACAGTTCCTCCGGCAGGTCCTCGGCCGCCTCGATCTCCCGCAGCCTGCGCTTGGCCGCCTTCGCCGCCCGCACCGCCAGCTCCTTCTCGAACTCCTTCTCGCGGTCGGTGTCGGACTGCACGTCGAGCCGTTTCACCAGCCACGGCAGGGTCAGCCCCTGCAGGATCAGCGTCGCCATGATCACACCGAACGCGATGAAGATGATCTCGTTCCGGTCGGGGAACGGCGATCCCTCGTCGGTCTCGAGCGGCACGGCCAGCGCCAACGCGACCGACGCGACCCCGCGCATCCCCGACCACCACATGACGACGGTCTCCCGCCAGGTCATCGGGATGTCCTCGTCGTGGTCCCGCCGGGCGTGCAGCCGCTTCGTCAGCCAGGTCGCCGGCATCAGCCACAGCAGCCGCACGACGACGACCACGGCCACGATCACCGCCGCCCAGCCGAGCATCTCCCCCCACCGCCCGGACGCCGTCCGGATCGCGATGTGCAGTTCCAGGCCGATCAGCCCGAACGCGACGCCCGTGACGAGCGTGTCGATGATGTCCCAGAAGGTGTGGCCGGCCAGCCGGGTCAGCACGTCGTCGGGGTCGGTGGCGTACTCGGCGAGGAACAGCGCGGTGGTCAGGACGGCCAGCACCCCCGACCCGTGGAACTCCTCCGCCAGCACGTACGAGGCGTAGGGCACCAGGAGCGTCAGCCCGATCTGCAGGGTCGTGTCCCCGAGCATGTCCAGCAGTCTGTTCGCGCCCCACCCGAGCGCCACGCCCACCGCCACCGCCACCACGGCGGACAGCACGAGGTCAAGGCCGGCCTGCCACGGCGAGAAGGAGCCGCTCACGGCAGCGGCGATCGCGACGTGGTACAGCACGATGGCCGTCACGTCGTTGAACAGCCCCTCGCCCTCCAGGATGGAGACGAGCCGGCGGGGGAGCCCCAGCTGCCCTGCGACGGCGGTCGCCGCCACCGGGTCCGGCGGCGCGACCAGGGCGCCCAGCGCCACGGCCGCGGCGATCGGCAGCCCCGGCACGACCGCGTGGGCGACGACGGCCACGCACACGGTCGTGACGAACACCAGCGCGACGGCGAGCAGGAAGATGGGCCGTTTGTTGGCCGTGAACTGCCGCCACGAGGTCCGCCGTACGGCGGCGTACAGCAGGGGCGGCAGCAGCAGGGGCAGGATCAGGTCCGGCGGGACGTTCACGTTGGGGACGAAGTCGGCCACGGCGAGGACGATGCCGAGCAACGTCATGAGCACCGGCGCGGGCAGTCCGAACCGGTCCCCGACCGGGACGCTCACCACGGCCCCGAGCAACAGGACGAACAGAAGGGCCAGCTGATCCACGGTCAGCGCTCCGAAGGTCTAGACGATCAAGTACATCCAGATCTCCAGCGTCGCACGCGCCCCTGCCGGGCACGTCGCGCGCATCACCGGCGGCACTACGGGAGGGAGCGGCGCATCGACCGGTGCGCGATCCCCGCCTCCATGTCCTGCGGCCCGTACGCCTCGTAGCCCAGCCGCTCGTAGAACCCCAGTGCCCGGGTCTGCGCGTGCAGGTCCACGGCCGTGAGCCCACGTGCGTGCGCCGCCTCCTCGATGGCCCGCACGAGCGCCGCCCCGACGCCGAGCCCGCGCGCCTCACGCACGACGGCCAGCCGCCCCAGCGATCCGACCGCCAAGTCGCCGCCGGTCCGCGCCGCGGCCGCCTCGCCGTACAACAGCCGCCCGGTCCCGAGCGGTACGCCGTCCTCCCGGACCGCCAGCACATGGACCGCGCCGGCGTCGTGCTCGTCGTACTCCAGGTCCTCAGGGACGCCCTGTTCGCGGACGAAGACCTCCTTGCGCACCGCGAAGCACGCCTCCAGGTCGGCGGGGTCCTCGGCGACGCGCACCGCGTACCCGCGCGTGCCGGTCATCCGTAGGTCTCCTCGCGGACCTGGTCCAGGGCCTTCTGCAGGTCGGCCGGGTAGTCGCTGGCGAACTCCGCCCACTGCCCGTCGCCGGGGTGCTCGAAGCCCAGCCGTACCGCGTGCAGCCACTGGCGGGTCAGGCGCAGCCGCTTGGCGAGGGTGGGGTCGGCGCCGTAGGTGAGGTCGCCGACGCAGGGGTGGCGGTGGGCGGCCATGTGGACGCGGATCTGGTGCGTGCGGCCGGTCTCCAGCTTCACGTCCAGCAGGGAGGCCGCGCGGAAGGCCTCGATCAGGTCGTAGTGCGTCACGGACGGCTTGCCGTCGGCGGTGACCGCCCACTTGTAGTCGTGCTGCGGATGCCGGCCGATGGGCGCGTCGATGGTGCCGCTGGTCGGGTCCGGGTGGCCCTGGACGAGCGTGTGGTAGCGCTTGTCGACCGTGCGCTCCTTGAACTGGCGCTTGAGCGACGTGTACGCGCGCTCCGACTTGGCGACCACCATCAGGCCCGAGGTGCCCACGTCGAGGCGGTGCACGATGCCCTGGCGCTCGGCGGCACCGGAGGTGGAGATCCGGTAGCCGGCGGCGGCCAGCCCGCCGATGACGGTCGGACCGCTCCAGCCGGGCGACGGGTGCGCGGCCACGCCCACCGGCTTGACGATCACGACCACGTCGTCGTCGTCATGCACGATCTCCATGCCCTCGACCGGCTCGGCGACGATCTGCACCGGCGCGGGCGCCTGCGGCATCTCGACCTCGAGCCAGGCCCCGCCGTGCACCCGCTCCGACTTGCCGACCACCGAGCCGTCGACCGAGACCTTCCCCGCGGCGGCGAGCTCCGCGGCCTTCGTGCGGGAGAAGCCGAACATGCGGGAGATGGCGGCGTCGACGCGCTCGCCCTCCAGGCCGTCCGGCACGGGCAGGGTACGGATCTCGGGAATCGTGCTCACCCGACGAGTATGCCGGAAGCCTCCGACCCGCCCGTACGGGCCTGTGGACAAACCGAGGGGCGGCCCCGGGGCGGGCTCAGTCCCTGTGGACGGTCCCGTCCGGGTCGAGTCCCTTGAAGGACAGCAGCACGATCAGGATGCCGCCGCACACGATCGCCGAGTCGGCGAGGTTGAAGACCGCGAAGTGCTTCGGCGCGATGAAGTCGACGACCGCGCCCTCGAAGACACCCGGCGAGCGGAAGATCCGGTCGGTGAGGTTGCCCAGCGCACCGCCCAGCAGCAGCCCCAGGGCGATCGCCCAGGGCAGGCTGTAGAGCTTGCGGGCCAGCCGCGCGATCACCACGATCACCGCCGCCGCGATCACCGTGAAGATGACCGTGAAGGCCTCGCCGAAGCCGAAGGCCGCGCCCGCGTTGCGGATGGCCTCGAACTTCAGCCAGTCCCCGATGATCTCGATCGGCGCGTGGTGCTCCAGCTTGGCGACCACGATCATCTTGCTGATCAGGTCGAGGGCGTAGGCGAACGCGGCGACGGCGAAGAGCACGGCGATACGGCGCCTGCCCCTGGGCCGCGCCTCGGTGCTCTCCTGCCCGTCCGGGAGGTCCGGGCCGGGCGACTGCTCCGGCTCGGCCCCCGCCGCCTCTGGGGTATCCGGCGTACCGATGATGCGCTCCGCCTCTGCCACGTGAGTCCCTCGACCTAGGTACCTGACTGAGGACGAGGGTACGACACGCCCCCGCGCCCGCACGCGATCAGTACCGGCGCTCCTGCTTCTGCTTGCACTCGACACAGAGGGTGGCCCGGGGGAAGGCCTGCATCCGGGCCTTTCCGATGGGTTCGCCGCAGTTCTCGCACAGGCCGTACGTACCGGCGTCCAGCCGCTCCAGGGCGTGCTCGGTCTGGATCAGCATCTCGCGCGCGTTGGCGGCCAGCGCCAGTTCGTGCTCGCGCGTGATGTTCTTGGTGCCGGTGTCCGCCTGGTCGTCGCCGGCGCCGTCACCCGAGTCCCGCATCAGCCCCGCCAGGGCCGTCTCCGACGAGGCGAGCTCCGCCCGCAGCCGTTCCATCTCCGACTGCAGTTCGTCGCGGGCCCCCTCGACCTCCTCCGGGGTCCAGGGTTCCTCACCGGGGCGCACCGCGAGTTCGCCCGGTTCCACCGCGGCGAGGCGTGCCTTGGGAACGGCGCTCTTCGCAGCCGCCGTGGCCGTGCCAGGAGTCTTCTTCGCAACCACTGTCGTGGCTCCCGTCTGCTCCGCGGCCGAGGCCGCGCCCACCTTCTTGGCCGTGCTCTTCCTTCCCGCGCCCGCCGCGCCCACGCCCCCGGCGTCCGCGGCCTTGCCGGCGACTGCCGCCTTCCTGCCGGCCGTCCTCCCGCCGGCCGCCTTCCTGCCGGCCGTCCTGGGAGCGGCTGTCTTCCCGGCAGCCGCCTTCTTCGCCGCCGCCGTCGGCGCGACCGCCTCCTCGACGGCCACCTCCTCCACAGCCCCCTTCACGGCTGCGGCCTGCTCCCCGAGAGCCTTCTTCCCCGCGGTCTTCCTCCCGGCGGTCTCCTTACGCACCGCGCTCTTCCGGGCGGGCTTCGCACCGGCGGCCTCTTCACGGGCGACCCGCGCCCCGGCGGCCTTCTCACCGGCGGCCCGCGCCCCGGAGGACTTCCCGCCGGCGGCCCGCGCCCCGGAGGACTTCCCGCCGGCGGCCCGCGCCCCGGAGGACTTCTCACCGGCGGTCGGCTTGCCGGCAGTCGGCTCGCCCCCACTCGGCTTGCCCGCGGTCTCCTTGCCCGTGGCGGGCTTGCCCGCGGTCCCCTTGCCCGTGGCGGGCTTGCCCGCGGTCCCCTTGCCCGTGGCGGGCTTGCCCGCAATCTCCTTGCGGGCGGTCTTCTTCGCGGCGGGCTTGCGGGCACCCGCCCGCTCGGCCGCCGTCTTCCTGGCCGCCGGTTCCGGGGCGACGGCCGCCTCGGCGGCGGCCTTCGCGAGGTCTGTGTCCAGTGCGGCCCTCTCCTTCACCGCCGCCTTCTCGGCAGCGGTCTTCCTGGGGGCGCGCGTCTTGGCGCCCGTCCCGCCACCCGTTGCGGCGGCCGTCCTGGCGCTCGTCCTCCTCGCGGCCGTCTTCCTGCCGGCCGCGGTCCCGCGGGCCGCCGCCCCGCCCGCCTCCGCCGCCCGCACGGTCTTCACCGTCCTGGCGGCACGGCCGGCGTCCTCCGCCAGCGTGCTCTTCTTCCCGCCGACGTCCTTGGCCGCGCCGTCGGAGGCCTTCGTGGACCTGCCGGACGGCTGTACGGCGGTCTTCTTCGCCACCATGGCCGCGGCCCCTTCACATATTGTGATCTTGCACGCGAATCGTGCTGGGACGATAAATCGACTTGAAGGCCGCGGCAACGGGGCACACCGCCCGGATCGCCCGCCTCGCGCACACCACGCGGCCGGCCTGCCTGCGTTGTGCCCAGCTCCCCGCCGGGTAATCCGCCGAGCCGACCGCCCTGGAATCCGAACACGCGTACCCTGTGAACAGGCCTCCATTCGGGTCGCCCCACCCCGGGTCCCACCGCCCGCCCGGGGGCGGCGTAAAGCGGTCGGCCGCGGTCGGTGCGGCGCCGTACACTGGGCGGAGCGAAAAGCGTGGATGGGGACGAGTAGCGGCGTACGCAGCCCAGAGCGACCCGGGGACGGTGGAAGCCCGGGGGCGAGCGCGACGTGAAGATCACCCCGGAGCCGCCGGAAGAAAGCCCGGGCCGTACGGCACAGGCGAGTAGAACCGGCATCGCGACCCCAATGAGGGGGCTCACCGGAGCGCAGGGTGCGCCGGAGGGCCAAGGAGGGTGGTACCGCGGGAGCGCGCCGCACACGGCGTAGACAGGCAACAAGGCTCTCGTCCCTCCGACGGAAGGCAGTACGTCCGCCGGAGGAAGATCGATGACGCAGTACCGCCAGGTGCCCGCCCAGGTCGACCTGCCCGCCCTCGAGCACGCCGTGCTCGACTTCTGGCGCGAGCAGAAGATCTTTGCCAAGAGCCTGGAGCAGTCCGAGGGCCGCCCCGAGTGGGTGTTCTACGAGGGCCCGCCCACCGCCAACGGCATGCCGGGCGCCCACCACATCGAGGCGCGCGTCTTCAAGGACGTCTTCCCCCGCTTCCGCACCATGCGCGGCTACCACGTGGCCCGCAAGGCCGGCTGGGACTGCCACGGCCTCCCCGTGGAGCTGGCGGTGGAGAAGGAGCTCGGCTTCTCCGGCAAGCAGGACATCGAGGCGTACGGCATCGCCGAGTTCAACGCCAAGTGCCGCGAGTCCGTGACCCGGCACACCGACGCCTTCGCCGAGCTGACGACCCGCATGGGCTACTGGGTCGACCTCGACGACGCCTACCGGACCATGGACCCGGAGTACGTCGAGTCGGTCTGGTGGTCGCTCAAGGAGATCTTCAACAAGGGTCTGCTGGTCCAGGACCACCGTGTCGCCCCCTGGTGCCCCCGCTGCGGCACCGGCCTCTCCGACCACGAGCTGGCGCAGGGCTACGAGACGGTCGTCGACCCGTCCGTGTACGTCCGTTTCCCGCTCACCTCCGGTCCGCTCGCCGGCGAAGCCGCGCTGCTCGTCTGGACGACGACCCCGTGGACCCTGGTCTCCAACACGGCCGTGGCCGCGCACCCCGACGTCACCTACGTGGTCGCGACCGACGGCGAGGAGAAGCTCGTCGTCGCCGAGCCCCTCGTGGCCAAGGCGCTCGGCGAGGGCTGGGAGACCACCGGCCAGACCTTCACCGGCGCCGAAATGGAGCGCTGGTCCTATCAACGTCCTTTCGAGCTGGTCGAGTTCCCGGCCGACGTCACGACGCACTACGTGGTCAACGCCGAGTACGTCACCACCGAGGACGGTACGGGTCTGGTCCACCAGTCCCCCGCCTTCGGTGAGGACGACCTCAAGGTCTGCCGCGCCTACGGCCTGCCCGTGGTCAACCCGGTCCGCCCCGACGGCACCTTCGAGGAGTCCGTCCCGCTGGTGGGCGGCGTCTTCTTCAAGAAGGCGGACGAACAGCTCACCGAGGACCTCCAGCAGCGCGGCCTCCTCTTCCGGCACATCCCGTACGAGCACAGCTACCCGCACTGCTGGCGCTGCCACACCGCGCTCCTCTACTACGCGCAGCCGTCCTGGTACATCCGCACCACGGCGATCAAGGACCGGCTCCTCCAGGAGAACGAGAACACCAACTGGTTCCCGGACACGGTCAAGCACGGCCGCTTCGGCGACTGGCTGAACAACAACATCGACTGGGCCCTGTCCCGCAGCCGCTACTGGGGCACCCCGCTGCCGATCTGGCGCTGCGAGGAGGACCACCTCACCGTGGTCGGCTCCCGCGCGGAGCTGACCGACCTGACCGGCACCGACCAGTCGGAGCTGGACCCGCACCGCCCGTACATCGACGAGGTCACCTTCACCTGCCGCCACGACGGCTGCGGCAGGACGGCCACGCGCGTGCCCGAGGTCATCGACGCCTGGTACGACTCGGGTTCGATGCCGTTCGCGCAGTGGGGCTACCCGTACAAGAACAAGGACCTGTTCGAGTCCCGCTACCCGGCGCAGTTCATCTCCGAGGCCATCGACCAGACCCGCGGCTGGTTCTACACGCTGATGGCGGTGGGCACGCTCGTCTTCGACAAGTCGTCGTACGAGAACGTCGTCTGCCTGGGCCACATCCTCGCCGAGGACGGCCGCAAGATGTCCAAGCACCTGGGCAACATCCTGCAGCCGATCCCGCTGATGGACCAGCACGGCGCCGACGCGGTCCGCTGGTTCATGGCGGCCGGCGGCTCCCCGTGGGCGGCCCGCCGGGTGGGCCACGGCACGATCCAGGAGGTCGTCCGCAAGACGCTCCTCACGTACTGGAACACCGTCGCCTTCCAGGCGCTGTACGCCCGTACGTCCCAGTGGGCGCCCAGCGAGGCCGACCCGGCCCCCGCCGACCGCCCGCTCCTGGACCGCTGGCTGCTCTCCGAGCTCCACGCGCTCACCGACCAGGTGACGCAGGCCCTGGAGGCGTACGACACCCAGCGCGCCGGCAAGCTGCTCTCGGCGTTCGTCGACGACCTGTCCAACTGGTACGTGCGCCGCTCCCGCCGCCGCTTCTGGCAGGGCGACAAGGCCGCGCTGCGCACCCTCCACGAGGTCGTGGAGACCGTCACCAAGCTGATGGCCCCGCTGACCCCGTTCATCACCGAGCGGGTCTGGCAGGACCTCGTCGTGCCGGTCACCCCGGGCGCCCCGGAGTCGGTGCACCTGTCGCCCTGGCCGGAGGCGGACCTCTCCGCGATCGACCCGGAGCTGTCGAAGCAGATGGTCCTGGTCCGCCGGCTGGTGGAGCTGGGCCGCGCCACGCGCGCGGAGTCGGGCGTGAAGACCCGCCAGCCGCTGAGCCGCGCCCTCGTGGCGGCCGCCGGCTTCGACGCCCTCTCCCCCGAGCTGCACACGCAGATCACGGAGGAGCTCAACGTCGAGTCGCTCGCGTCCCTGTCGGAGGTGGGCGGCAGCCTGGTCGACACCACCGCCAAGGCCAACTTCCGCGCCCTGGGCAAGCGGTTCGGCAAGCGCGTCCAGGACGTGGCGAAGGCCGTCGCGAACACCGACGCGGCCGCGCTCTCCCTCGCCCTGCGCGAGGGCACGGCGTCGGTGGAGGTCGACGGCGAGACCATCAGCCTCGCCGCCGACGAGGTCATCATCACGGAGACCCCGCGCGAGGGCTGGTCGGTCGCCTCCGACTCCGGCGCCACGGTCGCCCTCGACCTGGAGATCACCGAGGAGCTGCGCCGCGCGGGCCTGGCCCGTGACGCGATCCGGCTGATCCAGGAGGCCCGCAAGAACAGCGGCCTCGACGTCGCCGACCGCATCGCGCTCCGCTGGACCGCGACCGACCCGGCCACCGTCGACGCCCTGACCGGCCATGCCGGCCTGATCGCCGACGAGGTCCTCGCCACGGACTTCGCCCAGGGCGAGGCGGACGACACCTACGGCACGCCGTTCACCGACGAGGGCCTGACCCTGACGTTCCGCCTGCGCAAGGCGTAAGGACGTACGAAGGGCCCGGTCCCCCGCGGGGGACCGGGCCCTTCGGCGCTCGGGCGGGCGCACCGTCACCCTCGTCAACACGCGTAAAAAGGGCGGGACCCCGGATCGGAATCCGGGGCCCGCCCTTTGAACGCTGCCGACGCCTAAGGCGTACTACTGGCCGTCAGTTGTCGTCCTCGTCGATGAGGAAGCCACGCATCGGCGAGGGAGCCTGGCCCATCGGGGAGGGACCCTGCGGACGAACCGGCGCCATCGGCTGAGTCATGGCCGGGGACATCTGCTGCTGCCCGCCGTACGACGGCGCGGCCGGGCCCGGGCCGCCCATGCCCTGGTTACCACCGTAGGACGGAGCGCTGGCGCCGGCCGGTGCCATGGAAGGCGCCGGGGACGGCGGCAGAGAAGCCGTGGCCGGGGTACGCGGCGGGGCGAGGGAGTCGTCGGCCTGGGTCTCCAGCTGACGCAGCTGGGACTCGAGGTACGACTTCAGGCGCGTACGGTACTCGCGCTCGAAGCCGCGCAGGTCCTCGACCTTGCGCTCCAGCGTGGCGCGGGCGGACTCCAGGGAGCCCATCGCGACGCGGTGCTTCTCCTGCGCGTCCCGCTCCAGGGCGTCGGCCTTGGCACGGGCGTCACGCTCCAGACCCTCGGCGCGGCTGCGGGCCTCACCGACGATCTTGTTCGCCTCGGAGCGGGCCTCGGCGATCGCCTGGTCGGCGGTCTGCTGGGCCAGCGAGAGGACACGGGCGGCGCTGTCGCCACCGGGGCCCTGACCGGGGCCGCCCATCGGACCGCCCATGGGGCCGCCCATCGGGCCACCCATCTGCTGCTGCATCGGGGGCTGACCGCCCATCGGGCCACCCATGGGGCCCTGGCCCATCGGACCCTGGCCCATCGGGCCGGGACCCTGCGGACCACCCTGACCGCCGGGACCGGCGGGCAGCTGCGGGGCACCGCTCGGCAGCTGGGGCGGGCCACCCATGGGGCCACCCATCTGCTGCTGCGGCGGGCCCGATATGCCGGCGGGCACCGGAGCGCCGGGACCTCGCATGCCCTGCTGCGGCATCCCCTGCTGAGGCATACCGCCCTGCTGCATGCCGCCCTGCTGGGGCATACCGCCCTGCGGCATACCGCCCTGCTGGGGCATGCCGCCCTGCTGGTCCTGCGGCTCCGGGGGCTTGCGCATGTTCTGCTGGTTCTGGGCAGCAGCACGCGTGGCCGCGGCCAGTTTGGCGCGCAGGTCCTCGTTCTCGCGGAGCAGGCGCGTCAGTTCGGCTTCGACCTCATCGAGGAAGGCATCGACCTCGTCCTCGTCATAGCCTTCTCGGAGGCGGACGGTCGTGAACTGCTTGTTCCGCACGTCCTCGGGGGTCAACGGCATCTCTTCACCTCAACGTAGTCGTCGGCATCGGCAAGACGGTAGTTCACATCGCTCACAGCCGGCTCACGATCGAGATCAGGATGTAGACGATGATCATCAGTACGAAGAAGGACAGGTCGAGCGCCACGCCCCCGAGACGCAACGGCGGGATTACCCGCCGCAGAAGCTTGAGCGGTGGATCGGTGACAGTGTAGGTGGCCTCCAGAACGACCACCATCGCCTTGCCGGGTTGCCATGAGCGGGCGAACTGGAAGACGTAGTCCATGACCAACCGGAAGATCAGCACGATGAGGAACACCATCAGCGCGATGTAGACGACATCCAGGACCACGCCCATGTTCGGTGCTTCCCTCTCCCCTGTTTCCGTGCCGCTCTGTACTGCGTTGTACTTCTTTGTACTGCTTTTTCCGGTCTTGCGTCTCAGCTCTGGTTGAAGAACCCGCCCTCTGCGATGCGGGCCTTGTCCTCCGCCGTGACATCGACGTTAGCAGGCGACAACAGGAACACCTTCTGCGTCACCCGCTCGATGCTGCCGTGAAGACCAAACACCAAACCGGCCGCAAAGTCGACAAGTCGCTTCGCGTCTGTGTCATCCATCTCAGTCAGATTCATGATCACCGGGGTGCCCTCACGGAAGTGTTCCCCGATGGTACGGGCCTCGTTGTAGGTCCGGGGGTGAAGCGTGGTGATCCGGTACGGCTCTCGTTCCGACACGACCTTGGGCATGATCACCGGTGCGTTCTTCTCCAGGGACTGACGTTCTTGTGTGATGGATGCCACGGGCGCGATACGCGCCGGGCGCCCGGATTCCGCGGCGAGCGAAGTGGATCTGGCCACCGGCTCGCGCGGCGCGGGCGGCTGCACGATACGCACCTCTTCGTCCCTCGGGGACTGGTGTGATCCGTGCGACTGGTGGGACTGTTCGTGACGCCGGTGATCCCGCTCGGGTTCCGGGTCGAGCTCGGGTTCGAAGTCGTCATCGGGGTCGAAGCCCCGGCCGTCGTACCCATCGTCCTCCACGAGGCCGAGGTAGACCGCCATCTTGCGCATCGCGCCGGCCATGCTCTGAGTCCTCCGCTCTGTGGTGGATCGGCTTTCGACTGCCAAGTCCCGCGATCCACGTGGCCCTTGTGCCCGCCTACCGGCGGTAATGACCATATTTTCTGCTGTGGTCCGACTTCCTGGCGACGTTACCCGAGCCTGGGGCGGACTCCGAGTACCGCAGTGCCGACGCGCACATGTGTCGCCCCGGCCGCCACGGCCTCCTCGAGGTCCGCACTCATCCCTGCGGAGACCATGTTCGCAGCCGGATGGGCTCGGCGCAGGTCAGTCGACAAATCCATCAACCGCTCGAACGCCGCCCGTTGACGCCCCGCGTACTCCCCGGTCAGAGGTGCGACGGTCATCAGTCCGTCCAGCCGCAGCCCCGGCGAGCCGGCCACCAGATCGGCCAACTCCCGGATCCCGCCGGGCGCCACGCCGCCCCGGTCCCCGCGCGCCGAGTCACCCGCGTCGAGCGCCACCTGGACGAGGCACCCGACCTCCCGCCCGGCGCGCACCGCCTCCTTCGACAGCGCGGTCACCAGCCGGGCCCGGTCGACGGACTGCACGAAGTCCGCGTAACCGACCACAGAGCGCACCTTGTTGGTCTGCAACTGGCCGACAAAGTGCCATGAAAGCGACAGGTCCGAGCAAGTCGCGGCCTTGGGTGCGGCGTCCTGGTCCTTGTTCTCGGCGACATGGCGCACGCCGAGCTGCGACAGGATCCGCACGTCGCTCGCCGGGTAGGTCTTGGTGACCACGATCAGGGTCACTTCCTCCCGCTTGCGCCCGGCGGCCGCGCACGCGCGTGCGATGCGCTCCTCCACCTTCGCCAGATTTCCGG
Source organism: Streptomyces sp. NPDC000345 (assembly GCF_042898825.1). Classification (NCBI taxonomy): domain Bacteria; kingdom Bacillati; phylum Actinomycetota; class Actinomycetes; order Kitasatosporales; family Streptomycetaceae; genus Streptomyces; species Streptomyces sp. NPDC000345. Next base: position 401,490 of record NZ_JBIAZE010000008.1, read on the forward strand.
CGAGTTCGTCCTTACGGTCCGTCATGTCCATCAGTCCAGCCAGACATATCCCGCGAGTCGCCCCGTGGCGCGGTCGCGGCGGTACGAGAAGTGGTCCTGCGACTCCCGCGTGCACACCGGCGACTGCTCCCGGTCGCGCACCCCGAGCCGCGCGAGCTGCGCGTGCACCCCGGCGGTCACGTCGACCGCCGGCGTGCCCCAGCTCGTCTCGGCGTGCGCCCCCGGCTCGACGGCGGCCACCTGCGCGCGCATCGCCTCCGGCACCTCGTAGCACCGGCCGCAGACGGCGGGTCCGGTGCGGGCGAGGATCCGGGACGGCTCAGCGCCGAGTTCCACCATGGCCCGTACGGCGGCGGGGACGATCCCGGCGACCATGCCGGGCCGGCCCGCGTGGGCCGCGGCGGCGACCCCGGCGACCGGGTCGGCGAGCAGTACGGGTGTGCAGTCGGCGGTGAGGACGGCGAGCGCGAGCCCGCGCCGCACGGTGACGACCGCGTCGACCGCGGGCACCGGCTCGTCCCCCCAGGGCCCGTCGACGACCGTCACGTCGGCGCCGTGCACCTGGTTCATCCAGACCACGTCTCCAGGGTCCAGCCCCAGAGCCTTGGCGGCCAGTTCCCGGTTGGTGCGTACGGCGCCGGGGTCGTCGCCGACCGCGCCGCCGAGGTTGAGCTCCTCATACGGAGCGGCGCTCACCCCGCCCCCCCGGTCGGTGAAGGCGAAGTGCGCGCCGCTCACGCTCTCGCGCTGTCCTATCACTTCAGGAAGTCCGGCACGTCCAGCTCCTCGGCCGCGCTGTCCGAGTAGGTCCGCGACGGCGGCACCGGCGGGGCGACCGGGAGGTCGGCCACCGGCTCGGGCGCCGGCTCCGGCTCCTCCTTCGGCGTGACGCTGCCGAGCGAGCCGAAGGACGGGCGGCTCTCCGGCTGCCGTACCGGAGTGGGCTCCTCGCGGCGGGGGGAGGCCGTGGACGAGCCGAGGACGTTGTCCCGGCGGGCCGGCGGCTGGCCGCCGTCGAAGCCGGCCGCGATGACCGTGACCCGGACCTCGTCGCCGAGCGCGTCGTCGATGACCGCGCCGAAGATGATGTTGGCCTCGGGGTGGGCCGCCTCGCTGACCAGCTGGGCGGCCTCGTTGATCTCGAACAGGCCGAGGTCGGAGCCGCCGGAGATGGAGAGCAGGACGCCGCGGGCGCCGTCGATGGAGGCCTCCAGGAGCGGCGAGGAGATCGCCATCTCGGCGGCGGCCACCGCGCGGTCGTCGCCGCGGGCCGAGCCGATGCCCATGAGGGCCGAGCCGGCCTCGGACATGACCGACTTGACGTCGGCGAAGTCGAGGTTGATCAGGCCGGGGGTGGTGATGAGGTCGGTGATGCCCTGGACACCCGAGAGCAGGACCTGGTCGGCCGACTTGAAGGCGTCCAGGACCGAGACCTGGCGGTCCGAGATGGACAGCAGGCGGTCGTTGGGGATGACGATGAGGGTGTCGACCTCTTCGCGGAGTTCCGCGATGCCGTCCTCGGCCTGGTTGGCCCGGCGCCGTCCCTCGAAGGTGAACGGGCGGGTGACCACGCCGATGGTGAGGGCGCCCAGGGACCGGGCGATGTTGGCCACGACGGGCGCCCCGCCGGTGCCGGTGCCGCCGCCTTCACCGGCCGTCACGAAGACCATGTCGGCCCCCTTGAGGACCTCCTCGATCTCCTCGCGGTGGTCCTCGGCCGCCTTGCGGCCGACGGCCGGGTTGGCGCCGGCGCCGAGTCCGCGGGTGAGTTCGCGGCCGACGTCGAGTTTGACGTCGGCGTCGCTCATCAACAGCGCCTGCGCGTCGGTGTTGATGGCGATGAACTCGACGCCCTTGAGACCGACCTCGATCATCCGGTTGATGGCATTGACACCACCGCCGCCGACACCGATGACTTTGATGACTGCGAGGTAGTTCTGCGGTGCTGCCACGTCGAAGGCCTCTCGCCTCGAGTTACGTGTCGCCGCCTCGCAGGTGGTGCGAATCCGACGACTGATGCCGAATGGGACGGTCCGTTTCGCCGACCCGAACCCTAACGCTGAAGTTTAGGGTTACCAGTGTGTCTGTTCCTTGGAGTCTTCTGAACAGGACACTAAGTCGACAAGTGGCGCCCGTTCAACGAACACGCCGAACCTCCCGTTTTTCTTTTCACCCTATGTGATCAGCCGTGTCGCTGCCCAACCAGGGTGCTGGCCTGCGCGGATGTGCGTCAACTGCCCGATGACGCAGGGGCCGTGGGCGCGCTGACGTCGAAGTGCCGTGCGGCCGGGGAGGCTTTCATGAGAGCACTGAGGGTACTGGCCTTCAGGGCGCCCTTCTCGGCGCTCCCCCAGGCGACCGTGCGGCCGTCGGTCAGCTCCAGCGAGATGTCGTCGTAGGAACGGACCTTGAGCGCGCGGGTCCGCCGGGCGACGGCGTCCGGCATGTCCCCGGCGACCCTCACCGCCTCGCGCACCAGCCGGTGCTCACCGAAGCGGCGCAGACTCGCGGCACCCGACCCCCCCGAACCCGACGCGGAGACGGCCATTTCGAGGAGCGGTACGTTCTTCAGCGCTTCGGGAATCGTGGCGAAACGGACGCCTTCATCGTCCACTTCCACGAAGTTCGACCCTTTTCGGATAAGCAGAACGGGCTTGCGCTCGGTCACTTTCAGGCCGATTCCATGGGGCCAGGAACGCACCACGTCCACCTCGTCGACGCGGGGCAGCTTCGCCCGCAGACGGGCCTCGATCGCCCCCGTGTCGACGGAGATCAGCGGCGAACCGACCGGCACCGCGGCCGCCTCGCGCACCTGGGCGGGCGTCAGCACGTCCGTGCCGGACACCGGGACGCGCTCGACACGCGTCCACGGAGAGCCGTACAGCACCCACACCGCGCCCCCGCCGAGGAGGACCACGGCGAGCGCGAGGATGATGATCACACGAAGCCGACGGGGGCCCAGCCTGCGGACGAGGGGCGGGCCGGACGACTCCTCCTGGCGTGCACCGCGCTCGGCGGTGGCGGATCCGGCCACGCTCCCTGCCCTTCGCTCACATAGCTCTGCCTGCCGTGCTCAGGCCCCGCCGTCCGGGATCGTCCCGGCGTCGCGGGGGCCTGGCACGCACCGCACCGCCGGCCCGATCCGGACGACAGGCCCTAGCGGTGGGCACGATGGGCGGCGATCGCCTCGTACACCATGCCCACGAGCAGGTCGTCGGCGTCCCGGCGGCCGAACTCACCGGCGGCGCGGGACATCTCGTACAGCCGGTGCGGATCGGCGAGCACCGGCAGGACGTTCTCCCGCACCCACTCGGGGGTCAGTTCCGCGTCGTCGACGAGGAGTCCGCCGCCGGCCTTGACCACCGGCTGGGCGTTCAGCCGCTGTTCGCCGTTGCCGATGGGCAGCGGCACATACGCGGCCGGCAGTCCGACGGCGGAGAGTTCGGCGACGGTCATCGCGCCCGCGCGGCAGAGCATCATGTCGGCCGCGGCGTACGCGAGGTCCATCCGGTCCAGATACGGTACCGGGATGTACGGGGGCATTCCCGGCATCTGCTGGACGTGCGGCAGTTCGTTCTTCGGGCCGACCGCGTGCAGGATCTGGATGCCGGCCTGCTGCAGCCAGGGCGCGACCTGCTGGACCACCTCGTTGAGCCGGCGGGCACCCTGCGAGCCGCCGGAGACGAGCAGCGTCGGCAGGTTGGGGTCGAGGCCGAACATGTGCCGGGCCTCGGGGCGGGCCGCGGCGCGGTCCAGGGTGGCGATGGAGCGGCGCAGCGGGATGCCGATGTAGCGGGCGTCCCGCAGCTTGCTGTCGGGCGTGGAGACGGCGACCCGGGCGGCGTACCGGGAGCCGATCTTGTTGGCCAGGCCCGGGCGGGCGTTGGCCTCGTGGACCACGATCGGCACGCCCAGGCGCTTGGCGGCGAGGTAGCCGGGCAGGGCGACGTAGCCGCCGAACCCGACGACGGCGTCGGCCTTGGTGCGCTCCAGGATCTGCTCGGCGGCCTTGATCGTGCCGCGCAGCCGGCCCGGGACGGTGATCAGCTCGGGGGTGGGCTTGCGCGGCAGCGGTACGGCCGGGATCAGCGCGAGCTCGTAGCCCCGCTGCGGAACGAGCGTGGTCTCCAGTCCGCGCTCGGTGCCCAGGGCCGTGATCCCCACGGTGGGGTCCTGCCTGCGCAGGGCGTCCGCGAGGGCGAGCGCGGGCTCGATGTGGCCGGCGGTCCCCCCACCAGCGAGTACGACATGCACCGAAATTCACCGCTCTCCGGACGAACGCGCCGCCGAGGCACGCCGTCGCATCGTGTTCCATCTCCGAGGTCCCCGGTCGGGCTGGGGACCCCCAGCCCCCCGCTTTCTACCAAAGCGGGGGTGCCGCATCGCAAGCGCCGTCCGCGCAGCGGGGTCGTCGCGTGCGAAGGCGATCAGCAGCCCGATCGCGAACATGGTCGGCAGCAGGGCGGATCCCCCGTAGGAGAACAGCGGGAGGGGGACGCCGGCGATCGGCAGCAGGCCGAGCACCGCACCGATGTTGATCACCGCCTGAGCGGTGATCCAGGTGGTCACACCTCCCGCGGCATACCTGACGAAGGGGTCCTCCGTGCGTCCGGCCACGCGGATACCCGCATAGCCTAGAGCCGCGAACAGGGCGAGCACCGACAGCGTCCCCGCGAGGCCCAGTTCCTCACCGGTGACGGCGAAGATGAAGTCGGTGTGGGCTTCAGGGAGTTGTCCCCATTTCTCCACACTCGCCCCCAGTCCTGAGCCGAAGATCCCGCCGGACGCGAGGGCGTAGATCCCGTGCACGGCCTGCCAGCAGTCCGCGGCCCCCGACTTGGGTTCGGTGGCGCCGATGCAGGCCAGCCGGGCCATCCGGTTCGGGCTCGTTCTGATCAGGACGATGCCGATCGCGGCGGCGACCGAGAGCACCCCGACGAACAGCCGGGTGGGCGCCCCCGCGAGCCACAGCAGTCCGAACAGGATCGCCGTGAGGATGATCGCGGTGCCCATGTCGCCGCCGAGCATGATCAGCCCGAGCAGCATGAAGGCCACCGGCACGAGGGGCACCAGCATGTGCTTCCACTGCGTGAGCAGCTTCTTGTCCTGCTTGCGGGCCAGCAGGTCGGCGCCCCACAGCACCAGGGCGAGCTTGCCGAACTCGCTGGGCTGGATCTGGAAGGAGCCGCCGAGCGAGATCCAGTTCTGGTTGCCGTTGACCGCCATCCCTATCCCGGGCACCTGCACCAGGGCCATCATGAAGACGGCTCCGGCGAGGATCGGATAGGCCAGCGCCCGGTGCAGCTTGACCGGCATCCGGGAGGCGACGAGCAGCAGCACGGCGCCGATGGAGGCGGCCAGGAACTGCTTGCGGAAGAAGAACGAGCCCGGCAGCGACATCTGCAGCGCGGTGATCTGCGAGGCGGAGTACACCATCACCAGACCGAGCACGGTGATCAGCAGGCTGCCGCCGAGGATCACGTAGTACGCGGTCAGCGGCCGGTCCCAGGCCTTGCGCGCGCGCGTGTAGAGCCGCAGGACGGGGTTGTCGCGCGGGGGGCGGGCGGCGGGGGGTCTGCGGACGGCACGCTGAACCGGCGGACGGCCGGTACGGCTAGTGGGCACGACGGCTCCCGTGCGACCGGCGCGACCGCGACTCCCCCGGGGCGCGGGGCGATGACATACGCGGCTGTGCCGCGTGGGCGCGACCAGCCCCCCACGACCCGCAGCCGAACGACACAGTCACGCGTCCTCCCATGGTCCTGGAGCAACCGTCACGGCCAAGGCCCGCCGTCAGGCGAGGTCGCGCACCGCCTGAGCGAACGCGTCCCCGCGCTGGTTGTAGTTGACGAACATGTCCATGGAGGCGCAGGCCGGGGCGAGCAGCACCGTGTCTCCCGCGCGCGCGAGGCGCCGGGCCTCCTGGACAGCCGCGAGCATCGCCCCAGTGTCGGTCCGGTCGAGGTCGACGACGGGTACCTCGGGGGCGTGTCGCGCGAGGGCTTCCCGGATCAGGGCGCGGTCGGCGCCGATGAGGACCACTCCGCGCAGTCGCTTTGCCGACTTGGCGACCAGTTCGTCGAAGGTCGCGCCCTTGGCGAGCCCGCCCGCGATCCACACGATCGACTCGTACGCCGCCAACGAGGCTTCCGCCGCGTGGGTGTTGGTGGCCTTGGAGTCGTCGATGTACGTGACGCCGTCCACGTCGGCCACGTGGGCGATGCGGTGGGCGTCCGGGGTGAAGGCCCGCAGGCCGTCCCGTACGGCCTGGGCAGGCACGCCGAAGGCGCGGGCGAGGCCCGCCGCGGCAAGGGCGTTGGCGACGTTGTGCGGGGCGGGCGGGTCGACGTCGGAGACCTCGGCGAGCTCCTGGGCGTTCTTCTGCCGGTTCTCGACGAAGGCGCGGTCGACCAGGATGCCGTCCACGACGCCCAGTTGGGACGGCCCCGGGGTGCCGAGGGTGAAGCCGACGGCCCGGCAGCCCTCCTCGACGTCCGCCTCGCGCACCAGGTCCTCGGTGGCCTTGTCGGCGACGTTGTAGACGCACGCGACCCGGTTGCCCTCGTAGACACGGCCCTTGTCCTTGGCGTACGCCTCCATGGAGCCGTGCCAGTCGAGGTGGTCGGGGGCGAGGTTGAGGACGACGGCCGAGTGGGCGCGCAGCGAGGGCGCCCAGTGCAGCTGGTAGCTCGACAGCTCCACGGCCAGGACGTCGTACTCCTCGTCCCCGAGGACGGCGTCCAGCAGCGAGACGCCGATGTTGCCGACGGCCGCCGTGCGCAGGCCGGCCGCCTTCAGGATGGACGCCAGCATCTGTGTGGTGGTCGTCTTGCCGTTGGTGCCGGTGACACACAGCCAGGGGGCCGCGTCGGGGCCGCGCAGCCGCCAGGCGAGTTCGACGTCGCCCCAGACCGGCACGCCGGCTTCGGCGGCCGCCGCGAAGAGCGGCTTGTCCGGCTTCCAGCCCGGTGCGGTGACGACGAGTTCGGTGCCTTCGGGCAGGGTGGCCCCGTCACCGAGGCGCACGGTGACGCCCAGTGCCTCCAGCTCGGCGGCCTGCTCACGCGCGCGTGCGTCGTCGCCGTCGTTGACGACGGTGACCCGCGCGCCGAGCCCGTGCAGCACCTTGGCCGCCGGGATGCCGGAGACGCCGAGCCCGGCGACGGTGACGTGCTTGCCCTCCCAGGAGAGCCCCTGCCCATCGGTCACTTGTCTGCTGCCCATCCCGCGTAGAAGAGACCCAGTCCGACGATCACACAGATGCCCTGAATGATCCAGAATCGGACCACGACAAGGACTTCCGACCAGCCCTTGAGTTCGAAGTGGTGCTGGAGTGGCGCCATACGGAAGACGCGCTTCCCGGTCAGCCGGAACGAGCCGACCTGGATGACCACCGACATGGTGATGAGGACGAACAGACCGCCCAGGATGGCGAGCAGCAGCTCGGTGCGGGAGCAGATCGCGAGACCCGCGAGCACACCGCCGAGCGCCAGCGAACCGGTGTCGCCCATGAAGATCTTGGCCGGCGAGGTGTTCCACCACAGGAAGCCGAGGCAGGAACCCATCAGCGCGGCGGAGACGACCGCGAGGTCCAGCGGGTCGCGCACCTCGTAACAGGCGCCGGGGTTGGTCAGGGTCTCGCCGTTGGCGCAGGACTCCTGGTACTGCCAGACGCCGATGAACGTGTAGGCGCCGAAGACGAGAACCGAGGCACCGGTGGCGAGGCCGTCCAGACCGTCGGTCAGGTTCACGCCGTTCGACATCGCGAGGATCATGAACAGCGCCCAGACGACGAACAGCACGGGGCCGATCGTCCAGCCGAAGTCCGTGATGAACGACAGCTTCGTGGAGGCCGGCGTGTTGCCGCGGGCGTCCGCGAACTGCAGCGAGAGCACCGCGAAGGCGATACCGCCGAGCAGCTGGCCGGCCATCTTCGCCTTGGCCCGCAGACCCAGCGACCGCCGCTTGACGATCTTGATGTAGTCGTCCAGGAAGCCGACCAGGCCCATGCCGAACATCAGGCCGAGCACCAGCAGGCCCGAGTAGGTCGGCGGCTTGCCCGTGATGACCTTCGACAGGAAGTACGCCGCGATCGTCGCCAGGATGAACGCGATACCGCCCATGGTCGGCGTACCGCGCTTGCTGGCGTGCTCGCGCGGGCCGTCGTCGCGGATGTACTGGCCGTAGCCCTTGCGCGCCAGCAGCTTGATCAGCAACGGAGTGCCGATCAGCGTCAGAAAGAGGCCAATGACACCCGCGAACAGGATCTGCTTCATCATCGGGCGGAAACCTCACCCTCGGCACCGGTCGCGAGCAGCGCCTGGGCGACGCTCTCGAGGCCGACCGAACGGGACGCCTTCACGAGTACGACGTCCCCCGGGCGCAGCTCGCTGCGCAACAGGTCGACCGCCGCCTGTGCGTCGGACACGTGCACCGACTCCTCACCCCACGAACCCTCGTTATATGCGCCCAGTTGCAGCCAGGCGGCTTCCCTGCCCCCGACCGCGACGAGCTTGCTGACGTTGAGCCGGACGGCGAGCCGCCCGACCGCGTCGTGCTCGGCGAGCGCCTCGTCCCCGAGCTCGGCCATCTTGCCGAGCACCGCCCAGGTCCGGCCCCCCTTCGCCCGTGGGGCTCCACCCATGGCGGCCAGCGCGCGCAGCGCCGCCCGCATGGACTCGGGGTTCGCGTTGTAGGCGTCGTTGACGATCGTCACGCCGTCCGGGCGCTCGGTGACCTCCATCCGCCAGCGGGAGAGGGAGCCCGCCTCGGAGAGCGCGGTGGCGATCTCAGTGACGGACATGCCCAGCTCATGGGCGACGGCGGCCGCGGCGAGCGCGTTCGACACGTGGTGCTCACCGTACAGGCGCATGGTCACATCACTGCACCCGGAGGGTGTGTGAAGACTGAAGGAGGGCTGTCCGCTGTCCGTGAGTCGTACGTTCTCGGCCCGTACGTCCGCTTCGCCGGACTCTCCGAAAAGGACCACCTTCGCCTTCGTACGGGAGGCCATGGCCCGGACCAACGGGTCGTCGGCGTTGAGGATCGCGATGCCGCCCTCGCTCGCCGCGGGGAGGGCCTCCACCAACTCGCCCTTTGCCTGTGCGATCTGTTCACGGCCGCCGAACTCGCCGATGTGGGCGGAGCCGACGTTCAGCACGAGGCCGATCCTCGGGGGCGTCAGACCGGCGAGGTAGCGGATGTGTCCGATGCCGCGGGCGCCCATCTCCAGTACCAGGAAGCGGGTTTCCTCGGTGGCGGACAGGGCGGTCAGCGGCAGCCCGATCTCGTTGTTGAGGGAGCCGGGCGTGAAGACGGTCGGCGCCTTGCGCCGGAGCACCTGGGCGATGAGGTCCTTGGTGCTGGTCTTGCCCGCCGAGCCGGTGAGCGCGACGAGCGTCGTGCCGAGCTTGCGCACGACGTGCCGGGCGAGGGCGCCGAGGGCGGCCTGGACGTCGTCCACGACGATCGCGGGCACGCCGACGGGGCGCGAGGCCAGTACGGCCACCGCGCCCGCCTCGACGACCGCGGCCGCGAAGTCGTGGCCGTCCACGCGTTCGCCGGCGAAGGCGACGAAGAGGCTGCCGGGCACCGCCTCGCGGGAGTCCCGGACGACCGGTCCGGTCACCTGCGCGGACGGATCCGGTATGTCGTACGTCTGCCCGCCGACGACTGCTGCGATCTCGGCGAGGGAGAGGGCGATCACAAGTTCATCCCTGGGTCTGCTGGATAGCTTCGCGAAGCACCTGGCGGTCGTCGAACGGACGGACCACTCCGGCGATGTCCTGGCCCTGCTCATGGCCCTTGCCCGCGACCAGCACGGTGTCACCGGCGTGCGCGCGGGCGACGGCCGCGGCGATGGCGGCGGCCCGGTCCTCGAACAGGACCACCTCGCCGCGCTCGTGCGAGGGCACGGACGCGGCGCCTTCGAGCATCGTCGCGAGGATCGCGAGGGGGTCCTCGGAGCGGGGGTTGTCGGAGGTCAGTACGGCGGTGTCGGCGAGCCGGGCGACGGCGGCGCCCATCGGCGCGCGCTTGGTGCGGTCCCGGTCGCCGCCGCAGCCGAGGACCACGTGCAGCCGGCCCTTGGTGACCTTGCGCAGCGCCCTGAGGACCGACTCGACGGCGTCCGTCTTGTGGGCGTAGTCGACGACCGCGAGGTAGGGCTGGCCGGCGTCCACGCGCTCAAGGCGGCCCGGCACGCCGGGCACGGCGGCCACGCCGTCGGCGGCGGTCTGCGGGTCGAGTCCCGCGACGGCGAGGGCGACGATCGCGGCGAGGGTGTTGGCCACGTTGAACGGGCCGGGCAGCGGCGACTTGGCGGCGATCCGCACGCCGTCGGGGCCGAGGACGGTGAACGTCGAGTCCAGCGGGCCGATGTGGACGTCGGCCGCGCGCCAGTCGGCGTCGGGGTGGCCCTCGGCGGAGAAGGTGACGACCGGGACCTCGGCCTCCCGGACCAGCCGGCGGCCGTACTCGTCGTCGAGGTTGACCACCCCGAGTTTGCTGCGTTTCCGGGTGAACAGCCGCGCCTTGGCCTGGAAGTAGTCCTCCATGCCGGAGTGGAACTCCATGTGCTCCGGGCTGAGGTTGTTGAAGACGGCGATGTCGAAGACGCAGCCGTCGACCCGGCCGAGGACCAGCGCGTGGCTGGAGACCTCCATGGCGACCGCCTCGACGCCGCGCTCGCGCATCACGGCGAACAGCGCCTGCAGATCGGTGGCCTCGGGCGTGGTGCGCTCGGACTTGATGCGCTCCTCGCCGATGCGCATCTCGACGGTTCCGATGAGGCCGGTGGCGCGGGTGGTCTTCAGACCGCCCTCGACCAGGTAGGCGGTGGTGGTCTTGCCGGAGGTGCCGGTGATGCCGATCTGGAGCAGGTCCCGGCCCGGACGGCCGTAGATCGTGGCCGCCAGCTCGCCCATCCGTCCGCGCGGGTCGTCGACGACCAGGACCGGCAGGCCGGTCGCGGCGGCGCGCTCGGCGCCGGCCGGGTCGGTCAGCACGGCGACGGCGCCGAGGCCGGCGGCCTGGGTGACGAAGTCGGCGCCGTGCAGCCGGGCGCCGGGCAGGGCGGCGTACAGGTCGCCGGGCCGGACGGCGCGCGAGTCGTGGGTGATGCCCGTGACGGCAGCGGCGCTCTCCACGGCGGCGGCACCCAGCTGGCCTGCAAGCTCCGCGAGGGGTGTGGCGGAGACCTGGGCCGGCCTGGGCGGTCCCGGATATGTCACGGAAGCGCCCTTCTGGGTGGTTTGGGACTGATCAGCGTGTGGCACGGCGGTGAGCGTACCGGGCTCACCCGCCTGCGGGCGAAGCGAGGAGGCGGGCGAGGCCTGGTTCCCGGGGTCGGGAGTGATCATGGTCACGGGCTGGTTCCTGGCTGGTTCGGCGCTGAACACGGGCGGGCGGCACTGGACGGGACGGGTGGACGGGGTGGACGGGGCGGACGAACGGTACGGACGGGGCTGGCGGTCGGTCGGGGCTCAGGGGGTGAAGGTCACCGGAAGGCTGGCGGGCTTGGCACCGGTCGGCGGGACCTGCAGGGTCTTCAGGGCGAACTCCATGACCTGCTTGAAAATGGGTCCGCAGATCTGGCCGCCGAAGTAGCTGCCCTGGGTGGCGTTCTGGATGGCGCAGTAGACGGTGACGCGCGGTTGGTCCGCGGGGGCGAACCCGGCGAACGACGAGGTGTAGCCCTTGTACTTGCCGGTGGCCGGATCCACTCGGTTGGCGGTACCCGTCTTACCCGCGACGCGGTAGCCGGGAATGCGCGCCTTGGTGCCCGTGCCCTCCTGGTCGTCCACGACCGACTCCAGCATCCGGGCGAGGGTCTTCGCCGTCTTCTCGCTGACGGCCCTGCTCTTCTCGGGTGCGGGGGCCGGGGTGAAGCGGCCGTCCGGGCCCTGGGTGCCGCGTACGAGGGTCGGCTCGACGCGGACGCCGCCGTTGGCGATCGTCGAGTAGACGGACGCCGCCTGGAGGGCGTTGAGGGACACGCCCTGGCCGAAAGGAATCGTGTACTGCTGCGAGGTCGACCACTTGTCCGGCGGGGCGAGGATGCCCTTCGTCTCGCCGGGGAAGTCGATCCCGGTGTAGCTGCCGATGCCGAACTTGCGCAGGTACGAGTAGAGGACCCGGTTGGCCTCGGCCTGGGTCTTGCCGAGCTGGCCGGTGGCCAGGATCGTGCCGATGTTGCTGGACTTGGCGAGCACGCCGTTGAGCGTCAGGTTCCAGGTCGGGTGGTCGATGTCGTCCTTGAAGAGCCGGTCGCCGCGGTGCAGCCGGTTGGGCACGACCACGTGCGTGAGCGGGGTGGCGGCGTTCTCCTCGAGGACGGCGGCCATCGACATGATCTTGGCGGTGGAGCCGGGCTCGTACGCGTCCTGGAGAGCCGCGTTGCCCAGGGCGTCCGGGTTCGCGGTCGTGAGGTCGTTGGGGTCGAAACCCGGCGAGTTGGCCATGGCGAGGATCTCGCCGGTGCGGGTGTCCTGGACGATCACGTAGCCGCGGTCCGCCTTGGACGCCTTGACCTGCTCGGTGATGGCGTTCTGGGCGGCCCACTGGATGTCCCGGTCGATCGTCAGCTCCACGTCGGAGCCGGGTACGGCGGGGGTCTCGGTGGAACCGGCGGTGGGCACCTGACGGCCCCCGGACTGGGCGTAGCGGATCTTGCCGTCCTTGCCGGTCAGGGTCTTGTTCAGCGCCTGCTCGACGCCGCCGCCGCCCTTGCCCTCGGCGTTGACCCAGCCCAGTACGGAGGCGGCGAGGTCGCCGTTGGGGTACACGCGCTTGCTGCTGGGCACGGAGAAGACACCCGCGAGGACGTTGACCGTGGTGCCGTCCGACTCCGCCTTCGTGGTGAGCGCGGACTTCAGGTCCTTGATCTGCTTCCAGACCTGCGGGGTCTGCCGGCCGGCGAGCTTGGCGTAGCGCGCCTTCCTGTCCTTGGGCCGCAGCTTCTCCACGAGCGTGGACTGCTCCTGGCCGAGGATCGGCGCGAGCAGCGCGGCGGCCTGCTCGGGACCGTCGTCGATCTTCAGGTTCTCGCGGTTGAACATCGTGGGGTCGGCGGTGATGTCGTACGCGTCCTCGCTGCTCGCGAGGGCGATCCCGCTGCGGTCGGTGATCTCGCCGCGCTCGGCGGCCAGCACCTGGCCGACGTAGCGGTTCCTGTCCGCCTTGGCGGCGTACGTGCCGGCGTCGACCGCCTGCACCTGGAGGAGGCGGACGACGAAGGCGGCCATCACCAGGGTCAGGGCCAGCCCGACCATGCGCAGCCGGGGGCGGGGGCTGCCGAGCCGGATGACCCGCGGGGCCGGGGGGCGCGGCGCGGCCGGACGGCGGGCCGGGCGGGCGCCGGGGCCCGGCCGCCGCTGGGCCGAGGCCGGGCGGGAGGGCCGGGCGGGGCCGGGCACGCGCCGGCGGGGCGGTTCCCTGTCGGACACTTCCGTCACCTGCCGGGGGTCGTGGGAAGGGCTGCGGTCGGAGCGGGGGCCGCGCTCCCCGCGGGAGCCCCGCTCGGGAGGCCGGGCGACCGCGAGGACGACGGTGACGCGGTCGTCTGGGAGAGGGTGATCGCCTCGGGCGGCCGCACGATCTCGGCGGCGCTCTGGGAGGACCGGCGGGCCGCGGCCGAGGGCACGCCCTTCACGGTGCCGTCGGGGTCCAGGAAGGCGGGGTCGCCGCCGGGGACCATGCCCAGCTCACGGGCGCGGCGCTGCAGGGCGTCCGGGGCGGAGTAGGAGTCGATGTCCCGCTGGAGCGCCTGTTCCTCGTCGGTGAGGTTCTTGGTGTCCTTCTGGAGGTCGTCCTTGTGGAACGCGCCCTCGCTGAGCGCGGAGTTCAGTACGAGCAGCCCGATGAGGCCGCCGCCGAGCAGGAGGACGACGAGCAGGACGAAGGGGGTGCGGGCCGCCTGGCGCGGCCTCTCGGGGAACAGACGGGCGAGCCGGGCGGCCCTCCCCCTGAGTTCGGGTTTCTTGTTCACTCGCCCTCCCCCGCGTCCGGTTTTGCGACCTGCGCCCGCCGCGCGCCCCTCATTCGATGGACTCCCTGATGCGCTCGGCCCCGCGCAGCCGCGCCGGGGCGGCGCGCCGGTTCTCGGCGACCTCTTCCTCGGTGGGAAGTTCGGCACCGCGGGTCAGCAGCTTGAGCCGGGGCTGGTAGCGCTCGGGGACGACGGGCAGCCCGGGCGGCGCGGTGGTGGCGGCCCCGGCCGCGAACACCTGCTTGACCAGCCGGTCCTCCAGTGAGTGGTACGACAGGACGGCGATGCGGCCGCCCACGTCGATCGCCTCGACGGCGGCCGGGATCGCCCGCTCCAGGACGGACAGCTCCCCGTTGACCTCGATGCGCAGCGCCTGGAAGGTGCGCTTGGCCGGGTTGCCGCCGGTGCGCTTGGCGGCCTGCGGCAGGGCGGCCCGGATCAGCTCGACGAGCCGTGCGCTGTTGGTGAACGGTTCCTTGTCGCGTTCGCGCACGATCGCGGAGACGATCCGCTTGGCCTGCTTCTCCTCGCCGTACGCGCGCAGGATCCGCACCAGTTCGCCGGGCGGGTAGGTGTTGAGGACCTCGGCCGCGCTGATGCCGGTCGTCTGGTCCATGCGCATGTCGAGCGGCGCGTCCTGGGCGTAGGCGAAGCCCCGGTCGGCCTCGTCGAGCTGCATGGAGGACACGCCGAGGTCGAACAGGACGCCCTGCACGCGCGCGATGCCGAGCCGGTCGAGCACGTCCGGGAGCTCGTCGTAGACGGCGTGCACGAGGGTGGCGCGGTCACCGAAGGGGGCGAGCCGCTCGCCGGAGAGTCTGAGCGCCTCCTTGTCGCGGTCGAGGGCGACGAGCCGCGCCTCGGGGAACCGCGTCAGCAGGGCCTCGCTGTGGCCGCCGAGGCCGAGCGTGCAGTCCACGACGACCGCTCCGGGGCGCTGCAGGGCAGGGGCCAACAGGTCCAGGCACCGCTGGAGCATCACCGGGACGTGTCGACTCTGGCTCAAGGGGCCCTCTCAGATCCGGCGGGAAGACGCACCGCCGGGTCCCCGCCCTCTCGTATGGGGAAGGCCTGCCGCGGCACGCGGGGAATTCAGTCCAGCAGGGAGATCACCGCCTCCCGCTTCGCGTCACTTTAGTCCACGGTGTCTCGCGGTCAATCAACCGGCCTGCGCGTCGCGGGCGGCCGCCGCCACGAAGCGGGGTACCCGCGGAAATCACCCGGCCGGGTGGCTGTGCCTCACCCCTGTGGCTTACCTCACAAACGCGGCGTGATGACGCTCTTTTTCCGTTCTCACAACGGGACCGCGGGCCGCGTGACCAGTACCGTCATGGTTATGACGACTTCCGCATCCGTAACCACAGAGTCCGAAGGCGCCATACGCGGCACGGTGACCGACCGCCTCGTCGACGCCAACGAGCGGTACGCCGCCGCGTTCACCGATCCGGGCATGGACGCGCGCCCCGTCCTGCACGTGGCGGTCGTGGCCTGCATGGACGCCCGTCTCGACCTGCACGCGGCGCTGGGTCTGGAGCTCGGCGACTGTCACACCGTCCGCAACGCGGGCGGTGTGGTCACCGACGACGTGATCCGTTCGCTCACCATCAGCCAGCGCAAGCTGGGCACGCGCAGCATCGTGCTGATCCACCACACGGGCTGCGGCCTGGAGGCGATCACCGAGGACTTCCGCAACGAACTGGAGATGGAGGTCGGCCAGCGTCCGGCCTGGGCGGTGGAGGCCTTCCGGGACGTCGACCAGGACGTCCGGCAGTCCATGCAGCGGGTGCGCACCTCGCCCTTCCTGCTGCACACCGACGACGTGCGCGGCTTCGTGTTCGACGTGAAGACGGGCCTGCTGCGCGAGATCGACCCCGCCTGACCGGCGCACGCGGCCTGCCGCCGGGCGGCGACGCACCGTCGTCGTCCGCCGCAGTTCGCTGTCGTTTCGCTGTTGATTTCTCACTCTCGGCCACCCCAAAGGCCATAGAACCGACATAACGCGGGCAGTTGTCCACAGGCGAGTGACACGAATCGGTAACGGCAGCAAGAATGCGGTGGTGACGCCACGCCGAACATTTCGCGGGTGGCGCACGTGATTCGGGGTGGGCCGGTCCGCGGTACGGAGCGTCGGCCCGAACATGTACGGGCCGAGGAGGGCCGGGTGACGACCTATGACGAGCGAGCGAGCCTCACGGATCTGACCGCCACTGCGGAGCGTGTCCGCAGTTCGGTGGAGGGAGTGATCGAGGGCAAGCCCGAGGTCGTACGGCTTTCGCTGACCGTGCTGCTCGCCGAGGGGCATCTTCTGATCGAGGATGTTCCCGGCGTCGGCAAGACGATGCTGGCCAAGGCACTGGCGAAGTCCATCGACTGTTCGGTGCGCCGTATCCAGTTCACGCCGGACCTGCTGCCCTCGGACATCACCGGCGTGTCCATCTGGGACCAGCAGCGGCGTGACTTCGAGTTCAAGCCGGGCGCGATCTTCTCGCAGATCGTGATCGGCGACGAGATCAACCGCGCCTCGCCCAAGACCCAGTCGGCGCTGCTGGAGTCCCTGGAGGAGCGCCAGGTCACCATTGACGGGCAGACGTACGAACTGCCCAGTCCCTTCATGGTGGTGGCCACGCAGAACCCGGTCGAGATGGAGGGCACCTATCCGCTGCCGGAGGCCCAGCGCGACCGCTTCATGGCCCGGGTCTCCATCGGATACCCGAGCCCCGAGGCCGAGCTGCAGATGCTGGACGTGCACGGCGGGGTCAGCCCGCTGGACGACCTCCAGCCGGTGGCCCACGCGCACGAGATCGTGAAGCTGATCGACGCCGTCCGCGGGGTCCACGTCGCCGAATCGGTTCGCCGGTACGCGGTCGACCTGGTGGCCGCCACGCGCACCCACCCCGACCTCAGACTCGGCGCCTCGCCGCGCGCGACGCTGCATCTGCTGCGCGCGGCGAAGGCGTCCGCAGCCCTCGGCGGCCGGGACTACGCGCTGCCGGACGACGTGCAGAACCTCGCCGTGGCCGTCCTGGCCCACCGGCTGCTGCCCACCGCGCAGGCGCAGCTCAACCGCCGCACGGCGGAGCAGGTCGTCGAGGAGATCCTGCAGCGCACCCCGGTGCCCACGGGCCCCCAGCACCACGCCTACGGCGGGCTCGGCCAGAGCACGCCCGCGTACCCCCAGCAGCCGCCGCGGAGGCTCTGATGGCCACCGGGGGGACCGGGCAGACCGCGCAGCCGGGGGGCGGCCGCGCCGAGAAGGGCGGCGCCCGGACCGCCCTGGCGGGGCTGACCACCCGGGGGCGCTCCTTCCTGGCCGCCGGCATAGCCGCCGCCGTCTGCGCGTACGTGCTCGGGCAGCCGGATCTGCTGCGGGTCGGCCTGTTGCTGGCCGCGCTGCCGCTGATCTGCGCGGCCGTCGTCTACCGCACCCGTTACCGGGTCGCCGGCAGCCGCCGGCTGGCCCCCGCGCGCGTGCCGGCCGGCAGCGAGGCCCGCGTCCATCTGCGGATGGACAACGTCTCCCGGCTGCCGACCGGCCTGCTGATGCTCCAGGACAAGGTGCCCTACGTCCTCGGCCCGCGTCCCCGCTTCGTCCTGGACCGGGTGGAGGCGGGCGGCCGGCGCGAGGTGTCCTACCGGGTCCGCTCCGACCTGCGGGGCCGCTACCCGCTGGGCCCGCTGCAGCTGCGGCTGAGCGACCCGTTCGGCATGTGCGAACTGACCCGGGCCTTCTCGACGTACGACACGCTGACGGTGATCCCGCGTGTGGAGGCGCTGCCGCCGGTGCGGCTGAGCGGCGAGGCCAAGGGGTACGGCGACGGACGGCAGCGCTCGCTGGCGCTGGCGGGCGAGGACGACGTGATCCCGCGCGGCTACCGCTACGGCGACGATCTGCGCCGGGTGCACTGGCGTTCGACCGCGCGCTACGGCGAGCTGATGGTGCGCCGCGAGGAGCAGCCCCAGCGGGCGCGCTGCACGGTGCTCCTGGACACCCGGGGCGTGGCCTACGCGGGGGCCGGCCCTGACTCGGCCTTCGAGTGGGCGGTCTCCGGCGCGGCGTCCGTGCTGGTGCACATGCTGGAGCGGGGCTTCTCGGTACGGCTGCTGACGGACACCGGCACCTCGGTGCCCGGCGAGGGCGCCGACGGGTTCGCCGGGGCCAGCCAGGAGTCGGCGGACGCCGCCGGGCTGATGATGGACACCCTCGCCGTGGTCGACCACTCCGACGGCGCGGGCCTGTCGCGGGCGTACGACGTGCTGCGCGGCGGCAACGAGGGGCTGCTGGTGGCCTTCTTCGGCGACATCGACGAGGAGCAGGCGGCGATCGCGGCGAAGATGCGCCAGCGCAGCGGGGGCGCGGTGGCCTTCCTGCTGGACAGCGACACGTGGGGGCGTGAACCGAACGGCACGGCCCGTCCGATGAACAGGCAGGAGGAGCGGCTGCGGATGCTGCGAGAGGCGGGCTGGACCGCCGTGAGCGTGCCGCGGGGCGCCGCGCTGAACGAGCTGTGGCGCCAGGCCGACCGGGAGCGGGCGGGTGTCGTGATCGCGGGCGGGACGAGTGCGGGGGAGGCGGGATCATGAGCGGACGGGCTCGGCTGACGCTGTGCTCGGCGGCGGCCACGCTGACGGCGTCGTGCGCCCTGCTGCCCCTGGTCGACCCGGCGACCTGGATCCTCCAGGCGGCGTTCCTGCTGGCGATCCAGTCCGGGGTGGGCGCGGCCGCGCGCCGGGTGCCGCTGGCCCGGCCGCTGACGGTGACCGCCCAGGCGCTGGTCACGCTGGTGCTGCTGACCCTGCTCTTCGCCCGGGAGCACGCCCTGCTGGGGCTGATCCCCGGCCCGGAGGCCTTCCGGCACTTCGGGGACCTGTTCCAGGCGGGCGCCGACGACGTCGGGCGGTACGCGATCCCGGCCCCGCTGTCCGACGGCATCCGGCTGATGATGGTCGGCGGTGTGCTGGTGATCGGGCTGGCGGTCGACACCCTCGCGGTGACCTTCCGCAACGCCGCCCCGGCCGGTCTGCCGCTGCTCGCGCTGTACTCGGTGGCCGCGGGACTGTCCGACGGGGCGAGCGACTGGGTGTGGTTCCTGGTGGCCGCCGCGGGCTATCTGATGCTGCTGCTGGCCGAGGGCCGGGAGCGGCTCTCCCAGTGGGGCCGGGTCTTCGCGGGCGCCCCGCGCACCCCGGGCGGACAGCCGGGGCCGGTGGCCCCGGTGCGCACCGGCCGGCGCATCGGCGTGGCCGCCCTGGGCGTGGCCCTCGTGGTGCCGCTGCTGCCTCTGCCGGCGATCCAGGGCGGCCTGCTGGCCGGCGCCGGGGCGGGCGTGGGGGCGGGCACCGGCGGCGGGGGCACCATCTCCGCGGTCAACCCGCTGGTGTCGCTGCGGGACAGTCTGAACGTGGACGAGGACCGCAAGGTCCTGACGTTGAGCACCAACGCCACCGACCTCTCGGACATGTACCTGCGGATCGTGTCCCTGGACGACTTCGACGGCACCACGTGGAAGCCGTCCAAGCGCCACATCGTGACCGTGCCGGACCGGTTCCCCACGCCCACGGGGCTGGGCCCGGACATCAAGCGCGCGGAGATCACCACCCGGATCTCGGCCGCCGACGGCTACGCCCAGGACTGGCTGCCGATGCCGTACCCGCCGAGCAGCGTGGAGATCAAGGGCAACTGGCGGTACGAACCGGTCGGGATGACCCTCGTCGGCGACCACGGGCAGAACACCAGCGGCAAAACGTACCAGGTGAAGAGCCTCGACCTGCAGCCGACGGCCGCGCAGCTGGCCGCGGCGCCCCGGGCGCCCGGCTCGATCAGGAACGACTACACCAAGGTGCCGGACTCGCTGCCGAAGGTGGTGGCGCGGCAGGCCCGCGAGATCACGGCCGGCGCGACGAGCGCCTACGACAAGGCGGTCGCGCTCCAGGACTACTTCGCGGTGACCGGCGGCTTCGAGTACGACACCGACGTGGAGGTCGGCACCGGCCGCGACGCGATCGCCCGCTTCCTGCGGGACAAGCAGGGCTTCTGTGTCCA
This sequence comes from Streptomyces sp. NPDC000345, assembly GCF_042898825.1. Classification (NCBI taxonomy): domain Bacteria; kingdom Bacillati; phylum Actinomycetota; class Actinomycetes; order Kitasatosporales; family Streptomycetaceae; genus Streptomyces; species Streptomyces sp. NPDC000345. The sequence goes on from NZ_JBIAZE010000008.1 coordinate 421,517, forward strand.
TTTCTCCTTCGCGATGGCGGCGATGGCCCGCACGCTGGGCATACCGGCGCGGGTCGCGGTGGGCTTCGCGCCCGGTTCCCCGCAGGCGGACGGCTCGGTGGCGGTGGGCCTGAAGGACGCGCACGCCTGGCCCGAGCTGTACTTCGAGGGCGTGGGCTGGACCCGCTTCGAGCCGACGCCGACACGCGGTACGACGCCCACGTACACGGTGCAGGACACGCCGGGCGAGACCACTCCCGACCTGCCGCAGTCCTCCCAGTCGGCGGACGCGGCGCCGTCGGCCGCGCCGTCGGCGAGCACGAGCTGCTCGGCGCAGGACAAGAAGCTGGAGGGCTGCGGGGCCGCGCTGCCGCTGGACCGGGCGGAGCAGAGCGAACAGGGCACCCCGTGGTACGAGATCGCCGGCTGGATCCTGCTGGGGGCCGCGGCACTGGCCCTGCCGCTGCTGCCGATGCTGTGGCGGCTGAGACGGCGGTCGGTGCGGCTGGCGTCGGCCCAGCACTCGGGGGCCGGCACCGGGGCCGGGGACGCCTCCGGCCGGCGCGGGAGCGGTGACCCGGACGGGCCGGGGGCGCAGGGCACCGGTTCGGCGATCCGGCTGGACCCGCCGTCCCAGGAGGCGGCCGAGGCTGCCGTGGCGCATGTCCTGGCGGTCTGGCGCGAGCTGATCGACACCGCCTGGGACTACGGCGTCGAACCGGACGAGGCGCTGACCCCCCGGCGGGCGGCGGCGCGGATCGTCCGGATCGGGGAGCTGGACGAGACGGTGGGCCGGTCGGTGCACCGGGTTGCGGGTGCCGTGGAGCAGGTCCTGTTCGCACCGCGCCCGCGGGCCGAGGCCGGGCTGTCGGACGACGTCCGCCAGGTACGGGCGGCACTGCGGGCGAGGGTCAGCTGGTCCACACGGGTGCGGGCGGTCCTCGCGCCTCGGTCGGCCGTCCGCGCGCTCTGGGACCTCGCGGACCGCTGGGCGGCCGTCAAGGCGTCCTGGACATCCCGGGCGGCCCACCTGGCAGCCCTGCTACGCCGCCCGTCCGGCCAGCAGAGCGGCTGAGCGCGACCGGAGGAGCCGGGGGGGGGGGGCGCGCGCGGGGGGGGGCGGGCCGCGCGGGGGGGGGGGGCGGCGGCAGGCGGCGAGGCGCCAGACGGGGGGGGTGGCGCCGGCGCGGGGGGGGGCG
>NZ_JBIAZE010000009.1:0-73655 GCF_042898825.1 Streptomyces sp. NPDC000345
CTTTGTACTCACCCTCTCGGGCTTTCCTCCGGGCGCTTCCCTTCGGTCTTGCGTTTCCGACTCTATCAGATCTTTTCTCGATCCGATTTCCTCGGCGCTTTCCAGGTTTCCGCTCTCGCGTTTCCCTTTCCGGCGTTTCCGACTCTATCAGATCCTTTCGGTGTCTGATTCCCCGTCAGAGGGGGTTGCCTTCCCGGCCCTCGGGCCGTTCCGACGTCTCAAACCTTAGCGGATCCGCCGGGCAGTTCCTAATCGGGCTGTCGGCCCCGAATCGAATTGAATTCGGGCATGCCTGAATTCAACCCCGTCGGGAGATCGTACTGTGATGTGAGGTGCCGCTTGAGCGGCGGGAGTGTCGTCGAAGAACCGTTCCGGCTCCCCGACAACCCGAAGAACTCTACGCACCCCCCAAGGGGCTGTCAAGCACCCCCTGTCAAGATCTTTTAGGGAGCGCTCGTCGCGGCCTCAGTCCAGGTCGCTGAGCCGCCCGCCGGCGTCCGGCTGCGCGTGCTCCACTCGGCGCAGGAGCCTGGTCAGGACCTCGCCGAGGGTGGTGCGCTCCCCCGGGGAGAGATCCTGGAGCAGGTCCTCCTCGAAGACCGTGGCCAGGCGCATCGCCTCCAGCCACTTCTCCCTCCCCTCCGGCGTCAGCTCCACGATGACGCGCACGCGGTTGGACTCGTCCCGTTCCCGGGTCACCAGTCCCTCGCCGACCATGCGGTCGATCCGGTGGGTCATCGCGGCCGGCGTCAGCCCGAGGCGCTTGGCCAGATCGCCGGGGCCCAGGCGATAAGGGGCACCGGAGAGGACGAGGGCCTTGAGGACCTCCCACTCGGCGTTGCTGATGCCCAGCTCGGCGGTCTGGCGGCCGTAGGCGACGTTCATCCGGCGGTTGAGGCGGGAGAGCGCCGAGACGATCTTCTCGACCTGGGGGTCGAGGTCCCGGAACTCGCGCTGGTAGGCGGCGATCTGCTCTTCGAGGGTCGGCTCAGTGGCGCCGGAGGGCTCGGCCATGGCCGCAGTATCGCACGGAGCCACTTTGCCTTGAAGTCCTTCGATGTGTACTCTTTAGCTTCGAACTTTAGCTTTGAAGTCTTCACTCCTAACTAGTGAGAGAGGTGAACGTGACCAGGGCGAAGGGCGCAGCGATGCGCCGGATCCACGTGGGCAACGCACTCAGCGCTTTCGGGCTCGGCTTCACGGTTCCCTACCTGTACGTCTATGTGGCGCAGGTGCGGGGGCTGGGGGCCATGACGGCGGGACTCGTGCTCGCCGTCTTCGCCGTGGCCGCGCTGATCGTGCTGCCGTTCGCCGGACGGGCGATCGTGCGGCGAGGTCCACTGCCGGTCCTGCTCGCCGCTCTGGTCACCGCCGCTGTCGGCGCGCTGGGTCTGGGGCTGGCAGGCAATGCCACCGCCGTCCTGTCCGCGGTGGCCGCGCTCGGGGCCGGACAGGCCGTGATGCAGCCGGCGCTGGCGACGATGATCGTGGACTGCTCGACGACGGAGACCCGGTCGCGGGCGTTCGCCACGCAGTTCTTCCTGCAGAACCTCGGGCTGGGCGTGGGCGGGCTCATCGGCGGTCACCTCGTCGACACCACGCGTGTCTCCTCCTTCACGCTGCTCTTCGCGATCGAGGCGGCGATGTTCCTGCTGCTGGTCGTGGTGATGGCGACGGTGCGGGTGCCGTCCGCCCCGCGGGTCGGGGACACGCCCCGGCGCTCCGGCCGGGGGAGCTGGCGTCAGCTGCTCGGCAACCGGGCCATGGTGCAGCTGTGCGTCCTGGGCTTCGTGTTGTTCTTCGCCTGCTACGGGCAGTTCGAGTCGGGGCTGAGCGCGTACGGGGTGGAGGCCGCCGGGATCTCGACCTCCGCGCTGGGGACCGCGCTGGCCGCCAACACCGCCATGATCGTCGTCGCGCAGTTCGCCGTGCTGAAGTTCGTCGAGCGGCAGAAGCGGTCGCGGGTGATCGCGGCCGTGGGGCTGATCTGGGCCGTGGCATGGGTCGTGGCCGGGTACGCGGGGCTCGGGCACGGCAGCCGGGAGATGGCGACGGCGGCGTTCGTCTCGACGTACGCGCTGTTCGGGCTGGGTGAGGCGATGCTGTCGCCGACGGTCGCGCCGCTGGTCGCCGATCTGGCGCCGAGCGGGATGGCCGGGCAGTACAACTCGGTGTTCGCCCTGGTGAAGCAGCTCGCGCTGGCCGTCGGTCCCGCGGTGGGCGGGCCGATGGCGGCCTCGCTGCACGCGCCGTACATCGTGACGTTCCTGCTGTTCTCGCTGGGGATCACCTTCCTCGCCCTTCGGCTGGGGCGGCAGCTGACCCCCGTGCAGGACCAGCCGTGGCTGGTGCGGAACCGGGTCGTGGCCAAGGGTGGGACCGTGGTGGAGCCCGTGGCCGCGGAGGCCTCAGGCTGCTCGAAGCCGGAGGGGCGGCCGTCGTTCTCGGAAACGACGGCCGCCCCTTCGTGTGTCGTCGGTTCGGTGGGATCAGCGCGGTCGGCGGGCCGCTGTCACCAGGGTGGCGCTGAAGGGGAAGGTGGTCGTGCCGGCCGGGAGAGCGGTGCGGATCGTGTCGGCCGCCTGGGTGAGAACGTGCTCGCCCGCCGATTCGGTGATCGTCTGGCCCCAGGGGATCGCGGAGAGGTGGCCGGGGATGTAGTCCTCCAGCGGCGGGAGGGTGATCGCGAAGGTCAGTTCGCGGTCGGCGACGTCGTGGAATCCCGAGCGGGCCAGGGTGGCCGTCAGGCGGCCCGCCGCGGTGAAGGCCGTCCTGAAGAACTCCGCCGCCTCGGGGGTGCCGTACCGCTCGACGGCCCGGAGCTGGGCGACGAAGTACGGGGAGTCGTCCAGGTGGGACCAGACCGTGGCGGCGAAGCGGCCTCCGGGGCGGGTGACGCGGGCCGTCTCGCGCAGGGCCGCGTCGAGGTCGGGGAAGAACTGGGCGCCCTGCTGGCAGAGGACGGCGTCGAAGGTCGCGTCGGGGTAGGGGAGGTCGTCGGCGGGGGCGGCGGTGAACTCGATGTCCGGGTAGAGGCGGGGGTGGCGCGCCACGGCGACCTTGAGCATGCCCTCGTTGAGGTCCGCGCCGGCGACCCGGCCGGTCGGGCCCGCCTGGGCGGCCGCGGCACGGGCCGCGAAGCCGGTGCCGCAGGCGAGGTCGAGGACGGTGGCGCCGGGGTAGAGGTCCACGGCGTCCACGAGTGCGGTGACGAAGGGCGCCATGAGGGGCGCGACATAGTGTTCGTAGCGCTCGGGGGCGCTTCCTTTGAGGTCGAATCCCGTTGCGTCTGCCATGGGGAGCTCCTAGCACCGAGGGACGTGTTCGCCTAGGTGTCACGCGCGGGGGAACGCATGTTCGAGGCTCTTCTCGGTCGGGTGGCGTCGGGTCAGTCGGCCGGTCTCGGGAGGACGAACTCGCACCACACCGCCTTTCCGCCGCCCGGAGTGCGCCGGCTGCCCCAGTGGGAGGCGATCGTGGCGACGATCGCGATGCCCCGGCCGGACTCGTCGCCCGGTTCGGCGCGGCGGCGGCGTGGCAGGTGGTCGTCGCCGTCGGTGACCTCGATGATCAGGCGGCGGTCGGTGCGGCGCAGGCGCAGCCGCATGGGCGGGGTGCCGTGCTGGAGGGAGTTGGCGACGAGTTCGCTGGTGGCGAGGACGCCGAGGTCGTGCAGGTCGGCGGGGAAGCGCCAGCTGGTGAGGACGCCGGAGGCGAAGGCACGCGCGCGGGGGGCCGCTTCGACACCGCCGAGGAGTTCCAGGGCGGCGTTGCGGAAGAGTTCGCTGTCGGCGCCGGTGCGGGCCGGGTGCTGGAGGACCAGGACGGCCACGTCGTCGTCGTGGTCGGCGGTGACGCCGGCCGAGCGGACCAGTCGGTCGCAGACGACCTGGGGGGTGCCGGTGGCTCCGGCCAGGGCGCGTTCGAGGGAGGCGATGCCTTCGTCGAGGTCCTCGTCGCGGCGCTCGACCAGGCCGTCCGTGTAGAGGACGGCGGTGGAGCCGGGGCCGAGGGCGATGGAGCCGGAGGCGTGGATCCAGCCGCCGGTGCCGAGGGGCGGGCCGGTGGGTTCGTCGGCGCGCTGGACATGGCCGCTGTCGTCGCGGACCAGGATGGGGAGGTGGCCCGCGGAGGCGTACACCAGCCGGCCCTCGTTCGGGTCGTGGACCGCGTACACGCAGGTGGCGATCTGGTTGGCGTCGATCTCGGTGGCGAGGCCGTCGAGGAGCTGGAGGACCTCGTGCGGGGGGAGGTCGAGGCGGGCGTAGGCGCGCACGGCCGTGCGGAGCTGGCCCATGACGGCGGCGGCGCGGACGCCGCGGCCCATGACGTCGCCGATGACGAGGGCGGTGCGGCCGCCGCCGAGGGTGATGACGTCGTACCAGTCGCCGCCGACGGCGGCCTCGGTGCCGCCGGGCTGGTAGGTGGCGGCGATCCGCAGGTCGTCCGGTTGTTCGAGTTCCTGGGGCAGGAGGGAGCGCTGGAGGGTGACGGCGGTTTCCCGCTGGCGGCGCTCGCTGGCTCTGAGGCGTTCGGCGGCCTCGGCGTGGTCGGTGACGTCGGTGGCGAAGATCAGGACCGCGCCGTCGCCGTTGTCCTCGGCGGCCGGGGTGCAGGTGAAGGTGTAGTGGCGGCCGTCGGGGGCCTTGCGGGACTTGAGGGTGCGGGGCTTGCCGCTGCGCAGGGCCTGGTCGAGGAGGGGCATGAGGCCGAGGTCGCGGAGTTCGGGCAGGGCGTCGGCGGCGGGTTCGCCGCAGGGGCGGACGCCGAAGGCCGCCGTGTAGGCGTCGTTGACGTAGGCGAGGCGGTGGTCGGTGCCGTGGACGAGGGCGACGAGGGCCGGGACGCGGTCGAGGACCTCACGGACCGGGAGTTCGTCCACGGCGGGCACGGGAGGCGGCCCGTCGGTCAGTTGTTCGGCGCGGGCCGCGGGTACGGAGCCGTCGCTCCGCCGGTCCGTGGTGGTGACCGTGTGCTCGGCCCGCGCTGCGGCGCGGCGCTGAGTTCCGGGGAGCCGGGCGCTCCAGCGCGTGAAGTTCACGAATCCTTGCCTCGTGTAGTCGTCGTCGGCCGGCTCCGGGCCCGGCCTGGGCTCCGGGGGCCGCGCGGCGGTGGCCCCGCATTGTTACAGCACCCGGGGAGTGGAGCACGTGGGAACAGCCTCGTGGGTCTCGCGGAGCGGGCGGTGGCCCGCCCCGGGCTCGGAAGGGGGCTCGGGAGGAGCTGTGAGCAGCAAGCAGTCTGGCAGTGTGGCCGCGGTCCGGGCCGACATTCGTCAGACGTGGGTGCGGCCGGGGGAGTTCCTGGATCGGGTCAGGACGACCCCTTCGAGTCGTCCGAAGACTCGCCAGAAGGCTTTCCACCGGCAGCGAGTTCGAACTCCGCACGGGGATGTTCGAGGGACCCCAGGGAGACGATCTCCCGTTTGAAGAGTCCGGAGAGCGTCCATTCGGCGAGCACGCGCGCCTTGCGGTTGAAGGTGGGCACGCGGCTGAGGTGGTAGGCGCGGTGCATGAACCAGGCGGGGTAGCCCTTGAGCTTGCGTCCGTAGATGTGGGCGACACCCTTGTGCAGGCCGAGTGAGGCGACCGAGCCGACGTACTTGTGGGAGTACGTGCGCAGCGGTTCGCCGCGCAGCGAGCGCACGATGTTGTCGCCGAGGAGCCTGGCCTGGCGCACGGCGTGCTGGGCGTTGGGGGCGGTCTCCTTGCCGGGTTCGCCGGCGGTCACGTCGGGGACGGACGCCGCGTCTCCGGCCGCCCACGCGTGCGTGACGCCGTCGATCGAGAGTTCGGGGGTGCATTTCAGCCGACCCCGTTCGGTGCGGGGGAGGTCGGTGGCGTCGAGGACGGGGTGGGGTTTGACGCCGGCGGTCCACACGACCGTGCGGGTCGGGAAGCGGGCGCCGTCGCTGAGCACGGCGACGCGGTCCGCGCAGGACTCCAGGCGGGTGTGCAGCCGCACGTCGATGTTGCGGCGGCGCAGTTCGCTGACGGTGTAGCGGCCCATGTCCTCGCCGACCTCCGGCAGGATCCGGTCGGAGGCCTCCACGAGGATCCACTTCATGTCCTCGGGCTCGACGTTGTGGTAGTAGCGCGTGGTGTAGCGGGCCATGTCCTCCAGTTCCGCGAGTGCCTCCACGCCCGCGTACCCGCCGCCGACGAAGACGAAGGTGAGGGCGGCGTCGCGGATGGCGGGATCGCGGGTGGAGGAGGCGATGTCCATCTGTTCGATGACGTGGTTGCGCAGGCCGATGGCCTCCTCGACCGTCTTGAAGCCGATGGCGTGGTCCGCGAGGCCGGGGATCGGAAGCGCGCGGGAGACGGAGCCGGGAGCGAGGACGAGCTCGTCGTACGTCAGCTGCCGGGGGCCGGCGCCCTCCTCGTCGGTGGCGAGGGTGGTGAGGGTGGCGGTGCGCTTGGCGTGGTCGATCGCGGTGACCTCGCCGACGACGACCCGGCAGTGCGGCAGGACGCGGCGCAGGGGGACGACCACGTGCCGGGGGGAGACCGCGCCGGCGGCCGCCTCGGGGAGGAACGGCTGGTAGGTCATGTACGAGTCGGGTGTGACGACCGTGATCTCGACCTCGCCCCGGTCGAGTTCCGGTTTCAGCCTCCGCTGGAGCCGCAGTGCCGTGTACATCCCGACGTAGCCACCACCGACAACGAGAATGCGCGCACGTTCCTTCACCATCCCATGACGCACCCGACGCCGGTGTTTGTCCACAGCCCCGACAACTTGTGTGACCGCGAGCCGGGCGTGCGCGGGGTTGGCCGAAACACCGGCGTGGGGGGCAGATGCGCAGGTCAGTGGGTGTGCGCCGGGGGGCAGGAAGGGGCGCAATCGGGACGTAACCGACCCGTACTCCGATCGGGGGGCGCTCCGTGCGGAACCTGCCCCTTCTGAATTGACTGCCTCTCAACTATGTTCTTGTCGACGGGGTGTCAGGGGGAAGCGCGCTCCGCGGGTCCGCGACGGGCGGGCCCTGGAAGCGCTCCCCTGTTCCACGCGCCCCGGCTTTCGATGGCGGGGAGAGTCTCCGGGGGGAGACGTCATTACCGGGGGATCATTCATGCACATTCAGGACACGCATTGGTCGTCCGCTTCCGCGCTTGCGCACGGTGGCGGTGCGAGCGCGGTGGGCAACGGACGCGGGGACGGCCCGCGGACCGCCCCGCTGCGCGTGGACGCACAGCGCAATCTGGAGCACGTCCTGCGGGCGGCGCGCGAGGTGTTCGGCGAGCTGGGCTACGGCGCGCCGATGGAGGACGTCGCGCGGCGCGCGCGGGTGGGCGTGGGGACCGTGTACCGGCGGTTCCCGAGCAAGGACGTCCTGGTCCGGCGGATAGCCGAGGAGGAGACGTCCCGGCTGACCGACCAGGCGCGGGCGGCTCTCGGCCAGGAGGACGAGCCCTGGTCGGCACTGTCGCGCTTCCTGCGGACCTCGGTGGCGTCTGGTGCCGGGCGGCTGCTGCCGCCGCAGGTGCTGCGCGTCGGGGCCTTCGCCGAGGACGGCTCCGAGGCTCCGGCGGCCGACGAGGCCCGGGTGCCGCAGCAGCGGACCCAGCCGGGCGGCGGTGAGCTGCGGCTGGTCACCGAGGGCGGTACGGCCACGGGTGCCTCCGTGGGCGGCCCGGGGTCCGTGGGATCCGTGGGCGACGACACCGGGGCGGCCGCGCTGCTCGACGTCGTGGGCCAGCTCGTGGAGCGGGCGCGGGCGGCGGGCGAACTGCGGGCGGACGTGTCGGTGTCGGACGTGCTCCTCGTGATCGCCACGGCGGCGCCCTCGCTGCCGGACCCGGCCCAGCAGGCGGCGGCGTCGGCACGGCTGCTGGACATCCTGCTGGAGGGTCTGCGCTCGCGGCCGGCTTCCTGAGCGGCGGGGCCCGGGGTCACTCGTGAGGGTGACCGGGGTGCGGGGCGCGCCGACGCCCCCGCCCCGGTCCGCCCTGCCCGGACCTGTGCCGCATGCCCCTCTTACGCTGCAACTACTGCTCACAGCAAGGCAGTTGAACCGCACGCGCAGGGGTGGGAGTCGGTACGGGACTCCCCGGCAGGTACGCCCGGGCAGGTGCGGGGCTGTCCAGCCGGATCCCGCCCCGAAGCCCGTCTGGCACGCTGACCCGATGTCGGGACGGGCTGGGCAGGCGGCGGGGGCATTCCGCGATGAGCGTTGACGGGCGGGACGAACAGGTACCGAGCCAGGGCAGGCGCGTGAACTCGCCGCTCCGGGACCTGCCGGCTGCCGACGCCGAGCTGATCGGGCGGATGCGCGCGGGCGACGACACGGCGTACGAGGAGCTGTACCGGCGCCACGCCGACGCCGTGCGCCGGTACGCGCGCACGTGCTGCCGGGACGCCCACACCGCCGACGACCTCACCGCCGAGGTCTTCGCCCGCATGCTCCAGGCGGTACGCGGCGGCTCGGGACCCGAGTTCGCCGTCCGCGCCTATCTCCTCACCTCCGTCCGGCGCGTCGCCGCGGGCTGGACGCGGTCGGCGAAGCGGGAACAGCTCGTCGACGACTTCGCGGTGTTCGCCGCGCACGCCTCCCGCCCCTCACGGGCACGGGACGACACGGCGGCCGCCGGTGATTTCGGGGCGGGACACGACATGGGCGCCGATGTGCGGGCCCTGCACGAGGCCGAGCAGTCCATGGCCATGCGGGCCTTCCGCTCCCTGCCCGAGCGCTGGCAGGCCGTGCTGTGGCACACCGAGGTCGAGGACGAGTCGCCGAGCGAGGTCGCCCTGCTCTTCGGCCTCGACGCCAACGGCACGCGCGTGCTCGCCGGCCGCGCCCGCGAGGGCCTCAAGCAGGCCTATCTCCAGGCCCATGTCAGCACCACCCTCACCAGCGACGTGGACTGCGCCCGGTACGCCGACCGGCTCGGCACCTACGCCCGCCGCCGGCTGCGCACCCGCGCAGAACGCGGGCTGCGCCGGCACCTGGAGGAGTGCGCACGATGCCGGCTGGCCGCCCTCCAGATCGAGGAAGTGGCCGGTGGCATCCCCGCCGTGGTGCCGGTCGCGGTCATCGGCTGGTTCGGCGCCGCCGGGTACGCCAAGGCGCTCGAACTCATCGCCGGCGGTGCCGGAGCGGGCGCGGCGGCAGCGGGCGCGGCGGGTGCCGCGGGGGCGGCCGTCGCGGCGGGCGGCGGCTCCTCCGGCGGGGCCGGTGGGGGTGGGGCGGTGCCGGAGGGGCTGGGCGGGCCCGTGAAGGCCGGGATCGCCGCCGGTGTGGTCGCGGTGGCGGTCGCCGCGGTGGTGCTCGCCCTCGCCGGCGACGACAGCCCCGCCGGGCGGCCCGAGGCCGCGCCTGAAGCCTCCGCGCCGGTGGCCGGGCCGCGGGAGCCGGCACCCACGCCCGCACGGACGGCGAAGTCACCCGAGCCGGACCCGCCGACGGTCGTCCCGGCGGCGGCCCCGCCCCCGAAACCCACCGCCGCCACGCCGCGAACACCCCAGCCGCCGCAAGTCCCGACGCCCAGGCCGGTCCCCACGCCGCCGCGGCCCGCCCCGGCCCCGACGTCCCCGCCCACGCCCCCGTCCGCCCCGACCGTCCGTCCGCCGAGCGAGCTGTCCTTCGAGGTCCCCGGCGACGGCGCCGGCCCCGGGATCCGGCTGGGCGGCCGCGGCCGGGTGTGGCAGCGCGAGGTGCTGTCGATCGCCGGCCGGACATACGCGCGCGGGGTGACCGTGCACGGCGAGTCCGCCGTCACCGTCGGCCTCCACCGCGCGTGCGCCTCCTACGCCGCTCTGGCCGGCGTCGACGACCTGACACCGACGCTCGGCAAGGTGTCCCTCTCCGTCCACGCCGACGGGGTCCGGCTGCGGACGTCCGGGACGGTCGAGGGCGGCGACGCGGCCGTGTCCGTCCGGGTGGACCTCGGCGGCCGTGCGACCGTCCGGCTGGTGGTCGAACCGCACGGCCCCGTCGACGGGGCCGCCCCGGCGGACCGGGCGCGGGCGGAGTTCACCTGTGCGTAGGGGGCGTGTCCAGCGCCGGGTGGGCGCGGACCGCGTCGGCGAGTTCCTGTAGGACGCCGGCCGCCGTGAGGGCCGTGCCGCGGGCACGCTCGGCCTCATGACACCCGGCACCCAGCGCCTCACGGGCCGCACCGTCCGCATGCTCGGCACGCGCACGGTGCGGGGCGGGGCGGGCGTGCCCTCCGCGCAGGGTGTCGGCTGCCGCCAGCAGTCTCACCGTGCGCGGGAAGTCCCCGAGCCGGGCCAGCAGGTCCGCCGCGCCGTCCACGACCGTCGACGTGATCGCCTCGGCGCAGCGGTCGGCCAGGGCCCGGCGCAGCGTGTCGAGGTACATCGGCAGGCCGTGCTCGGGGCCGGACTCCGCGGCGACGACGTCGGCGTGGAGCATGTTCAGCGCCGCCGTGAACTGCGGGGGCGGGGTGCCCCGCCGGATCTCCGCGAGGGTCGCGTCGCACAGCTCGCGCGCGCGGGCGACGTCACCCTGCTGCAGCGTGATGTGGGCGCGCAGCAGCACCACGAACGCCCGGGCGTCCGCCGCTCCGTAGCGGTCGGCGGCGGCGTTCGCCTCGTCCAGCGCCTTCATGGCGCCGACGAGGTCGCCCGAGCGGTAGCCGATCTCCGCGAGGCGGGCCATCAGGAACGGCGTCTCGGTGTACGCGCCGACCTCGTAGGCGAGCCGCAGCGCCTCCCGGTACTCCCGCTCCGCCTCCGCGAACCGGCCGCGGGCCATCTCCGCCTCGGCGGCCGCGCTGCACACCTGGGCGCGCATCCAGCGGTCGCCGACCCGACGGCTGATCGCGCGCAGCTCCGCCAGGTCGTCGTCCACGCCCTCGAGGCCGCCGGGCGAGTCGACGGTCATGTGCGTACGGAACATCAGGGTGCAGCCCAGTTCCCAGTCGCCGCCGTACTCGCGGCAGTTGGCGACGGACACGTCCAGGGTGCGGCGGACGTCGACCGTGTCCCGCATCTGGAACGCGGTCAGCGGCCACAGCATCCCCGGCATCCGGGCCGCCTCCGGGCCGCCCGGCTCGAAGCGGGACTGAAGGCGCAGAAGGTAGGCCCGGTAACGGGGGGTGCCCTCCACCTTTCGGGGCTCGGACTCCGAGAGCAGGAACAGATGCAGCATCCGCAGGTTCGTCCGCCGCGCGTATCTCGGATCCCCGCGGTTCTCCGCCTCCCCGCCGGCCGGCTCGTCGAGGGCGGCGTCGACCGGGTCCACGGCGGCCATGCGCGCGGCGAGGTCGGCGGGGTCGGGGCGGCACGCGCGGCCGGGGGTGGGTGAGGTGTCCGCCGGGGGGACGGGGAGGGAATCCAGGGCCGTGCCGAGGCGCAGGGTGCGGTCGGCCCAGGCGGCGCCCTCGTGACGGTAGTTGCGCAGCCACCAGAACCAGCCCATGGCGAGACAGAGGGCGGCGGCCTCCTCCTCGTCGGCCGCGGCGATCGCGCGCTGGATCGCCACCCGGACGTTGTCGAGCTCGGTCTCCAGGCGGGAGATCCAGGGGAGTTGCTCGGCGGAGCGGAGCAACGGGTCGGCCTTCTCGACGAACGCGCGCGCCCACGCGCGGTGCCGGCGCTCGGCCGCCTCGCGCGCGTGCGGGTCCTCGGCGGCGCGCTCGACGGCGTACTCGTGGATCGTCTCCAGCATGCGGTAACGCATGCCGCCACCACCGTCGCCCTCGTACGGGGCCGCCACGACCAGGGACTTGTCGACGAGCGCTCCGACGAGGTCCGCGACCGGACCGGTGCACACGGCCTCGGCGGCCTCCAGGTCCCAGCCGCCCGCGAAGACGGACAGCTCGCGCAGCAGGGTCCGCTCCGGTTCGTCGAGGAGGTCCCACGACCAGTCGACGACGGCGCGCAGGGTCTGCTGGCGGGGCAGGGCCGTGCGGCTGCCGGAGGTGAGGAGGCGGAAGCGGTCGTCGAGACGGTCGGCGATCTGCCGGGGGGTGAGCAGCCGGAGCCGGGCGGCGGCCAGCTCGATGGCCAGGGGCAGACCGTCGAGCCGCCGGCAGATCTCCGCGACCGCCTCCTCGTCCCGGCCCTGCGGGGAGGCGTCCGCGGTGGGGCGTACGGCGGCGGCGCGCTCCCGGAAGAGGCGGTGCGCCTGGTCGGGGAGGAGGGGTTCGACCGGGCGGACCGACTCGCCGGGGACGCCCAGGGGTTCACGGCTGGTGGCGAGGATGGTGAGCCCCGGGCAGCGGGTGAGGAGGGTCTCGGCGAGGGTGGCGGCCGCGTCGATCACATGCTCGCAGTTGTCAAGGATCAGGAGCAGGCCGCGCGGGGCGCAGTACTCGACGAGCAGGGCGACCGGGTCGTCCTGCGGGGTCGCCAGGTCGGTGGCCATCAGCACGGTCTCGCGCAGACCGAGGGCGCTGACCACCGCGCCAGGTACCGCCTCCGGCCGGTCGAGGGGTGCCAGCTCGACCAGCCACGCCTGCGGGAGCCCGGCGGCGGCTTCCTCGGCGAGACGGGTCTTTCCGGAGCCGCCCGGTCCGGTGAGGGTGACGAGGCGGGCCCCGCGCACTTCGGAACGGATGGCGTCGAGCTCGGGTTCCCGGCCCACGAAAGAGGTGAGGCGCGGACGGAGGTTGCCGGTGCGTTCCGGGGCCCTGGGCGGGGTGAGGGGGGTGCCGCGCCGGTGCTGGGGGCGGTTCAGGAGCTCGGTGTGCAGGGCGCGCAGGCCGGGGCCCGGGTCGGTGCCGAGGCCGTCGGCGAGGGTGCGGCGGGCGGTCTCGTACGCGGCGAGGGCGTCGGCCTCGCGGCCCGAGTCGCGCAGGGCGCGGATGAGGAGGGCGTGCAGCGGTTCGTCGTACGGGTGGGCGGCGGTGAGTTCCCGGAGGCGGGGTACGGCTTCGTGGGCGCGGCCGAGGCGGAGGTCGGCCTCGGCGCGGGCGCGGGTGGCTTCGAGGTGCAGGGCCTCGGGGCGGGCGGCGGGGGTGCGGTCGGGGAGGTCGGCCAGCGCGGGGCCGCGCCAGAGGGCGAGGGCGTCGTCCAGGGTGCGGGCGGCGGCTGCCGCGTCGCCGCCGTGCTGCAGGTCGGTGGTGGCCTGGCGTACGAGGCGTTCGAACACGTGGAGGTCGACGTCGTCCTCGGTGGCGGTGAGGCGGTAGCCGCCGGGGGTGGAGGTGACGGTGTCCTTGCCGAGGGTGCGGCGGAGGCGGCCGATGAGGGCCTGGAGGGCGGCGGGGGCGTCCTGGGGCGGGGCGTCGGGCCAGACCTCGTCGATGAGGGTTTCCGGGGAGGTGGGGTGGCCCGGGCGCAGGGCCAGGGCGGTGAGGAGGGCCCGGAGGCGGGGGCCGGGGACGGGTATGAGGGTGCCCTGGTCGTCCTCGGTCTGGGTGACGCCCAGGATGTTGAACCGCACGGGGTCATTGTCGCCGGGGGTGGGGCCGGGGGCCGCGTCTTTTCGCGTTGCCGGTGTCGGTGCGGCGGGGCGGGGCCGCAGGCCGCCGGTTTCGGGGGCGGGGGTGGGGACGCGAGCCCGCGCTCACGGGGTGCCGCTGCGCCCACCCGTGCCGCCCCCGCGGCACGACCGCACGCGGCTGGGCCGGCACGACCGCCCGCGGCTATGCGGGGCCCGGAGAGACCGCTCGTCGTTGGGGAGCGATGCCGGCCGGTACCGCGCGGGTGCGGGCCGGGGTTCCCGTCCAGCAGGTGCCCCGGCGGGACAGCAGGCGGCGGAGCCACAGTTCCAGGGAGATCAGGTCGGCCAGGCCGTCCAGCGGAAGGGGCTCGCCGGAGGCTGCCGCCCGGACCGCCTTGCGGACCACCCTGGCCTCGATCAGGCCCGCTTCGGCGAGGAGGGGGGCGTCGAAGAGGGTGAGGAGGGGGTCGGTGGCCATGCGGAGCCCGGCGCGGGCCGCCGTCGTGGTGCCGTGGCCGGGGGCGCCCCAGCCCGGCGGGAGGTCGGTGATGCCGGCGCCCTTCAGGACGGTCCGCAGGATGGACGCGCGCGCCCCGGGCTGCACCCGCAGGGTCTCGGGCAGCAGCCGGCAGGCCCGTACGACCTGGTTGTCCAGGAAGGGGGCGTGCAGGCGCTGGGAGCGGATCTCGGCGGCCTGTTCGAGAATGCGCAGGTCGGCCGCGTGGCGGGTGAGGGCGGCACGCGCGCGGTAGTCGCCCGGGCGCTGGCCGGGACCGATGCCGGCGCGGTGGGCCGAACTGTGCAGCAGAACCGATACTTCAGCCAGTGCCTCGCCCGTCAGCCAGCGCGCCGCGGGGCCGGGCCCGGCCCACGTCAGGGCCGCCAGCGAGGCCCCGACCGCGCCTCCCGGGTCGTCGCCGAAGCTGCGGTGCAGCAGGCGGTCGGCGAGGTTCTCCACGCCGGCCCGGTACGGCGTACGGGCGAGTCTTCGGGCCGCTCCGTACACGCGCGCGGGGACCAGGACGGAGCCGTCGGCCTTCGTCAGCGCCGCGACGGGGCGGACGAGATGACGACGCTTGCGGTCCATCAGAAGGTCCGCGAGACGGGCGGGGTGGGCGTCCAGGACCTGGCGGGCGCCGTAGCCGGTGAAGTGGTCGGCGCTGCCCGCCGCGAGACGCGCGCGATGGCGGGCGGCGGCGACCAGGCTGGGCCCGGGTTCGTCGGTCAGCGGACCGTCCAGGTCGGCGTACGGCAGGGTCTCCTCGCCGCCGGCCACGACGACGTGGTGCAGGCGCGGGTTGGCGGCCAGCGCGCCGGCCCGTTGCAGTTCCTCCTCGCGGCCGCGCGTCGTCAGGTCGTTGAAGGTGACCGCCAGCAGTCGCTCCCCCGCGCCCGTGCCGTGGCCCAGGACCGTGCCCGGCCTGCCGGGCAGGCCCGCCGCCAGCAGGGCCAGCGTGCCGGAGGCGAGGCCGCCGGAGAGGTCCGCGCCGATGCCCGGCACCGGCATCCCGCGCGCGGCACGCCGTTCGGCAGGGCCCATTCCGGGCACCGGACCGGGATCGATGTCGGGCACGTGTCGAGGCGCCGACAGACGCGCGCGTACCGCGTCTACGAGCGCGTCGCGTACCGCGTCGACCGCGCTGTCCGGGTCGGCGGGCGGTGCCGCCACGGCGAGGGAGGCGACCGGGTCGTACCCGGCGATCTCGCGCGCCCCGGCGCGCAGGATCAGCGCATGCCCCGGCGGAACCCGCCGCACGCCGTCGTACGGCGTGGAGTCGTGCAGGGCGGCCGGGACGTCGGGGGCGGCCAGCAGCGCCGCCAGGTGGCCGAAGTCGAGGTTGGCCTCGATGAGGTCGGCGAGCGGCAGCGCGGCCGTCGCGTAGGCGGTTCCGCCTGCCCAGGGGGTGTGGAACACCGGCCGGGCACCCGCGAGGTCGCCGCAGACGGTGATGCGCCGGCCGACCTGGACGACCGCGGTGTAGCTGCCCGGCCAGGCCGTCAGATGGCGGAGTGCGCCCCCTCGCGCGGCGAACAGTCCGACGCGCAGCTGCTCGTCGCTCGCCCCGCAGATGCCGAGCACCGCGATCCGGGTCCGGGCGTCGGCCCTCACCACCCGGACCTCGTCGGGGCGCCAGTCACCGACCGCCCACAGCGGATCGGGGTCACCCCACAGGAGTTGGGAGCCGACGGGCTGCAAGCTCTCCCCGTCGTAGCCGATGTGGCCGCCGTAGGTGTCGCCGTCGTAACGGCCGTCGTCGCGAGGACCGGTGCCGACGGCTCCGCCCAGCGCACCCGCGGCGGTGCTGCTCCATCCCACCAACCACCGCATCGACGCCTCCACGGGCCGTGGACAACCGAGTGCACCGTACGAACGGTTCACCATGCTGCCACGAAGAACGCGCCACAGCGGGAGGCGGCGCCGCTTGTGATCCGTGGAGTGCGCCCGCGTGAGCGCGTCGGCGCGGGTCGGGGCACCCGAGCGCACCCCGGTGTCTGCGACACGAATGCGCCCCCGGTACGCTCCCCCAAAACGCCCTGCGCGCCCTCGATTTCCATGGTCGGAGGCGTTGTCACCCATGGAACGCGGGGTCGATTTTCGGCCAAATCCGGCGCGGACGAAGCGAGTTGCGCGTCCCGCGCGCAGGCTTCGCACACGCTCCGTACACACGCGCGTGCCCTTCACGAGCCGCGCCGGCCCGGGAGGCGGAGTACGCCCCCCGGACCGCTCCGCCGCCCGCGGGGATGAAGGCGGCGGTGTCCCCCAGCCCACTGGATCCAGTACAGCGGGCCGACCCACGCACCACCCATGGAACCGCTCCCCCCTTGGCCGGAGAAGAGCGCACACACGGGCGCACGGCCACACAGCGGGAGCACGCGGCGACGGACCGTGCCGGAGCCCGCACTGCAGTACGGACCACAATCCCGCCAACCGGCAGAATGCCCCTTAACGCTTGGGATGCGGCGAACTACGCTGGGTTTACGAATGCCGCGTGGTTATGCCAGCGCGGCAGCCGTCTGTGTCGAGGGGTGGCGCAATGTCCAGGGAGCAACGCGGGCCGAACGAAAAACTCGGCGCCGTTCTCGCCCTCGCGGGAATCAGCAACGCAGGACTCGCACGACGCGTCAACGACCTTGGCGCTCAACGCGGGTTGACTCTTCGCTACGACAAGACGTCCGTGGCGCGCTGGGTGTCGAAGGGCATGGTGCCGCAGGGCGCCGCGCCGCACCTCATCGCGGCCGCCATCGGACAGAAGCTCGGCCGCCCGGTGCCGCTCCACGAGATCGGCCTGGCGGACGCGGACCCCGCGCCCGAAGTGGGCCTCGCCTTCCCCAGAGACGTCGGCCAGGCCGTGCGCTCGGCCACCGAGCTGTACCGCCTCGACCTCGCCGGCCGCCGGGCCGGCTCGGGGGGCATCTGGCAGTCCCTGGCCGGATCATTCGCAGTAAGCGCGTACGCGACCCCCGCCTCGCGGTGGCTGATAACCCCGGCCGACAGTTCGGTGGCGCGTGAGGCCCATCCCCTGGAGGGGTCCGGCGCACCGCTCAAAGTCGGCCACAGCGATGTGCAGAAACTGCGGGAGGCCGCCGAGGACGCCAGGCGCTGGGACTCCAAGTACGGGGGCGGCGACTGGCGTTCGTCGATGGTGCCGGAGTGCCTGCGGGTCGAGGCGGCGCCGCTGCTGCTCGGCTCGTACTCCGACGAAGTCGGGCGCGCCCTGTTCGGGGCGAGCGCCGAACTGACCCGGCTCGCGGGGTGGATGGCCTTCGACACCGGCCAGCAGGAGGCCGCTCAGCGGTACTACATCCAGGCGCTGCGCCTCGCGCGCGCGGCGGCGGACGTGCCGCTCGGCGGATACGTGCTGGCATCGATGTCGCTGCAGGCGACGTACCGGGGCTTCGGCGACGAGGGCGTCGACCTCGCCCAGGCCGCCCTGGAGCGCAACCGGGGGCTGGCCACGGCCCGCACGATGAGCTTCTTCCGTCTCGTCGAGGCACGCGCACATGCCCGCGCGGGGGACGCGCAGGCCGCCGGGGCGGCCCTCAAGGCCGCCGAGAGCTGGCTGGAGCGGGCCCGCGACGGCGATCAGGACCCGTCGTGGCTGGGTTTCTACTCCTACGACCGGTTCGCCGCCGACGCGGCCGAGTGCTACCGCGACCTGAAGGCGCCGCGGCAGGTGCGGCGCTTCACCGAGCAGGCCCTTTCCCAGCCGACGGAGGAGTTCGTGCGCTCGCACGGGCTGCGGCTCGTCGTGTCCGCGGTGGCCGAGCTGGAGTCGGGGAACCTCGACGCGGCGTGCGAGCAGGGGGTGCGGGCCGTGGAGGTGGCCGGGCGCATCTCCTCCGCCCGGACCACGGAGTACGTGAAGGACCTTCTGCACCGGCTGGAGCCGTACGGCGACGAGCCGCGGGTGGTGGAGCTGCGGGAGCGGGCCCGGCCGCTGCTGATGGCCCCCGCCTGACCAGGCCGGAGAGCACACCCCGGCGCTCGCGTTTGAAGTGACTGTCAGTGGCGCAGTGCACTATCGGAGGCGGAGGTGGTTCAGGTGGTGGCGTACGACTGTGACGTGCTCGTCGTCGGTGGAGGCATCGTCGGGTTGTCCACCGCGTACGCGATCACTCGCGCCGCGCCGGGCACCCGGGTGACCGTGCTGGAGAAGGAGCCGGGTCCGGCCCGGCACCAGACGGGGCGCAACAGCGGGGTCATCCACAGCGGGGTCTACTACCGGCCCGGGTCGCTGAAGGCGCGGTACGCGGTGCGGGGCGCCGCCGAGATGACGAAGTTCTGCGCGGAGTACGGAATCGCGCACGCCGTCACCGGAAAACTGATCGTCGCAACGGAGCGGGACGAGCTGCCGCGCCTGCACGCACTCGTACAGCGCGGCCGGGAGAACGGCATACCGGTGCGGGAGCTCGGCGCCGCCCAGATCGCGGAGTACGAGCCGGAGGTGCGGGGCCTCGCGGCGATCCATGTCGGGACGACGGGGATCTGTGACTTCACGGCGGTCGCCCGGCTGCTCGGCGAGGCGTCCGGCGCCGAGATCCGCTACGGCGCCGAGGTGGCCCGGATCGACCGGCGGGCCGGCCTCGGCGTGGCCGTGCTCACCACGCGCGGCGAGGTCGTACGGGGCCGGGTGCTGGTGAACTGCGCCGGGCTGTACTGCGACGAGATCGCGCGGCTGACGGGGGACGAGCCCGGGGTGCGGATCGTGCCGTTCCGGGGCGAGTACTACGAGCTGGCGCGGCCGGAGCTGGTGCGGGGGCTGGTGTATCCGGTGCCCGACCCGGCGTTCCCGTTCCTCGGGGTGCATCTGACCAGGGGAATCGACTCAGGGGTGCACGTGGGGCCCAATGCCGTGCCGGCTCTGGCCCGGGAGGGGTACGGATGGGGTGTCGTACGGCCGCGGGAGGCGCTGGCGACGGCGGCGTGGCCCGGTGTGTGGCGCATGGGGCGCCGGCACTGGCGGTACGGGGCCGGGGAGCTGCGGCGGTCGGTGTCCAGGAAGGCGTTCGTGAAGGCGGTGCGGCGGTTGCTGCCCGCGGTGGAGGAGGGGGACCTGGTGCGCGCGGCGGCCGGGGTGCGGGCGCAGGCCGTGCTGCGGGACGGGACGCTGGTGGACGACTTCCTGATACGGGAGGGGGCGTGCGCGGTGCATGTGCTGAACGCGCCCTCACCGGCGGCGACGGCCTCGCTGCCGATCGGCCGCGAGGTGGCCCGCAGGGCCCTGGAGGTGCTGGGCACCCGGTGAGCCCGGTGCGCCCGGTGAGCGGCAGTAAAATCGACCCCACTGTGTCTGATTCCGTGAACACCCCCGAAGTCCCCCGGCCCGCCCCCGGCGGCGAGCACCACCCGGGCGAGTCCGTCCGGCACACCCGGGCCAAGGGCGAGCCGCGCTTCCCCGACGGGCCCAAGGCCGACCCGGCCGGTTCGCACTTCGAGCGGCGAATCAGGAGCTTCCAGCCCCGGCGCAGCCGGGTGACGGCCGGACAGGCCGACGCCCTGCAGCGGCTGTGGCCGAAGTGGGGGCTCGACATCGACGGGCACGCCGTCGATCTCGTCGAGCTGTTCGGGAACGCCAGACCCGTCGTCCTGGAGATCGGCTTCGGGATGGGCGAGGCCACCGCGCGGATGGCCGCCGCCGACCCGGACACCAACATCCTCGCCGTGGACGTGCACACGCCCGGCCAGGGCAATCTGCTCAACCTGGCGGACCGAAGCGGACTGGACAACGTCCGGGTCGCCAACGGCGACGCGATCATCCTGCTGCGGGAGATGCTGGCGCCCGACTCACTGGACGGGCTGCGCGTCTACTTCCCCGACCCCTGGCCCAAGAAGCGCCACCACAAGCGGCGCCTCATCCAGCCGGAGTTCCTGAGCCTGGCCGCGACGCGGCTGAAGCCGGGGGCGGTCGTCCACTGCGCGACCGACTGGGAGCCGTACGCGGAACAGATGCTGGACGTCCTCACCGCGCACCCCGACTTCGAGAACACGCGGGCCGACGGCGGATTCGCGCCCCGGCCCGCGTTCCGGCCGCTGACCCGTTTCGAGGGTCAGGGGCTGGACAAGGGTCATGTGGTGAACGACCTGCTCTTCCGTCGCGTACAGCACGGCGATCGCTGACCGACGGCGCGGCACCTCCGGATCACAGCCGTCCCCCACCGACCCGTCCCCCACCCCCGCGCACACCGCCCGTCCACCACAGTCCCCTCCCTCGTTAGGGTCGATGCCGTGGCCATCAGTCCCCCGTTTCCGCCGTACCCACCCCACCCGGGCGGCCCAGCCGAGGGCGCCGGGCTCCGGCACGCGCACTGGTGGCAGCACAGAGGCGTGCGCTACGGGGCGCTCAGCACCCTGCTCGCACTGTCGGGCCTGGTGATCCTCGCGCTGGTGCGGGAGCAGACCGGCACCGAGGGGTTCCTGGTCGGGCTGGGGCTCGCGGTGCTGCCGGTGCCCCTGCTCATAGCCGCCTTCCGGTGGCTGGACCGGGTGGAACCGGGCCCGTGGCGGAACCTGGTCTTCGCCTTCGCCTGGGGTGCGTGCGCGGCCGCGCTGATCGCGATCGTCGCCAACAGCTTCGCCACCCGGTGGATAGCCACGGCGACCGCCGACCCGTCCAGCGCGGACACCCTCGGGGCGACGGTCATAGCGCCCGTCGTCGAGGAGTCCGCGAAAGCCGCCGCGATCCTGCTCGTCTTCCTCTTCCGCAGGCGGGACTTCACCGGGATCGTCGACGGGGTGGTCATAGCCGGTGTCACCGCGACCGGCTTCGCGTTCACCGAGAACATCCTCTATCTCGGCACCGCGTTCGGCACCGACCAGCTCACCGGTGACAGCGGCATCGCCTCGGTCACCGCCGCGACCTTCTTCGTGCGCGTCATCATGTCGCCGTTCGCGCACCCCCTGTTCACCGTGCTGACCGGCCTCGGCTTCGGCTTCGCCGCGCTCTCCGGCGACCGGCAGCACGTACGCCGTGTCCTGCTCCCGCTGTGCGGATTGCTGCTCGCGATGGGCATGCACGCCCTGTGGAACGGCTCCTCGACCTTCGGCGAGCTCGGCTTCTTCGCGGTGTACGCGGCCTTCATGGTGCCCGCGTTCGGGCTGCTGACCTGGCTGGTGATATGGACCCGCCAGCGGGAGCTGCGCACGGTCCGCGAGGAACTGCCCGCCTACACGGCCGCCGGCTGGCTCACCCCGGCCGAGCCGTACGCGCTCGGCTCGATGCGGGCGCGCCGGCTGGCCCGCGAGTACGCCAGGCGGCATCTGGGCCGGCCGGCCGCGCGGGCGGTGGCGGAGTACGAGGCCTACGCGACCTCCCTGGCGTTCCTGCGGCACCGGGGGCGCAGCGGTCGGGCCGACGCCGACTTCGTCGTACGGGAGCGGGAACTGCTGAACGAGCTGTGGCGGCGCAAGGACGTCGCCCGGCCCGCCCTGGACCACGCGGCCCGGATGACGGCCCCTCCCGTACGGGTGGTGATGCCCACGGCTCCCTGGCCGGTCCACGGGGGTCACGGATACGGGCACGGATACGGGCAGGGGTACGGCCCGGGTCACGTCGCCGGGTACGGCTGTCCGCCGGGGCAGGCGTACGGGTACGGCTACGGGTATCCCGCGGGGCCGTACCCCGCCGCCAACCCCTATCAGCGCTAGAGCGGGAGCAGGAGCGGGCCGGGGATCAGGCCGAAGCCCGGGTCAGTGTCCCGGTCTCCTCCTCCGTCAGCTCCAGTCCGGCCACCGCCAGCAGCGCCGGCAGCTGCTCGGCCGTCCGCGCGGACGCGATCGGGGCGGCCACCGTCGGCTGGGCGGCCAGCCAGGCCAGGGCGACCGTGGCGACCTCGGCGCCCCGGGCCCCGGCGACCTCGTCGAGGGCGGCGAGGACCCGCCGGCCCCGCTCGGAGTCGAGGTGCCTGGCGGCGCCCGCCGACCGCCGGCTCTCCACGGTCGTACCGGGCCGGTACTTGCCGGTGAGGAAGCCGGAGGCGAGGGCGAAGTAGGGGACGGCCGCGAGGCCGGAGCGGGCGGCGAGGTCCTGGAGGGCGCCCTCGTAGGTGTCACGGGAGACCAGGTTGTAGTGCGGCTGGAGGGCCACGTACCGGGCGAGGCCCTCGCGGTCGGAGAACTCCAGCGACTCCTGGAGCCTCTCGGGCGTGATGTTGGAGGCGGCGATGTGCCGCACCTTGCCCGCCTTCACCAGCTCGTCGAGCGCGCCGATGATCTCCTCGACCGGCACCTCGGGCTTGTCGAAGTGGGTGTAGTAGAGGTCGATGTGATCGGTGCCGAGGCGGCGCAGGGAGGCGTCGGCGGCGGCCTTGATGTTCGCGGCGGTCAGGCCGGGGTACTCGGGGTGCTGGCTGACCTTGGTGGCGACGACGATGTCGTCACGGTTGCCGCGGGACGTGAGCCAGTTGCCGATGATCGTCTCGGACTCGCCTCCGCTGTTGCCCTCGGCCCACGAGGAGTAGGAGTCGGCGGTGTCGACGAAGTTGCCGCCGGCGGCGGTGTAGGCGTCGAGGACGGCGAAGGAGGCCGCCTCGTCGGCGGTCCAGCCGAAGACGTTGCCGCCGAGGGAGAGGGGAAAGACCTCGAGGTCGGAGGAGCCGAGCTTGCGCAGAGAAGTCATGTTCTACGTCAACAGCGGGCTCGGAGCGGGCCATTCCGGCATCGTGCGGACAACGTGTGAACGCCGTCCGCCCCGCAGGCCCGCCGCACGGTCCGGCGGGCCGGCTCAGGGGTTGAGGCCCTTGCTGCGCAGCCAGGCCATCGGGTCGATGCCGTCGGCACTGCCGTTCGCGTGGACCTCCAGGTGGAGGTGGGCGCCGGTCACGTTGCCGGTGGCACCCACGCGGCCGATCACGTCACCGGTGGCGACCTTCTGGCCGACGCTGACGCTGATCGACGACTGGTGGCAGAACCACAGCTCGGTGCCGTCGTCCAGGGTGAGGATGGTGCGGTAGCCGTAGGCGCCGGCCCAGCCCGCCTCGGTGATGGTGCCGCTGTGTACGGCCTTGATGAGCGTGCCGGTGGGAGCGGCGAAGTCCAGGCCGGTGTGGTAGCCGGAGGACCAGAGGGAGCCGGCCTGACCGAAGGTCGAGGTGATGGTGTACGAGGAGGTCGGCAGCGTGTACTGCTTGGCCAGTTCGGCCAGGCGCGCGGCCTCGGCCTTCTCCCTGGCGGCCTCCTCGGCCTTCTCCTTCGCGGCGGCGGCCTCGGCCTCCGCCTCCTTCTCGGCCTTGGCGACGGCGGCCGCCTCCGCCTTGGCCGCGGCGGCCTCGGCGACGGCCTGGGCCTTGGAGGCGACCTGGGTCTGCTGCGACTCGGCCTGCGCCATGATCCGGCTGCGCAGCGCCTCACCGGCGTCGGCGGCGGTCCGGCTGCTGTCGGTGGCGGTCTCGGAGCCGAAGCTCGCGAGCGCCGGGGCGGCGTCCTCGGCGGGGTCGTCGTCGGAGATGAGGGAGCCCACGCCGGGCAGGTCCGGCATGGAGATGGAGACCGGGGCCTTGCCGGTGTTGGCGCTGGCCATGCCGCCGGCGCTGACGGCGGCTATGACGCCGACGCCGAGAACGGTGGAGCTGCGGGCGAACCCGCCGCCGCGCTGCTTGGCGACCCGGTGCTTGCCCCGGACCGGGCGAATGGACTCCGCGGTGGGGTTCCATTCCTCCCAGGGGCCCTCGTCGGTGCGGTAGCCGCCGTAGCCGTAGGTCTCGGCGGACCGCTGGCTCGGCACGAACGGGGCTTCTGGGGCAGGCCGGTTGGACGCCACGCGGGCGCACTCCTTTCCTTCCGTCGCCTACCGGGTTAGCTGACGGGTTCGGAGCGGGAAGGTCTCCTACGCGCGTATACCGTTCGTGACTCTGCGAGTTCACGGCGGCTTCCGCGTGATTCACCCCAAGGTGGTGGTTCCCCGGTTCCCTTGCGGGATTCGGCGCGTGCGCACGGAGCCGCCTCTTGTGACGGCTGGGACGACCGCGCTGCGTTATCGAACGTTAATAGACCCGGGCACGGGTTTCCAAGCTCTTCGGCTTGATCAACTACATTTTTGGCCTGGACCTTTCAGGCCATGACCGTTGAAAAACGGGCGAGTTGACCGGAAAGCACAGCGAACGCACAGCCGTCGACCGGGAGATCCCGGAAACACACCGAGGGCCGGAACCCTGAAAAGGATTCCGGCCCTCAGCCTTCAGTAGCGGGGACAGGATTTGAACCTGCGACCTCTGGGTTATGAGCCCAGCGAGCTACCGAGCTGCTCCACCCCGCGTCGGTATGACACCAGTGTACGTCATCTACGGAGCTGATTGTTCATGGCCGGTGCGACCCCCGTCACACCAGGTGCCGGTTGGGCTCCTTCGCCCGCTCGGCGTACTCCGGGAGGACGACGACGTCGGCCCCCTCCGCACCCAGGAGGCCGATGCCGTCGGCGGCCGTCACGAAGGTGTCCGGCTCCTGCCAGGCGGTGACCACCCGGCGCACGCCCGCGTCGAGGATGAGACGGGCGCAGGGCAGCGGGCGGGAGGAGCGGCGGGCGCAGGGTTCCAGGCTGCTGTAGACGGTGGCCGTGGCCAGGCGGGGGTCGGCGGGGTCGAGTTTCGCCAGGGCGGCCTCCTCGGCGTGGACGACCGGGTCACCGGCCTCGCGGGAGTGGCCGCGCGCCAGTTCCGTCCCGTCGGCGGCGACGATCACCGCGCCGACGCTGAACGCGGTCCGCGAGGGCGGGCACAGGGCGGCGAGTTCACAGGCGAGGGCCAGCCAGCGGCGGTCGGCGGCGGAGGGGAGCCGGCCGGTGCCGGGGGCGGTGGGCTCGTAGCGCATGAGCACCACGTCCTCGATCCGCCGGGTCTCGGCCAGGCGCAGCCGGCCGCCCTGGTAGGCGCCGGGACCGAAGAGCCGGGGTGCCTCCGGGTCGCCCACGAACAGCGGGGCGAGGACGAGTTGGAGTTCGTCGGCGAGGCCCTGCTGGAGAAGCTGGGTGTGGATGGTGCCGCCGCCCTCGACCATGAGCCGCCGTACGCCGCGCGCGTCGTGGAGGTGCTGGAGGAGCCGGCGCCAGTCGAGGTCGGGGCCGAGCGGGACGACGTCCGCGGCGATGCCGAGCGCCCGGGCCCGCTCGGCGCCCCTCTCCGTCGTGTAGAGGACCTTGTCGCCGCCGGTGTGCCAGAAGTTCGCCGCCGGGTCGAGGTCGCCGGAGCCGCTGACGGTGACCTTGAGGGGGTACGGCGGCCGGCCCGCGGCGACGCGGGCCGCACGGCGCTCGGCGGAGTTCACCAGCAGGCGCGGGTTGTCGGCGCGGAGGGTGCCGGCGCCGACGAGGATCGCGTCGACGGAGGCCCGTACCTCGTCGACGCGGTCGAAGTCGGCGGGGCTGGAGAGGAGCAGGCGCTCGGGGGTGGTGTCGTCCAGGTAGCCGTCGAGGGAGACGGCGGCGGACAGCAGGACGTACGGGTGGGGCATCGGCGCGGTCTCCCCGGCTCGGTCGACTCGGTGGACGGCAGGTCTTGGTTCAAGTTTGAAACAAACCTACACTGGGTGCATGACGACCCGCTGGCTCACCCCCGAGGAGCAGCGCGCCTGGCGCGCGTACGTCGCCGGATACCTCCTCCTGGAGGACGCGATCGACCGGCAGCTCCAGCAGGACGCCGGCATGCCCCACCTGTACTACTCCATCCTCGCCCATCTCTCCGAGACACCGGAGGGGCGGCTGCGGATGACGGATCTCGCCGAGCGGCTGAAGATCACCCGCAGCCGGCTGACGTACGCGGTGACCCGGCTGGAGAAGGACGGGATGCTGCGGCGCGAGGAGTGCCGCTGGGACAAGCGCGGCAGCATCGCGGCCCTGACGGAGGAGGGCATGGCGGTGCTGGAGAACGTCGCGCCCGGCCATGTCGACACGGTCCGCGCCGCGCTCTTCGACCGGCTCACGCCCGAGCAGGTGGGGCAGCTGGAGGAGATCTTCACACAGGTGGTGCGGGGGTTCACGGGGAACGGCGAGGAGACCGCGCCCGAGGAACTGCCGTGGCGGCGGCGGTCGTCGCCCTGTTCCGGGAGCTCATGAGTCACACCGCGAACCAGTTGCTTCAAATTTAAAGCAAGGGTAGGGTCTCGACTCGCCGGATCTGTTTCAAATCTGAAGCAGGCCCCGGCAGTGCTCCGACGCTCACCGTTCACCGGACCCGGGAGACCCGCATGCCCGACACCCCCGCCGCCACCCAGCGCGCCCGCGTCCGGGTACCGCTTCGCTTCCACGACGGCTACTCCGTCGACGCCGAGCTCGTCACCTTCCACGGCCTGGCCGACGGGCAGGAACACGTCGCCGTCGTCCTCGGCGAGCCGGGACCCGTCCCGCTGGTCCGGCTGCACTCCGAGTGCCTCACCGGGGACGTCTTCGGCTCCGCCCGCTGCGACTGCGGCCCGCAGCTGCGTGAGGCGGTCGAGCGCATCGCCGAGACGGGCGGCGTCCTGCTCTACCTCCGTCAGGAGGGGCGCGGCATCGGCCTCTACAACAAGCTCGACGCGTACGCCCTGCAGGACCAGGGCCTGGACACCTACGAGGCGAACGCCGCCCTCGGACTGCCCGAGGACGCCCGCGACTACACCGCCGCCGCCCAGATGCTGAGCGCCCTGGGCGTCACCAGCCTGGACCTGCTGTCCAACAACCCCGACAAGGCGGACCAGTTGCGGGCGCTCGGCATCGACGTCCACGACCGCGTCCCGACGGGCGTCTTCACCACCCCGCACAACGTGCGCTACCTGCGCGCGAAGGTCCTCCAGACCCAGCACACCCTGCCGCTGGCCCAGCTCAGCGCCGGCTGAACGGGAACCCGGCGGTCCACCGACGCGCCCGATGCCGGTGCGGGGCGGTGCGCCCCCGCACCGCCCCGCACCGCATGGCCGTGTCGTCCGGCCCCCGCCTCACCGCGGGCGTGCCGTGCGCAGGTAGTCCAGGCCGGCGCGGTCCGTCACGTCGGGGGTGCCGCTCAGCCGGTGGACCACCGTCCACCGGCCGTCGGGGACGGCGCCGGCGAACACGGAGGCCGTGCCGGTCGCCCCGTTGTGCCAGATCACGGGCAGCGGCCCGGTGCGCTGCCAGCCGAGGGCGGGTTCCCCGAGCGAGCGGTCGAGCACGAGGCCCGTCAGCACGCGTGACAGTGTGCGGGGGCTTGCCCACAGGCCGCCCGCGGGCAGGATCGCTCCCGTCATGGTCCACGGTTTCGCGGTGCGGCCGAGCATCCCGGTCGGCAGCAGTCGGGTGTGCTTCGGCGGCCGGGAACTCATCGCGTCGCGCTCCAGGCCGAGAGGGGCCAGGACATGCAGGGCGACGAGGTCGTCGTACGCCTGTCCCGTGGCGGCGGTCAGCACCGCCCCGAGCACCGCGTAGCCGAGGTTGGAGTACTCCTCGTGCTCTCCGGCGGGGACGGTGACGAGACGGTCGAGACCGGCGAGCAGTTCGTGGAGTCGCTCGTCGGTGAACGTCCTGTAGGGGTCGCGGCGGGTGATGCCGGGAGGGAGCCGGGGCAGGCCCGAGGTGTGCTCGGCAAGGTGACGCAGGGTGATGCCGGTCCCCGGCGGGACGTCGAGCCACCGTTCGACGGGGTCGTCGAGGGTGAGGGCACCCTGCCGGGCCAGCTGCTGCAGCACGGTCGCGGTGATGACCTTGGTGAAGGACCCCATTTCCGCGTACCTGTCGGGATCATGCCCGCCGGTGACGATCGGAGCCGTGTCGGAGCTGCCGATGACGCAGGTGGGGACCGGGCGCCGGGTCATCGGTTCACCGCCTGGGGTACGGCGGCGTCGACGGGGTTGCCGCCTGCCGGTGAGCCCTGCGCCGCCGTTGCGCCAAGGCCCCCGGCCCGCCTCCGTGCCCAGCGTTCGCCGAGGGCTCGGCCTACGCCCACGTCCCCGACGGCGACACAGCGGACCCGACCGCCATGGTCACGGCATGCATCGAGCGCTACGCGCCCGGATTCACCGACACGGTGATCCATCGACGCGGCATCAGCGGTGCCGCATACGAGGCATACAACGCGAACTATGTCGGCGGGGACATCGGAGCAGGCGCCATGACTCTCCGGCAGTCCCTCATGCGTCCGGTCCCGCGCGTCGATCCGTATCGCACTCCGCTGACCGGCGTCTGTCTGTGCTCCGCGTCCACCCCGCCCGGGCCGAGCGTGCACGGCATGTCCGGTTACCTCGCCGCGCTGTCCGCCCTCCGCCGCGAGTTCGGCATCCGGACGCCGCCGGATCTCGGAGCGCGCTGAGCGTCCGCGGACCGGCCCCGCCGGCCGGCGCTTCACTGACTGCTGGTCAGCACGCGCACCGGGCGCGCCGGATGGCAGTGGCGCGGCGTCCCCGCCTTCGCCGGGCCGGCACCCGCGGACCCACGGCGACACGCCACGGCCCGCGCGCCGAGCTGTGCTGATCACCCCGCGACCTCGGTGGTCTCGTCCTTCGTCCTGTCGGGGTAGATCAGCCGCACGCTCCCGCCGATCGCCAGGAAGCAGCCCAGCAGGAGGGCGAAACGCACGAACCTGACAGCACCCTCCCAGTCGGCCGCGGGCCCGAAGACCAACCAGAACGCGAGAGCCGTCCCCGCGACCAGAACCACCAGGCCGGCCAACCGACGCACCCCGTGCTCCATTCTTTTACGATCTTCGACCGGCCGTTCACTCTCATCACCGGCACATCGGACAGGGGCGGGACCGGGGACGACCGGCAAAGGCACCGCGGCCGATCCGCGGGCCATGAGCACATCCGCTCGCGCAAGGACCCGCACACGAAGCGGCGCCCGGGCCGACCGAAGCCGACCCGGGCGCCGCGTAGCAGGTCAGAGGGCATTTCCTCCCCCGCCGCCGGTAGGCCCTGTGGGACTCGAACCCACAACCAATGGATTAAAAGTCTGATGAGTGGCCAACGTGTCTCGTACCGGCCTGTACCGCGCCGCGCCGCCCCTTGCCGTACCGCCCAGCTCAGCGGCTCGCGGTGGGGTGCTGCCGCATGGCCGTCACCCTGTCTCGTACCGTCTCGTACCGCGCCGCAATGCCGCTCCCGGGCCAGCAGCGGGCCAGCAAGAAGGGCCCCCGACCCGCAGGTCAGAGGCCCTTCGCCTGTCCGTCAATTCTACGCCGAAGCCTGCCCATTGTCAGGGCTGGCCCGTACCGTGGAGTCGTCAACAGAAGCGTCTGCAACTGGCTGCGACGCGCCCGGCCCCTGCTGCGGTACAGCGACCGAAGCAGGGGCCTGCTGCTGCCTATCCCGCGCGCGCGGGACCACGGCGGCTGCCTTCTCCGTCAGCTCGTCCTCGTACTCCTCGAACAGCTCCATGTAGGTGTCCGAGGTCAGCACGATCGTCGAGTGGCGCAGCTTCACCTTCGCGTCGTGCAGCTCCCCGCCGGCAGCCTTCACCAAGGCGGCGGCTCCGTGCCGGAGATCACGGAGGTTGATGGGCGGCAGGCCGGCCCCATCCGCGATCCGCCGGAACGCCTTGCTCACCACGTCCGGGTGCAGCCAGGCGCCGTCCTCAGCGGTGAACATCTTCCCGGTGTCGACCCAGTCCGGCGTGTCCTTGCCCTGCTCGCGTTCGTCCGCGGCCCGTGCGTTCCAGGCGGCACGCTCCGCCAGCTGCCGTTCCCGGTGCGCCTGGAGGACAGCAACGGTTCCTGCGTCCACCTTCACGATGCCCACCGAGCCGTCCGTTTTCGGGGCTGTCTCGACCGGCGTCCAGCCGTCGACCACGATCTCAGCGGACACCCGGATCTCCTTGCGTTCCGGGGAGAAGTCGTCCCAGCCCTGGCCGACGCCCTCGCCGCGGCGGAGGCCGTGGTGGGCGATCAGGTGGAACAGGGCGTAGAGCCGATCGCCCTCAGCCGCGTCGAGGAACCGGCCGAGCAGCTCAGGGGTCCAGACCATGACCGGGCCCGGCTTCCGGCCGGTCTCCTCCCACCGCGCCACGCGCTCCGCCGTCCAGAGCAGGCCCTTCGGCCGGGCGCCAGCCGCCAGCTCGACGTGCTGTGCCGCGTTGAAGGTGATGTGCTGTGCGCCGATAGCCTTGTTCAGCGCCATGCGGAGGGTGCGGCGGATCGCCTGCTTCGTGGCCGGCCCCGTGATGCGCCGGAAGGGCGGCATCGCCGCGAGCTTCTCGCGCTCGGCGGCGAGCTGGGCCCGCTCGGCGGCCTTCGGCGCTCCTGGCTTGCCCCGCTTGCAGCGCGCGACCTGCTCATGTCGTGCCTGGTTCTCGGCGCGGATGACGTCGTTGCGGTCGTCAATCGCGTTGAACATGTCCTGCACGTGACCGACGCCAAGGCGGTCCAGGCGCAGGTGCCCGAGCGCAGGCTTCAGGTGCACGCGGATGTGCGAGTGGTAACCGTGGTTCGTGGTGGCTCGCGTCGCCTTGTTGGCCATCACGTGATCGAGCCACTGGGCCACGGTCATCTTGCCGTCGAGGGGAACGCCGACCCCGAGTCGGCGCTGTACCTCGGAGGTCTCTGGGATGTCTGCACGGCGCCGGGAGATGTCGGCGAGTAGATCTCCCACGCGGCGCTGTTCGTCGGGGTCGTCACCGGCAAGATCGAGGATGGCTTGAAGGCGGGAGAGGTCGCCCTGAGCCTCCGTGACCGTGCCGTACCCGGTACGCCTGAACGTCCTGCGCGTCCCCTCGGCGGACGGCGGGAGTTCCTGGCGGATCGCTGGGGCACCATGGCCCTTGCGCTTCAGCTTGGGGCACGTCTGCCCCATCAGTTTGCCGTCGGAACCGCGGCACTCGCAGCGACGGTAGATGCTCCCTGCGCGGCGGGGTGACGGCATCTGGCTACTCCTTCCGAGCCAGGTCGGGCGGCTTCTGCTGTTCAGTCTGACCCACCCGAGCGAGGCCGACGCCGAGAACAAACTCGGCGGTCTCGTTCAGGGCGGCCACGATTTCCTCTGGGGTTGCCGTGGGCCGGACGGCGAAGGCAAGGCCCTGGCTGTTTTTGATCGGTACGATCACCTCCCCCGATGGCACTCGGTGATCGAAGAAGTACCAGGCCCGCGAAGCCTGTGGTGACACCATGCAGCCTCCCCCATCTCCCGCAAGCGCGTTCGATTCGTGGCTTAGACCAGCGCTCTTCTGGTCCTAGAGCGTCTGGACATGATCGCACCACGGGCCCCAGATATCTACCGTCCGCTCCCAGAAGTCACCGTGAGTGATGCAAAGGGGAACGCATGACTCAGTCATCATCACCCAAACGCGGTGGAACCAGCGTGTCAATCAGGCTAAGCAGCCGTTCACGCTGGTCAGGCGGTAGCGAGTCGAGCTTTCGAACATAAGCGACCGCTTCCCCCGTTCCTGAGCGAAGCGGGTCCACGCCGTGGAATTGGGCGCCGGCCGCATCCTGGACCCGTTCGACCGGCAGCCGATAGGCAGCGGCGAGTGCAGCTAGCTCCTCGTACACCGGCGGGGTGACCTTGTCCGCCCGCTCCAACCGGTTGATCCTGCCTCTGGTCACACGGACGCCACTGACCGGGTCTACGGCCTTGGGCGCGATGGTGTCGAGAGACTCGCCCAGCTCCGCCCGGCGCTCCCGAAGCAGGTCACTCATGTGCGTGCGCCGTTCAGGGCTAGGAGTCGTGTCACGTGGGGGTTCATCCGTAGCCGCCATGGGGCTCATCCTGCCACTCCTGCGCTCTCTGTGAATGAGGGACCGTTCAGGGCTTATTGACGTCGTCCCGACGTACGGGCAGGTCAGACGCAGCGTTCATTCTGCACGCTGAATGAATTGTTCAACACACCGGGCTCGCCCGCCAGGTAGCGAAGAGTCATTGGCCGATTACCGACGCGCGCCCCTCGTCATTCAACGAGCTAGACAAACTGTTCAACCCGTGGAATGCTCACAGTCATTCCATTCAACGCGTTGAATGATCCGTACTACGAGGTGAACGTGAGCAACGAGACCACCCAGTCCACCGCACCCACGATGTACGCGGTCGCGAGCAGCGCCCGTCTCAAGACGCTCATGGAGCGCACCGGCACTGGAGAGCAGATCTCCAGCCGCGAGCTGGCCGCCGAGGCCGGCGTCGCCCACGGCACCATCGGCAACCTGATGAGCGGGCACCAGCGCGTGGTCCCGGAGGACAAGGCCAAGTCCATCGCCGACGCCCTCGGTGTAAAGCTCCTCGTCCTCTTCGTCGAGGTCGAGCGCCAGGGCAACGTGTTCATCCCCGCGCAGGCCGCCGTATGAGCACCGCCACCGCGCTCACCCCGGGCGAGGTCCGCGCGCTGCCCGCGATGCTCAGCGCCAAGCAGGCGTTCGCCGCACTCGCCCTCGGCGAGACGCTCGGCTACCAGCTGATCGATGACGGCGACTTCCCCATCGAGGTGCTCCGGTTCGGCCGCGTCTTCCGCTTCCGCAAGGCCGACGTGATGACCGTCCTCGGCCTCTCCGAGACCGCTGCTGCCGAGGTCCAGTCGGCAGCAGCAACCAACGACGACGGCGCCCCCGGGGTCCAGCCGAAGGCGCCGTCCGAGCAGTCCGCACCCACCCGCGCCAGCAAGTAGAGAACGGGGTCCGCTCATGTCCGAGCTTCCCACGGCCGCCGAGCCGCCCACCACGCCCGAGGTAGCCCGCGTGCTCGCCGAGATCGAGACCGCCAAGCTGGGCTCCAGCGACGACGTCGCCGACTGCCTCACCGCCATCGGCGACCTGATCAGGAACACCGGCACCCCGAAGGTCCTCGACTGGGTGAAGGACTTCCTGATCCGCGAGGAGTTGAGGGTCTACGCCCTGCGGCACGACATCACCGTGCACGAATCCCGTGCCGTCGACGAGGACCTGCTCAACCGGACGGTCATCATCTGGTCGGCCGACGGCAAGGGCCTCGCGATCGTCCCCTCCGGACAGTCCGCGAAGACCACCCTCCTCCAGCTGCGCGAGGAGATCGCGCAGCGCGAAGAAGATCTGAAGCTCGCCGCTGACTTCCAGGCCTCCGTGGCGGCCGGGCATGTCGAAGACGTCGAGTTCTGGCACGCACGCGTCACCCAGGCGGGTCAGTGACGGCGACCAGCGCACGGGCCCGGGACACCCCGGGCCGAGCGCCTGTCCGTCCGCAGATCGAGGGCCTGCTGGTCATCGACGCGAAGAACATCCGCGCTCACTACGAGTGCTACCGCCCCGGGTGCCCCAAGCCGCGCGAAGTACCGATCCAGCCCTCTGCCATCAGGGCGTTCATCGGCCGGATCAGGGCCCGGCACCTGAGCCAGTACCACGGGGAGAACCGTTGACCGACTCACAGACCCCGGACCTCCGGGCGGCTGCCCGCGAGCTGCACGACGCTGGCCTGTGCGTCCTGCCCATCAAGGCCGACGGCAGCAAGGCGCCGGCCGTTCGCTGGACCCCGTACAAGGTCGCCCGGAGCACCCCTGCCGAACACGACGGCTGGTTCGGCGGGGACCGCACCGGCGGCATCGCCGTCGTCTACGGCTCGGTCTCCGGCGCCGTAGAGATGATCGAGTTCGAGGGCCTCGCCATCCGTGAGGGCCTGCTGGACGACGTGACCGAGATCATGCAGGCGTCCGGCCTTGGCGAGCCCTGGCAGGCGATCCTCGACGGGTGGGCCACCGAGTCACCGTCCGGCGGCCGGCACTACCGCGTCCGGCTTGACGGCGCGGCCGTGCCCCCGAACCGAAAGCTGGCCAACCGCCCGGCACGGGAGGACGAGTACACCCCGGAGGAGCGGCAGCGACTCGCAGAGAAGCCGGGATCCAAGGTGGTCCGGGTCCTGATCGAGACGCGCGGCGAGGGCGGGTACGGGCTGGTCGAGCCGTCCGGCGGCCTGGTCCACGCGACCCGTCGGCCGTACGTCCGCAAAGCCGGTGGGCCGGGCAACATCCCGATGCTGGACGCGGACACGATGGACGCGATCCGAGACGTCTGCCGCATGGTCGACCAGATGCCCGTGCCGGAGGCGCCGAAGACGGCCCCGAAGCCTGCGCCCCCGCTTCCGGACGGAGGCCTCCGGCCGGGCGAGGACTTCGAGGCTCGCGCCGACTGGGCGGAGATCCTGCGCGGCATCTTCCGGCCAATCGTCACCCGGGGCAGCACCACTTACTGGGGGTGGGCCGACGGTGCCCGTGGCGTCAAGGCCACGACCGGCCGCGACCCCGAGCACGACCGGCTGTGGGTGTTCACCACCAGCTCGGAGTTCACCGCCGACGTGCCGTACAGCAAGTTCGGGGCCTACGCCACGCTCAACCACGGCGGGAACTACAAGGCTGCCGCCGCCGCGCTCCGGCGCGAGGGGTACGGCTCGCCGCCGTCCCGCCGCCGCCTGGCCGCCGTACCTGCGCAGGGCGAGCACTTCAGTGACGGATCTGCGGCTCTGGATCCGGAGCACGTCCCCGCAGCCCAAGGAGAGTTCGAGGGAGGCCCGCAGCTGCGGGCCGTCCCCGCCCGACCCGAGTTGGACATCACCAACGAGGCCGACGGCATCGACGGCGTCCTGGCCCTCATGGGCTCCGGTCGGCTTCCCGACCTGTACAAACGGCCTGGCGGTCCGTGCTGGGTGTACCGGGACGACAACGACGACCCCGTGGTGCAGCAGCTCGGCACGGACAACCTCCGCGCCTATCTGGCGGACCACGTCACGAGTTTCGTCGTGAAGCGCAACCCGGTGACCGAGCAGTTGGAAGAGCAGCGCGAGCTGCTCATGCCCAAGAGCTGCTCCACCATCCTCGGTCGGAAGGACTGGCCGCTGCCACACCTGCGCGGCGTCGTGACCTCTCCCGTGATCCGGCCCGACGGCACCCTGCTGGAGGCTCCAGGCTACGACCGGGCAACCGGCCTCTACCTGGAGCCCCGGGTGCCGCTGCGGCGACTCCAGCCGCAGGTCACCCGCGAGAGCCTGGACCGCGCAAAGGAAATCGTCCTGGGCCAAGTCCTGGCGGACTTCCCCTGGGTGGCTGCCAGCGACCGGGCCGCCTTCCTGGGCGCGCTGCTCACGCCGATCGTCCGACCCTTCTTCCACGGTCCGACGCAGATGGTTGGCATCACCGCGACGGCCGCCGGCAGCGGCAAGACCCTGCTGAAGGACATCTGCAAGTACTGCTACGGCACCGCTGACACGGCGTGGCCCGAGAACGACACCGAACTCAGGAAGTCGATCACCACCCAGCTATACGGCACCGGGTCACCCGTCGTCGTCTTCGACAACCTGCCGAACGGCTACGTCCTGAAGACGCCGATCCTGTCCGCTCTCCTCACTGGCGAGCACTGGGGCGACCGCATCCTGGGGGCCACCGGCAAGGTGACCATGCGGAACGACCGTCTGTGGGTGGTCACCGGCAACGCCCTGCGCACCGGCGGCGACAACCGCCGCCGCGTCCTCTGGGTGCGGCTTGACCCTGACTGCCCCGACCCGGACCAGCGCGATGGTTTCCGGATCGGCGACCTCCGGCCGTGGCTCCGTGAGAACGCGTCCACTCTGGTCGCCGCGCTCGTCACCCTCGTCCGGGCCTGGCTGGCCGCCGGCGCCCCCACCACCCGGATTCGCAAGGGCGACTACAGCGAGTGGGCGTCCCTGATGGCCGGTCTGCTCGGATACCTCGGCGTCGAGGGCTGGATGGCGGACAGCGCCAACGCCCGGGACCAGGACGACGAGGACCAGGAGTGGACCAACTTCCTGGAGATGTGGCGGGAGACCTACGGCGCCGAACCGGTCCAGGCCGGTGCGGTCATCAAGGGCCTGCCCAACCACGTGCCCAGGAAGGGCGACGAACCGCCGAGCGCCAACCAGTTGGGCATGTGGCTGAAGGCGCGTGCCGGCCGCTACTACGGCACCCACAAGGTCGTCATGGTCGTGGACAGCCACAAGAAGCAGAACCTGTGGCGGGTCGACGTTCACGGCGACCGCGGCACCGGACGGCACGAGTCGTGACCGGCGCCAACCCTGCGGGGACTGCGGGGACCTGGCGGGGACCCGTGCGGGGACTCTTTCAGGTCCCAGCACAGCGGCCCACCTGCGCGAACGCGGGGATGCGGGGACCTGCGGGGACCCGCCACCTCCACTCATACAGCACGCGCGTCCCACATGCATCGCGCACCGCATGCGCCGCCTGCTGTCTCACGACAGTTCTGCGGCCCTCCGGCATCAGTGGATCTCTCAACTCCCCGCAGGTTCCCGCATCCCCGCAAAGGCCCTGATCAGCGCCACAGCGTGGCCTTGCGGGAGTCCCCGCAGGACTTCCGCAAGGCCCCCGCACTCCCCGCAAACACCCAGCACCCGAATCGAGGTGACCCCGTGTCCGAGACCTTCACCCCCCGGCCGTACCAGCGCGACGCCATCGAAGCGCTGCGCCAGGGATGGACCACCGGCAAGAACCGTCTCGCCGTCGTCCTCCCCACCGGCGCCGGCAAGACGATCGTTTTCTCCCACCTGGCCCATCAGATGCTCGACAGCCTCAACGGCCGCCGTGCGCTCGTGATCGCCCACCGCGAGGAGCTGATCGAGCAGGCCGCCGCGAAGCTGCTCGCTGTCGACCCAATGCTGCGTGTCGGCATCGTCAAGGCCGAGCGCGACAACCACCACGACGCCGACGTGATCGTGGCCAGCGTCCAGACCCTGGCGGTCCCGCGCCGTCGCGAGGCTATCCGGGACATCGGCCTGATCATCGTGGACGAGTGCCACCATGCCGCCGCCCGCACCTACATGGAGGTGCTCCAGCACTTCGGCGCCTGGGACGGCGTGCCGACGGCTGGCTTCACCGCGACCATGACCCGCACCGACGGCGGCCTGGCCGAGGTCTGGGAGGACGTCGTCTTCCGCCTCGACATCCTCGACATGATCAGCGACGGCTACCTGTGCGACGTCCGCGGCAAGCGCATCACGGTCGACACCCTGGACCTGGATAGGGTCCGCACCCGCGGAGGCGACCTGGTCGACGGCCAGCTCGGCAAGGCCCTCGAGGACTCCGGTGCCCTGGACGCAATCGCGAAGGCCTACGTCGACCACGCGGCCGACCGGCCGGGCGTCGTCTTCACCCCGACCGTGGCGACCGCCCAGGGCGCTGCTGCCGCCCTCCGAGCGGCCGGGATCACGGCTGCCCCGGTGTGGGGGGACATGGGCCGCGACGAGCGGCGCGCGACCCTCGCCCAGTACGTGGCCGGTGACGTGCAGGTGCTCACCAACTGCATGGTCCTCACCGAGGGGTTCGACGCCCCGCACACGAGTTGCGCCGTCATCGCCCGCCCCACCAAGTCCGCGGGCCTGTACGTACAGATGGCTGGCCGCGCCCTGCGCCCGTCACCGGGCAAGAGCGATGCCCTGCTCCTCGACGTCATGGGCGCCTCGACCCGTCACAAGCTCGCCTCCATGGTCGACCTGACCGCGCGTGAGGTCGGCAAGGCCGAGGAGGGCAAGAGCCTCCGGCAGGTCGCCGAAGAACACGTGGCCGCCGAGAAGCGGAAGGCGCTAGCCGCGCGGGTCGAGGCCGAAGAGATCAACCTCTTCGGATCGTCGGAGATCCGTTGGCTTCGGACCTCTCAGGGCATCTGGTTCATCCGGCTCACGTCCGACCAGGTGCTGTTCCTGGTCCGGGACGCCGGGACGCGGCTGTACCGGATGCGGCGCTGGACGAAGGCCCACGGCTCGCACGCGCCGAAGGAGGACACAGCCCGCCCGTTGCCGGAGGCCCTGGCGTGGCTGGAGCAGCAGGCCAAGGCCCAGGCGCCCGGCGCGCTCGTCGCTCGGCAGGCGCGTTGGCGGTCGGGGGCGCCCAGCCCGAAGGCGCTGGGGTTGTGCCGGCGGCTCGGCATCAAGGTGCCGAGCGGCAGCACGGCGGGGGATGTCGCCGACCTGATCGACCGGGACCGTGTCGACCGCGTTCTCGGCTCCCTGATCCTTCCCGCCGCCTGACGGTCCGGGCCTGTCGCTATCAGGCCCGGACCTCCACCCATCACACCACGGAGGAAGCCCAGATGAACTACAAGACCCCGGCCCTCGTCGCCGCTCTCCACGCCTACGAGGCTGCCATCAAGGCCGAATGCATCGGCGGCGGAACCCCCGAGCAGACCGCCGCCGCCCGTCAGGCCGCCTTCGACCTCGGCGCCACCTGGAACGCTCTGCACTGCGCCGCGGGCGGCTTCATCCCCGAGCGCGTCACCCTGGCTGACTACCCCCACCCCGCAGGCACGATCATGCGCGGCTCGTTCGGCTCGCTGGCTGTCGTCGTCGAGCGTGACGGCTTTGTGTTCCTCGCCTGCTGCGCGGAGCACGAGACGCAGGGCAACGCCTCCGGCTACTTCGTGCAGGCCAGCCACGGCAGGATCTGCGACCGATCGGAGCCCGCCGGAATCGCCGATTACGACTGCCCGCACGTCCCCGGCCAGCTCTTCAGCTGACATGCCGACCATCACGTCCATGACGGCCTGGCGCAGCCGGGCAGCGTGCGCCGGCCAAGACACCGAGCTGTGGTTCCCCGACTACCCGATCGGCGCCCCGGCCATGAAGATCTGCGGCCGTTGCTCGGTGCGCGCCGAGTGCCTCTACGAGTGCCTCGCAGACGAGGTGCCCTCCAGGCGGTACGGCATCCGCGGCGGCCTCACCACCGGCGAGCGCCAAGCACTCCCTGAACTCCCCGAACGGCCTGCCGACGCCATCGCCGTACTCCGCGAGCTGCTCCACACCACAACCGAAGACCAGACACCAGCCGAAAGGACCGGACCCACCATGACCACGGACACCGAGCTTGTTGCGCAGGCCAAGACGGCAGATCTCCCCGTTGGCCAGCTCCTCAAGTGGGGCGACGAGCACCCCGACAAGGACGTCCAGGACCAGGCCGCGCGCGCCCGCATCGCCCTCCACGGCCTCCGCCAGAGGCACGCCGCCGACCAGGAACTGACCGCCATCACCACCGAGGCCGCCCAGCTGGAGAAGCGACTCGCCGAACTCCGCGCCCGCGAAGCCGAGCTCGCGCCGGCCAAGCCGAAGCGGAAGGCGCCCGCGCGGGACTACGACACCCCAACCGTCCGCGCCTGGGCCGATGAGCAGGGCGTGGAGTGCCCGCGGGTCGGCCAGATCCCGAAGCGCGTTCTCGACGCCTGGCGGGCCTCGCTGCCGCAGGCCGGCGGTGTGCAGTGAGCGGGCGCTGCGACTGCCGGTACTGCGCGAGCCCGGCCGCCGAGGTAGCCGCGGAGTCGCAGGAGCCGATCGAGCTACCTGCCGTCCCGACTCCGATCCGGGTCCACAAGGCGGGCCTGCGCCCTCAGGACTGCACCCTGCACCCCGACGGCACGCTCACGGCGGTCTTCAACGGCCACGTGCACCGGAACCTCATGAGCTTCGCGGACATGCGTGAGCGGAACTGGCGACACGCGCGCCTCGAGTTCAACCCCGGCCCACTGCCCGAAGAGCCCGAGCCGACCCCGGCCGCGGAGGCCGTGCAGCAGACCATCCCCCTCTGACCGCACGTACGGCCGCCCCGCAGTCGAAGTGCGGGGCGGCTACCCACCCATCACACCACGGAGGAGATATGCCCGAGACCCGCCTCACCTGCCTCAGCCCCAAGGACGCCGCCGCCGTCGTTGAGGAAGGCACCCGGCCCGGCGACACCGTCCACACCGTCCGCCAGGACGGCGCCACCGTCGTCATCGGCTACTTCGACAAGCGCTGGCCCCTCGACGTCGCCGACTGGGCCGCCGAGAACGGGCACGCCTCCGACTCGGCCGCCGCCCGCGTAATCGCGGCGCTGTGATGGCCACCCGCCCGCGCTGCGCCAGCGGCCACTTCCTCCCCACCACCGCCCAGCCCGGCGAACCCTGCCACTGCGTACTCACCCGCCGCCCGCGCCACCGCCGGGCCCGGGTACGCGACCACCACGACCTGTGGGGCCAAGGCCGCCACATCGCCCACCGCACCATGACCACCATCCGCCTCGCCGGGAGCTACCTGTGACCCTCATCGACCGCGCCCTGCGCTGGCTCTACCTCCTCGCCGGCGCCCTCACCACCTACTGCGCCACCATCAGCGCCCGCGCCGGAGCCCCCTGGTACACCGCCGCCTTCCTCGCCGTCACCGCCCTCCTCATCACCGCCGACGTACGCGACTACGTCAACGCCGACCAGCTCCGTGCCGCAGCCGTGCGAGCCGAACGCGTCGCCCGGCTGAAGGCCCGGGAGGACGAACAACGGATGCGTGAGGACGCCGACGCGCTCGCAGCCCGCCATACTCCGCTCACCTCTGCTGAGGTCCTCGGCACTGACTCCCCGGCCGCCGAAGCCGAGCAGCTCATCCGCTGGGGGCGCCGCGAGTCCCTCCTCGTCCTCGTCACCCGCATCCAGCGCGGCCGCACCCTCACCGACGACGAGGCCCGCACCCTGCGCCAGCACGTTGAGACGGAGATGCGCGAGGCCGAGACCGCGCGCGCCATCGCAGCCGGAAACCTGAAGCACGTGCGGATCCTCATCCCCGAGCTTGAGCAGGCGCAGGCCGCTATCGGGCGCGCCGAGGACCTCGCTGCCCGGTGGGGCCGCGCCCTCGCCCCGGACAAGTCGTACGCCCGCGCTCTACGCCGCGCCCTCGGCGGCTCCGAGCAGCCCACCACCCAGAAGGACAGCGCGTGAACGCCTGCACCCTGTGCGAGGACCAGGCCGGTGAGGCGTACCTGTGCGAGCGCGACAGCCACGCGCTCGCCGGGCGCCTCGCCGACCTGCCCGTCCTGTACGCCGAGGTAGCCGAATGCCTGGTCCCGCGCCAGCGCGGATGGGGAGACATCGTCGCGACCAAGAGCGCGGCCGGCCCCCGCTCCCCAATCGACGAGGACGTCATCGACACCGTCAACTCGGTCCAGGCCGGAGAGGTCCTGCGGCTGTGGCGGGTCGACGTCCAGCGCGTCCGCTGGCCCCAGCACACCCCGCCCGCCCCGGCCGGGCTCGCCGCGGACTGCCGGTGGCTCGGCATGGAACTCGACTGGATCGCCGCCGAGTACCCGGCGGCTGGCGACCTCGCTCGCGAGATCCGCGACCTCGAGCGGCAGGCCCGCACCATCGTCGGCGACCCTCCGCCCCGCCCGCAGAGACTCGGCCTGTGCGTCGCCGTCACCGACGACCAGGGCACCGTGTGCGGCGCCGTCCTCACCCGGCTGCCCGGCGGCCCGGTGCGATGCCGGTGGTGTCGTACGGAGTACCGGACCGGGACAGACCTGCTGCTGCTGAAGCACTACCAGCCGCGCGAGACGGCTTAGTCCTCACTGCTGCTGTCTCGCCGAGGCGTTGGCCCAGAGACGTACCGGTGCAGGGCCGACACGATCACCTCGGTGATCGTGCGGCCCTCCGCCTGCGCCTTCGCCTTCGCGGCGTCCCACAGGCCGTCCGGGACCCGAACGTTCCGCGATGGTGTCTTGCCGGTGGCTGGCCTGCCCATGGCACCTCCCGTGTAGGTACAGAAATCTACGCCCACCACCACGGATCACCTTGACAGGGTTCACGCAGCGAGAGTTA
This sequence comes from Streptomyces sp. NPDC000345, assembly GCF_042898825.1. Taxonomy (NCBI): domain Bacteria; kingdom Bacillati; phylum Actinomycetota; class Actinomycetes; order Kitasatosporales; family Streptomycetaceae; genus Streptomyces; species Streptomyces sp. NPDC000345. Next base: position 41,300 of record NZ_JBIAZE010000009.1, read on the forward strand.
ATGTAGGTACACAAAGTCGCTGTGAACAGCAGCGACGGAGGGGTAGAAGCATGTCCGACATCACGTGGCACCGCCCGGAGTACCAGGGGAATGAGGCCCAGCTCGTCAGCCTCGCCGGGGTGGCAACGCTCGCCGGAGTCACCCGCGCCGCCGTCTCCAACTGGCGCCGCAGGCACGACTTCCCCAAGCCGGTCATGACCGCCGGCCGCACCGTCTGGGTCGTCCGCGCCGAGGCGCTGGCCTGGCTGGCCAGCCGCCCGACGCACAGCGCGCCGGACCAGGCGGCCGTGGTCGCCGCCCTGGAGGCTCGCGAGGCCCGGCAGGCCGCCGCGCTCGCCGCCACCCGCAAGAAGCTGCGCCAACTGCGGCAGCCCTAACGAAGACAGCCCCCCGTCGGCGCTACGAACACCGAGCGAGGGGCCTGACCGCCAACCTTGATCAGAGCAAGGAGACGGCTAATGGCCGATCTTTCCCCGCGCCCCGGCGCTCACGCAAATCACCCCGCCCGCCGCCTCATCGCGGCTGGCTTCATCCGCCGGGCCACCGGCCGCGTCCTCACCCTCGACGCCACCGGAACCCGCGTCACCGGCAGCATTCGCCCCACCGCCGCCGCGCCCACCTGCTGCGGCCGGCCCATGCGCGACAAGGACGGACAGTACGTCTGCCCGCGCTGCGGCGCCTGGACCCAGTACGCCACCCGCGCCGCGCGCGTCGCCGAGCTCCACCGCCAGGCCGCCGCCGACTACGCCAGCAGCGCCGACCGCCGCGCCCAGGACCACCGCGACGACGCGTTCCTCATCGCCCAGGCCTCCGTCGCCGCCGGGGTGGTGGCAAGCCGATGAACCAGCACGAGTGGACCAGCGACGACAACGAGCGCGCTATCCCCAACCTGCCCGCCCCCCGCCGGCCCGAGTCGTACAACCCGCTGTACGACCCGAAGAAGGACGCACACCCCTTCGTCCCCACGCTCCAGTGGGCCATCGACCGAGCCCGCGAGGTCTCGGCCGAGAAGGCCCCGGCGAACATCCACGACAAGGACGCGATGATCGGCGCCGCCTACGGCCTCCACTACGTCCTGATCGACCTGCTCGCCGCGCTCGACGCCGAGCGGGGTGACGCGTGAAGCACGACCTCCTCCTGTGGGCCGCGCTCGCCGCGGTCCTCGTCGTCCTCGCCTCCGCCGAGTACCAGCTCGCCGTCGCGTGCGGCTTCGGCCAGTACGTCGCCGCCGGCGTCCCTGCCGCCCTCGACGTGTACGCGCTCGCCGCACTGCGGGCCCGCCGCGACGTCCTCGCCGTCGTCACCGTGCTGATCGCGGTCAACGCGGCCTCGCACCTGGTCGAGGTCGGCCTGCTGCCCGTCTCCGTACCCCTCGTCGTCGCCGTCTCCGCGGTCGCCCCGCTCGTCCTGTGGCGCGTCCACCGGCTCAGCGAGCAGCAGACGGAACCGCACCCGGAACCGAGTTCCGCCCTGCCGGAACCGGCACCGGAACCCGCGGAACCGATCACCCTGGAGCGCGCCCCCGAACCGGTCGACGTGGTCCCGGTCGGGCCCGTCCTCGGCCCGTGGACGCCCGTGGCGGAACTCGCGGGCGGAACCGGCGGAACCGAGGGCGGAACCGGCCCTGACCTGCTCGGCGATCACTTCGCGGCCGTCCGCAAAGCGATCGGCGAGGCCCCGGCGGAACTCACGCCGGAACCGAGTTCCGCCCCGGTTCCGCCCACCGGAACCGGCGCCGAAGACCTGGTCTCCGAAGACACCGCGAACACCACCTTCGGCAAGCGCGTCGACACCGTCCGGACATGGCTCGACGCGGAACCGGAACTCACCGGAACCGAGATCGGAACCCGCCTCGCCGTCTCCGACGGCTACGGCCGGCGCCTCCTCCGCGCAGCCCGGGACACCACGTGATCGCCGTGTTCTGCGCCGGATCGGCCCTGCTCGCCCTCCTCGGGCTGTGCGCTGTCGCGCTCCACGACGTCCCCCGCATCACCGGGACCGTCGCCTTCATCCTCACCCTCGCCGCGCTCGGCGTGGCCGTCCTCCGCTAGGACCGCTCGTGAACTACGTGACCTTCGGCGGTGTCACCGTCGGCCTCATCCTGCTCGGCTACGAACTCGTCTCCTGGTGGCCCGGCCGCAAGGCCCTGATGAAGGACCCCGTCAAGCACGCCTCCCGCCTCCTCCCGTACCTCGCGTCCTGGTCATACGGCTGCCTCACCACCCTCGGCGTCGGCGGCGCCGTCGGCTTCGTCTCCGGGACCGTCCTCGGCCTGTCCAACTGGCTCGGCGACGTCGCCCTCGTCTGGGGCGTCGGCGGCCAGGGCGGCCAGTCCTCCGCCCGCACCACGTTCCTCCCGCTGTCTGGCCCCGGGCTCGGCGTCGTCCTGATCTGCACGGCCTGCTTCATCGCGGCCGTGAAGAAGGCGGGCGAGGAGCAGGCCGGCGTACTCAAGCGGGGCGCCTGGTGCGGCATCACGCTCGGCACCTCGTCGGGCGTCGCCGGGTTCGCCGCCGTACCGCTCGCCACCGCCGCGACGTGGGTCGGCGACCGCGTGTACGGGGCGTTCTGATGGCCGCCCCGAAGCAGGCCGCCGAGCCCGAGGAGGAGCCGAGCCGGGCGGCCGGCGGGTGCGTCCTGGTCTTCCTCGCCGGAGTCGTCGTCGCCGTCCTCTTCGCCATCGACGAGGCGGTCGGCATCCTCGGCATGGTGGCCGCCGGGTGGGTGGCGCTGTGGCGCTCCGCCCGCCGCCGCATGTCCGATTCGTCCGCCCCTCCCCCACCGCAGGAGGAGCGCCCCTCCTGCCGCGAATGCGCAGGTCACGAACTCGTCAGCGTGACCCCTCTCGAAGGCCAGAAGGGGATGTTGATCTACACCAGCGCCCCGCCCGGCCAGTCGAACTACACCCACGTGCACGTCGAGCGCACCGCCGGCGAGTAGCACGCACAGACCCCGGGGCGACCGTCCTTCCGCCAAGACGAGCGGCCGCCCCGGTCCCATCCCAACCAGGAGACAGGACCACCATCATGGCACTCGGATTCCCCAAACCGATCAAGAAGGACGACGCCCGGCTCAAGGGGCACGAGACCGTCTACCAGCCGTCGCGCGGCGGCTGGCTCAAGCCCACCACGAAGCCCGTCCCCGGCACCCCGAAGCCGAAGGGCGCCTGACGGTCCAGACATGCCCCACCGCATCTCACGCGGTGGGGCTCTGTCGCATCATGGGGCACATGGAGTCGCAGATCCTTCGCCCCGGCTACCTGACCGCCCACCAGACCGCCCGCACCCTCGGCATCACCCTCGACGGTGTCCGCCAGCTCGTCCACCGCGGCAAGCTCACCCGCGCCGGCGGCAGCCCACGACAGCCCTGGTACGCCGTCGACGACGTCACCGCCTACGCCGCGAACAGGGACGCCGTCAAGGTCGCTTGACCGCAGGTCAGACGACTGTCACGATCTCCGTGTACAGCCATGCCCGCACACGGGCCCCACAGACACACGACGAAGCCCCTCGGTGACCTGAACCCGAGGGGCTTTGTCGTGCAAGCAGCGGCGGCGCGGAAGACGGGTAGCACCGTCCGCGAGCAGGAAGGGCGCCTGCCCGCGCCGCCGCCTCACCACCACGCCGAGGAGGTGCACATGCCGCTACCGCCCGGCCTGTCCACGGTCACCGTCACCGGCACCTACCTCCACCCCGGAGGCACCGCCTTCAAGGGCACCCTCACCTTCCAGCCCGAACCCACGATCCTCACCTCCGCCACCCACGGCACCCTGCTCCTCGGCCCCGTCACCGCCACCCTCGACGACAACGGCGCCTTCACCGCCACCCTGCTCGCCACCGACGACCCCGACGTCACCCCCGCCGGCTGGACTTACCGCGTCACCGAACGCTGGCACGACGCCTCAGGCCGCACCTACCCGATCTCCCTGCCCGCTGCCGCCCCCACCGTCAACATCGCCGACATCGCCCCCACCGCCCCCTCAGTCGGCGAGTACGTCATCGTCACCGGACCCAAGGGCGACACCGGGCCCCAAGGCGCGACCGGGCCGACCGGCGCCACGGGGGCTACCGGAGCGACGGGGGCCACAGGGGCCACCGGACCGACAGGCCCGACCGGACCGCAGGGCGATACCGGCCCCCAGGGACCACAGCCCCCGCTCGGCGCGGCCGGCGCCGGTCCCACCGTGGCGCTGAAGTCGGACGACCCGACCACCACGAACGCCAGGACGCCCACCCCGCACGCCGGAACGCACGCGAGCGCTGGCACCGACCCGATCAGCCCTGCCTCGATCGGCGCCTACAGCGCAGCCAACGGCGACACCCTGAACGGGTACGTCACCGACCTCCAGAACCGGGTAGGCGGGACCTTCGGCCTGGAGAACCGAGCCACCGCCCTGGAAGCCGGACGGCTCCAGAAGTCGCTCAACCTCTCCGACCTCGCCGACCAGGCCACCGCGCGGGCGACCCTCCTCGCTGGCTACGGAAACGTCTGGGGGCCACCCGACCACGGCCTGACCGCCTGGTCCTTCGACCCCGCCTCATGCGGCGCATCCGGAACCACGCTCAGCGCCGGCTTCATCTACCTCGTCGAGCTGATCCTGAGACAGGCCGCCACCCTCACGAAAGTCCACGCCGTACTAGGGGCCGCTGGATCCGGCCTCACCTCCGGTCAGTGCCTCGCCGGGTACTACGACACCGCAGGCAACCGCGTCGGCCTCACCGCCGACCAGTCCACCGTGTGGAACTCCGCCGGGAACAAGGCCATGTCGTTGCTCTCGTCCTACGCGGCCCCGGCCGGGAAGCTGTACGCCGCGTTCCTCTTCAACGGCACCACATCGCCGACCTTCGCCTGCGGCTCCACCCTCGGCGCCACGTTCACCCCAGGCAACGCGAACCTGAGCGCGGGCAGCTACCGCTTCTGCCGCTCCGCCTCAGGGCAGACCTCACTGCCCAGCTCGGTCACCCTCAGCGGGTACACGGCGGACGCGAACAACCTGTGGGCCGGAGCCAGCTGACGGACATCAGTCCCGTGGCGTCCGCCACGGCCGGCCTTCACCACCAGGTCGCACCGTCACATCCGGTGCTCGGCCCGACCTGCGCGCCCTCGTCGTACCCGCCACAGCGCCCACCATCAGGCAGGCCGCCGGGATCAGCAGCACCAGCCAGCCCTCGATGACGGCCAGGAAGACCAGCACCAGCCCCGCCGCGAACACACCGAGTGCCCAGTCCGAACGTCCCTCACCAGCCACGGCAACCCCCTCCGTCGTAGGCCGACACCGTAGTGGAGGCGCCATGCCCAAGTCCCAGCGTTGGCGCGTCTGCTCGACACCCGGCTGCCCGGAGTACACCCAGCACGGCAAGTGCGACCAGCACCGCCGCCAGGCCGAGCAGCAGCGAGGCAGCGCACGCCAGCGCGGCTACGACGCCGAGCACGAAGAGAAGTTCCGCAAGCCCGTCCTCCGACGCGACCCGACGTGCGTGTGCGACATCGAGGCACACGGACACGGCAGCCCGTGCGGCCAGCCCTCCCGGCATGCCGACCACTACCCCCAGGACCGCCGGGCCCTGGTCCAGGCAGGCCTCGACCCCAACGACCCGCAGCACGGGCGCGGACTGTGCGGCCCGTGCCACAGCAAGAGCACGGCACACGAGCAGCCCGGAGGCTGGAACCGATGACCGACACCACGCGCGCCGTAGTCCTCAAGCCCGGCGACGCACTGCTCATCGGCAACGTCAACGGGCTGGAGGAAGACGCACTCGAAGCGCTGAACGACGGCCTGGTGCAACTCCGCTTCGCCCTCGGCCTCAGCTCAGTAGCAGTCTTCGAGGGCAACATCGAGGCGGCTGCGCTTGCACCCGTCACACCGATGTCGGACGCCGTGGTGGTCAGAGTCTTCGACCGCGACGCGGTGAAGCAGCACAGGGAGACGCTCGCCAAGTGGCTGACCACGAACGGCATCGACCCAGCCGCGGTCGCCGACCAGTGGCTGAGCATCGAGCAGACGGACGCCGGCCGCCTGATCCGCTACCCGGCCTACCGTCTGAGCGAGGAGGGCCAGCGCCTGGTCGACCCGCGCGACCCGGGCCGCGCCTGGACCGTCGAGCGGGTGTCACCGCTGGTCATCGACCTGGACCTCACCGAAGGCCAGATGGTCACGCAGGGTGACTGAATTTCATGATCACCCCGGGGGGTGACCCAAGATCAAGATCTTTTGGGGGACCGCCGGGGAGGGAGCTGTCTGTCTGTACGGGTCTGGGAGGCCCCCAGCGAGCACCCGAGCACCACGCACCGTAACCACGTCCGGCCGCAACGGCCGGGCAACCGACGACGTGCCGCAACGGCACCGTGGGGGTGATCGGCATGTCCGGAATGGGACCTGCCCCGAAGCCGAACGCCCGGCGGCGCAACGCCACCGTGGCCATGACCGAACTGCCCGCCGCCGGCCGTGAAGGCGCACCGCCGCCGTGGCCGCTGCTGCCCGACGTCCTGCTGAAGACCCAGCGGGACACGGCTCAGCGACGGGCCGATGACCTGGAACTGTCCCTGAAGGAACCGACCCTCAGGGGCCGCGCCCGGACGGCGGCTCAGCGCAAGGCTGACGCCGCCCTCCAGGAAGCCGCCGTCCTCACCGCGCAGCTCGACGCCCAGGAGCGCGTCGAGGCGGAGCTGTGGTCTGCCCTGTGGGCACTGCCCCAGGCTGTGGAATGGGACCGGGCGGGCTGGACCCGGGAGGTCGCCCAGTACGTCCGGTGGAAGGCCCGTGCCGAGCAGGGCGACCTGGACGCGGCGAAGGAAGCCCGTCAGCTGGGTGACCGGCTGGGACTGACGCCACTGGCGCTGCTGCGGCTGCGCTGGAGGGTGTCCACCGACGAGGACGAGCGCGCCGTGCGGCCCCGGCGGCGCCCGGCGACCAGCGGGCGCCGGCCGGACGACCCGCGGGCCGCTCTGCACGTGGTGGAGTAGGCCGTGGGCGTCCTGATGGTCCCTGCGCCGGACGACGAGCCGTGGCCGACGCTGGGACCGCAGGTCTGCGATCTGATCGAGGAACGGGCCGTGCACGGGCCGGGGGCCCTACGCGGCCGGCCCTACGTGCTGGACCCGGAAAAGCGGGCGCTGATCTACCGCTGGTACGAGGTCTATCCGCAGGGCCACCCGCGGGCCGGGAAGCGCCGTTTCAAGCGGGTCGGCCTGTCCGTGCGCAAGGGCACCGCGAAAACCGAGCTGGCGGCCGCAGTCGCGTTCGCCGAGCTCCACCCCGACGGGCCCGTCCGGTGCGACGGGTTCGACGCGGACGGCGAGCCGGTCGGTGTGCCGGTGTCGGACCCGTACATCCCGATGGTGGCGTACACCGAGGAGCAGACCGAGGAACTGGCCTACGGGGCGCTGTACGTGATGGTGACCGAGGGTCCGGACACCGACCTGTTCGACCCAGGCCTGGACCGCATCATGCGGTGGGACGGCCGGGGCCGGGCGGTCGCGCTGGCGTCCTCGCCGGACAGCCGCGACGGCGCGCGCACCACCTTCCAGCACTTCGACGAGACCCACCGCTTCACCCTGCCGCGGCACCGCGACGCGCACGGAACGATGCTGGCGAACATCCCGAAGATCATGCTGTTCGACCCGTGGAGCCTGGAGACCACGACCACCTACACACCCGGCGAGGACAGCGTCGCGCAGGGAACGCACGAGTTCGCCGAGCTGGTCGCGGCGGGCAAGTCGAAGGACCGGACGCTGTTCTTCTTCCACCGCGAGGCCGCCCCGCGGCCGGACGAGGACCTCTCGAACGACGAGCAGATCCGGGCCGCCGTCCGCGAGGCGTCGGGACCGTCCATCGCGGCCTGGCCGGACTTCGAGGGCCAGGTCGACGCGATCGTGTCCCTGTACAACGCGCCCGACACGGACCGGTCCTACTGGGAGCGTGTCTGGCTCAACCGGCGGGTGCAGGCAGGCCGACAGGCGTTCTCCGTCGACCGCTGGAAGGAACTGGCCCGCCCCGACCAGCCGCTTCCGGCCAAGGGCGAGAAAATCACGGTCGGGTTCGACGGCGCACAGTTCCGGGACGCCACCGCCCTGGTCGCCACCCACCTCGCCACCGGCTTCCAGTGGCCGCTGGGCATCTGGGAGTGCCCACCCGGCGCCAACGATCCCGGCGGGCCTGGCTGGAAGTGCCCCGAGGACGAGGTCGACGCCGTGCTGAAGGAGGCGTTCGGCACGTGGGACGTGGTTCGCCTGTACGCCGACCCTCCGTACTGGGAGGGAATGATCAGCATCTGGAAGGGCCGGTGGGGCGAGAAGCGGGTCACGGAGTGGTGGACGAACCGACTCAAGGCGATGGCGTACTCGCTGAAGGCCTACAAGGGCGCCATGCAGTCCGGCACCCTCACCCACTCCGGAGACCCAGTCCTGGCCAAGCACGTGGGCAACGCCCGCAAGAAGGTGCTGAAGATGCTCGACGAGCAGGGACAGCCGCTGTGGGTGATCGAGAAGGAGCGGCATCAGTCGCCGCTGTCCATGGACGGCGCGATGGCCGGCTGCCTGTCGTGGGAGGCCTACCTGGACGCCATCGCCGCGGGCCTGAACAAGCCGAAGAAGAAGGCCGCCATGGTCGTGATGTGAGAGGAGGCGGCCGGTGGACCTGAACAACCTGACCGAGGAGGAGTGGGCGACTTTCCTCTCGCGCCAGCACGACACCGAACTCGGCGTTCTGAAGGAGCTGAACGCCTACTACGAGGGCGAACAGCCCCTGTCGTACATGCACCCGGAGCTGCTGAAGGAGATCGGCGAGCAGATCCGGCAGGTGGTCATCAACTGGCCGCAGCTGGTGGTCGACGCCGTCGAGGAGCGCCTGGACGTCGAGGGTTTCCGCTACCCGGACTCTGACTCGGCGGACGACGAGCTGTGGCGGATCTGGCAGGCCAACGGCATGGACGAAAAAAGCCAGCAGGCTCACGTAGACGCCATCGCCATGAAGCGCTCGTTCCTGGTCGTCGGAACGAACGCGAAGGACGGCAGCACTCCGCTGGTGACGGCCGAGTCCCCGTTGCAGATGTATGCCGACTTCGACCCGGCGACCCGTGAGATCCGGGCAGCGCTGAAGCGGTACAACGAGATCGACCCGCTCACCGCGGCGGTCCGCGACCGGTACGCCACCCTGTACCGGCCCGACTCCACCGTGCACTTCAAGTCGGCCGGCCCCGGAACGTGGACGGTCATCGACCGCGACGACCACAAGGTGGGCGAGCCGCTGGTGGCGGTGCTCCCGAACCGCGGCCGCCTGCTCGTTCCGGGCGGCCAGACGGAGATGAAGCCGGTGCTTCCTCTCTCGGACGCGGCCTGCAAGACGGCCACCGACCTGATGGTGGGTGCCGAGTTCCATGCCCTGCCGCGCCGGGCCGCGTTCGGCTTCGACGAGGAGGACTTCGTCGACGTCAACGGCAAGCAGCTGTCGGTGTGGTCGAGGCTGGCGGGCCGGATCTGGTCGACGTCGAAGACCCGCAAGGAGGACGGCGCCGACGTCATCCAGTTCCCGGCCGCTGACCTGCGGAACTTCACCGACACGATCGAGGCCCTGGCCCGGATCGTGGCCGCGCTGGCTGCGCTGCCGCCCAACTACCTGGGCCTGGCCGCCGACGACGCGGCTTCGGCGGACGCGATCCGCTCGCGCGAAGCCCGGCTGATCAAGCGGTGCGAGCGCAAGCAGAAGCCGTTCGGCGGCGGGTACGAGCGGATGAACCGGCTCGTCATGCGGATCCTCGACGGGAGCTGGGACCCGCGACTCCAGCGTCTGGAGACGCTGTGGCGGGACCCGGCGACGCCCACCTTCGCGCAGAAGGCGGACGCCACGGTGAAACTGGTGCAGGCCGACATCATCCCGGTACCCCAGGCCCGGGAGGACCTCGGATACACGGCCGGGCAGCGCGCCCGGATGGCGGAGATGGACCAGACCGCCTACCAGCGCGCGGTGGGCGACGACTTCTCCGCCGGGTACGGGCCCAAGCCGCCGGCCGAGCCTGCGGTCCCGCCGGCGCCGTCCGACCCTGCGCCGGCGGGATAGGCCATGGTCGACGCGATGGTCCGCGCGATCGCGCTGGAGCAGTACCGGCAGCAGCAGATCCTCGTGCGCCGCGCGGTGAACCGCGTGCAGGCGGTGTGGCGGCAGATCAACCGGCGGGACATCAGCGGCTCATGGGAGCAGCTGGCGCCGCTGCTGGTGGCCGCAGTGGCCGAAGCACAGACGGAGGCCGCCAGGCTCGCCGATCCGTATGTGGACGCCGTCGTGGCGGCCGAGGACGCCGACCCGGCCGCCGCCGGGCGGGTCGTACCGTCCGCGTTCGCGGGGATCGCCTCGGACGGGCGCCCGCTTCTCTCGCTGCTCTACCAGCCGGTCATCGACTGGAAGGTGCGGATGCTGGCCGGCCAGTCCATGGACGACGCGTTCCGCGGCTCGCTGGCGAGCGCGCTGCGGATCACGGCCACCCAGGTTGCCGACGCCGGGCGGGGCGCCACCGGGGCCGCAATGGCCGGGCGGCGCACCATCCAGGGCTACGTGCGGGTGGTGCAGCCACCGGCGTGCTCGAGGTGCGTGCTCCTGGCGGGCAAGGAGTACGGCTGGAACAAGGGCTTCCAGCGCCACCCACGGTGCGACTGCATCCACCTGCCGACCACGCTGATCGCCCGCAACCAGCGTGGCCGGGTCGGGGCAGACGGCTTCACCCCGACCACCCGGCCGGGCTCCGGCTCGCCCGGGTTCATCGACCCGCGGGCCTACTTCAACAGCCTCTCCCGGGCCGAGCAGGACCGGGCGTTCGGCGAGGCCGGGGCTCGCGCGATCCGCGAGGGCGCCGACATGGCCCAGGTCGTCAACGCCCGCCGCGGCATGACGACCATGTCCGCCTACGGCCGCCAGGTCCTGGCCACCCGCGAGGGCACGACCCGCCGCGGCGCGTTCTACCGGCTGGAGCGGGCCCGCACCGAGCAGCGCACCGGCACCCGCTTCGCCCGGGACCGCATCGACGCCCGGCGAGGCCTGCCGCGGTTCGAGCTGCGCACCCCGCGGCTGATGCCCGAAGAGATCTACCGGCTCGCCGAGAGCCGGGACGAGGCGCTGGCCATGCTGCGGCGCTTCGGCTACCTGACCTGACCCCGGCGCAACGCCGGTGGTCCCAACCTCCTGCAACGGGAGAGCACATGAGCACAGCTCCAGAGCCCATCACCCCTGCGCCTGCGGGCAATCCGCAGCCGCCGGGGACCCCACCGCCCGCAGCCCCTCCGGCACCGCCCGCGCCGCCGACGCCCGCAGCGCCCCCCGCCCCGGCCCCGCCGCCGGCGGGCGGCACGGACGATCCGCCGCTCGGCCCGGAGGGAGAAAAGGCACTCGCCGAGTGGAAGAAGCGGGCCAAGGACGCCGAGGCCCTCAGCCGGACCCAGGCGTCGGAGCTTCAGACCTTCCGCGACCGGGACAAGACCGAGGCGGAGAAGCAGGCGGACGCACTGAAGGCGGCCACCGAGCGGGCCGACAAGGCCACCCAGCTCGCGGTGTCCTCGAAGGTCGAGGCGCTCGCCGCAGGCCGCTTCGCGGACCCCCTGGACGCCGTGGAGGCGCTCCGGTCCGGCTCGTTCCTCACGGAGGCCGGGGCGGTCGACGCGGACGCCATCACGGCGGCCCTGGACGACCTGCTGACCCGCAAGCCGCACTGGGCGGCCACTGCACCGGGCCCGAGCACACCGCGCCCGGACCCCTCGCAGGGGCCGCGCCCGGGCGGCACCGCCGGCGGCATCGATGACCAGATCGCCGCAGCGAAGGCCAAGGGCGACTGGCGCACCGTGCTGTCCCTGGAGAACAGCAAGCTCGCCAACGCCAAGAACTGATCACCCTGGGCAGGCCGTATGCCGTGCCCCGCACCTAAGGAGCCCCCATGGCTGGGAGCATCACCGCCCTGGGCACGACGTACAACCTGCCCAACTACACCGGCGTCCTCCACCAGCTCACCCCGGACGACACCCCGTTCTTCTCCGCGATCGGCGGTCTGACCGGCGGCGGCCAGACCAGCGCGAAGGAGTTCGAGTGGCAGACCTTCGACCTGCGCTCCGCAGGCCAGAACGTCGCCCTGGAGGGCCAGGACGCCCCCACCGACCAGGAGCGTGTCCGCGGGTCCGTGGACAACATCACGCAGATCCACCACGAGACCGTCGGTGTCTCGTACACCAAGCTCGCCGCGGTCGGCGCGCACTCCGGCCTGAACATCGAGGCCACCAACCCGGTCCGCAACGAGCTCGACTGGCAGGTCGAGCAGATGCTCAAGCAGATGGTCCGGGACGTCGAGTGGTCCTTCATCAACGGGCTCTACCAGAAGCCCTCCGACAACACCACGGCCCGCAAGACCCGGGGCCTGCTCCAGGCCATCGCCACCAACACGGCGAGCGCCGGCACCGCCCTCGGCTCCGCCGCGGGGGCCATCAGCACGGACGCCTTCACGCTGGCCGCCCATGGCCTGGTGGCCGGTGACCAGGTCACCCTGGACACCATCGTCACCCTGACCGGCGTCAGCGCGGACACCCCGTACTACGTCGTCAGCCCGACGACGAACACCTTCAAGCTGGCGGCCACGAAGGGCGGCGCCGCGATCGACCTCACGGGCGGCGACGGCACCGCGAACGTCACCAAGCTCGCCGCGGTCACCAAGGCCGCCATCGACGGCCTGCTCCAGACCGTCTTCGACAACGGCGGGATCATGGAGTCCGAGACCGCGACCCTGATCGTCGGCTCGACCTCCAAGCGGGGCGTCACCGACGCCTACGCCAACGCCTACGGCAAGTACCAGGAGACCTCCCGCACGGTCGGCGGGGTCAACCTCCAGACCATCCAAACCGACTTCGGCGTGCTGAACATCATGCTCGACCGGCACATGCCCAAGCACAAGATCGCCGTGTGCTCGCTGGAGGAGTGCATGCCGGTCTACCTGGAGACCCCCGGCAAGGGCCACTTCTTCGCCGAGCCGCTCGCCAAGACCGGCGCCAAGGAGCGCACCCAGCTCTACGGCGAGGTCGGCCTGAAGTACGGCAACGAGCGCAAGCACGGCCTGCTCACCGGCCTCGTCGCCAGCCTGTAACGAGGGGAGGCAGCGGTGGCACTGGCAACCCTGGCGGACCTGTCGAACCGGCTCGGCCGTGACCTGACGGCCGAGGAGGAGCGCCGGGCCACCGCGTGGCTGGACGACGCCACGGCGCTCATCCTGAAGCCGTTCCCGCAGTACGCCACCGCGCCCACGGCCATCTCCACCAAGGTCTGCTGCGCCATGGTGCTGCGGGTGCTAGGCAACCCGGACGGCAAGCGGCAGGAGTCCATCGACGACTACTCGTACACCGTCGACTCGTCCCGCTCGCGCGGCGAGGTGTACCTGTCTGACGACGAGCTGGAGGAACTCCGGCCGCCGAAGAAGTCCGCGTTCAGCATCGTTCCCGGCGCACCCAGCGAGGAGCCGTGAACGTCGACGGCGCCCTCGCCGCCGGCCGGGCCGCAGCCAAGGCCCGGATGCGGGACACGGTGCGCCTCTACAGCCAGGGCCCGGACACCTTCAACCGGGCCACCGGCACCACCACCCCCGGCGCCAAGACCACGCTGTATCAGGGCGTGGGCCGGGTACGGCCGTTGGCCCAGGCATCCGGCGAAGACGTCCAGGCAGCCGACCGTGAGGTCCGGCTGCTGGAGTACCAGGTGTCTCTGCCCTGGGACACGCCCCTGCCCGGCGGCACCCGCGTGCTGCCCGGGATGCGGGTGGAGGTCCTCGCCTCGCGGGACGCCCGCATGGTGGGCCTGGTGCTGTGGGTGACCGGCGGACAGTTCAGCGACCAGGCCACGGCCTGGCGCCTCACCACGGAGGACCGATCATGAGCGCGCGCTTCGACATGGGCGACGTCCGCCGCCTGGAGCGGCACCTGGCCCGCAGCATCCCCCGCATCCGGCGCGACGCCCGCAGCGTGGTGATGCGGGGCGCGGTGAACGTCAAGAAGGACTGGCGGGCCAACGCCAGGGCCACCGGCCGCAAGCACGCCGGCAGGCTCTACCCGCGCACCGTCGGCTTCGACATCGCCGGGTACGGCCCGGACATCTGGGCGGCCACGATCGGCCCGGACAAGGCCGGTGTCCAGGGCCCGCTGGGCGCGATCCTGGAGTACGGGTCGGTCAAGAACCCGCCCCACAACGACGGCGGCCGCGCCTTGGCCGCTGAGGCCCCCCGGTTCGCAGCCCAGATGGAGCTGCTGGCCGCGCGCGGACTGGCCTGGTGGTGAGCCCGTGAGCACACCTCCCGACGTCCTCCCGCACCTCGACGCGGTGCGGGCCGCGCTGGAGGCGGTCGACCTGACCGTCTACGTCGGCGGCGCCCCCACCAGCTCCGGGTGGACGCCACCGGACAAATTCGCCGTCCTGTACCCGGATGCGGGCATGGCCGTGAGGGCGTCGCTCGCCGACAACCGCGACGACTTCGACTCCACCATGCAGGTCACCTGTGTGGGGAGCGACGTCGAGCGGGCCCTGTGGGTCGCCGCCCGGGTCCGCCAGGCCCTCGCCGCGCCCCTGGTGGTCGAGGGCCGCAACTGCTGGCCGGCCGAGGACCTCGGCGGGCCCCCCGTCCAGCGGGACGACGACGTCACCCCGCCGGTCTACTTCGTGCCGGTCCAATACCGGATCTGCTCAACTCCCGCCTGACAGGAGAGTCCCTCATGGCGCTTCTCGCCCAGCAGGTCGTCGCACTGAGCGGCCTGACTCCGACGTACTCGGCCGCCGCCGCGTCCACCACGGTGACGTGCGGCGAGCGCAGCTTCCTGCACGTCAAGAACACCAACGGCTCCAGCATGACCGTCACGATCACCGCGACGGCCAAGGTCCGGGGCCAGGCCGCCGCCGACCTGGTGGTGACCGTCCCCGCGACGACCGGCGACAAGATGATCGGCCCCATCACCGCCGACCTGTTCGCCTCGCCCTCCGACGGCGTAAGCGCGTCGATCACGTACTCGTCGACGACCAGCGTCACCGTCGCCAGCCTCGTCATCTGACGCTCCCCCAGCCCCGCTCCGCCCCGCCGGCCGGGGCTTCTTCGTGCCCTGAGGAGGGTCCATGTCCGACCTGATCAACGATGGAATGACCAAGGTGGTCTGGGCATCGTCCATCGCCAACATCAACGCCCCGACCACGACCGAGCTCAACGCCGGCAGCGACTTCACCACCCGGGTCACTCCGGACGGCCTGAAGGTCGACCCCAGCACGGCGGATGTCGACACGTCCTCGCTCGCCTCGACGTTCGACACCAAGACCGTGGGCCGGGTCGGCTTCGACGTCGAGCTGACGTTCAAGCGCGGCACGACCGGCGGCGAGGACCTGCCGTACACGACGCTGAAGTACGGGGTGTCCGGCTACCTGGTCGTGCGTCGCGGCGTCGCCTACGCGACCGCGTGGGCGTCCTCGCAGAAGTGCGAGGTGTACCCGATCACCTGCGGCGAGCCGCAGAACGTCGCTCCGGCCGCGAACGAGGTCATGAAGTTCGTCAGCCCCATGCGGGTCACGAACCCGCCCGCGACCGCGGCGACGGTGGCCTGATGCCGGACATCGGGGACATCCTCAAGCAGGCGACGCCCCGGCAGCGCACCGTGCAGGTGTGCGTCCGGGGCGACCTCGCCAGCGAGGTCGAGCGGCTGGCGGACGAACTCGGCAAGGTGTCGAAGGAGTGGGAGCCGGCCAGCATCGCCGACGAGCACCCGGGCCGCAGGCTCGCCGCCGAGCTGCACAAGGCGCAGACGGCGGCGAAGGCGGCCGAGGTGCCGTTCGTGCTGAGGTTCATCGGCGACCGGGCGTACAGCGATCTGCTGGCCGCGCACCCGTCGGACGACCCCGCCGAGCTGTTCGACGAGCAGACCTTTCCCAAGGCGCTGATCACCGCCGCGTGCGCGGACCCGGTGATGACCGCGGAGCAGGCCGACGCCCTGTTCGAGGTCATCAACCGAGGGGAGCAGAAGAAGCTGTTCGACGCCGCGTGGGAGGTCCACAACCTGACGGGCGTCTCCCCTTTCTCGCTGGCCGCCTCCGCGCTCCTGGCGGGCCTTGGCGGCGACAGCTAGAAGCCGCCCGCGCCTGGGGCGTGCCCCACTCGGTGTTCATGGGGCGCGTCGTCAGGCAGGGCGAACCTCTGTGGCTGCCGGAGGACCGGGCGTGGGCGCTCGCCCTGGCCGAGGTCGAGGCGGACTCCTGCCCGGAGTGCCGGCAGCCCTGGGGCGAGGCCACCGACAAGGCGAACGAGTTCGGCTACCGAGCTGAGCTGATCCGCTGCCACGCCTGCACCGCGTCGGCGCAGGCCGTGAAGGCCTACCAGGACAAGGGCGGCGAGTCCGCGGGGCTGCACGTCCACATCGAGCGGCGCGCGTAGCGCACGAGCACGACGGGGGGTGAGCCGTGGCCACCCGTACCGTGAACGTCCGCCTGGTCGCGGACGTCAACCAGTACACCCGCGGCATGCGGCAGGCCGCCCGCCAGACGTCCCAGCTCGCCAACGCGGGCGCCATCGTCGGCACCGCCCTGGTCGCCGGGTTCGCGGTCGCTGCGGCATCGGCGGCGAAGTTCGACAAGGAGCTGTCCAACGTCCGCGCCGTGACCGGGGCGACCGGCGCGGAGATGCAGAAGCTGCGGGCCGCCGCGCTGGAGGCAGGCAAGACCACCTCGTTCACGGCGACCGAGGCGGCGCGCGCGGAGGCCGAGCTGGCGCGCGCCGGCATCAGCACGGCCGACATCGTCGGGGGCGCCCTGAAGGGCTCCCTGTCCCTCGCCGCAGCCGGACAGATGGACCTCGCCGACTCGGCGGTGGTCGCCGCGCAGGCGATGAACACGTTCGGCCTGCACGGCAAGGACGTCACCCACATCGCGGACGTCATGGCCGCGGCCGCCAACAAGAGCGCGGCCGACATGCACGGCCTGGGCCTGTCCCTGCGGATGGGCGGCCTGCTCGCCCATCAGACCGGCCTGTCCCTGGAAGACACCATGGGCACGCTGGCCGCGTTCGCCGACCACGCGCTGATCGGCTCGGACGCCGGTACCTCGCTGAAGGTGATGCTCCAGCGGCTCACCCCGCAGTCCGACGAGGCCGCCGCCGCCATGCAGAAGATCGGCTTCACGGCCTACGACGCGCAGGGGCAGTTCGTCGGCCTGTCCGAGCTGGCCGCCCGCATGAAGACCTCCTTCGGCAAGCTGACGCCGGAGGCCCGGAACCTGGCCATGGCGACGATCTTCGGATCGGACGCCGTCCGCTCCGCGACGATCCTGTACGAGCTGGGCGCCGACGGCATCAACGAGTACACCAAGGCGGTCGACGACCAGGGCGCCGCCCAGCGCATGGCGTCCACCCAGACCGACAACCTCGTCGGCGACCTGGAGCGGCTGCGGGGCGCCATCGAGGTCGCCCTGATCGAGTCGGGCTCGGCAGCCAACGGCACGCTGCGCACCATGACCCAGACGATCACCCGCCTGGTCAACGCCTACAACTCCCTGCCCCCCGACATCCAGCACGCCGTGACCCTGTTCATGGGGTTCGGTGGCGCCGTGTCCCTGGCCGCGGCCGGCGTCCTGCTGCTCATTCCCCGCCTCCACGCCACCACCACGGCGCTGGCCGCGATGGGAGTCACCGCCGCCCGGGTGCGGTACGCGATGATGAGCATGGCCCGCCTGGGTCTCGTCATCGGCGCGCTGGAGGCGGTCACCTGGGGCGTGGACAAGCTGGTGTCCGCGTTCGATGACGCCCCGCCGAACGTGACGCGCATGGGCAACGCTCTGCTGAACTTCGCCAAGAACGGCAAGGCGGCGGGCGAGCTCACGAAGACGTTCGGCAAGGACCTGGACGGCTTCGGTGAGGCCGTCTCCCGGATCGCCCACCCCGGCACCATGGACCGGGTCGGGGACGCCCTGTACTCCATCACCCACCTCGGCAACGACTCCTACGACCTGGACCAGGCGCAGAAGAAGATCAAGGCCGTCGACGAGGCGCTGAAGGGCCTGGTCGACGGGGGCGCGAGCGACATGGCCGCGCAGGCCTTCGCCAAGCTGTCCCGCGAGGCGGAGGCGCAGGGCACGTCTGTGGAGAAGCTGCGCACGCTGCTGCCCCAGTACGCCGAGTCGCTCACGGCCGCCGACACCCAGCAGCAGCTGACCGCGGACTCCCAGGCCGAACTGGCGAAGCAAGCGGGGCTGACCGCCGACGAGATGAACGATCAGAGGACCGAGGCCGAGAAGCTGTCGGACGCGCTGAAGTCCCTCAACGGCTCCGCGATCTCGACCGCCGAGGCCGAGATCGGCTTCCGGCAGTCCCTGGCCGACCTCAACGAGACCGTGAAGGAGAACGGGCACAGCCTCGATGTCACGACCGACAGCGGTCGCAAGGTGAAGTCCTCGTTCCTGGACGCCGCGAAGGCCGCCCAGGCGCACGCCGAGGCGGTGTCCGAGCAGACGGGCACGCAGGCGGCCGGCCAGAAGGTGCTGGAGAAGGACATCGAGCTGCTCCGCCAGGACATGCTCGCCAAGGGATTCTCCAAGGACGCCACCGAGCAGCTGCTCGCCGCCTACGCCAAGCTTCCCGGCTCGGTGTCCACCGAGGTGGACGCCAAGACCGAGGGCGCCGTCGCGGGCCTGAAGGCGGTGCAGACCGAGGTCGCCAAGACCAAGGGCAAGAAGATCGTCATGGACGCGCCCACGGCCGAGGCCCGGGCGCAGCTGGAGGCCCTCGGCTTCAAGATCAAGAACACCAAGGGCAAGAAGGTCGAGATCACCGTCCCGACCGGAACCCAGAAGGCGAACGTCGAGGCCCTCGCCGCGGCGATCCGCGCGCTGACGGACAAGACCATCCGCATCCTCACCATCCGCGAAGAGAGGTCCGTGAAGAGCACCGCCGGACGTCCCACCACGGGCGAGGGCGGGGTGTCCAAGTACGCGCACGGCGGCCTGGTCCGCCGGTACGCCACCGGCGGGGTGGTGCAGCTGTACCCGTCCGGCGGCCCCATCGTCGGCCCGGGCACGGGCACGTCGGACAGCATCCCGGCCCTGGTCTCCAACGGCGAGTACGTCATCAAGGCCGACGCCGTCCGCAAGTACGGCCTGGCCATGTTCGACCGGATCAACGCCAAGCGGTTCGCCTCCGGCGGCCTGGCCGGCTTCACGTACACGCCGACCGGAGCCGCGGTCCTCGGCGGCCCGTCGGACGCGATGAAGCGCTACGACCAGGAGATCGAGGACCTCAAGAAGGCGTGGGAGGACCTCAACACGGCGCTGAAGGCGCAGAAGAAGGCCGCCGACGCGCTGAAGGACGCCGAGAAGAACCTCAGCAAGGTGCGGAAGGGCCACCACACGGCCGCCCAGCTGCGCTCGGCCGAGGAGAAGGTGTCCAAGGCCCGCAAGGCCAAGCGGGGCGCCGACGCGACGGTGGCGAAGGAGCGCCGCGACGTCAACGCGGCCGATGCCGAGCTGGGGCTGAAGAAGGGTGCCAAGACGCCCACCGCGTTCAACCTGAAGGCCTACGAGACCCAGCTGAACGAGTCGGTGGCCGCGACGCAGCGCTGGCGCAAGAGCCTGGCGAAGGTCGGGATGCGGGGCGGCAAGGAGCTGAAGGCCATGTTGGAGGGCATGGGCGAGGAAGGCTACGACCTCGTCAACGCCCTCGCCCGCGCGAGCGACAAGCAGTTCAAGTCCATCGTGGCGAAGCTGGAGAAGACCGGTGAGCTGGCCAAGGCCACGCTGAAGGACTTCACCCAGCAGCTGGGGTCCAGCACGGCGGAGTCCAAGCAGTTCGCAGCCGACCTCCAGAAGCTGGCCGCGCAGGGCTTCGGCGACCTCGCCCAGGCCCTCGCCGCCCAGGGCGACGCCTCCGCCATGACCCTGGCCCACGAGGCTGCCGGGAACAGCAAGTCGGCGGCGGCGGCCAACAAGGCCGTCGGCACGGCCCAGTCCACGCTGACGGGCGAGGACCTCGCCAACTCCCTGGTGCTGCTCTCCACGCTGCGGGGCGGCACCGGCCGGGGGTTCGCCGACCTCATCGCCGCAGGCCTGGACGTGGCCACCATCCGCGCGCTGGTCCCGAAGATGACCGCCCAGATCGCCAGCCTCCCGGAGGCGAACAAGGCGACGTTCGTGCGGCAGTGGGTGCAGCAGGGCGGGAAGGCGATGGCGGCCGGCGGCATCCTCACCGGCCCGTCGGTGGTCCTCGGCGGCGAGGCCGGCGTGCCGGAGGCGTGGATCCCCTGGAACCGATCGGCCCGGTCGAAGGCGCTGCTGGCCAAGTCGGCGGCCGCCATGGGCTACCAGCTCGTCCCGGCCGGCCGGTATGGGGGCAGCGGGGCGAGCACCGCGGCGGTGGCCCGTGAGGTGTCCAAGCACATCACCGTGAACCTGTACGGCGCGAGACAGTCGGCCGCCGAGCAGGCCCACGACATCGCCCGCATCACCTCGTTCGTGGCCTGAGAGGAGGCAGGATGCCCTACATCCCGGGCACGGTCCTGGACGGCATGAGCGCCACCCTGGGCTCGGTGGCCCTCGGCTCGGTCGACTCCGACGGCGTCGCCTGGTACCTCCAGACCCTGGAGGGCTGGGACTCCGCGGACGTCCGCGCCGAGTTCACCGAGCGCGAGGCGGACCACGGGGCGTGGGCGTCCCCGGTCTACCTCGGCGCCCGGCCCATCACCCTGGGCGGGACCGTCGTGGCCCCGTCCCGGACGCTGCTCCAGGCGGCGATGGACCGGCTCCAGGTGGCGGCCGGCCTGTCCGACACGCTGCTCACGGTGGCGGAGGCCGTACCGAAGCAGGCGGTGGTGCGGCGCTCCGGGAAGCTGCTGATGCAGTACGTCTCCGACACCGTGGCCACCTACTCGGTGATGGTGACGGCCGCCGACCCGCGCCGCTACAGCAGCACGCTGTCGACCGGCACCACCAACCTGGCCTCCAGCACGGGCGGCCTGACGTTCCCGATCACGTTCCCGATCACCTTCTCGGCGACGGTCGTGGCCGGGCAGATCGCCGCGGTGAACTCGGGGACGGCCGACACCCGGCCCGTGCTCACGCTCACCGGGCCGGTGGTCGCGCCTGTCATCTCGGCGCTCTACCCGGACGGCACCGCCCGTCTCCTGACCTACCAGCAGGACCTCCAGACCGGTGACGTCCTGACCATCGACACCGACGCCCACACCGTCGTCATCAACGGGGGCGTCACCCGGCGCCGGTTCATGACCGTGTCCGGTGGCTGGCCGACCATCCCTGCCGGTCAGCAGGTCGTCTACCAGTTCCTCTCCAGCACCTACAACGCCAGCCCGACGCTGACCGTGACCTGGCGGTCGGCATGGATGTGAGGAGGCCCCGATGCCTGTAGACGTGTGGGCCATCGACGCCCTGACCTTCTCCGGTCTGGAGACCCGGCTGGTGGAGGCGTCCACCGTCATGACGGACGGGACCGCCCTCGGCTCGCGGTCGGGGGTGCGGCCCGGCGACCCCGGGCTGACCGTGACCCTGGCCGGGTCCGTCATCAACGTGTCCGCCGGCGTCGCCGTGATCGGCTACAGCGGGCAGGGCATCTACAAGGTCGCCTCCGCCTCGTCGATCTCTCCCGGCTCGCTGACCGCCGCGCACGCCTCGCTGACCCGCATCGACCTGGTGTACCTGCGGGTGTGGGACAACTCGGTGGACGCGTCCGGCCTGAACAAGGGCGACGTCGTCTATCTGGCCGGCACCCCTTCGGCGTCGCCGGTCGCCCCGACCCCGGCAGGCACGCAGATCTACCTGCCGCTCGCCACGATCACCGTGCCCCCGTCCGGCGGCGGCTCGGCGACCGTGTCCACCGCCGTGCGCCCGGTCACCGTCGCGCCGGGCGGCATCCTGCCCTCGTCCACGGCCCCCGGCAGCCCGTACACCGGCCAGTTCTACGACAATGGCACCGACCTGCTGCGCTACAACGGCTCGACCTGGGACACCTACTTCAAGGTGCCGGCCGCCTGGTCGACGTACACGCCGACCTGGACGGGGTCGACGACCAACCCGGTCGTCGGCAACGGCACCCTGATCGGCCGCTACCAGAAGATCGGCCGCCAGGTGGTCGGGCACATCAACCTGACCGCCGGTTCGACGACCACCTTCGGCACGGGGAACTACAACTTCACCCTGCCGTTCACGGCTGCCGCATCGGGCGCGGCGCTGGTCGGCACGGCGATGCTGCTGGGCACCGACCGCTGGAACGGCGCCACCAACATCTCCTCCGGCGCGTCCACCCTGGCTGCGTTCTTCCCGATCTCGGCGACCAACGGGCGCTCCGACTTCTGGACCCCGTCCCGGCCGGAGGCCATGGCGTCCGGCACCCAGGTCCGCATCACGTTCGTGTACGAGTCGGCGACCTGATGACGGGCACCCCCTACCAACTCGCCTGGTACGGCTGTGACCTGCGCACCGGCGCCATCGTGGAGGACCTGCCCGCCCTCCGGCCGACGGGAGCGCTGTCGCGGAAGCTGGGCGCCTCGACCACGCTCCAGCTGGAGCTCACGCTCGCGGGCGCCCCGGTCGAGTGGGCGGGTGCGACGGCCCCCGGACAGTCACTTCTGGTGGCGGTCGACACCGCCACGGACACACCGGTCTGGGCCGGTGCGGTGCTGCCCCGCGAGGGCGGCAGCGCGACCACCGTGCAGCTCGGCGCCGCCACCCTGGAGGCCTACCTGGACGCCCGGTTCCCCGGCACCCAGACCATGGTGGGCGTCGACCAGGCCACCGTCGTCACGAACCTGGTGACCCCGGCCCTCACCCAGGGCCCGCCGTTCGTCATCGACGCGGTGGCCACCGGCACGGTGATGGACTACCTGAGCAACGACGGCGACGACAAGAGCATCCTGTCCTGCCTGACCGAGGTCATGGGCCTGGACGGCGGGCCCGAGTGGACGATCGACGTGGAATGGAACGCACAGCACACCGGGTTCCAGTTTCCGGTTCGGATCCGGTCCCGGGTCGGGCTCCAGTCACCGAACCCCGAGGGCGTGTTCGACTACCCGGGATGCGTCGCGGAGTACGTCCTCGCCGAGTCCTACGAGCAGGGCAAGGGCGCCACCCGGATCATCGCCCGCGGTGAGGGCGAGGGCTCCTCCCGGCTCACGTCCCCGGCGACCGACGCCACCGCGCTGCTGGCCTCCGGGATGCCGCTGTGGGAGTACCGGTACACGCCGGCCACCGGCGTCACCGACCCCGACCAGCTCACCGCACACGCCGCGAAGACCCTGGCCCTGATGGCGCAGGGCGCCCAGGTGTGGAGCGTCCAAGGCGTCGCCTCCCAGTCACCGCGCCTCGGTGCCACCTGGTCGCTGGGCGACACCGTGCACCTCGCCGTCGAACGCTCGCCGCGACACCCCGCCGGGACGGACGTGGTGGCCCGCTGCTGGGCGTGGGAGCTCGACCCTGGCGCCGACCGCATCCGCCCGATCCTCGTGGAGGAGTAATGCCCCGACAGATCGACCAGCTGCCCGCCGACGCGACCACCCTCGCCCGCAAGGTGAAGGCCCTCGAGGAACAGATGCGGGAACTGCGCGCCGCGCGCCGCATGGGTACGGCCACCGTCGGCCGCCTGCGCGTCTACAGCGAGGACGGCGGCACTCTTCTCGCCGAACTCGGCCCGATGGACAACGGCGAGTGCGGCCTGTGGACCCGCGGCGCCCAGGACGACGACCTGCCGGTGTCGGCGACCCTGGCAGGCGGCGAGCTCCGGTTCCGGCCGATCGAGGACGGAGTGAACGAGGTGCCGGCCAGCGCCACCTACACCTCACTCCCGGACTCCGGCAGCGATCTGACGCTCGTGTCCGGGGCAGTCCGGGCGTCGGACTGGCGGTCGGTCGTGGATCTCGGCTCGGTGGTGGACGGGTCCGTACCGAATGTGTTGGTCGCCGGCCTCCGTGAGGTCGATGGTGTCGCAGAGAGCGGCGCGTGCAACATGGACGTGTCCGGGGTGCTGACGGCTGCGAACATCGCCTGCGGCAGCGTCCTCATCACCCCGTCCGCGGCGAACACCCCGACCTCGGCGACCATTTCGGGCCTCGATCTGAAGGGGTCGAGCTTCTTCGCCTGGACGACCCCGCTGACCACCGTGCCCGGCACCTCTGTCACCGGCACCAGTGCCACCGCCATCACCTCCAGCGGGCTCACCGTCTGGGTGACCCGCACCAGCACGACCGCGACCACAGTGTTCTGGCTGGTGATCGGCCTGTGAGCACGCCGATAGAGCCCGCGACCTGGTACGCGGTCACCGTGCGGGATGACAACGAGGCCTGCGAGAACCATGGCCAGGAGTTCGAGGTCAACCCCTGCTACTCCAACGCCGGCACCCTCACCATCCAGTGCGGCCGGTGCCGTCAGCCCATGACGATCGTCTCCGCCGTCGTCCTCAACCCCCAGCCCGAGATGACCTGACGGCATCTCGCCCCTCGCCCCAGCCCCGAGCCGACCGGCCCGGGGTTTCTTCATGCCCTGGAGGGCCTATGTCCCAGGTCAAGCTGCCCCGCGTCGGGGGAACCGTGCACTACGTCTCGCACGGGACCCCTTTCCAGGCCGACGGCAGCCAGGCGTACACCTCTCGGTGCCGCGCCGCGATCGTCACCGAGCAGACCAGCGATCCCGACCACCCCAGTCAGGTCGGCCTGGTCGTCCTCAACCCCACCGGCACCTTCTTCCACCGAGCGGTGCCCTTCCACGACGGCAGCGCACAGAACGGAACCGAGGACTGCCCGACCGCCGAAGCGCACGGCAGCCCGTTCCGCTACTGCGCGTGCGGCTGGGTCGAGCCCTCCTTCATGGCCGGTTCCTGGCATCCGCTGGAGGCCTGCGATGCCTGAGCTCTGGATGCCGGGCGCGACCCGGCACGCCCTGGGCAACGAGGGCACGATGAACGGCGGCCCGGCCCGCGCGGTCTGGCACATCACGTCCAACGACAGCGACTGGACGTTCAAGAATGAGCACGGCTGGTTCACCGGCGGCGGCGCCGGCGTGGCGCCCCACCTGCTGTGGGAGCCGTTCACGGGGGAGATCGCCCAGTACTTCCCCGCGGACTCCCGCTCCCTGTCCCTGGCCAACGCGGGCGACGTGCGGACGAACCGGACCGGGAAGTACTGCATCCAGATCGAGACCGTGTTCACCGCCGGGGAGACCGTCGGCGGGAAGAAGTACGCCACCGTCCGGGACACCCCGTGCAAGGGCCTGGACAAGATCGTGACGTGGCTGCGCTCCCTCGGCATAACCGACGCGTGGCCGGGCGGCGCACCGACAGCCTTCGTGCGCGACACCGTCTCCCTCTCCACCTGGCTCAGCGAGGGCGGCCACTACGGCCACAACCAGGTGCCCGGGAACAGCCATGTCGACCCGGGCCCGATGCCGAACCTGTTCGCCGTCCCGGTCCCGGAAGCCACCCAGCCCGTACGCCAGCCGTTCCCGGGCGCCGCCTGGTTCAGGAAGGAACCGCGCTCGGCGATCGTCACCGCGATGGGCCGGCGCCTGGTCGCGGTCGGCTGCTCGGCGTACGAGGACGGCCCGGGCCCGCAGTGGACCGAGGCCGACCGCCGGTCGTACGCGAAGTGGCAGCGAAAGCTGGGCTACACCGGCGCGGCCGCCGACGGCTGGCCCGGCGCCAAGAGCTGGGCAGCCCTGAAAGTTCCGTTCGTCAAGGAGGTCTGACCTATGAAGGACACCAGCAAGCGCACCGCCCGCACGGTCCTCCAGACCGCGCTCGGCTTCGCGGTCGTCCTGCCGGCCGTCGTCGACGCGTCCGGCGTCCCCGAGTCCCTGCCCTGGGTGGCGGGCGGCCTGGCCGTCGCGGGCGGCTTCGCCCGGGTCATGGCGCTCCCCGGCGTCCAGGCCCTGCTGCCGGGCTGGCTGCGCACCGACGACCAGGCGGGGAGATGACGGAGGGAGCGACCGGCGTGGGAGCCATCGATTCCGCCGTCGCCTGGTCCGTGGCCATCGTCGCGCTCGCCGGGCTGTGCGCCCTGGTCTGGCGGGTCCTGCGGGCCGTACTGCGGATCGCGGACTGGCTGGACGATACGCGGGAGGACTGGGTGGGGGCGCCTGCGCGGCCGGGCGTCCCGGAACGCCCCGGCGTCATGACCCGGCTCGGCCAGCACGACGTCCAGCTGGACGACCACGAGAAGCGCATCACTCAGGTCGAGACCCGGCTACCCGACACCGCCTGAACCACCAGCGGCCCCGCTCTCCTTCGGGAGGGCGGGGCCGTTTCGTCGTGTCCGGATACCCTCGCAGCATGATTCGCGCTGTGATCTTCGACGTCGGCGAGTGCCTCGTAGACGAGACCACCGAGTACGGCACCTGGGCCGACTGGCTCCAGGTCCCGCGCCACACCTTCCACGCCATGTTCGGCGCCGTCATCGCCCAGGGCCGCGACTACCGCGAGACCTTCCAGGAGTTCCGGCCCGGCTTCGACCTCTACGCCGAGCGCGAGCGCCGGGCCGACGCCGGGAAGCCCGAGCACTTCGGCGAGGCCGACCTCTACCCCGACGTCCGCGACGCCCTCGCCGCACTCCGCTCGGCCGGCCTCTGGCTGGGCATCGCCGGGAACCAGACCGTCCGCGCCGGCGGCATCCTGCGCGAGCTGTTCACCAACGACGTCGACCTGATCGGAACGTCCGACGACTGGGGCGCCAGCAAGCCCGACCCCGAGTTCTTCGTCCGCGTCGCCGAGGTCACCCCGTTCGCCAACGACGAGATCCTCTACGTGGGCGACCGAGTCGACAACGACCTTCGGCCAGCTGTTGCGGCAGGCATGCACACGGCGCTCGTGCACCGCGGCCCGTGGGCAACGATCCAATGGAACACCGAGGAAGCAGAGAAGCTCCCGACCTTCAGGATCGAGAGCCTCCTCGAATTGGCGCCGCAGATCGCCCAGTTCAACGAGCGAGAGCACTGACCGTCGTCGACCAGCCGTACAGCCGGTCGTCGAGGTCGCGCACGCACCGCTCATGCTGGTGCGGCGCCAGCTGCCGCCGCACCTCACGGACCCGGTCCATGCCCATCGCGTACCAGGTCCGCTCCAGCTGATCGAGCGCGCGGACGGCGTACCCGCATGCCGCCTCGGGGTCGCCGGCCGCGGCCTCGACGGCGGCCAGGTCGCCGAGCAGGACGGTGGACTGCTTCTCCTCGGCCGACGGCAGCGCGCCGAGGGCGCCGAGCAGGGTGGTGCGGGCCTGCGGAAGATGCCCGGCACGCAGCTGCGTGTTGCCCTTGAAGGCGGCGAGGCGCGCCAGCGAGAACCAGTCCAGCCACTCAGGTGAGGCGTGCTCGCCGCCTCGTGCGAGGACGTCCTCGGCGTGACCGATCAGGTGCAGCGCGGTGCGCGTGTTGCCGCAGCGGGTCTCGCACTCCGCCTCGACCGCGTCCAGCCACGCGAGCAGCTCGGCGGACGCCGGGCCGCGGCGCGCGTAGGTCCGGGCGGCCACCATCCGCTCGACGGCCGCGTCACGGTCACCGTCCCAGGCCGGCATGAACGCCGTGTGCGCGAGGACGGCGGCGCCCAGCAGCGGGTCGTCGGCCTCGCCCGCAGCCTGGAGCGCACGGAGCAGCGTCTGCTGAGCCCGGAGGGCGTCGCGCAGGTCGAAGAACTCGATGCGCCCGGCGAGCAACCAGGTCTCGCTGAGGGCTGATGCGACGCGCTGCCGGGTCTGGCCAACGGTCTCAGGGAGCAGGGCGCAGCCGAGGGTGGCGTGCGCGAGCGCGACCGGGTGCAGGGTCGCGGGGGCGACGGACCAGTAGAGCCTCCGGTGCGCCCGGGTCACGGCCTCGTAGTCGGCGGCAACGGAGGCGGGTTGGAGGGCCGCGGCCTGGGTGGGTACGGCGGCCAGACCGACGGCCACGGCGGCACCCGCGAGCGTCGTTCGTCGGCCACGGTCGACCGGGGCGCCACCCGGCGGCGTGAACCCCAACGATTCCAGGTCCTGGCCGAGCGTACGCGTGAGAGCCTGTCCCACCTCGGGCTGCGGCCACGGCGGCGCGTCGGACTCCCACCGGCGGACCTGGCGCACGCCGACGCCGAGCGCGTCCGCCAGGGCGTGCTGGGAGCCGTAGCCAGCCGCCAACCGGGCTGCCTTGAGGCGGGTGTTACCTGCGGGCCGTGCCACTGCTGCACCTCCGTGTCGAGCGCTGCGGTAAGTGTCCTCGGAAGTCCCCACACTGGCCAGCCGTCACCCGGTGGCACCAAAGAAAGTCCTCTTTGCGGCAACAAGAAGACCTCTTGAAGCCCTCGGAATCGCTTTCTTTCAGGGCCACTCTTGTACGCACCCCAGCTGGTGCCCAAGGAGCCGCGATGCCGACCACGCCTTTACCCACCGTCGTAGGGTGCGCACTGCATGACGCAGGCCACGACTGGGACGCCATCAGGGTCCCGCGCAGCATCGGCCTCGACGCCATCGGCATCCTCGGCCAGCGCTGCGGCGCCGTCGTCGCCGACGGCCACGGTGGCGCCCTCTACTTCTTCACCCCGGTCGGCACCGCAGCCCAGTGGGACGTGGAGAACACCCGGCCACTCGGCAAGGGCAGCACAGTGACGATCCCGCCAGCGCGGCGCACGGAAGGGCCTGGCGTCCACTGGCGGATCTGCCCGGGGGACGGCCGCTGGCTCACCGAACCGGGCGCCCTGCACGCCGCGCTCGCGGACGCCTTCGGCCGCCCCGTGGCAGGCACGACGGGGGCGCAGGCATGAGCAGGAGCCCGGTTCAGCGGGCGGCCCGCGCGATAGACAGCCGGGTCCGTTCCGCGTATCTCGCCATGGCAGACCACGCCATGGGGTGCGCCGAGTGCAGGGCGTCCGGGGATGACCGGTCGCTCGGCTGCTCTACGGGAGCGGGGCTGTACAAGGCCTGGTCCCGGGTGCAACGGGAGGCCGGCCGATGATCTGCGCGCGCTGCGACCAGCCCATCCGGCCCGGGCAGCCCGTGGAGAAATACACCCCAACCGCGCCCACTGGCGCGAGCATCACCACTGTCCTGCACGCGATCGGCACCCCGGGCTGCGCGCGCCCACCGACCCAGACCGCCCCGATATCCCGCTGACCGGCCTGGCCGCGCGTGCCCCGCGCCCAGCCAGGCCACGGCCGCCACGCCCCCGGGGAAAGGGGCCAGGCGGCCACGGGCCCGCCGTCACGCGTTCACCCCGTGCGCAGGCGGCGGGCCCTCCCGCCAGACCAGATCCGACACCGTCACGCCGATGGCGGCCGCGATGCGGATGAGCGTGTCCGTGGTGGGCGACTGCTGCCCCAGCTCGATGCGCACGAAGCCCGCGCGGTCCAGGCCGGCGCGGAGGGCCACCTGTTCCTGGGTGAGCTTCGCCCTGAGCCGGGAAGCACGGATCGCGGCACCGAGGAGCCGCCGCTCAGCGAGGACCCAGGGCGGTGGTGGTGAGGCGGACGGCACCCGCCTCACACTTACGGTCCGTGATCATGTTGTCTGTAGCGGTAGCACCACATTGAGGAACGCCCGACAGAGGGCGACACAGACCCGCTGAGGCGTTGGGCGACGGCCCAGGAGAGGCGCCGAGGCGGGAGCCGGGCGGTCACCCCCGTGGGTGGCCGCCCGCGCTCGTTCCGGCTGTCCTCTCGGGCCAGCGACGGGCCAGCCCGCGATCATGACGGCCCCTCAAAACGGACACGCCCCCAGCTCGAAGTACCTCTGAGCTGGGGGCGATTCGGTAGGCCCTGTGGGACTCGAACCCACAACCAATGGATTAAAAGTCCACTGCTCTGCCAATTGAGCTAAGGGCCCAGGCGATGTTGCCTCCTTGAGCATAGCCGGACCTGGCCGCGTCTCCGATCGGGTATCGGTGACGCGGCCGCGCCGGGGTGCGCACAGCGGTGAAGATCGGTCATCCGGGCCACCGGCTACCGGGTCTTCCCCGCCCTCGCCACCTCCCGGGCCATGGTCCTTTCGTGGTCGGGGTTGAGGAACCACTTCCGTGCGGAGGCCAGCCACCACACCCCGGCGAAGCCGAGGACGACGAGGACGGCGACCGGGGCGTAGTTGAAGGTCGCCCAGGTGACCGGGGAGACCTGGGGCAGCATGAACAGCACCGTGATCACCGCGACCCACGCCACCGACACCACGCCGATCGCCCCCGACCAGCGCCCCAGGTGCCACGGGCCCCGTGCGAAGGCGTCGCCCTTGCGGACCCTCAGCAGCGTCGGGATGACGTAGGCGATGTAGAGGCCGATCACCGCGATGGAGGTCACCGCCGCATAGGCCGTGACGTTGATCAGATACGGCAGGCCGAGGACCAGCGCGCCGCCCGCCGCCAGCCAGACCGCCGCCACGGGGGTCCGGGTGCGCGGGCTGACGGTGTGCCAGACGTGGGACCAGGGCAGCGCGCCGTCCCGCGAGAAGGCGTAGATCATGCGGCTGTTGGCCGTCACCGACGCCATGCCGCAGAAGAGCTGGGCGCCGATCACCACCAGCAGCAGGAGCTTGCCGGCGGTCGCGCCCAGGGCGTCCAGGAGGATCTGGGCGGGCGGGGCGCCGGTCGGCGAGTCCAGGGCGCCGTCGTAGGACTGGATGGCGAAGGTGAAGCCGAGCAGCAGCACGAAGCCGGCGATCCAGGAGGTCCAGATCGAGCGGACGATGCCTTTCGGGCCCGCCGTCGAGGCGTCGTGCGTCTCCTCCGTCATATGGGCGGAGGCGTCGTATCCGGTGAAGGTGTACTGGGCCATCAGGAGGCCGAGCAGCACCACGTAGACGCCACTGCCCCAGCCCGTGTTGTTGACGAACTCGCCGAAGACGAAGGACGGGGACTGGTGGTGGTCCGGTACGAAGGCCAGGGCGCCGACGATCACCGCCACTCCCAGCACGTGCCACCACACGCTCACGCTGTTCAGCAGCGCGACGATCCGCACGCCGAAGGTGTTGAGCAGGCCGTGCAGGACGAGGATCGCCCCGAACAGCAGCACGGTCCGGCCGGGCGTCACCTCGAAGCCGAACTGCAGGTTCAGGTACGCGCCCAGGAAGGACGCCGCGCCGAAGTCGATGCCCGCGGTCACCGCGACCTGGCCCAGGACGTTGAACCAGCCGGTGAACCAGGCCCACGCGGCGGCCGAACGGGGCGGCGCGAGCCGGTGGGCCCAGAAGTACAGGCCCGCGGACGTGGGGTACGCCGAACAGATCTCGGCCATCGACAGGCCGACAAAGAGGGTCATCAGGCCCACGGCCACCCAGCCCCAGGTGATCACCGCGGGGCCGCCGGTGTTCATCCCGAAGAGATAGAGGGTCAGACAGCCGGACAGGACCGAGATGATCGTGAAGGAGACCGCGTAGTTGGAGAACGCCGACATGCGGCGGGCGAGAACCTGCGTGTAACCGAGCTGGGCCAGCCGCTCTTCGTCCGACAGCCCACTCGCGATGGCGTCATCTGTCATGCCCCCAGCAATTCCCTCAGCGGGGGCGTGACACACGTCACAACTTGGCCGAAAATCGCGGCCGGTCGCCGCTAGAAGATCCCCTGACCACCGCGTAGCGCCCGTACGCCCCCTCCACCTCGCCCGTGAAACCGGGCACCCCCACCGACCGGGGCTCGCCCGCCGCCGTCCGGCGCATGACCACATGGGCCATGGCGCCGACCACGGAGTGGACGACGGCGCCGTCGCCGGTCCCGTGGAGCTGGACACAGACGCCCGAGCACGGGTCGTACACCTGACCGGCCTCGCGCACGGGTCCCACCCGCGGCACGGCCCCGCCGGACACCGTGCGCGTCTTGAACGCCGTCTCGTCCGCCCAGGCCAGCGTGCCGTTCGTCAGCGCCGCACCGTCGACCCGCACGGGAGCCGCCGGCAGGTCGACGAGTTCGCGGGACTCGATCTGGCTGTCGGCGCATGAAAGAAGGCCCGTACGACAGGAGTCGTACGGGCCCTTCGTTCACCGGCCGATGGCGGCCGGTGTCTCAGACGTACCGTCAGCCGTTGCGCTTCCAGCGCGGCTTGTCGTCGCGGCGGCCGAAGGAGCCGGTGCCGCGGTGGTCGTCACGACGGCCGTTCGGGCGGTCGTGACCGGCGGAGCGGAAGCCCGGGCGGTCGTCGCGGCGGTCACGGTTGAACGGGCGGTCGCTGCCACGGTGACCGGGACGCTCGTCCCGGCGGAAGCCGCCACGGTCGTCCCGGCGCTCGAAGCCACGGTTGTCGCGGTCACGGTCCCGGTTGAAACCGCCCCGGTCGTCACGACGCTCGAAGGAACGGCCACCGCGGTCGTCACGACGCTCGAACGAACGCCCACCACGGTCGTCACGACGCTCGAAGCCACGGTTGTCGCGGTCACGGTCCCGGTTGAAACCACCCCG
>NZ_JBIAZE010000009.1:73755-391478 GCF_042898825.1 Streptomyces sp. NPDC000345
TCGTCACGACGCTCGAAGGAACGGCCACCACGGTCGTCACGACGCTCGAACGAACGCCCACCACGGTCGTCACGACGCTCGAAGCCACGGTTGTCGCGGTCACGGTCCCGGTTGAAACCACCCCGGTCGTCACGACGCTCGAAGGAACGGCCACCACGGTCGTCACGACGCTCGAACGAACGCCCACCACGGTCGTCACGACGCTCGAAGCCACGGTTGTCACGACGCTCGTACGACGACGTGCGCTCCTCGCGCGCGCCCCGGTCGACGTCCCGCGCGGCCGGCTGCTCCGGGACGGAGGCCTCGACCGCCGCCTGGACCTCGGCCTCGGCCTGCTCCTGCGCCTCGGCCACCGCGGCCTCGGGGTCCTCGCCGCGCTCGCGGGCGACCCGGGCGACCAGCCGGTCCGCCTCCTCACGCAGCTCGGTCGCGCGGCGCTGCGCCCGCTCCAGCTGCTTGGTGAGGTGGGCGACCTCGCGCTCGGCCTGCTGGGCGGCGTTGCCCGCGGACTCCGCCTGGACCTCGGTCATCGAGCGGGCGCCGGTGATCTCGGCGACCTCCGGGTCGAAGGCGGCACCGCCCTGGATGATGTGGCGCGCGGCGTCGACGCCCGCGTCCTCCATCAGCCGGAAGATCTGGCGGCGCTGGTGCGGCAGCGACAGGGAGACGACCGTGCCGGTACGGCCCGCACGCGCCGTGCGGCCGGCCCGGTGCAGGTAGTCCTTGTGGTCGCCGGCCGGGTCCACGTTCAGCACCAGGTCGATGCCGTCGACGTGGATGCCGCGCGCGGCGACGTCGGTGGCGACGAGGACGTTGACGTAGCCGTCCTTGAAGTCGGCCAGGGTGCGCGTACGGGCGCCCTGGGTCATGCCGCCGTGCAGCGCGTCCGCCTTCACACCCGCCTCGCGCAGCTGCTCGGCGACGCGGTCGGCGCCCAGCTGGGTGCGGACGAAGATGATGGTGCGGCCCTTGCGGGAGGCGATCGCGGCGGTGACCGGCGCCTTGTCCTTGGGCTTCACGATCAGGATGTGGTGCGACATGGTCGTCACGGCACCCTGGGCGGCGTCGACCTCGTGGCTGACCGGGTCGTTCAGGTAGCGGTCGACGAGGGTCTTGATCTCGTTCTCCATCGTCGCGGAGAAGAGCATGCGCTGGCCGCCGGCCGGCACCTGGTCGAGCAGCTCCGTCACCTCGGGCAGGAAGCCCAGGTCGGACATCTGGTCGGCCTCGTCGAGGACGGCGATCTGCACGTCCTCCAGGGAGCAGGCGCCCCGGTTGATGATGTCGCGCAGCCGGCCCGGGGTGGCGACGAGGATGTCGACGCCGCGCTCCAGGGCGTAGATCTGGTTGCCCATCGACGTACCGCCGCAGACGACCTTCATCTTCAGGCCGACGACGTCGCCGTAGGGCTGCAGGGCGTCCGCGACCTGCATCGCGAGCTCACGGGTGGGGGTGAGGATGACCGCGCGGGGCTTCTTCTTCTCGGTGCGGCCGCCGGCCAGCATGGCCAGGGTCGGCAGACCGAAGGAGAGGGTCTTGCCGGAGCCGGTGCGGCCACGGCCGAGGATGTCCTTGCCGGCCAGGGCGTCCGGGATGGTCGCGGCCTGGATCGGGAAGGGGACCGTCACACCGTTCTGCGCGAGCTTGCGCACGACACCCTCGGGCAGACCCAGGTCGCTGAAGGTGAGGTCGGAGGTCTCGTCGGACTCGACGATCTCGTCGACCTCGACGGCCCCGATGATCTCGTCGGTGACCGCGTCGATGTCGCCGGCCTCGGTGTTCTCGGGCAGGACGGCGTGATCAGTACTGGAAATGGACATGCGTAAGCGAAACCTTCCGGAGTCTCGTCGGCACGCGCCCGTCAACTCCGTGTTCGCATTACGACCGCCTCAATGCGGTCCGCCACGGCAAGGGAGAGTACGCGCCACACGGCGCGCTCTGTGGTGGCGCCGGGCAAATGGGATCAAACGATCTACCACCATACGCACCCTGCCCTACCGAAGGCAAATCGGGTGCCCGCCATCTCCGCGAGACGCTCGTCACGCCCCTCGGGCCGGGCCCGGCGGAGCCGCCTCGGCCACACCCCCGGGAGAGCCGACGGCCGCCCTCCCGGCTCCGGAACGCGCCGCCCCGGCCGCCTCCCGCCGGCCCGGCCCTCACACCGGCGACCCCGCCTGCGGGGCCGGTTCCCGCTGCGCCAGTTGGGGGCCCGTCCCGCCGCCGCTGTCCTCGTGCGCGGACGACGACGGCTCGGCGACCGTCGGCTCGGGCGTGGGCGACGGCGGCTCCGGCGACGGCGCGGGCGGCTCCGGGTCGGGGTCCGGCGAGTGGGCGGGCGGCGTCGGCTGCGTCTTGGGCGGGTTCGGCGGCCCCGGCTTCTCGCCGCTCTTCCCCGGCTTCACGGGCCCCGCCGACGCCGACCCGCTCGCGCCCGCCGAGGCAGAGGCCGACGGGGACGCCGAGGCACTCGCCCGGCCCTTCCCCCTGCCCTTCCCGTGCCCGTGCTTGCCGTCCGCGCCCGCGCCGCCCATGTAGCCGCCGCCCACACCCGCCGGCCCGCCGGCCGTCCCCTCACCGCCGTGGTGCCCCGCCGAGTGCGACGGCCTGGCCCGGCCGTCCGCGTCATCCCCCACGCTCATACAGCCGGCGGCCGCGGCGACGGCCAGGACGGTGGCGGCCAGGCGAACGGGTACGTACTTGGGGCGCACGGGGCCACCTCCGGGGCAGGCGCAATGAGTCGACCTGCCCAACTCCCAGCGCCCACAGGAGGACACGCGCCCCCTGCGCCAAGGCTCAGCCGTAGCCCAGCGCGTGCAGTCTGGCGTCGTCGATGCCGAAGTGGTGCGCGATCTCGTGCACGACCGTCACCTCGGTCTCCTCGACGACCTCCTCCCGCGTCTCGCACATCCGCAGCGTCGGCCCCCGGTAGATCGTGATCCGGTCCGGCAGCACCCCCGCGTACCACTCACCGCGGTCCGTCAGCGGAGTCCCCTCGTACAGCCCGAGCAGCTCGGGATCGTCCGCCGGGGGTTCGTCCTCGACGAACACCGCGACGTTGTCCATCAGCCGCGTCAATTCCGGCGGAATCCGGTCCAGCGCCTCGGCGACCAGTTCCTCGAACTCCTCGCGCGTCATCTCCAGCACAGGCCCATTGTCGGGTACACCACCGCCTCGGGGAGAGCGGGAACGTCCGCATACCCGCACGCACACCCGGGCATACGGCACCAATGGCCCGCGTCCGCGTCCCCCGTACGCCCCCCGCCACCGCCCTCGACCTCTCGCCCCGCCCCCACCCCTGGTCCCGCGCCCTCGGCCTCACCGCCGTCGTCCTCCTCGGCGCCTGGCTGGGCCTGCTGGTCGTGGGGAACGTCCGGGCACCGGTCGGACCCATGAACACGACCATGACCCTGCGCCCCTCCCTCACCGGCGGCACCAAGATCAACGTCTCCCCGCTCGGCGCCCTCACCCTCGACAGCCACACCGCGCCGGTCCGCCTCGACGTGAACGTCGACCAGCTCGACCCGGCCCGCTCCCAGGCCCTCGTCGACCACCCGGAACGCCTCTCCGGCCTCCAGGACGAGGTCGCCCACGACGTCCAGCACGGCACCCTCGACCTCGCCGTACGCTCCTGCGTCGCCGTCGTCTCCGGCGCCACCGCCCTCGGCCTCGCCGTCTACCGCCGCCCCCGCCGCGCCCTCGCCGCCGGCGGCCTCGCCCTCGGCCTCCTCGCCGCCTCCGGCGCCACCGCGTACGCCACCTGGAACCCCAAGTCGGTCCTCGAACCCCGCTTCTCCGGGCTGCTCTCCTCCGCGCCCTCCCTCGTCGGCAACGCCCGCAGCATCGTCACCGAGTTCGACGTCTACCAGCAGGAGCTGGCCCGGCTGGTGACCAACGTGACCAAGCTCTACGACGTCACCTCGACGCTCCCGGCCTACCAGCCCGACCCCAGCACGGTCCGCGTCCTGCACGTCTCCGACATCCACCTCAACCCCGCGAGCTGGAAGATCATCGCCTCGCTCGTCGAGCAGTACAAGGTGAACGTGATCGTCGACTCCGGCGACACCATGGACCACGGCACGTCCGCCGAGAACGGCTTCCTCGACCCGGTCGCCGACCTGGGAGCGCCGTACGTCTGGGTCCGCGGCAACCACGACTCCCGTGCCACCCAGAGCTATCTGGAGGGCATCAAGAACGTGCACGTCCTCGACGACGGCCGGGCCGAGACCATCGCCGGCCTGCGCTTCGCGGGCACGGGCGACCCCCAGTTCACCCCGGACCGCTCCTCCGTCCCGGGCGCCGGGGCGTCCCAGGAGGCGGCGGGCGACCGGCTGGCGGAGGCGCTGCGCGCCCAGACGACCGCCGGCACCCCCGTCGACGTGGCCGTCGTCCACGAACCCTCCGCCGCCCGCCGCACGGACGGCACGGTCCCGCTCGTCCTCTCCGGCCACCTCCACCACGAGGAGATGGAGGTGATGAAGAACGGCACCCGGCTGCGCGTGGAGGGCTCGACGGGCGGCAGCGGCCTGCGCGCCGTCGAGGGCGAGTACCCCGACCCGATCGAGGCGTCGATCCTCTACTTCGACCGCGACAGCAAGCGGCTGCAGGCCTGGGACGAGATCGAACTGGGCGGCCTGGGCCTGACCACGGCGGAGGTCAGCCGCCACCTCCCCAAGGAGAACCAGCCCGGAGCCTCCCCCACCCCGACTCCGCCGTCCTCCTCCACCCCGTCGCCCCCGAGCCGGACCCCCGCCTCTCCCGCCCCGTCCACCCCCTCCCCGTAAACCGTTTTGGCGATCCCTCCCGCCATCCCATATGCTTCTCACGTCCCCGACGCGCTGAGAAGCGCCCAGGCGGGCCGATAGCCCTCATCGTCTAGCGGCCTAGGACGCCGCCCTTTCAAGGCGGTAGCACGGGTTCGAATCCCGTTGGGGGCACGCAACACCGTGTGCGACACTGTCGTACACAACAGCTTGGTCCTGTGGAGCAGTTTGGAGTGCTCGCCACCCTGTCAAGGTGGAGGCCGCGGGTTCAAATCCCGTCAGGACCGCTGAGGTTTCACGTGAAACCTCGTGGCTGGGTAGCTCAGTTGGTACGAGCGTCCGCCTGAAAAGCGGAAGGTCGCCGGTTCGACCCCGGCCCCAGCCACCACGCTGAACAGCGCAAAGACCCCCGTCGGGATTCCGACGGGGGTCTTTCGTTGCCGCTCCGACGGCAGTGCTACGGCAGGGGGCTGGAGCGGGCCCTGCGGGAAGAGCTTGCTGCGCCGCATCAACACACCTTCCGCTTCTCCGTCCTGCTTGGCAGACCCTTTCCCGCAGCGCTACGTTCTGGCTGATCGTCGTAGGGGATGCGGGGGCGGGGATGAGTCGGGGCGGGGCCAGGGCTGTGCCGGATGACGCGTTGGAGAGGGACCGGGCCCGGTACGGGCTGCTGGCCGTGGTGGTCAGCAATCTGGCGATCGCCGCGGTGGCGGTCTTCGGGGTCTGGCAGCTCGACGGCGACACATCCGTGATCGTGGGCGTGCTGACCGCGGCCTTCACCGCCGTCAGCAGCATGACCACCGCCTACCTGGGTATCAAGGCCGTCTCCAACACCGCCAAGTCCATCGCCCTCGGCGAGCCCCGGACCCGGCACGCGGTGGAGACCCCTGACGCACCGCCCGCACAGCGCACGCCCTGACCCGCGCCCCGCCCGGGGAACAAAAGGGTTCGCCACGAATTTGGCCGGGATGAGATCCTGGATCGCGTATGTCTACGCATCCCGCCCCCGCCCTCGGCGCCCTCGCC
Organism: Streptomyces sp. NPDC000345; assembly: GCF_042898825.1. Lineage (NCBI taxonomy): Bacteria > Bacillati > Actinomycetota > Actinomycetes > Kitasatosporales > Streptomycetaceae > Streptomyces > Streptomyces sp. NPDC000345. Next base: position 79,542 of record NZ_JBIAZE010000009.1, read on the forward strand.
CCCCGCCTGGCCGAGCTGTCCCTGCGCGACGCGCACCGGCTCGGGCGCAGGCTCGAAGGTGCGCGCAAGATCCGCAAGCCGGAGGCCCGTGCCGCCGTCCTCGCCGAGATCGAGGCGGAGGTCGCACAGGTCGAGGAGCGGATGACCCTGCGGCGCGGCCGTATGCCCGCCGTCACGTACCCCGAGCAGCTCCCGGTCAGCCAGAAGAAGGACGAGATCGCGGCCGCCATCCGTGATCACCAGGTCGTCATCGTGGCCGGTGAGACGGGCTCCGGCAAGACCACCCAGATCCCGAAGATCTGTCTCGAGCTGGGCCGGGGCGTGCGCGGCATGATCGGGCACACCCAGCCCCGCCGTATCGCCGCCCGCACCGTCGCCGAGCGCGTGGCGGAGGAGCTGCGGACCCCCCTCGGCGAGGCCGTCGGCTGGAAGGTCCGCTTCACCGACCAGGTGAACCCGGACGCCACCTTCGTGAAGCTGATGACGGACGGCATCCTGCTCGCCGAGATCCAGACGGACCGCGAGCTGCGCGCCTACGACACGATCATCATCGACGAGGCCCACGAGCGGTCCCTCAACATCGACTTCCTGCTGGGCTACCTGGCGCAGCTGCTGCCCCGGCGCCCCGATCTCAAGGTCGTCATCACCTCCGCGACCATCGACCCCGAGCGCTTCTCCCGGCACTTCGGCGACGCCCCGATCGTCGAGGTCAGCGGGCGGACGTATCCGGTCGAGGTGCGCTACCGGCCGCTTCTGGAGGAGGAGAGCGAGGACTCCGACCGCGACCAGATCACCGCGATCTGCGACGCCGTCGAGGAGCTGATGGGCGAAGGGCAGGGCGACATCCTCGTCTTCCTCTCCGGCGAGCGGGAGATCCGCGACACGGCGGACGCCCTGGAGAAGAAGTACCCCCGCGCCGGAGGCGCTGATTGGCAGCGCACCGAGGTGCTTCCGCTCTACGCCCGTCTCTCCCACGCCGAGCAGCATCGCGTCTTCCAGCCGCACACCGGCCGCAGGATCGTTCTGGCGACCAACGTCGCCGAGACCTCCCTCACCGTCCCGGGCATCAAGTACGTCATCGACCCCGGCTTCGCCCGCATCAGCCGCTACAGCCACCGCACCAAGGTCCAGCGCCTGCCGATCGAGGCGATCTCGCAGGCCAGCGCCAACCAGCGCAAGGGCCGCTGCGGCCGTACCTCCGACGGCATCTGCATCCGCCTGTACTCCGAGGACGACTTCAACGCCCGCCCGGAGTTCACGGACGCGGAGATCCTCCGTACGAACCTCGCCTCCGTGATCCTGCAGATGACCGCGGCCGGCCTCGGCGACATCGAGAAGTTCCCCTTCATCGACCCGCCGGACCACCGCAACATCCGCGACGGCGTGCAGCTGCTGCAGGAACTGGGTGCCCTCGACCCCGCCCAGAAGGACCCGCGCAAGCGGCTCACGCAGACCGGCCGCAAGCTCGCCCAGCTGCCCGTCGACCCCCGTCTGGCCCGCATGGTCCTGGAGGCCGAGAAGAACGGCTGTGTCCGCGAGGTCATGGTCATAGCCGCCGCGCTGTCCATCCAGGACCCGCGCGAGCGCCCGGCCGACAAGCAGACCCAGGCCGACCAGCAGCATGCCCGCTTCAAGGACGAGACCAGCGACTTCCTCGCCTACCTCAACCTGTGGCGGTACGTCCGCGAACAGCAGCGCGAGCGGGGCTCGTCGTCCTTCCGCCGGATGTGCAAGCAGGAGTACCTGAACTTCCTGCGCATCCGCGAGTGGCAGGACATCTACACGCAGCTGCGCACCGTCGCCAAGCAGATGGGCATCCATCCCAACGAGCAGGACGCCTCCGGCGACAGCATCCATGTCTCGCTCCTCGCCGGCCTGCTCTCGCACATCGGCATGAAGGACGTGAAGGACGGCGCGAAGAACGAGTACCTGGGCGCGCGGAGCGCCAAGTTCGCGATCTTCCCCGGCTCGGCGCTGTTCAAGAAGACGCCCCGCTTCGTGATGTCCGCCGAGCTCGTGGAGACGTCCCGTCTCTGGGCCCGGGTCAACGCGAAGATCGAGCCCGAGTGGGTCGAGCCGCTCGCCGGCCATCTCCTGAAGCGGACGTACAGCGAGCCGCACTGGGAGAAGGACATGGCGGCCGTGATGGCGTTCGAGAAGGTCACGCTGTACGGCGTACCGATCGTCGCCCAGCGGAAGGTGAACTACGGCCGGATCGACCCGGAGGTCTCCCGCGAGCTCTTCATCCGCAACGCCCTGGTGGAGGGCGACTGGCGGACGCACCACAAGTTCTTCTCGGACAACCGCAGGCTTCTCAGCGAGGTCGAGGAGCTGGAGCACCGGGCGCGGCGCCGGGACATCGTGGTCGACGACGAGACGCTGTTCGACTTCTACGACCAGCGGGTTCCGGAACACGTGGTGTCCGGGGCGCACTTCGACTCGTGGTGGAAGCGCAAGCGGCAGGAACAGCCGGACTTCCTGGACTTCGAGCGGGAGATGCTCATCCGGGAGTCGGCGGAGGCGGTCACCAAGGCCGACTATCCGGACTCGTGGCGGCAGGGGCAGCTGAAGTTCCGGGTCACCTACCAGTTCGAGCCGGGCGCGGACGCGGACGGTGTGACCGTCCACATCCCTCTCCAGGTGCTCAACCAGGTCACGGACGAGGGCTTCGACTGGCAGATCCCGGGCCTCAGGCAAGAGGTCGTCACGGAGCTGATCCGCTCCCTCCCGAAGCCGGTCCGCCGCAACTACGTGCCGGCGCCGAACTTCGCCAAGCGCTTCCTGGACCAGGCGGTGCCGTCGTCCGCCGGTGGCTCGACGCCGCCCCCGGAGCCCCTGACCACGGCGATGGCCCGCGACCTCAAGCGCATGGTCGGCGTTCCCTTCGAGGCGGAGGACTTCGACTGGTCGAGGATCCCCGACCATTTGAAGATCACCTTCCGGATCGTCGACGAGCGGCGCCGCAAGCTCGCCGAGGACAAGGACCTTGAGGCGCTGAAGCTGCGCCTGAAGCCGAAGGCGCGCCAGGCCCTCTCCCAGGCGGCCGCGGCGACCGCCGAACGGCAGGGCGGCGAGTCCCTGGAACGCAAGGGGCTGACGGACTGGACGATCGGCTCGCTCACCCAGGTCTTCGAAACCCGCCGCGCGGGCCAGCCGGTCAAGGCGTACCCCGCGCTGGTCGACGACGGCGACACGGTGTCGGTCAGGCTCTTCGACACCGAGGCGGAGCAGGCGGAGGCGATGTGGAAGGGCACCCGGCGGCTCATCCTGCGCAACATTCCGGTCAATCCCGCGAAGTTCGCTTCCGAAAAGCTCACGAACGCTCAGAAGCTGGCGCTGTCGGCCAATCCGCACGGCTCGATACAGGCGCTGTTCGACGACTGCGCGATGGCGGCGGCGGACAAGCTGATCGGCGACTTCGGCGGGCCGGCGTGGGACGAGGAGTCGTACCGGAAGCTGTACGACAAGGTGCGCGCGGAGATCGTCGACACGACGGTGCGCACGGTCGGGCAGGTGCAGCAGGTCCTCGCCGCCTGGCAGGCCTGTGAGCGCCGCCTGAAGGCCGTGAGCAGCCCCACGCTGCTGGCGAACCTGGCCGACGTGCGCAAACAGCTGGACGCCCTCGTGAAGCCCGGCTTCGTGACGGGGGCGGGCCTGCGCCGGCTGCCCGACCTGATGCGCTATCTGGTGGCCGCCGACCGGCGTCTGCAGCAGATGCCGACAGGGGTCCAGCGGGACACCACCCGCATGGAGAAGGTCCATGAGATGCAGGACGAGTACGCCTGGCTCCTGGAGCAGCTCCCGCCGGGCCGGCCGGTGCCGCAGCAGGTCCTGGACATCCGCTGGATGATCGAGGAGCTCCGGGTCAGCTATTTCGCCCACGCGCTGGGCACGGCGTACCCGGTCTCGGACAAGCGGATCGTGAAGGCGATCGACGCCGCCGCTCCGTGACGGACGCTCCACGGAGGGTGAGTTCGACCAGGGGGCTCACCCTCCTGTACAGTCCTTCTCGCAGCACAGCGCAAGACGAAGTGCCGCGAAACCTGGTCCTGTGGAGCAGTTTGGAGTGCTCGCCACCCTGTCAAGGTGGAGGCCGCGGGTTCAAATCCCGTCAGGACCGCAGTAAAGAAGCCCGGATCCGAAGATCCGGGCTTCTTCGCGTTCTCGACCCGGCCTGCCTGCCCCCGGTCTTCCTGCCCCTGGCCCGCGGCCCTCTCGCCTCGCCGGCCTCCGTGCCTCCCCGCCTCCCCGCCTCCCCGGCAGACTCCCGCCCCGCCGGCCCCTCCCCGCCCCTCCGGTCGGTGTGCCCGGGTTCTCCCGGTGTCCGCATCGCCACCGGCGCCCTTGACGGCGTCACTTTCCCTCGGTACCCCAGAACTCAGGGCACGCTCCCGCGTGGCCTTCCCGGAGGTGGCTCATGGCGGCAGCGGCTAGGCACGAGACGCGGGCACTGCTCCGCGCGCACCTGTCGGCCGCGTCGTCGTACGGGCACCTGACCCGCCACTGCCCGATCTGCCACCGCTTACTGCGGCTCGCCATGGACGGCGCCCCACGGGGTACCCAGGCGCCCGGGGAGACCCTGGACGACTCCCTCGAGAGCACCCTTGAGGACGCCCTCGGCGACGCCCTCGAGGACGAGAGTCCCTCGACGGCCTGATCAACGACTGCGCCGGCAGGCGGAGTTGCCCTCGCTCCTCTAGCGCAGAGGAGCGGGTGGCGACAAGGCCACTGGCATGTGACGGGTGTCACCGCATAAGTTTTGGAACCGGGCCTACTTACCAGTCACCTGCAACTGGTCAATTTAATATGTGCAATTGCACCACTGTGGAGGATGTCCGCAGGGATGTCCGGAGGGTGCTCCCGGGAACCCCCGCACCGCCTCCCCAGACTCCGACAGGGTCGCTCACAGGGCGACCCGATACAGCTCCGCGGGCGCCCACGGGCGGCCGCAAGCGCACAAAAAAGATCGCGCTGGACCCGGCGGAGTCCAGCGCGATCGACGACGTTCCCAGAGGGCGAGGGGCCTGTTGGGGCAGGACCCACGTCGCTTGGAGCTAGGTTCCGGGCGTCCGAACAGGTTGGGGGACCTGCTGTGTTGCCCGGTTATTCAGTTGTTCAGGCCTCGCTGCGCTGCTGCGGGATACCCGCCAGCAGGGCGCGGACCTCTGCCTCGCGGTAACGGCGATGTCCGCCGAGCGTGCGGATCGACGTGAGCTTGCCGGCCTTCGCCCACCGCGTGACCGTCTTGGGGTCGACGCGGAACATGGTGGCGACCTCAGCCGGGGTCAGCAGCGGCTCAGCATCAGGGGTGCGAGCGGTCATGAGCGGCCTCCTCGGGAGAACCGAACCTTCTCGGTTCTTTCCTCTAAATTCTGCACCTTGACCCGCGTTGCCCGAAATGGCGGACGCGAGTCGAGTCGGTTATAGGACGAACGGCTTGTCCTCGGCACTACAACTACACCATCTGTCCAGCCGCGTCGGCCAAACCGATGGAATTGCCCCCCAGGTGTTCATCGGCGACGGAAGCCGATGGACCATGCCATAGCGGACAGTCACGTCACTGTGACGATCAGTCACAGGGGCGCTCAGGAGTCACCAGACCCCCCAAAGCGTGCAATGCTGAGATTCCCCCCACGATGGAGCATAAGTAGGCGGATGGAGTCCTCCCCGGACTCCTTGTCCTATTTTGGCACGAGGAGGGGCAAGAGACGCAAGGGCCGCGTACGTGCGGTCCGTCACCCTTGCGACATAAGCACGTATGGGGACCTACATCCCGTCAGTTCCGTGAAGTGCGGATGACCGTACGCTGTTCGACCCATTTCGGCCGTGACGCAGGTCACTTATGAAAGCGCTGTCGCCTCTGTCACATCGTCAGTTCACAGAATGCACGATGCCGTCAGTTGGCCGAGCGCCGGTCCCGGACCGTCCGCCACCGCTCCACGAGCCGCGCGTACGCCTCGCCCGCGGCGGCCCCGTCGCCCGCCCGCAGGGCCTCGATGCCCTCGGCCACGTCCGCCGCAGAGTGGTCGTCCTCCAGATGACCGGCCGGGAGGGTGTGGACGAGGCCGCCGTAGTCCAGTTCCACCAGCGAACGCGGATGGAACTCCTCCAGCCAGCGCCCCACGTCCAGCAGCCCGTCGATCAGCGGCCCCTCGTCCATGGCCTCCCTGAGCGCGCGCAGCCCCCGGGCCACCCGGCGCCGCGCCTGCACCATCGGGGTGCGGTACCGCAGCACGGGCGCCACCTCGGCTGTCCCCTTCTCGTACACCCGCTCCTCGTCGGAGACCAGCACGAACCAGTCCATCGGCACCTGCCAGGTCGCCGAGCGGATCCAGGGGCGCGCGTCGGGGTTGCGCTCCCGCCAGCGCTCGTAGTCCTTCGCCGCCTGGAGCCGTACGACCTCGGGGAGCACCGCCTCCAGGACCGGCCGGGGCAGCTCGTCGCCCAGCTCCTCCAGGGCCTGCCAGCCGCGCAGCCGGGTCCGCCACGGGCACACGTGCAGGACCCCGTCCACCTCGGCCACGAACGCCTCACCGCTCTCGTGCACCGGCACCGCGACCGGCGGGGTGGGCAGCAGGTCGGCCAGGGAGCGGCGCAGCTCGTCCTGGTAGGAGGGGCGGTCGGGGCGGCGGGCGTAGCGCGCCCAGTGGGTGCGCTCGGGCTCGGGGAAGGCGGCCAGCGGCTCGTACACGCGCAGATACGACGCGTAGGGAACGATCACCGAGGACACCTTGGGCACGCCTGCTCCCTCCCCCGCCCACCGGCCGGGAAACCTGATCGTCCCCGCGCCCGGCGACGCGGGAAATGCCTGCAGATCGTCGCACGCGTGTACTCCGGGAGGAGGTGATCGCGCGTTCCGGAGGAGGTGATCCCGAGCGGTACGCCTTCGCCGGGCCCCACAGGCTCTACCCTCGTGCCACAGGCCCCGCCACCCCTTGGGCGCCTGCGTCCGAACCGCCGCCAGTTACCCAGGAGTCACCACCGTGACCGACGTAGACAACGGCGTCCTGCACACCCTGTTCCAGTCGGAGCAAGGGGGTCACGAGCAAGTCGTGCTCTGCCAGGACCGCAAGACCGGCCTCAAGGCCGTCATCGCCCTGCACTCCACCGCGCTGGGGCCCGCCCTCGGCGGAACCCGCTTCTACCCGTACGCGACCGAGGCGGAGGCCGTCGCCGACGCGCTGAACCTCGCGCGCGGGATGTCGTACAAGAACGCCATGGCCGGGCTGGACCACGGCGGCGGGAAGGCCGTGATCATCGGGAACCCCGACACGATCAAGACCGAACAGCTGCTGCTCGCCTACGGCCGTTTCGTGGCCTCGCTGGGCGGCCGGTACGTGACCGCCTGCGACGTGGGCACCTATGTCGCCGACATGGACGTCGTGGCCCGTGAGTGCCGCTGGACGACCGGCCGCTCCCCCGAGAACGGGGGCGCCGGCGACTCCTCCGTGCTGACCGCCTTCGGCGTCTACCAGGGCATGCGGGCCTCCGCCCAGCACACCTGGGGCGACCCCTCGCTGCGCGGCCGCCGGGTCGGCGTCGCGGGCGTCGGCAAGGTCGGCCACCACCTGGTGGACCACCTGCGGGCCGAGGGCGCCGAGGTCGTCGTCACGGACGTGCGCGAGGACGCCGTACGCCGCATCCTCGACCGGCACCCGCAGGGCGTCTCGGCCGTCCCCGACACCGAGACGCTGATCCGGGTGGAGGGGCTCGACATCTACGCCCCCTGCGCCCTCGGCGGTGCCCTGAACGACGACTCGGTGCCCGTGCTGACGGCCTCGGTCGTGTGCGGTGCGGCCAACAACCAGCTGGCCCACCCCGGTGTCGAGAAGGACCTCGCCGACCGCGGGATCCTCTACGCGCCGGACTACGTGGTGAACGCCGGCGGGGTCATCCAGGTCGCCGACGAACTGCACGGCTTCGACTTCGACCGGTGCAAGGCGAAGGCGTCGAAGATCTTCGACACCACCCTCGCGATCTTCGCACGTGCGAAGGAAGACGGGATTCCGCCGGCCGCGGCGGCGGACCGGATCGCGGAACAGCGGATGCACGAGGCGGCTCAGGCGCGCGGATGGTGACGTTCCGCTAGCGGTCCGCCGGAGGCGCCCCGAGGGTTTGGCCGGTACCGCCGGGTGGAAAGTTAGAGAGAACTCTCACTCTTCCCGGCGGGTCGGCCGCCAATAAGTGGTTAAAATCGCCACTGACCAGCGAGGACGGGGCGTCTCACAGGTTCTGCGCACACGCGCGTGCTACGGGCGACGTACCGTACGGGCGTGGGCTCAGGTACCGTGGGAGCCCTACGGCGGGCTCTCCGAGGAGAGACCGTTCTGGATCATGAACGCGTGTCAACCTGGGGCCAGCGAGCCCCGTCGTTGAGGGGGTCGAGCCATGGGGCGCGGCCGGGCCAAGGCCAAGCAAGCGAAGGTCGCCCGCCAGCTGAAGTACAACAGCGGCGGGACGGATCTCTCACGCCTGGCCGAAGAGCTGGGCGCATCGCCATCGAACATGCCGCCGAATGGCGAACCGTTCGAGGACGATGAGCAAGACGACGACCCGTACGCACGGTACGCCGAGCTGTACGGGGACGACGACGAGGACGACGAAGAGGACTCCTCCCACCAACACCGTCGCGGCGCTTGACCTCGCTTTGAGCACTCACCCGGTCGGTGACTTCGGTCACCGACCGGGTCTTGTGCTGTGCGCGGGGCGCGCGGCCGGCTGTCAGGCGTAGTCGCCGACCAGCTCCGCGCCCGTGGTGTGCTCACCGCGCTCGGTGATCTCGCCGGCGACCCAGGCCTCGACACCGCGGTCGGCCAGGGTGGCCAGGGCGACGTCGGCCGACTCCTCGGGCACGATCGCGATCATGCCGACGCCCATGTTCAGCGTCTTCTCCAGCTCCAGCCGCTCGACCGAGCCGGTCCTGCCGACGAGGTCGAAGACGGGGGCCGGGGTCCAGGTGGAGCGGTCGACGATCGCGTGCAGTCCGTCGGGGATGACGCGGGCCAGGTTGGCCGCGAGTCCACCGCCGGTGATGTGCGAGAAGGCGTGCACGTCGGTCGTGCGGGTGAGGGCCAGGCAGTCCAGCGAGTAGATCTTGGTGGGCTCCAGGAGCTCCTCGCCGAGCGTGCGGCCGAACTCGTCGATCCGCGCCTCGAGGGAGAGGCCCGCCTGGTTCAGCAGGACGTGCCGGACCAGCGAGTACCCGTTCGAGTGAAGCCCTGAGGCCGCCATGGCGATCACCGCGTCACCCGTGCGGATACGATCCGCGCCGAGCAGCCGGTCGGCCTCCACGACGCCCGTACCGGCGCCGGCCACGTCGAAGTCGTCCTCACCGAGCAGGCCCGGGTGCTCGGCCGTCTCACCGCCGACCAGGGCGCAGCCGGCCAGCACACAGCCCTCGGCGATGCCCTTGACGATGGCGGCGACACGCTCGGGATGCACCTTGCCGACACAGATGTAGTCGGTCATGAACAGCGGCTCGGCGCCGCACACCACGATGTCGTCCATGACCATGGCGACCAGGTCGTGGCCGATCGTGTCGTAGACGCCGAGCTGACGGGCGATGTCGACCTTCGTGCCGACACCGTCGGTGGCGGAGGCGAGCAGGGGGCGCTCGTAGCGCTTGAGGGCGGAGGCGTCGAAGAGGCCGGCGAAGCCGCCGAGGCCGCCGAGGACCTCGGGGCGCTGCGTCTTCTTCACCCACTCCTTCATCAGCTCGACGGCGCGGTCGCCCGCCTCGATGTCGACGCCCGCGGCTGCGTAGCTGGCACCAGTTGTCTCAGACATGGCTAGTGAGAACCTTCGTGTCGTACGGCAGTTGTTACGGGCCGTCTACGGGCGGCGAATGGCGTCGGCGGCGGCCGTGGCGGCCGGGCCGGCGGCCAGCTCCGTCTCCAGCAGCTGCTTGCCGAGCAGCTCGGGGTCGGGGAGCTCCATCGGGTACTCGCCGTCGAAGCAGGCGCGGCAGAGGTTCGGCTTGGCGATGGTGGTCGCCTCGATCATGCCGTCGATGGAGATGTACGCCAGGGAGTCGGCGCCGAGCGAGGTGCCGATCTCGTCGATGGTCATGCCGTTGGCGATGAGCTCCGCGCGCGTGGCGAAGTCGATGCCGAAGAAGCAGGGCCACTTGACGGGCGGGGAGGAGATCCGGATGTGGACCTCGGCGGCGCCGGCCTCGCGCAGCATCCGCACCAGCGCCCGCTGGGTGTTGCCGCGCACGATCGAGTCGTCGACGACGACCAGGCGCTTGCCCTTGATGACTTCCTTGAGCGGGTTCAGCTTCAGGCGGATGCCGAGCTGGCGGATGGTCTGCGAGGGCTGGATGAACGTGCGGCCGACGTAGGCGTTCTTCACGAGACCCGCGCCGAAGGGGATGCCCGAGGCCTCCGCGTAGCCGATGGCGGCCGGGGTGCCGGACTCCGGGGTCGCTATGACCAGGTCGGCCTCGGCGGGGGCTTCCTTGGCGAGCCGGCGGCCCATCTCCACCCGGGAGAGGTACACGTTCCGGCCGGCGATGTCGGTGTCGGGGCGGGCCAGGTACACGTACTCGAAGACACAGCCCTTGGGCTTCGCTTCCGCGAATCGAGAGGTACGGAGGCCGTTCTCGTCGATCGCCACGAACTCGCCCGGCTCGATCTCGCGGACGAAGCTGGCGCCCGTGATGTCGAGGGCGGCGGTCTCGGAGGCGACGACCCAGCCGCGCTCCAGCCGGCCGAGGACCAGCGGGCGGATGCCCTGCGGGTCGCGGCCCGCGTAGAGGGTGTGCTCGTCCATGAAGACGAGCGAGAAGGCGCCCTTGACCTGCGGGAGGATCTGGTGGGCGGCCGCCTCGATGGTCAGCGGCTTGCCGTCCTCGTCGACCTGGGCCGCGAGGAGCGCGGTGAGCAGCTCGGTGTCGTTGGTCGCCGCGACACGCGGAGAGCGGCCCTCCTGCTTGGGCAGGTCGGCGACCATCTCGGCGAGCTGGGCGGTGTTGACGAGGTTGCCGTTGTGGCCGAGCGCGATCGAACCGTGCGCGGTGGCGCGGAACGTCGGCTGGGCGTTCTCCCACACGGAGGCGCCAGTGGTCGAGTAGCGGGCGTGTCCGACCGCGATGTGACCCTGGAGCGAACCGAGCGAGGTCTCGTCGAAGACCTGGGAGACGAGGCCCATGTCCTTGAAGACGAGGATCTGGGAGCCGTTGCTGACCGCGATTCCCGCGGATTCCTGACCCCGATGCTGGAGGGCGTAGAGCCCGAAGTATGTGAGCTTGGCGACCTCTTCACCGGGAGCCCAGACCCCGAAGACGCCGCAAGCGTCCTGGGGGCCCTTCTCGCCGGGGAGCAGATCATGACTGAGTCGACCGTCACCACGTGGCACACCACCGAGTGTAGGCGAGATCGACCACTGGTCCGAATTGGGGATACCTGCCGGTAACTGGATCTTCGTCGGCTCGACCCGTCCATGATCGACTTGTTTGCGCAGGTCAGAGGCGATGTACGGCGATCCCGTGGGACGCGGGGAGGCCACCGGGGCGGGCCCGTGAGGTCGCGGTCCGTATGCACGAGTGAGGTGTCGCACATCATTCGGCACGCCCGGGGTCAGGACAGCAGCGGCAGGAGCGCTCCCAGGTCGGCCCGTTCGCCGCTCGCGCTCACCTTCGCCGCCGCCACCGCCTCGGTCCACGTCAGCCGTCCGGTCGCCAGCCGGATCCAGGTCAGCGGGTCGGTCTCGACGACGTTCGGCGGGGTGCCACGGGTGTGCCGGGGGCCTTCGACGCACTGCACGACGGCGTACGGCGGGACGCGCACCTCGGTCGCGCCGCCGGGCGCCTTCTCCGCGAGGGCGTCCGCGAGGAGGCGGGTGGTGCACGCGAGGGCCTGACGGTCGAGCGGGACGGCGAGGCCGGGCACGGCCGCGTTGAGGTCGTCGGTGTGGACGACGAGCTCGACGGCGCGCGTGACCAGGTAGTCGGCGAGGGGCAGCGCACCCGCGTTGGTCTCCAGCAGCCGGGTCCCGGGGTGGGTGTCGAGCTGCTCGACGAGCCGGTGCGCGACACCGGCGAGGTAGGCGTCCAGGTCGGGGTGCTCCTCGGTCAGCCGCCGGGTGAACTCGTCGATGGCCGGGGAACTCGCGGCGGTCGCGAACGGCCAGTCCAGGAGCACGGCGTCCCGCTTCGGCGGCTCCGGCCGGGCGAGGGAACGCTCGATGGCGGTGAGGGCCATCCCGATGTGCGCGACGAGCTCCCGTACGGTCCACTGCCCGAGCCGCGTCGGCAGCGCGAGCTGCTCGGGGGCGAGGCCGGCGACCGCCTCCCGTACGTTCGCGAACTGGGCCAGCACCGCTGCCCGGGTCCTGGCGGGGTCGTAGGCACGTGTGCGCTTCTTGGCCGGAGGCATGGCCGTGAGACTAACCCTGCGCACCAACCCTGCGCGCATGCGGCCGGACGCGATCAGGCCGTTCGACCGCTGCTCCCCAGCCGGCCCCGGGCCTCCTCCTCGGCGCCGGGACCCGCGGCGCCGGTGCGGGACCCGTTGCGACCTGCGGCGGGGACGGCGAAGGCCCCGGCCGGCTGGGCGGTCGGGGCCTTCGCGTCGTACGCGGATACGCGCGGGGACCGGCGGGCGGTCCCTCGCCGGCGCCTACGCGAGCAGCGCCGGGATCGTCTCCTCGTGGGCCGTGCGCAGCTCCTCCAGGGAGAGCGCGAACTCGCCCTGGACGTCCACGGTGTCGCCGTCGACGACACCGATGCGGGTGACCGGGAGGCCCCGGGCGCCGCACATGTCGTTGAAGCGGACCTCTTCCGAGCGCGGGACGGCGACGACGGCGCGGCCGGCCGACTCGGAGAAGAGGAAGGTGAACGCGTCGAGCCCGTCCGGTACGACCAGACGCGCGCCCTTGCCGCCGAGCAGCGCCGACTCGACGACCGCCTGGATCAGACCGCCGTCGGACAGGTCGTGGGCGGAGTCGATCATGCCGTCGCGGGAGGCGGAGATCAGGATCTCGGCGAGCAGCCGCTCGCGCTCCAGGTCGACCTTCGGCGGCAGACCGCCGAGGTGGTCGTGGACGATCTGCGACCAGGCCGAGCCGCCGAACTCCTCGCGGGTGTCGCCGAGGAGGTAGAGCAGCTGGCCCTCCTCCTGGAAGGCGACCGGCGTGCGGCGCGCGACGTCGTCGATCACACCGAGGACGGCGACCACCGGGGTGGGGTGGATGGCCACCTCGCCCGTCTGGTTGTAGAGCGAGACGTTGCCGCCGGTCACCGGTGTGCCCAGCTGCTGACAGGCGTCGGCGAGACCGCGCACGGCCTCCGCGAACTGCCACATGACGGCCGGGTCCTCGGGCGAGCCGAAGTTCAGGCAGTCGGAGACGGCGAGCGGCTTGGCGCCGGTCGTGGCGACGTTGCGGTACGCCTCGGCGAGCGCCAGCTGGGCGCCGTGGTACGGGTCGAGCTTTGCGTACCGGCCGTTGCCGTCGGTCGCGATGGCGACACCGAGGCCGGACTCCTCGTCGATCCGGATCATCCCGGAGTCCTCGGGCTGGGCGAGGACGGTATTGCCCTGGACGAAGTGGTCGTACTGGGACGTGATCCACTTCTTGGAGGCCTGGTTGGGCGAGCTGACGAGCTTGAGGACCTGGTCCTTCAGCTCCTCGCTCGTCCGCGGCCGCGGCAGCTTGTTCGCGTCGTCCGCCTGGAGGGCGTCCTGCCACTCGGGGCGGGCGTACGGGCGCTCGTAGACCGGGCCGTCGTGCGCGACCGTGCGCGGGTCGACGTCGACGATCTTGCCGCCGTGCCAGAAGATCTCCAGGCGGTCGCCGTCGGTCACCTCACCGATGACGGTGGCGATGACGTCCCACTTGTCGCAGATCTCCAGGAAGCGGTCGACCTTCTCCGGCTCGACGACCGCGCACATGCGTTCCTGCGACTCGCTCATGAGGATTTCCTCGGGCGAGAGGGTCGAGTCCCGCAGCGGGACGTCGTCCAGGGTGACGCGCATGCCCCCGGAGCCGTTGGAGGCCAGCTCGGACGTGGCGCAGGACAGACCGGCCGCGCCGAGGTCCTGGATGCCGACGACCAGCTTCTCCTTGAAGGCCTCCAGGGTGCACTCGATGAGCAGCTTCTCCTGGAAGGGGTCACCGACCTGGACGGCGGGGCGCTTCGAGGGCTTGGCGTCGTCGAAGGTCTCGGAGGCGAGGATCGACGCGCCGCCGATGCCGTCGCCGCCGGTGCGAGCCCCGTAGAGGATGACCTTGTTGCCCGCGCCGGAGGCCTTCGCGAGGTGGATGTCCTCGTGCCGCATCACGCCGATGGCACCGGCGTTGACCAGCGGGTTGCCCTGGTAGCAGGCGTCGAAGACGACCTCGCCGCCGATGTTCGGCAGGCCCAGGCAGTTGCCGTAGCCGCCGATGCCGGCGACGACGCCCGGCAGGACGCGCTTGGTGTCGGGGTGGTCGGCGGCGCCGAAGCGCAGGGGGTCGACGACGGCGACCGGGCGCGCGCCCATGGCGATGATGTCGCGGACGATGCCGCCGACGCCCGTGGCCGCGCCCTGGTAGGGCTCGACGTAGGACGGGTGGTTGTGCGACTCGACCTTGAAGGTGACCGCGTAGCCCTGGCCGACGTCGACGACACCGGCGTTCTCACCGATGCCGACGAGCAGCGCGTCGGACTGCGGGGCCTTCTCGCCGAACTGGCGCAGGTGCACCTTCGACGACTTGTAGGAGCAGTGCTCGGACCACATGACGGAGTACATGGCGAGCTCGGCGCCGGTCGGGCGGCGGCCGAGGATCTCCACCACCCGCTCGTACTCGTCCTTCTTCAGGCCGAGTTCGGCCCAGGGCAGCTCGACGTCGGGGGTCGCGGCCGCGTGCTCGACCGTGTCCAGAGGCGTCCGGCTCATGCGTTGACCAGCTTCTTGAGGATCGAGGTGAAGAACGGGAGACCGTCGGTGCGGCCCGACCCGATGAGGGGCTCGACGGCGTGCTCCGGGTGCGGCATGAGGCCTACGACGTTGCCGGCCTCGTTGGTGATGCCGGCGATGTCGTTGAGCGAGCCGTTGGGGTTGAAGTCGAGGTACCGGAAGGTCACACGGCCCTCCGCCTCCAGCTTGTCCAGCGTGTACCGGTCGGCGACGTACCGGCCGTCCATGTTCTTCAGCGGGATGTGGATCTCCTGGCCGGACTCGTAGTCGACGGTCCAGGCGGTGTCCGCGTTCTCCACCCGCAGCTTCTGGTCGCGGCAGATGAAGTGGAGGTGGTCGTTGCCGAGCATCCCGCCGGGGAGCAGATGGGCCTCGGTGAGGATCTGGAAGCCGTTGCAGATGCCGAGGACCGGCAGCCCGGCCTTCGCCTGCTCGATGACGGTCTCCATCACCGGCGAGAAGCGGGAGATGGCTCCGGCGCGCAGATAGTCGCCGTACGAGAAACCGCCCGGCAGAACCACCGCGTCGACCTGGTGGAGGTTCTTGTCCTTGTGCCAGAGCGCGACCGGCTCCGCGCCCGCGAGGCGGATCGCGCGCTGCGTGTCCCGGTCGTCGAGGCTGCCCGGAAAAGTGACGACGCCAATACGAGCGGTCACTTCGCGGCCTCCGCGACTTCCTCCACCTTGACGGTGAAGTCCTCGATCACGGTGTTGGCGAGGAAGGATTCCGCAAGATCGTGGATGCGGGCGAGGGCGGCCTCGTCGACCGGGCCCTCAACTTCCAGTTCGAATCGCTTTCCCTGACGTACGTCGGAGACGCCCTCGAAACCCAGACGCGGCAGTGCGCGCTGCACCGCCTGGCCCTGGGGGTCGAGGATCTCCGGCTTGAGCATGACGTCGACTACGACGCGTGCCACTGGCACTCCCGGTGGTGTGGTGCTGAGCAGGTTCCTGCAGGTGTCTCCGACAGGCACCTTCAGACTACCCGCACAAAATTTCTACGCGGGTAGAGTTGTAGGAATCTACGTGAGCGCCATCACGATCAGGTATCGGACCAGTGCCTTCACGAAAAGTTCAGGGAAAGATCCGGGGTACCTGCGCGTTCCCTATTGCCCTGGGACACGCGGGGAGATTTAGTCGAGCTTCACATTCGATTGCCGGGCACTGTACAAATGAAATGGCAATAGCCGATACTTTGCCCCATAACTGGCGGACAGTCGACATCTCCGTGACGTCTTGGCACGTCATCGCAGAGCTGTCGCACGAAGGGACCGATATTCGTGGCGCAGAAGGTCGTGGTCACTCTCTTTGACGACATCGACGGCTCGGAAGCGGCGGAAACGATCGCCTTCGGACTCGACGGCAAGTCGTACGAGATCGACCTGAATGAAGCCAATGCCAAGAAACTGCGTAAGGCCCTGGCGCCCTACGTGGAGGCCGGCCGCAAGCGGTCGAAGTCCGGCAAGGCGTACAGGCAGACGGAGGTCGCGCCCGACCCGGCGGCCGTGCGTGCCTGGGCCCAGGCCAACAAGATGGACGTGCCCGCGCGCGGACGCATCCCCAAGAAGGTCTACGAGGCGTTCGCCGAGGCGCAGTGAGCCACCCCGTCCCGGCGCCCCCGGGGTCCGTCAGCGGGCCCCGGGGACAACCGACTTGCGTTACCCCCCACATCGTCGGCTAATGTCTGGGGCACGCCGCCGGGCAGGGCCGAAAAGCCCAGCTCACGGAGGCCACGCGGGTGTAGTTCAGTAGTAGAACATCCCCCTTCCAGGGGGAAGGCGCAGTGTGCGATTCCTGTCACCCGCTCTGCACCGCCGTCCCGACCACGCTTGTGGATCAGGTAGGCTGGTGCTCGCGCCGATCGGTGAAAGCCGGTCGGAGGCAATGCGGACGTAGCTCAGTTGGTAGAGCGCAACCTTGCCAAGGTTGAGGTCGCGAGTTCGAGCCTCGTCGTCCGCTCTGAATCAAGCCCCCCGGCTTCAACCGGGGGGCTTTTTCATGCGCCTGGCGTCTCCCCATCTGACATTTGTCATGGGGAGTCATGACACCTCGCACTGCCGCCGGCCTCCGTCCGCGGGGAGGCTTGAGGCATGGACACGAATGGACACGTGATCGAGGTCACCGACCTCCGGCGTGTGTACGGGGGCGGGTTCGAGGCGGTCCGTGGGATCTCCTTCCACGTCGGCCGCGGTGAGATCTTCGCGCTGCTCGGTACCAACGGCGCCGGCAAGACATCGACCGTCGAACTGCTGGAGGGCCTCGCGCGCCCCGACGGCGGACGCATCAGCGTCCTCGGCCACGACCCGTACACCGAGCGCGCCGCCGTCCGGCCGCGCACCGGGGTGATGCTGCAGGAGGGCGGCTTCCCCTCCGAGCTGACCGTCGCGGAGACGGCGCGGATGTGGGGCGGCTGCGTGAGCGGCGCCCGGCCCGTCGGGGAGGCGCTGACCCTGGTCGGGCTCACCGGCCGGGCGGACGTGCGGGTCAAGCAGCTCTCGGGGGGCGAGCGGCGCCGCCTCGACCTGGCGCTCGCCCTGCTCGGCGACCCCGAGGTGCTGTTCCTCGACGAGCCGACGACCGGCCTGGACGCCGAGGGCCGCCGCGACACCTGGGACCTGGTCCGCACCCTGCGCGACTCGGGGACGACGGTGCTGCTGACCACGCACTACCTGGAAGAGGCGGAACACCTCGCCGACCGGCTGGCCATCCTGCACGAGGGGCGCATCGCGGCCGCCGGGACACCCGCTGAGGTGACCACGGCCCAGCCGTCCCGGATCACCTTCGAACTGCCCGAGGGGTACTTCGTCGGCGACCTGCCTCCGCTGGGCGAGCTGGGCGTGTGCGGTCACGAGGTCGACGGGCGCGTGGTCCGCCTGCGCACACGGGAGTTGCAGCGGGCAGCCACCGGACTGCTGGTGTGGGCCGAGGGCGCGCGGGTCGAGCTGCGGGGACTGGACGTGCGGTCGGCCTCGCTGGAAGAGGCGTTCCTGGGGATAGCCCGGGACGCGTCGGAGGGTGCGGCAGCCCAGGAGGTCGCCGCATGAGCGGCAACACGGTCAAGGGAGCGACGACCACTCCGGTGAGCCGTATGGCCGCTCTCGGGCGGGCCGAGCTGACCCTGCTGGGGCGCAGCAAGAGCACGCTCGTCGCGGCGGTGCTGGTGCCGCTCGCGCTGCCCTTCAGCCTCGCGTCGGTGGTCGACGACATGGAGGTGGAGGACGTCGGCCTCACCACCGGCCTGGTGCTGCTGCCCGCGGCGATCGGCTTCTCCCTGCTGTTCGGGGTGTACTCGGCGCTGGCCGCCATCTACACCGCCCGGCGCGAGGAACTGGTCCTGAAACGGCTGCGCACCGGGGAGTTGCGGGACGCCGAGATCCTGGGCGCCTCCGCGCTGCCGGTCCTGGCGACGGGGCTGGTGCAGTCCCTGGTGCTGGTGATCGGCTCCACGGCACTGCTGGACATACCCCTGCCCGAGGCACCCCATCTCGCCGCCCTGGGGCTGCTGTTGGGCCTGGTGATGTGCGCGGCACTGGGGGCGGTCACGGCTGCCGTGACCCGCACCGTGGAGAGCGCCCAGGTGACCACCATGCCGATGGTGCTGATCTCGATGATCGGCTCCGGGGTGACCGTCCCGCTGGAGTTCCTGCCCGACAAGGCCGCCTCGGTCTGCGAACTGCTGCCGCTGTCCCCGGTGATCACCCTGATACGCGGTGGCTGGACCGGTGATCTCTCGGCCTACGAGGCCCTGGGCGCCCTCGCCACCGCGCTGGCCTGGACCGTACTGGCGGTGTTTGCTGTAGGGCGATGGTTCCGGTGGGAGCCCCGGCGCTGACCTGCCGGGGGGACGGGGGAGACACGGGGATGCGCAGACCAGGAGGCTGGTGGCGGCAGAAGAGCACACCGGCGAAGGTCGAGACCTACACACGGTGGTCGTTCCACTTCTTCGCGCTGGCCGAGTTCACGGCGGTGGGGCTGCCGTTCACGGGGGCCGCGCTGTGGACCGGGGGCGGGCTGTGGCTGCCGCCGATGATGCTCGTGCACTGCACACTCTGTGCCGCGACGGCGTCGCGGGCGCTGGACTGGACACTCGGGCGGCGGCCCCAGCCGGTCCGGCTGCTGTGGGCACTCGCCGCCGCCACCGCGGCGGTCGCCGTCGCCGCGATCTGGATCGCGGAGCACGGCCCGGACCATGAGGGCGTGGCCTCCGCCGCGGGGGTGGTGTTCGGGGTCTCCCTGATCTTCGCGGCGGGCGTCACCGCGCTCGGTGTCCGCAAACGGCACCGGGTGTTCGCCGTCGTCAACGGCTTCGCGGCGGGGGCCGGCGCCGTGGCGTTCCCCATCACCGGGGACGGCTTCGCCACGCTCGTCGCGATGGCGTCGGTGCTGATCGGCGGCGCGTTCCTCGCCTTCACCTCCGTCTTCTCGGTCTGGCTGTTGAACGCCGTCTATGAGCTCGACGAGGCCCGTGAGACCCGTGCGCGGCTCGCCGTCGCCGAGGAGCGGCTGCGGTTCGGGCGGGATCTGCACGACGTGATGGGACGCAATCTGGCGGTCATAGCCCTCAAGAGCGAACTGGCGGTCCAGTTGGCCCGGCGCGGGCGGCCGGAGGCCGTGGAGCAGATGATCGAGGTGCAGCGGTTGGCACAGGAGTCGCAGCGGGAGGTGCGCGAGGTCGTACGGGGGTACCGGGAGGCCGACCTGGGGGTCGAACTCGCCGGTGCGCAAGGGGTGCTGACGGCTGCGGGGATAGCCTGCGAGGTGCGGGGGGAGGCCGACGGGCTGCCCGATGAGGTGCAGTCGGCGCTCGGCTGGGTGGTGCGGGAGACGACGACGAACGTCCTGCGGCACGGGGACGCCGGGCGGTGCTCGGTGGGACTGCGGGTGACGGAGGGGCGGGTGGTGCTGACGGTGGAGAACGACGGGGCCGTGGCCGAGAGAGACGGTGGCGGCGGGTCGGGACTCGCGGGTCTGCGGGAGCGGTTGCGGCAGGTCGACGGGACGCTGGAAGCCGGGTTCGTGGGGGCGGGCGTGTTCCGGGTGGTGGCGGAGGTGCCACTGGGCGGGAAGGGCCTGGAGAGCAAGACCGAAGGACCGCTGAAGGAGACGAGTGCTGTGAGTGAGGTCACGTCATGACCGTGCGGGTGCTGCTCGCCGACGACGAGCACCTCATCCGGGGCGCGCTGGCCGCGCTGCTCTCGCTGGAGGACGACTTGGTGATCGTCGCCGAGGCGGCCACCGGGCCGGAGGCACTGGCGATGGCGCGGGCGCACGAGCCGGATGTGGCCGTGCTGGATCTCCAGATGCCGGGCGCGGACGGTGTGAAGGTCGCCACATCCCTGCGGGCGGAGCTGCCCGGCTGCCGGGTGCTGATCGTCACCAGCCACGGCCGGCCGGGGCATCTGAAGCGGGCGCTTGCGGCGGGTGTGCGCGGGTTCGTCCCGAAGACGGTGAGCGCCCAGCGGCTCGCGGAGATCATCCGTACCGTGCACTCCGGAAACCGTTACGTCGATCCGGAGTTGGCGGCCGACGCGATCGCGGCCGGGGACTCGCCGCTGACCTCGCGGGAGGCCGAGGTGCTCGAACTCGCCGCCGACGGGGCGCCCGTCACGGAGATCGCCGAGCGGGCCGCGCTGTCACCGGGCACCGTGCGGAACTACCTGTCGTCGGCCCTCTCCAAACTCGGGGCGGAGAACCGGCACGCGGCGGTGCGTCTCGCACGCGAGCGGGGTTGGGTATAGTTGGCCTCGCGCCACGGCGCACTGCGGACGTAGCTCAGTTGGTAGAGCGCAACCTTGCCAAGGTTGAGGTCGCGAGTTCGAGCCTCGTCGTCCGCTCCATCGAGAACCCCGGTCCTTGGGACCGGGGTTTTCTCGTGCCCCCGGTTTCCCGGGGGCCCCTCCCGTTGCTCCCTTACGACCAGCTGGTGCCGGTGAGGCGTTCGTACGCCTCGATGTACTTGGCGCGGGTCGCGTCGACGATCTGCTGGGGCAGCGGCGGCGGGGGCTGCTCGCTCTTGCGGTCCCAGCCGGACTCGGGCGAGGTGAGCCAGTCGCGGACGAACTGCTTGTCGTACGACGGCTGGGCGCGGCCCGGCTGCCACTGGTCGGCCGGCCAGAAGCGGGAGGAGTCCGGGGTGAGGACCTCGTCGGCGACCACGAGGGTGTCACCGTCGAAGCCGAACTCGAACTTGGTGTCGGCGAGGATGATGCCCCGCTCACGGGCGATGTCGCGGGCGCGGCCGTAGACGGCGAGGGTGGCCTGGCGCAGCTGTGCGGCGGTGTCGGCGCCGACCTGGCGGGCGACCTCCTCGTAGGAGACGTTCTCGTCGTGCTCGCCGACGGCGGCCTTGGTGGCCGGGGTGAAGATCGGGGCGGGGAGTTCACTGCCGTCGGCCAGGCCCTCGGGGAGGGCGAGCCCGCAGACCGTGCGGGACTGGTTGTACTCGACGAGGCCGGAGCCGGTGAGGTAGCCGCGGGCCACGCACTCGACCGGGACCATCTGCAGGGACTTGCAGATCAGGGTGCGGCCGGCCCAGTCGGCGGGGGCGCCGGGAGGCAGTTCCGTGCTGAGGACGTGGTGGGGGACCAGATCGGCGAGCTGGTCGAACCACCACAGGGAGAGCTGGGTGAGGACGCGGCCCTTGTCGGGGATCTCGGTCGGCAGCACCCAGTCGTACGCGGACGTACGGTCGCTGGCGACCATCACGAGGTCGCCCGCCTCGTTCCGGTACAGCTCGCGCACCTTGCCGGTGTGCAGATGCACCAGGCCCGGCACCTGAAGGGGCTCGGGCTTTTCTACGAATCCGGACACGGTTCCTCCCCGTGGTTCTGTCCTAGTGGCTTGATTGTCCCGTACACCGGGATTGATCAAGGACAGAGGGGTCGGGCGGGTCGGCGCGGGCGGTCAGTAGCGCTTGCAGATGCGGTCCAGGAGGTTGGCCGTGGCGCGCTGGATGCGGTGATCGACATGGCCGGGGCGGTCCAGGGCGGGCGACCAGGCGAAGGTGCCGGAGGCGAAGACCAGGGCGCCGGAGGGGGCGCGGTAGAGGGAGGTCTCCTGGTGGCGCAGGACGCCCTCGCTGTCGGTGTAGGGGGAGTGGGCGAGGAGGATGCGCTCCTCGTGCGGCGGGAGCGGGGTGCGCGGGAAGTAGCGGTCGGCCTCGCCCGCGACCAGGCCCTCGATGCCCTCGCCCTCACGGGCTCCGGTGGCCTCCCACAGCCAGTGGCCGGCGTTGCGCACGATCAGCGGATGCGGCTCCGGGACCCGGCCCGCGTACTGGATGCCGACGAGCTGCTGCTCGGCGCGGTCGATCTCCCGCCACAGGAGGGACTTGCCCGGGCCCTTGCGTTTGCGGCAGGTCAGCAGCCGGCCGGGGACTCCGGACGGGGACGGCCCGAGCTCCACCTGCCAGTACAGGGTGTTCGCGGACAGGAAGACGAGGGAGGTGCCGCTGTCGCGGGCGAGCTCGACCGTGCGGCGCATGGCCGGCGACCAGTACTCGTCGTGGCCGGGGAAGACCAGGCCCCGGTAGCGGGTGGGGTCGATCTGGCCGGCGTGCAGGTCGCGGGCGTCGGCGTAGGCGACGTCGTAGCCGTAGCGCTCGGCCCAGCGGATGAAGTCGTAGGCGTGCCCGACGTGAAGGGGCAGGCCCGCGCCCGCGTACGGCCGGTCGAAGGAGACCGTGGTCGCGGCGTCGGCCTCGCCCAGGAGACGGCCCTTCTCGTCCCAGGCGTGGTAGAGGCTGGCGCCGGTGCGGCCGTCCTCGGGGTAGAGGTTGTAGGCCTGCCAGGTGATGTCGGGCAGGAGCAGGAGCAGGTCGGCGGGGCGGTTGTCGCGGATCGTGAAGGGCACGTGGGAGCGGTAGCCGTCGGCGGTGGTGAGGACGGCGACGTACGCCCCGACGTTCCAGTACGACGGAACCTGTAAGCGCCAGGAGAGCCACCAGTGGTGGCAGGAGACCGTGCGGTCGGCGGTCAGGGGCGGCGGCTGGACGATGCCGGAGAGGCGGGGACTGGTGGTGATCTTGGCGGCGCCGTCGCCGTCGTAGTGGCCTATGCGGTAGATGTCGACGCTGAACTCCTGGGGCGGGTCGACCGTGATGTGGAAGTCGACGGCCTCACCGGGGGCGACCGCGCCGGTGGAGGTGAATCCCTTGATCTGGCGGCGGACGTCATCGGCGGAGCGGGGCACGCCGGACAGGGGTGCGCTGCGGGGGGCGGGCACCCGGGGGGCGCCCTCCTTCGCCGCGGGGGCCGGGTCGACGTACCAGGGGACGACATGCCCGGTGTCGTCGAAGTAGGTCTCGCTGCCGCGCAGCCAGGGGACGGGGCCCTGGCCGAACGGATCCGTCACGGCGTGGGCCAGTGCTCCCGACTCCCATCGGCGGATGTGCTCCGGTCCCGGTGCCATGGCGCTCCCCTCCCTGGTGCCCCCGTGATCGTCCGGCGGTGCGGTCTCGATGCGGTCGCGCTGCGCGCTGTGCGGACGCGCTGGTCTGCTGTGCCTGTCCTATGTCGCACGCCCATGCCATGGGCGCGATCCGGTCCCAGCACATCACATAACGCGCGCAGACAGTCACTATTCGTTGTGAATTGGCCGAAAGTGGAACCAGTGGGTCCGTTCCGGACGGGTCGGTTCGGGCCGGGGCCGGTCGGGGGGCGGGTGGGGGCTGGGGTGTGGCTCGGGTGGGGCTCTGGTGGGGCTCGGGTGTGGCTGGGAGCAGGCCCCGGGGGCCCGGGGTGGGCCCGGGTGGGCCCCGACGAGGCCCGGGTGGGCCCGGAGTACGGTCCCGACGAGGCCCCGGGGGGCGCCGGGGTGGTGCGGCCGGTCGTTTCGGGCGGCGGTTCGGGTCAGCCCAGCCGTACCGGCTTCTCCGGGCGTATGCCCAGCTCCACCAGCCAGGCGCGCAACGGGGCCGCGTCCCCGTCCTCGACGAGGCTGAGGACACGCGGTGCGAGGTCGGGCACGCGCTCGCCGCCGAGGAGGAGGGTGGGGCCGTCGAGCCAGTCGAGCCCGGGCGTCGCACCGACGGTGTCCATCGCGGCGCAGCAGACCATCGCCGTGACGTGATCGGCGAGCAGTTCGCGGTCGGTGCGCGGGGGCTGGAGCGGGAAGAGCGGGAGGGCGCCGTCCTCCCAGAGGGGTCCGTCGGGGCCGCCCTGTCCCCCGCCGGGCGAGGGAGGCGTCGCCGCCACCGCCTCATCCCGCGCCACCTCCGTCCCCAGCCGCGCGGCAAGCGCCTTGCTTCGGGGGCTGGGGGCGGGCAGCCCGTCCTCGTCGTCGCCCTCCTCGGGCAGGGCGGGGGTCGCGGGGTGCACCTGGGACGCCGGCGGCGTCGAGGGCTTCGGTGGCGTGGCGTCGGCGGGCGGGGTGTCCAGCGGATGGACCGCGTCCGGGAGGTGGGACGGGTCCGGGAGGTGGGACGGGTCCGGGAAGTGGGACGGGTCCGGTTGGCGGGCCGGGGCTTGCGGGTGGGTCGAGGGGGGCGGGGTGCCTGCCGGGCTCGGGGGGGCCGCAGAGGGGGCTCGGTCCGAGCGGCTCGAGGTGTCCGCGGAGGCGGCTGGGTCCGGAACGCCCGTGGGGTCTGTCGAGGTGGACCGACCCGAAGGGCCCGTGGTGCCCGTCGGCGTGACTCGGTCCGAGTTCGGCGTATCCAACGGGGCAGCCCGACCCGAGGTGCTCGTCGGGTCCGTCGAGGCGGCGGATCGGCTCGACATGCCGCTCGTCGGGTCCGTGTCCGCAGAGACGGCTCGGTCCGAAAGGCTCGTCGCCTCCGTCAAGGAAGTTTGGTCCGGCGGGCCGGGGGTCTCAGCCGAGGCCGCTCGGTCCCCGAGGGGCGTGAGGTCCGCCGAGCCACGGCCGTCCGCAGCGGACGTGGCCGCCGCCGGGCCGGAGTCCTCCGCGAGAGAGGTGACGGCCGTCGCGTTGGTGTCGTGCGTGCGGGGCGGGCCGGTTGTCGGGTCGGTGTCGTCCATGTAGGGCGTGAAGGCCGTGGGGTCGGGGCCGTCCGTGAGGGGGGTGGTCGTCTTCGGGGTGGAGGTGTCCGTGAGGTGGTCCAGTACGCGGGCCAGGGTGGGGCCGACCGGATGGTGGGGGGTGGGGTCGGGGGCGGGGCGCACGCCCAGGGAGTCCAGGACCCGGTGGAGGCGGGCCGCGTCGGTGCGCCATTTGCGGTCCACGACCTCGTCCGGGTACTCGTGCCAGCCGACGGGGGACCAGTCGGGACCGGACTCCGCAGGGCCGCCGTGGAAGAGGCGGGCGGCGAGCAGGGAGGCGGCCTCGTCGACGGCGCCGGGCTCTTCGAGCAGGTCACAGGCGGGACGCTCACCGAGGCGGGAGGCGAAGCCCTCGGCCAGGCGGTCCCGGCGGGACAGTTCCGTCAGCGCGGCCACGACGCCGGCGTCCAGCCGGGACGGCCAGCGGCCCATCCGCCAGGCCGGCAGCGCGACCCGGGTCAGCAGCCGGTCCCAGCCCGCGTACGCCAGGCCGACCTGCTCCTGGGCGACGATCCGCAGGCCGTAGTCCACAGCCTGTGCACGCTCGGCGGCCGCGGCGGCCACGCCCCGTTCCATCTCGGCGGCATGCGTCTGGCAGCCGCGCAGCATCAGCCGGGTGACCCAGCCGATGCCCACGCAGACCAGGCGGACGCCGGGACAGCGGCCCCGGTCTGCGGAGACGGCCACCGCGGCGTCCAGCCCCCGCACGAAACGCCGGGCCGCGGCTATGTCGGGGTGCGCCGAAGGTCCCGTACCGGCGACGACCGGGGCGAGGACGGCGCGCAGCTCGCCGACGCGCATCCACCACAGGAACGGGGAGCCGATCACGAGGACGGGCGCGGTCGCCGTACGACGGTGGAGGTGCCGGCCGGAACCCGCGCCGGCTATCTCGTCCCGCGCCCGGGGCGCGGGCGGGCCGTGCGCCGGATGGGTGCGGTCCTCCAGCCAGCTGTCGCAGTCCGGCGTGAGCGCTATGGCGGAGGGCGCGGGGACGTCGAGTCGGTCGGCGAGGTCGCGCACCAGCCGGTACAGGTCGGGGGCCGCCTCCTCGGCGATCGCGACGGTGGGGCTGACGGCGGGGCGGGCGCGGGCGACGACCAGGCCGACGACAGCGGCCGCGAGCAGCACGACGAGCGCGACCACGGAGACCACCCAGCGGGCGGTGTCCCAGCCGGGGCCCACGAAGTGCCCCGTGGAACCGCCGACGAGCAGGATCACGGCGGCGGCCGCGGGCAGCAGCGCGACGGCGAGCGCCCGGCTGCGGATGCGCAGCACGGCCAGCGCCCGGGCCCTCGCGGCCTGCGCGCCCGCCTCCACACCCATACCGGTCACGACCGGAACTCACCCCCTCACCGTCTCGCGGTCCTCGCCTGCCTGCTCTTGCTCACTCCCCCACTGTGGCACCCGCCACTGACATCGCAATGCCGGTGGGCCAAGTGCCGGAATGCTTGCGCCGCACCCTAGTTGGCCCTCCGGCCCCCGTCAGCCGGATAGCTCAGCGCTCACTCGATGGAATGGCTTTGGGGAGAGGTGGATGACGATGGGCAACGATCAGGCCCCGGGTGCCGGGGGCGTCCGCAAGGGACTCCCACGGCACCCGGGGCCTGGAGGATGTTGCCTGGTCGCAGGGCGTGTTACGCGCCCGCCGCCGCCTTCGCGGCGATGTCCGTACGGTGCTGGGAACCGTCGAGACCGATCCGCGCGACGGCCTGGTACGCCCGCTCGCGGGCCTGCGTGAGATCGGTGCCGGTCGCGGTGACGGACAGCACGCGGCCACCCGCGCTGACGACCGACTCGCCGTCCCGCCTGGTCCCGGCGTGCAGGACGTACGCGTGCGGGGCGTCCTCGGCGGCCACCTCGTCCAGCCCGGTGATCGGGTCGCCGGTGCGCGGGGTGCCGGGGTAGTTGTGCGAGGCGATGACGACGGTGACGGCCGCGTCGTCGCTCCAGCGCAGGGGCGCGAGGTCGGCGAGGGTGCCGGTCGCGGCGGCGAGCAGGACGCCGGCGAGCGGGGTCTTGAGCCGGGCCAGGACGACCTGCGTCTCGGGATCGCCGAAGCGGGCGTTGAACTCGATGACCCGCACGCCCCGGCTGGTGATCGCGAGACCGGCGTACAGCAGCCCGGAGAAGGGGGTGCCGCGGCGGCGCATCTCGTCGACGGTCGGCTGCAGAACCGTCTCCAGGACCTCCTCCACCAGCTTCGGGTCGGCCCACGGCAGCGGCGAGTACGCGCCCATGCCGCCGGTGTTGGGACCCTCGTCGCCGTCCAGCGCGCGCTTGAAGTCCTGGGCGGGCTGGAGCGGGAGGACCGTCTCGCCGTCGGTGATCGCGAAGAGGGAGACCTCCGGGCCGTCGAGGAACTCCTCGATGACCACGCGTTCGCAGGCGGCGGCGTGCGCCTTCGCCGCGTCGAGGTCGCCGGTCACGACGACCCCCTTGCCCGCGGCCAGACCGTCGTCCTTGACGACGTACGGCGCGCCGAAGGCGTCGAGGGCCTCGGCGGCCTCCTCGGCGTTCGTGCAGACGTACGAGCGGGCGGTCGGGACGCCGGCCCCGGCCATGACCTCCTTGGCGAAGGCCTTGGACCCCTCGAGCTGCGCGGCTTCCTTGGACGGTCCGAAGACCGGAATTCCCGCCTCCCGCACGGCGTCGGCGACCCCGGCCACCAGCGGCGCCTCCGGGCCCACGACGACGAGGTCGGCGCCGAGCTCCAGCGCCAGCGCGGACACGGCCTTGCCGTCCAGGGCGTCGACCTGGTGCAGCTCGGCGGCCTCGGCGATGCCGGCGTTGCCGGGAGCGCAGTGCAGCGCGGTGACGGCGGGGTCGAGGGACAGTGAGCGGCACAGGGCGTGTTCGCGGGCGCCGCTGCCGATGACGAGGACGTTCACGGGGGTCAGCCTAACGGGAGGCGGCGGGGTGGCTTTGTGCGGGCTTCCGAGGGCCGGGACGCCGGGCCTTCGTAGATTCCTCCGAAACGCGGCGGTGGGCTGCGGGAACCAGGGCCGAAGGGCGGCCTCGCCTATTCGTTGGTGTACTCCTCCACGACGGTCGCGCCCAGCTCGCGCACGATCAGTTCATGACCGGAGAGGGCCGACTCGTTGAGGTCGGGGTCGTCGTCCTCGGGAATGTCGTCCTCGGGAGCGACCGGTTCGGGGGCGGAGTGCCGGGGCGGGGCCGGAGCGGGGCCGGCGGAGGCCTGGGCCGACCCGGACGAGGACGCGGACCCGGGACCGGACTGGACCGGGGTGGCGGACGCCGGGGGCTGTGCGGCCGGGCCGCCGCCGTAGCCGGCACCCGGGGCGCCGTACGACGAGGAGCCGCCGGGGCTGCCGTAACCGCCGCCCGCGTTGCCGTGGCCGCCCGGCGCCGCGCCGCCGCCGTGGCCGCCGGCCGGCGCGGGGGCCGAGCCGCCGCCGGACGGGTCGACGAGCGCGTCGATCTTCCACTGGACGCTGAACTGCTCGGCCAGCGCCTGCCGCAGCACCTCCTCGCTGCCGCTGCTCGCGAAGTTGTCGCGGGCACCGGCGTTGACGAAGCCGAGCTGGAGCGTGGTGCCGTCGAAGCCCGCCACGTGCGCGTTCTGGCTGAGGAGGATCCAGGTGAAGCGGCGGCGGTTCTTGACCGCCTCCAGGATGTTGGGCCAGAGCATGCGGGGGTCGAGGCCGCCTGCGGGGGGTGCGTAGGCCGCAGGGGCGGTGGGGGCGGCCGAGGCCGGTACCGGGACAGAGGGGGCGGGGGCGGCGATGGCCGCCGGGGGGCGGACCGCTCCACCGCCCGCCGGGGTGGCCGTGGGCCAGCCGCCGGGCCGACGCCCGCCGCCCGCGGGGGCGGCGGTGGGCCAGGCGCCCGGGGCGGGCGCCGGGGCGGCGGGTGGCTGGGCAGGCGGGGCCGGGGCGGGGGCCGGGGCGGGGGCCGGGGCGGCGGGCTGCGCGGGACCGGTCTCCGCGTCGGCGGGAGCCTGCGCGGGAGGCGCGGAGGGCGCAGCCGCGGCGGCAGCGGGGGGCGCGGCGGAAGGACGGTGGTCGGGGTGCTGCGCCGGGTAGGGGGAAGGCGGCTGGCCGGGATGCTGGGCGGCGACGGCGGCGCCGCCCGATCCCGCACCCGCCGCGGGTCCGGCACCCGGTCCCGCGCCCGCGCCGCCCCGCACCGCGGCCCGGGCGGCGGCCGCTCCGCCTCCCGGCGGGATGGGGGCGCCGCCGGCCGCGGCCGCGCCGCCGCCATGCGCCTCCGGCCCGGGCACGTACCCCATCGCGGGCATGCCCTGGGGAGCGCCACCGGCGGAGAAGTTCACGCCGCGCTCGATGCGGTCGAGGCGGGCCATGACGGAGCGCTCGTCGCCGTAGGCGGCGGGCAGCAGCACGCGCGCGCAGATCAGCTCGAGCTGGAGGCGGGGCGAGGTGGCGCCCCGCATCTCGGTCAGTCCCTCGTTGACGAGGTCGGCGGCGCGGCTGAGTTCGGCGGCGCCGAAGACGCCGGCCTGGGCCTGCATCCGCTCGATGACGTCGGCGGGGGCGTCGATGAGTCCCTTCTCGGCCGCGTCCGGGACGGCGGCGAGGATGACGAGGTCACGCAGCCGCTCCAGCAGGTCGGCGACGAACCGCCGGGGGTCGTTGCCCCCCTCGATGATCCGGTCGACGACCTCGAAGGCGGCGGCTCCGTCGCCCGTGGCGAAGGCCTCGACGACGGAGTCGAGCAGCGAGCCGTCCGTGTACCCGAGCAGGGAGGTGGCCATGGCATACGTCACACCCGCTTCGGTCGCGCCGGCGAGCAGCTGGTCCATGACGGACATGGAGTCACGCACGGACCCGGCCCCGGCCCGCACGACCAGGGGCAGGACGCCTTCCTCGACCGGGATGTCCTCCTTCTGGCACACCTCACCGAGGTAGTCCCGCAGGGTCCCCGGCGGGACGAGCCGGAAGGGGTAGTGGTGCGTCCGCGAGCGGATGGTCCCGATGACCTTCTCGGGCTCGGTGGTGGCGAAGATGAACTTCAGATGCTCCGGCGGCTCCTCGACGACCTTGAGGAGCGCGTTGAAACCGGCCGACGTGACCATGTGGGCCTCGTCGATGATGTAGATCTTGTAGCGGCTGCGGGCGGGCCCGAAGAAGGCCTTTTCCCGCAGGTCACGGGCGTCGTCCACACCACCGTGCGACGCGGCGTCGATCTCGATGACGTCGATCGATCCCGGCCCGTTCCGCGCCAGGTCCCGGCACGAGTCGCACTCGCCGCACGGGGTCGGCGTGGGGCCCTTCTCGCAGTTCAGGCACCGGGCCAGGATCCGCGCGCTGGTCGTCTTGCCGCACCCGCGCGGACCGCTGAACAGGTACGCGTGATTGACCCGGTTGTTCCGCAGCGCCTGCTGCAGCGGGTCGGTGACATGCTCCTGCCCGATGACCTCGGCGAACGACTCCGGGCGATAGCGGCGGTACAGCGCGAGAGACGACACGCCTACGAGGTTATAGGCGCCCACCGACAACCGGGATCCGCGCGAGGACCGGGCACGGCCCGGACGACAACCCCGCCCCTGCCCGCCCCGGAACGCAAGCGCCCCCCACGCACCCGCCAGAGCCGACCTACCCTTGCTGCCTTCCGGCCCTGGGGGAGTTCAGTCAGATAGCGCCGCGTGAGGGGCTGCGCCCACAGTACCCGATGGCGGCAGGCGGGAACGAGTTCGCGAGCACTCCTCAACGTCTTGTATTGTTTGCGGCGGAGGATTCGCCTAGAGGCCTAGGGCGCACGCTTGGAAAGCGTGTTGGGGGCAACCCCTCACGAGTTCGAATCTCGTATCCTCCGCCAGTGCCTCACCGGGCACGATGTCGAAGGGCCCCACCGTTCGCGGTGGGGCCCTTCGTCGTTGTCCGTCTCAGTTTCCGTCTCAGTTCGTCTCTGGTCCTGGTCAGCAACAGCCCGCTCGCAACGACTCTCGCCGCGCTCCGTGCTGCGGGCCATGCCCCGGTCGCCGAGACCGCAGAGGGAACGGTACGCATCGAGAAGCGTCTGCCGCAGAGGGCCGCCGCTGCCGTCCCGTCCGCGCGAAGGAACGTCGGACGGCGAGGCGCCCGGACCACCGCGACACGCGCCTCGGACATGCCCACCGACGCCGGGATGGACGTCCTGGCCGACCGGCTGCTCAAGGCCCCGTCGACTGCACCGGAACCCGACCCGTTCGGCAGCGGGGTGCCTTTCGCGACGGGCACCGAGGAGATCGTCGCCGGATACGCGAAGCACCTGTCGTACAGCGACGTCCGCCAGGTCGCCCATGCCATCGACGCCGGCGCGACCATCACGGTCGAGTACATCGCCACTTCGGGCAACCGGACCGTACGCACCCTCAGCGACCTGGAACTCGACCCGCCCCACCTCGACGCCTGTGCCACCTGCGCGAAGCGGAACGCGTCTTCACTCTCTCCCGCATCCATGGCGTGATGCCCGCGTAGGACTCGGCGGCCAGGCCGGGTGCCCGGGTGTGCCACCTCGCGGGGCACCTCGCGAGATATACTTGACCCCACACTTGATATCAAGGAGGCACTCGTGAGTCGGACGGTTATCGACCTGGACGACGACCTGGTCGCGGACGTGGCCAAAGCCCTCGGGACGAGCACCAAGAAGGAGACCGTCAACACCGCTCTTCGCGAGGTGCTGGAGAGTAGGCGTCGCGCCCTGGCTCTCGCCCGGCTGCGGGCCGCGGCCGGGGACGGCGCATTCGATCTGGAGCTGTTCGAGAACAAGGGGAACTACCGTCGGTGAACGCGGCCCAGTTCCTGATCGACACCAGCGCGCTCGCCCGGTTCATGCACGAGGACGCGGAGCAGTACGGCTGGGACCAGGCGGCAGCCGCCGGGCTTATCGCCGTCTGCCCGATCACCGAACTTGAGTTCTTCTACAGCGCCCGGTCGGCCACCGACAGGGCGCGCGGCATCGAGGACATGCGACTGATCTTCGGTTGGGTTCCCGTCGACGACCGCGCCTACGACCGCGCCTGGCAGGTCCAGGAAGCTCTCACCAAACAGGGGAAGCATCGCAGCGCGGGTGCGGTGGATCTCGTCGTCGCCGCGACGGCCGAACTGCAAGGGCTCACCCTCCTGCACCGCGACCACGACGTCGCCTGCATCGCAGCAGTGACCGGCCAGGCTCTCCAGTGGTATGGCCCGGAGAGCGGCAAATAGGCGGGCGATGGTTGCAGTTCTGGTTGCAGTCACCCCCGTACAGCACCGTTCAGGAGCCCCACCCGCCACAGCCGCCGGCGCAGTTGCCCGAGTTCGGCTCCGGCTTCCCCGCAGGGAGGCAGGCTCCGCGCAGCGGTGCTTCTATCTGGGCGCCGCCTGCAGTTCGAGGATCAGTTGGGGGGTGAGGAGTTCGCCGGCTCGGTCGGCGAGGACGGACATCTCGTAGCCGACGAGGCCGACGTCGCACCCTTCGGCGGCGAGGACGCCGAGGCAGCTGCCGTCGCGGATGCGGCCGACCATGAGGAATCCGCCGAGCATTTCGATCATGACGAGCTTCATGCCGTGGAAGCCGTGGGTGGTCGCCGCGTTCTGGGCGAGGCTGGTGATGCCGGAGACGACGGCGGCGAGGTGGTCGGCGCGGTCCCGGCCGAGGCTGTCCGAGGCGGCCATGAGCAGGCCGTCGGAGGAGACGGCCACGGCGTCGGTGACGCCGTCGGTGGTGCGTACGAACTCCGAGACGAGCCAGCCGAAGCTCTGGACGGCGGTGGTCACGATGACGCTCCTTGGGGGTTTCTGGCCTCGGCTCGGGCGACACCTGCCCGGAAGCCGTTCAGCAGTGAGGAGACCGAGGGCCTGGCGGGCGGGGGTGCAGTTGCGGTCGAGGGGTCCTCGGCCGGTGCGAGGAGGCGCCCCGGGAGGGCGAGGAGTGCGGACAGACCGCCGCCGGGCGTGTCGAAGAGGTGGACGCGGGTGCCTTCGCCGAGACGGTGTGCGAGCCGGCCGACGACGAGGTGGCCGAGGAAGCGGGTGGGCGCGGCGAGGAGCACGTCCTCGCCCGAGCCGGAGAACAGGGCGCCCGCTCGTTCCTTGTCGGCCGCGGACATGCCGACGCCGTGGTCGACGACGGCGAACGAGTAGGTGTCGTCCTCGGCGTCGAACCAGCCGTGCACCTCGACCGGTTCCGTGGGCGGCGAGAAGTTCAGCCCGTTCTCGATGAGTTCGGCGAGCAGGTGCGCGACATCCGCGACGGCGTGCCCGCGCACCCGTACCGGCTCCACGGTCGCGATCAGGACCCGTCGGTACTGCTCCACCTCGGCGACGGCGGACTGGACGACCTCCAGTCCGTCGGCGGGTGCCATCGTGGGCCGGGGGGAGTTCTGCCCGGCCAGGACCAGCAGGCTTTCGGCGTTGCGCCGCATGCGGGTGGCGAGGTGGTCGAGTTCGAAGAGCTCGGCGAGCGCGTCCGGGTCGAGTTCCTGCCGTTCCAGGCGGGTGATGAGGCCGAGCTGGCGGCGCACCAGGTTCTGGCTGCGGCGGCCGAGGTTGGCGAGCGACTCGGTGGTGTTGCGGCGCAGGCCGGCCTGCTGGGCGGCCAGCTGGAGGGCGGTGTGCTCCACCTGGTGCAGGGACACCGCGACCTCGGCGATCTCCGCCGCGCCGCCCAGCAGCCGTGCGTCGGGGGCGTCCGGCGCGTCCTTCGGCTGCAGGAGCCGCGCATGTTCCTGCGGCGCGTGCTGGATACGGGCGACGGCCTCGGGCAGCCGGTGCCGCGCCACGTCGTGGGCGGTCTCGGCGAGGGCCCGCAGCGGGCGCGTGAGGGACCGGGAGGCGAAGGCGGCGAGGCCCATGACGAGGGCGGCGATGAGCGTGCCCGCGAGGAGGTAGGCGGTGAGGGCCAGTTCGGCCTCGTGGCTGAGCCGGTCGGCCCGGTGCCGTACGTCGTCACCGACCGACTGCTGGACGGCGTACAGATCGTCGACGAGTGCGGTCATCGCCTCCCACCAGGCACCGGCGGCGGCACGCAGCGGGGTGCCCTCGG
This sequence comes from Streptomyces sp. NPDC000345, assembly GCF_042898825.1. NCBI lineage: Bacteria > Bacillati > Actinomycetota > Actinomycetes > Kitasatosporales > Streptomycetaceae > Streptomyces > Streptomyces sp. NPDC000345. The sequence continues at coordinate 113,421 of NZ_JBIAZE010000009.1, forward strand.
CGGCGTCCTCCGCCTGTTTCTCGTAGGTCGTGGCGCGTTCGGCGTCCGCGGTGGCGAAGGCCTTCTCCAGGGCCGCGCGCTGCGGTGCGGTGGCGACGGTCCGGAAGCGGGCGAGGGCGGCGACGCGGGTGGCGCGCACCTCGGTGAAGTCGATGTACGTGCGGCCGTGGAAGGCACCTTGGGCGAACACGCCGTTGAGCAGCCCGCGTTCGAGTGCGACGGACTCCTCGGCGGCGGCCAGCTCCCGCAGTGCGGCCAGCCCGTCGCGCAGCCGGCGGTCGGTGCCGGTCGCGCTCGCCGCCACCGGATCGACCGTGTTCAGGGCGTCGACGGCGCCGGTGTAGAAGGTGAGGGTGGCCGCCTGGTCGGCGGTGCCCGCGTCGGCGGCGGAGCGGATGCCGGCCAGGCGTCGCAGGCGCCGCTGGACGACGTCCTCGACCGCGCTCTCGCGGCGCATGTCACGCAGGGCCGTGTCGACGTGCTCGCGGGTGGTGGCGAGAAGCGGGCGGAACTCCTCCTCACCGCCCAACAGGCCGTTGGTCAGGCCGCGTTCGCGTTGCAGTTGGTGCACGAGCGCTTGGATGCGCAGACTGAGGCCGACCTCGGCACGGGTGGCGCGGGCGTCGCCGAGGGCCTCGGCGCGGCCGTACACCGCGAGACCGGCCACGGTCAGCAGCAGGCAGACCGGGACGGTGACGACCACGGCCACCCGGCCCCTGATACTGCGCCAGCCGGGCACCGGCCGCCGCCCGCGAGCCGTCCGGCCCCCACGGTGACGAACCGAACTCCTTGTGCCGGCAACGCTTTTGGCGATCGCGGCGAGCCTGTCGTGCAGCGGCCGTACCGGCGTCCACACCCTCATGCCACGAAGCTAGTCCGGCCGTGGCGGCGGCCGGTTTCCCGCCTGTTAGACCGCGTGGGACATCTCGTTGCACCGCTCTCACACCGCGGGGCGGGCCACTGTGACCGCGGAGCGTTCGAGCACGGCGTTCGAACACGGGGGTGCGGTGCCGTGGGAGCCCGACGAGCCTTTCTCCCGGGCTACTTGAGTTCGGCGGCGGTGTAGTAGCCGCCCGCGACCAGGACGTACTCGTAGTTGCTCTTGTCGACGCTCGTCGGCTGCAGCAGGTAGGAGGGCACGGCCTTGGCGCCGTTCTTGTAGGACCTTCTGTTGTTCAGCCGCGGGGTCCTGCCGTTGAGGATGTCGTCGACCATGTCCGCTGCGACCTCGGCGAGTTGGTGGATGTCCTTGTAGACGGTCTGCGACTGCTCACCCGCGATGATCGACTTCACCGAGGCGAGTTCGGCGTCCTGGCCGGTGATGACCGGGAAGGGCTTGCCGGCGGAGCCGTACCCGTACGACTTCAGCGCGGACAGGACGCCGATGGAGATGCCGTCGTAGGGCGACAGGACCGCGTCGACCTTCCTGTTCACGTAGGACGAGCTGAGGATGCCGTTCATGCGCTTGCGTGCCGTCGGCCCGTCCCAGCGCAGGGTGGTGACCTGCTTGAGCGCGGTCTGGCCGGACTGGACGACCAGCTGTTTCTCGTCCAGGTACGGCTGGAGGAGGTGCATCGCGCCGTCGAAGAAGTATCTGGTGTTGTTGTCGTCGGGGGACCCGGCGAACAGCTCGATGTTGAAAGGGCCCTTGCCGTCGTCCAGGCCGAGCTTGTCCACGATGTAGAGGGCCTGGAGCCGGCCGACCTGCTCGTTGTCGAAGGAGACGTAGTAGTCGACGTTCTCGGTGCCGAGGATGAGCCGGTCGTAGGAGATCACCGGGATGTCCTCGGCGGCGGCCTTCTTGAGCACGTCGTTCAGCGACCTGTTGTCGATGGCCGCGATGACCAGGGCGTCGACGCGCTGCTCGATCAGGTCCGCGATCTGCGAGACCTGGGCCTTGGGGTCGTCGTCGCCGTAGACCAGCTTGGTCCGGTAGCCCTTGTTCTTCAGGTCGGTGACCATGCTCTTGCCGTCGTTGAGCCAGCGCTCGGAGGCCCGGGTCGGCATGGCGATGCCGACGGTGCCGCCCTTGGTGGTGCTCGCGCTGTCCTTGCCGCAGGCGGACAGGGTGAGGGCGAGGGAGGCTCCGGCGAGGGAGGCGAGGGCCGCTCTTCGGTTGCGCATGGTGATCGTTCCTTGTTCTTCTCGTCGTTGAGAGGATGACGGCGCGTCAGATGCCGGAGCGGACGCGGTGGCGCGGGCCGGGCGGCCGTCGAGCAGGTCGGGAGCGTTCGTACGCGGGTCGTACGCAGGCCGTACGCGCGCCGCACCGCTCCCGGGCGGTGGCCGGGGCCCGGCCCGGCGCAGGGGTGCCTGGGGGACTCGGCGGCCACGTGAACGCGCACGCGGTCCGCCCAGGTCGTGGGAGATCTCGGTGCGCGGGGTCTCACAAGCCGTGAACAGCCGGTGGATCGCGCGGGAGTGTGCGCGCGTCAGACCGCCCGGCACCTCGCTTCAGACGATGCCCGGGCGTCTCGGTGTCCCGCGGATCGCCGACGTCGGTGCTGATTCCGGTGATGCGCAGGGCACTCGCCTTTCAGCTGTTCGAAATACCGTCACACGGTCGGAATGCTGGCGAGACTGTAAGGGGGCGTGTACGGAGTGTCAACGGATCGAACACAAACCGTTTCAGAAACAAGCCTGTCCCCCGTTGGCCACATGTGCTCGGCAGGGGACATTTCCCGACCGTTTCGACAGGTGGAGCGTCATCCGCTCGCTTCGGAGCGCGGCCCGGTCCTGGCCGCCCGGGCGGGGATCCCTCCGGCGTCGGAGACGTGCTCGGGCGGCACGGGGTTGCCGGGGTTGCCGGGGTTGCCGGGGCGGACGGGGTGGACGGGGTCGCCGGGGCCGACGGGGTTGCCGGGGCCGACAGGGCTCACCAGGCCGTCCCGGGTGATCGCCGGGCCGTCCCGGGTGATCGCCGGGCCCGTACCGCGCAGGACCAGGACGTAGGGCTTGGCCGACGCGCCGACGGGGGTGCGCGAGGCGCCGTAGGCCTGCCTCAGGGCGGCGGCCGTCGGGGCGTCGGGGTCGCCTCCGGCGGAACCGCCCACGCCTTCCCCACCGACCTCAGCGGTCGATGCGCACGTCCCTCGTCTCGCTCACCTGGTCGATGTCCGACACCCGGATCGTCGCCTTCATCTCCCAGGTGCCCGGGATGGGCAGGTTGAGGTCGTCGGAGCCCCAGTAGCCGCCGCGGTCGGTGACCTTGGCGTCGAGGGGGCCGATGTCCTGGCCGGGAAGGGTGAAGGACAGCCGCAGTTCGGGGATGGTGACGAAGCCGCCGTCGGGGCCGTAGACCACCGCCTGCACCGAGTTGCCGCCGACGCGGCCGGGGTCGAGGGTGATCTGGACCTTGCCGCGCAGGCCGGGCTTGCCGAGGTCGAAGGGGATCGTGGTGACGGAGGCGACGGGCAGCCCCGCGGACTGCTGCGTGGTCGCCGCCTCGGCCGCCGCCCGGCCCGGCAGGGTGCCCGTCAGGATCGTCGTGAGGACGAGCACCACGACGGAGACGGCGACCTCCAGGAGCACCGACCGCCGCAGCGCGCGGCTGTGCGCGGCCTCGGCGGGGGTGAGGCGCGGCCCCGGCCCGGAGGTGCCGGCCGACGGTGCGGACCGCCCGGAGCCCGCGGGGGCAGCGGAGTCCGCCGCGTCCGCGGTGTCTCCGGCTTCCGTGATGTCTCCGGCTTCCGCGGTGGCCGTCGTGGCCGCGGTGGCCGTCGCGGCCGTGATGTCCCCGGCGTCCCCGGCGTCCGCGGCCTCCGGGGAGTCGGTGCCGTCCCTGGTGTCCGTCACGTCCCTGGTGTCCGTCGGCTCCTTGCGCGCCGGCGGTCCGCCCGCCGGTACCGTCTCCAGCACCCGGGCCTCCTTCTGCGCGGCCGCCTCCACCGTCACCGTCCTCTGCTTCGTCACATTCCCCCGCCCGGTCACCGTGGCCCTCGACCACGCCCCCGCCGCCAGCAGCACCGCCACCGCGGCCAGCTTCGCGAGCAGGACCCGCCCGTACGTCGTCTCCGTCAGCGCCGAGGCCGACCCGAGGCCGCGCCAGGACTGGTAGACACCCGTCACCACCAGGACGGTCACCGCGATCCCGGCCAGCCGGGAGAAACGGGTGACCACCCGCGAGGGCACGGACGCGCGGGGCAGCAGGGTGAGCAGGGCCACGAGGCCGCCCAGCCACACCGCCATCGCCAGCAGGTGCAGCACCGAGGAGGCCATCGCCAGCGGGACCTGGATGCCGGCCGACGCGTGCTCGGCCGCCGCCCAGGTCAGCGCGAGGCCCACCGCGAGGGCGGCGCCCCCCGCGAGGGCGGCGCGGGACGGCTCCGGGCGCCCGCGCTGTCGCAGGAGAAGGGCCGCCGCCGCGGCCGCCAGCAGCAGGCGCGCCACCAGGGCCAGTCCGGGGCGGCCGTCCAGCGTGCGGGTCAGGCCGGACGGGTCCAGCGCGCCGGACGGGCCGGTGCCGGCCTCGTAGGGGGCACGGAGGAAGAACAGGAACACGGTCGAGCCGGCCAGCGTCCAGCCGCCGATCAGCAGCGGCCCGCGCAGCGGGCGGGTGTCCGGCGGACGGCACAGGGCGACGAAGGCCGCCGTACCGACGAGGAGGGCCGCCGCGACGTACGCGAGGTAGCGGCCGATGTTGTAGAGCCCGTCGGTCGCCGGGTCCTCGGTGGCGGTGGAGGGCAGGACGGCCATGGTCGGCGACGCCTTGCCCACGGAGAAGGTGAAGGCGCCGGACACCGGGTGGCTGTCGGCCGACACCACGCGCCAGGCCATCGTGAACGTGCCGGTGCCGAGCTTCTTCGGCAGGTCGACCCGCACGGTGTCCGAACGGTCCTCCACATGCCCCGACCCGCCCAGCTCGACCCGCTGGTTGTCGGGGTCGAGGAGGCGGAAGGAGTCGTCGAGGAGGCCTACCGACTCGGTGAAGGTGAGGGTGATGCTGCGGGGCGACGTCCTGACGACGCTTCCGTCGGTGGGATCGGTGGAGCGGAGGGCCGCGTGCGCCGAGGCCGGTCCGCCGCCGAGGAGGAGCAGGACCAGCACGGTGCCCAGCAGCACCAGCCCTTGAAGTCGCCTTCGCCCACTGCCGTGTCGTCCGCCATCGCGCCCTTCGCTCACGTCACCCGCTCCGTCTTGCCGCAACTCGACACTCGCGTGCTCGGGGATACGTACGCATGCACAGCACATCCGGTTCACCACGCCGGCTCCGGTTCACCACGTCGGCCGCGCCGACACACCGCCGTCGACCACCAGGTCGTGGCCGGTCACCCAGGACGCCAGCCGCGACGCCAGGAACACGCACGCGTCACCGACGTCCTCCGGGCGGCCCAGCCGGCCCACCGCGACCGCCTCCCGCCACCGCCGCACCCCCTCCGGCCAGGCCTCCTCCAGTCCGGCACGGTCGATCAGGCCGGGCGAGACCGTGTTGACGCGGATGCCGTGGGGCCCGTACTCCAGCGCGGCCGCGCGGGCGTGCATCACGACCGCCGCCTTGGAGGCGGAGTAGTGGGCATGACCCTCCACGGGCATCCGGGCCTCCACCGAGGCGATGTGCGTGACGGTCCCGCCGCCCTGCTCCCGCATCACCTCGGCAGCCGCCTGCGTACAGGCGAACACGCTGGTCAGGTTGGTGTCCACGACCGCCCGCCAGTCCGCGGCCGGCATCCCGGGCAGCTGCCGCACCGGTTGTACGCCCGCGTTGTTCACCAGCGCGTCGAGCCGTCCCCCGCCCCACTCGGCGGCCTGTGCCACCAGCCTGCGGCACTCGTCCTCGACGGTGAGGTCGGCGCCCGGCAGCACGACGGCCCGGTCACCGATCTCCTCCGCCAGGGCGTGCGCCGCCTCGGCCCCCGTACGGCAGTGCAGCGCCACCGCCGCGCCCTCCCGCGCGAACCGCAGCGCGATGCCGCGGCCGATCCCGCCGCCCGCGCCCGTGATCAGGGCCACCTGGCCCGCCAGCAACGTCATGGACGGCACAGTCCCGCGATCTGTGCGGCACGGTCCGGATAACGCGCCGTCAGAGCCGCCGCGTCCCCGTGTTCGTAGTCCCCGTAGGTGAAGCCGGGGGCCATCGTGCAGCCGAAGAAGGTCCAGGCGCCCCGGGTCCGCGCGCCCATCCAGGTGCGTGCCGGGACCGTGAGCTGCGGCTGCTGCCCGCCGAGGACGTCCGGGCCGAGCACGGCCGTGCGGGAGGTGCCGTCGGGGGCGAGGAGCAGCAGCTCCAGCGGGTCGCCGAGGTAGAAGTGCCAGACCTCGTCGGTGGGCAGGCGGTGCAGGGCCGAGTGGTCGTCGGCGGTGAGCAGCGCGACGATCGCGGAGCCGGCGGGGCGGCCGTCGGGGCCCTCGGGCCCCGCCCAGGTACGGCGGAACAGGCCGCCCTCACGGGGGATCGGCTCCAGCCCGTAGTGCGCGACGAGGTCCTGCGGAGTGAGCGGGGCGGTCACCCGGGGAAGGCTACGGGAAGGCCACCTCCCGCCGCAGGAAGGCCAGTCGGGCCCTCTTCTCCGGCAGGTACACGTCCGGCAGGTCGATCTCCGGCAAGCTGACCAGCGGTCCGGCCTCGAAGCCCTGCCGCAGGAAGCGGGCGATCGCCTTCTCGTTGCGGACGTCCGGGTCCACCACGACCCGCTGCCGGTCCAGGCCGAGCAGCACGTACGAGGCGAAGGCGGTCATCAGCGCCGCCGACCAGCCCGGCCGCACGCCCCGCTCACCGGGGGGCGCGAGGAGCACGTGCACACCGATGTCGCCGGGCCGGACCTCGTAGCACTCGCCGACCCGGTCCTCGGCGGGCTCGTACGTCTGCAGCAGGCCCGCCGGGGTGCCGTCCAGCTCGGCCAGGAAGGCGTGATGGGTATCGAGGCCCGCCATGTGGGCGTAGATCTCGGCGACCTGGTCCCGCGTCAGACCGGTCATGCCCCAGAACGCGGCCCGTTCCTCGCTCACCCAGCCGTGGACGACGCCGGCGTCGCCCTCGGCGTCGAGGGGACGGATGCCGACGGTGCCGAAGCCGTCGACGTGCTCCTGGTGGACGTAGGTGTGAACAGGGCGGTCAGACATCGCTCTCCTTCGTCAGGTGTGCCCAGTCGGTGACGACGGGGGCCAGCTCTCCCTTGAGCCACAAGGGCAACTGGTCGTGGTGGTGCGGGCTGTCGGGGTGGCCGCAGGCGCCGTGCGGGACCACCCACAGGCTGTCCTCGCGGCGGGCCAGGTCCCAGACGTAACGGGCCGCCGGGCCGCGCGCGGCGAGGTCGGTCCAGCCGGGCACGGCCGTCGTGCACAGCACGCAGTCGTGGTCGCCCGAGAGGGCGGGGGCCTCGTACGAGGGGTCGGGCAGAGCCCGCCAGGGGGCCAGGCGGTGGGTGTCGCCCCAGCGGACGGGCGGCCGGCCGGCGACCTCCTCGACGGCCTCCCGGACGAGCCGCGGCCGGTCGATGCCGTACAGCTCCTCGGCGCGCAGGAGGTGTTCGAGAGCGAAACCGACGCGCGGCAGGAGGGCCAGCCAGGGGAGGAGGACGTCGGGGTAGGCGGGCGGGGTGGTCAGGGCGGCGAAGGCCGGGTGCGCGGCGAGCCGGCGGACGACGGCGCCGCGCAGCGCCGCGTACCGGGCGGCGTCCTCGCTGTCGGCGTCCATGCGGCGGTCCCAGCGCAGAAGGCGTTCGCGCAGGTCGGCGGCGGGACCGGTGAGGCCGTCGAGGGCCGCCAGGTGGTCGAGGAGCGGTGCGGCGGAGGCGAGGTGGGTGTCCGTGTGGATCGCGGCCATGCCGGACGCGGACCAGGTCTCCTTCTCGCCCAGCAGGGCGCGGATACGGTCGGCGCGGTGGGGCGGGGCGAACTCGACGCCCAGGGGGGCGGCCGGGCCCCGCTGGTTGGCCATGACCGCGACGCCGTCCGTGAGACCGGCGCGGGGCATCTCGTGCCAGCCGGTCCACTCGTGGCCCGGCTCCCAGGCGGGAACCAGCCGGGTGCCGTTGGCCTCGGCCCGCACGGGCACCCGGCCCGCGACCCGGTGCAGCAGACCGCCCTCGGTGTCGGCGGCCTGAACGACGTTGACCGGCTCGGCCCACCGGTCGAAGGCCCGGTCCACGTCCCCGACCCGCCGGGCCCGCAACAGCGGCAGCAGCGCACCGAAGCCGAGATCCCCGGTGACCCGGGGCGGGTAACGGAGGGCGAGGGCCAGAGGGTGGGGGGTGGGGTGCGGGGCGCTGGGCAGACCCTCCGGGCCGCCCGCGATCACCGGGCCGCGGGCTGTTTCGATCACCTCGGTCTCGACCGGGTCCTCGCCGGCCACCTCGACGGTCTCCGTGTGCCGGGTGGCGCGGTGCCAGGCGCCGTCGGGGCCGAGGGCCTCGATGCCCGCGCCGGTGCGGCGCAGGCGTTCGCGGTAGAGGTCCTGGTAGTCGGCCATGGCGTTGGTGATGGCCCAGGCGACCGTGCCGGTGTGGCCGAAGTGGGCGATGCCGGGGACGCCGGGCACGGCGAGCCCCACGACGTCGAACTCGTCGCAGGCGAGGCGGATCTGCTGGTAGACCCCGGGATCCTCGATGAAGCGGTGCGGATCGCCGGCGATGACCGCCTGCCCGGTGATCGTCCGGGCCCCGCTCACCAGCCAGCCGTTGCTGCCGGAGGTGCCGGGGCCGTCGGTGGCGAACAGGCCGACGGCGTCGGGGCCGAGGTGCCGGGCGACCTCCTCGCGCCACAGCTTGGCGGGGAACCCGGCGAACAGGATGTGGACGGAGAGCCACACGGCGAGCGGGGTCCAGGACTCCCAGCGGCCGGGGGCCAGGCCGACCCGGGTGAACTCGGGGGTCGTGTGGAGCCCTTCGTTGACGCCGTCGACGTACGCCCGTACCCACGCGGCCGTCTCCGGGTCCTGCCGCTCCAGCCGGTCGAAGCAGCGGCGGGCGGTGTCGGCGAGGCGGACTCGGCGGGCGAACACGTCCCAGGCCACGGCCTCCGGACCGAGGAAGGACGCCGAGGTGCCCTGGGCCCGGTGCCGCTCGACCTCCAGTTGCCAGGCCCGGTCGCGGGCCGTGACCAGGCCCTGGGCGTGGGCGAGTTCCCGCGCATCGGCCGCGCGCAGATGCGGGACGCCCCACGCGTCTCTGTGGATCTCGGTCGTCACCCTGTGGCCCTTCTGTCACTGACAAGCGCGCAGCGCTTTAGGTTAGGCTTACCTAATCAATCGGTGCAGGAATCGTACGCGAGGGGTGAAGAGGTCATGGCGCAGGGGCGGGGCTGGGAGGGCGCGGTCCTCAGACTGATGCGGGCGAAGGACTTCACCCTGACCGTCACCGGCGCCGAGGACGTCACCCCGCGCTTCCGCCGGCTGCACCTCACCGACGGCGGGCTGCTCGCCGTGACCGCGGTCCACCCGACGATGTGGGTGCGGCTGTGGTTCGACAACGCGGGCAGGCCGCACCAGCGGGCGTTCACCCTGGTCGACCCCGATCCGGCGGCCGGCACCCTCTCGCTGGAGTTCGCCCTGCACGAGGGCCCGGCCGGCGACTGGGCGCGCGCCGCCCGGCCCGGCGACACCATCGAGGCGACCGTCCAGGGCACCGGCTTCGAGGAGCCCTCCCCCGCCCCCTCGCACATCCTCGCGGTCGGCGACCCGGCTTCCCTGCCCGCGATCAACTCCCTGCTGGACGCGCTGGGCACGGCCCCGGCGACCGTCTGGTTCGAGAACGCCGAGAACGCCGAGAACGCCGAGGATGCCGAGGACACGGCGGACGGACTGCCGTTCCGCACGGACCCGGCCCGGCACGAGATACGGCACGTCCCGCGCGCGGAGTTGGTCGAGCGGGTGCGGGCCGAGCTGCCGGCCCTGCTGGCGGCCACCCCCGACCCGTACGTCTGGATCGCCTGCGACACCCGGACCACGCGCACGCTGTCCGCGTACGTCCGCAAGGAGCTGGGCGTTCCCAGGGAGCGCACGCACGCGCTGGGGTACTGGCGCGCGGGCTGAGGGCCCCCGCGGGATCATCGACCCATGGACGTCACCCTTCACCTCGCCCAGGACCCCGACGCCGACGAACTGCTCGGCCGCTCCCCGCTGGCCGCGCTGGTAGGGATGCTGCTGGACCAGCAGGTCCCGATGGAGTGGGCGTTCAAGGGCCCCCGGACGATCGCCGACCGTCTCGGCGCCGGCGACCTGGACGCGCACGAGATCGCCGCCCAGGACCCGGAGGCCTTCGCCGCGCTGCTCTCCGAGAAGCCGGCCGTCCACCGCTACCCGGGTTCCATGGCCAAGCGCATCCAGCAGCTGTGCCAGTACCTCGTCGAACACCACGACGGCGACCCCGAGGCCCTCTGGAAGGACGCGGGGACCGGCAAGGAGCTGCTGAAGCGGCTGGAGGCGCTGCCCGGGTTCGGCAAGCAGAAGGCACAGATCTTCCTGGCCCTGCTCGGCAAGCAGCTCGGCGTGCGCCCGGAGGGGTGGCGGGAGGCGGCCGGAGCGTACGGCGAGCCGGAGTCCTTCCGGTCCGTCGCCGACATCACCGGCCCGGAGTCGCTCTCGAAGGTACGGGCGCACAAACAGGAGATGAAGGCGGCGGCCAAGGCGGCCAAGAAGTAGGGCAGGACGCGGAGCAGGACAGCGGGCAGGACATCGGGCGAGACGTCGGGCAGGACGTCGGTCAAGTGGACCGTCCCGGGTGGCGGGCCGCCGGGTGCCGGTCTGAGCTGGGAGCATGACCGAGCCACCGAGCGGCTCCCCCCGGGGCCCGGAGTACGACGACCGCAGGGTCCACGCCCACCACGTCCCGCAGCGCGCGCACGAACCCGAGCCGCCCTTCGAGGGCCCCCTGCACGCCCTGTCCCGCGCCGCCTGGCAGGTCGTCCTGGGGACCGGCATCGCCTCCCTCGTCCTGGGCGTCCTGGTCCTGGTCTGGCCGGGCGCCTCGCTGTTCGCGGCCGGCGTCCTGTTCGGCCTCTACCTGGTGATCAGCGGTGTCCTCCAGCTGGCCTCGGCCTTCGGCACCCACCGGGCGACCTCGCTGCGGGTCCTCGGCTTCGTCAGCGGCGCCCTGTCGCTGCTGCTGGGCCTGTTCTGCTTCCGCGGCCCCCTGCAGTCGGTCCTGCTGCTCGCCCTGTGGATCGGCATCGGCTGGCTGATCCGGGGCGTCACCCAGATCCTGGCCGCCGCCCACGACAGCGCCGTGCCCGCGCGCGGCTGGCAGATCCTTCTCGGGCTCGTCACCTTCGCCGCCGGGATCGTCCTCATCGACGCGCCTTTCGAGTCCGTCGCCGTGCTCACTCTCGTCGGGGGGATCTGGCTGGTGGCGGTCGGCGTGGTCGAGATCGTCACCGCGCTGCGCATCCGCGGCCGGGCCCGGCAGGTCCCGCGCTCCCTGTGAGCCTTCCGGCCGGGTTGTCCGCCGAACGGGCGTATCCGCCGCCCGGCATGCTGAACGACGGGCGCGGCGCGGGGAGATGACCCTCCATGAGCACCGCAGCACGCCTCCCCCGCAGCCGCGCCTGGCTGCGGGTGCTCGTGCTGCTCCTCGCCGTGCTCGTGCCGGCCACGTCCCCCGAGGCGTCCGCGGCGCCCGTCGTGGCCGGCGAGATCACCGAGTACGACCTCCTCGGCACCGCGGTACGCCCGGTCTCCTGCGCCCACCGTCCCGCCGTACCCCTGCGCCCCGAGCCCTCGACGGACCCGGCGCGCGGAGCGGCGGCGGGACGTCCGCGGCCCGGGCCGCCGCGGCCGCCGTACACACCGCACACCCTGCGTGCCCTGCGCACCGTGGTCCTGCGCTGCTGACCGGACCCGCACCAGGTCAGTCGGTACGACGCGAGGAGCACAGCCATGCCCATCGACCCGTACGCGGTCCTGCGCGCCCTGCTGCGCGCGGAGGCCGTACGCAGCGCGGCACCGAAGCCGCAGGCCGCCCAGCCGAAGCCGCAGCGCACCCCGGAGAACCGGGACCGCTGACCGGCCGGCGGAGGCGGGGGCCCGGCCGGCGACCGCCTCCGCAGGGCCCCGCCTCCGCAAGACCCGCCCCCCCACGGGCCCTGCTTCCGCAGGGCCCTCGAACCGGTGCCGGACCGCTCGGGACGGCGGAACGGCGGGACGCCGGGACGGCGGGGGAGCGGACGTTCCCAGCACCGTCCAGGGGCGGTCGAGCGGCGTCGGCGCGGGGATCGGGTGCCGTCCCGTCCCCGGGCCTGCCGGCGCTCTTCGGCGCGGCGGCGGTGCTGGGCGCCTCCCTCCACGGGGCCCTCCCCCACGAGGCCCTGCCTCCACGGGGCCCCGCCTCCACAGGACCCTGCCGAAGAGTCGCCGGTCCTCCGTCCACAGCCTGTGCATATCGCCTGCGCCGCGACGCGCCGGGCCTCGTGACGAAGAACACGCCACCCCCTTTCGGGCGAATCGCCCGAACGGTCAGGGTGGCCGGGTCATGCACAGCGGGCAGTTCCGCGGCGGGCTCGCCGGCGCCCCGCACCGACAGCCCCCTCACTCCTGTTTTGACCCCGTTCATCACGGCTTTTCCGGCGTCGTACTCCGTCGCCATGGCTGCGCCCGGAAGGTCTGGGCCGGTAGGCTTTCCGTGTGATCTTCAAGCGCATCGGAAACGGCCGGCCGTACCCCGACCACGGCCGGGAAAGCACCCGGCAGTGGGCGGACGTGGCGCCGCGCCCGGTCCGCCTCGATCAGCTGGTGACCACCAAGCAGCAGCTCGACCTGGAAACCCTGCTCGCCGAGGACTCGACGTTCTACGGCGACCTCTTCGCGCACGTCGTGAAGTGGCAGGGCGATCTCTACCTGGAGGACGGGCTGCACCGCGCGGTGCGGGCGGCGCTCCAGCAGCGCCAGGTGCTGCACGCGCGCGTGCTCGAGCTGGACTGAGACACCTCCGCCGACGGCGGCGTTGACCCTTTCGGGTTCTTTCCCGCGCCCCAGGGCGATGTCGGATGATCGTTTATTAGTCACGGCAGCCCGGGCGCACTACGCTGCGCCCATGAGCATGCTGACTCCCCCCGGCATGGGCGGCAAATACCGCATCACGGGGGACAAATACCCCCGCATGCGCCGGCGCCGGCGGCGCGGCAGGCTGGTCGTCGTGGTCGTCGCCTGCGGTGCCGCGCTCGGCGTGGCCGGCTGGGGCACTCTGCAGCTCATCGACGTCTTCACCGGGGGCGGAGGGACGGCCTCCGCGGCCGGTTCCAAGTCCTCCTGCGCGGTGAAGTCGGCCAAGGCGAGCCCCTCGGCGTCCGTCTCCCCGGCCGCGCTCCCGAAGCCCGCGCAGATCACGGTGAACGTCCTCAACGCCACCACCCGCAGCGGCCTCGCCAAGAGCACCGCCGACGAGCTGGAGAAGCGCGGCTTCAAGATCGGCGAGGTGGGCAACGCGCCCAAGGAGTACGACAAGAAGGTCGCCGGCACCGGGATGCTGCTCGGCCCCGCCTCCTCGCTGAACACCTCGCTGACGGTGCTGTCCACCCAGCTCACCGGAGCCGAGCGGCGCACCGACGCGGCCCGCGAGGGCAACGAGGTCGACCTGATCATCGGCGACGGTTTCAAGGCGCTCAGCACCGAGACGGACGCGGCCAGGGCGCTGACGGCCCTGACCGCGCCGAAGCCGACGGCCAGTACGAAGAAGAGCTGCTGAACCCGGGAGGGGACTACTCCGCGGCGCCGTACAGCCGGTCGCCCGCGTCGCCCAGGCCCGGCACGATGTAGCCGTGCTCGTTGAGGTGGTCGTCGACGGCCGCCGTCACGACCGTCACCGGCGTGCCCGCGAGCTCGCGCTCCATGAGTTCCACACCCTCGGGGGCGGCCAGCAGCACCACCGCGGTCACGTCGTCGGCGCCCCGCTTGATCAGCTCGCGGATCGCCGCGACCAGCGTGCCGCCCGTGGCCAGCATCGGGTCCAGGACGTACACCTGGCGGCCGGAGAGGTCCTCCGGCATGCGCGTGGCGTACGTGGACGCCTCCAGCGTCTCCTCGTTGCGGATCATGCCCAGGAAGCCCACCTCGGCGGTCGGCAGCAGCCGGACCATGCCGTCCAGCATGCCCAGGCCCGCGCGCAGGATCGGCACGACCAGCGGGCGCGGGTGGGAGAGCTTCACGCCGGTGGTCCCGGCGACCGGCGTGGTGATGTCGACCTGCTCGGTGCGCACGTCACGCGTGGCCTCGTAGGCGAGCAGGGTGACCAGTTCGTCGGCCAGGCGACGGAAGGTCGCGGAGTCCGTGCGCCGGTCGCGCAGCGCGGTGAGCTTGTGGGCGACCAGAGGGTGGTCGACGACGTGGAGACGCATGTCCACAACAGTAACCGGGCGCAACCCGCCCGGCGTCCCCACTCTGGGTGAACCTCTGCCCCCGGGTCGGGACCTCGCCGACCGGCTCGGGCCGAACCCTGGCATCAAACCGCCCGGCCGGGGGAAAGTGGTGGGGACGGACCCGGGAGGTGAGCCCATGCCCGACCTGCCAGAGCGCGACGCGCCGGAACCGACCGAGCCGTCGGGCACGCCGCGGGAGACCGACACCGAGCGCCGCCGGCGCCGTGACCGCTTCCTGCGCGAACTGGCCGAAGCCCGTGAGCTGCGTGACCGGGTCCAGCCCCGCCGCGCCAAGAGCGCCCGCCTGCGCCATGCCATGCGTATGCGCACGTTCCGCTGGTAGCCGAACGATCCGCTCGCGGCGGTACGGCACTTGGGACGTTCGGGGAAGATCACCACCGCCACGAGTGGCGCCGGGGGGTGGGCATGCGTGGACGCACGGGAAAGCCGCGTACGATCCGCAGTGGCCGCAACGAGTGTGCTGGTGAGTTGCCTGCGGACGTACTCAGGGACGTGCGATCAAAACCACCGGACACAGGGAGCCGAAGACGTCCCCTGAACGCCTTGTTTCTGCCACGATTCCGAGTGGGTGGGGCTCGGAGCACAGCTCTCTCCGCCCGTAACCTCCGCCGGGGGGACCCCCAACCGGCACGCCTATGACCAGTGGGAGAGTCACGGTGTACTTCGCCGCACTGCTCGCGCGCACCGAAGACGGGTGGGAAGCGAGCGACACAGAGCTCGACGATGTGGAGACCCTGTCGGATCTGGCCGACCTGGCCCGGGAAGCCTCTCCCGACGAGGACACGGTGCTCGTGCTCATCGAGCAGGAGGACTCGTGGTTCGGTGTCGTCCGCATCGATGGCGAGGAAGACCCTCGCATCTACGTCTCCGACGCCGCTGCCGCCGCCCGCAGTTCCTACGGCGAGCTGCTGCTCACCGACGAACTGCTCGGAAGGGATCCGGGTGACGACGACGACCTGGACGCCCTCGACCTCGACGGCACCGAGGACGGTGAGGACGGGGACGACGACGCCGACGGCGCCTCCGGTTCCGCCGAGGCGGTGCCGCACGGCCCGGTCGGTGACGCCGCCGTCCTCGACGACCTCGGCGTCAGCGAGAAGGAGCTGAAGGCGCTGTCCCAGGACGCGCTCAGCGAGATCGCCGACGCCCTGGGCGCCTCGGAGGTCCTGGAGACCGTCCGCTGACCGCACCGCAGGCGCCGCCGGACCCCGTACGCGACCCGTGGCGGGCCGCCATGCGGCTCGCCCTGGACGAGGCCCGGCTGGCCGTCCGGGACGGGGACGTCCCGGTCGGCGCCGTCGTGCTGGCCGCGGACGGTACGACGGTCCTGGCGGCCGGCCACAACGAACGGGAGGCCGGCGGTGATCCGACGGCCCACGCCGAGGTGCTCGCCATCAGGCGGGCGGCCGCGCGAGTCGGGGAGTGGCGGCTGACCGGCTGCACGCTCGTCGTCACGCTCGAGCCCTGCACGATGTGCGCGGGCGCGATCGTGCAGTCCCGGCTGGACCGGGTGGTCTACGGCGCCCGGGACGACAAGGCGGGCGCGGCCGGCTCCCTCTGGGACGTCGTCCGCGACCGACGGCTCAACCACCGGCCCGAGGTCGTCGAGGGCGTCCTCGCACGCGAGTGCGCCGGGCTCCTCACGGAGTTCTTCCGCTCACGCTGACGGCCTCCCCGAATACCGATTTCAAACCACGCCCCCGGGTGCTGTAAGGTCTCCCTCGGTAGCGTGTCCGAGCGGCCGAAGGAGCTCGCCTCGAAAGCGAGTGTGGCGCAAGTCACCGAGGGTTCAAATCCCTCCGCTACCGCGCTTGAGCGAAGGGCTCGGTCCGCTGGACCGGGCCCTTCGCCGTGTTCGGTATCGCCTTCTTGCCCAGGTACGCCCAGACGACGGCGGCGACCACCGAGCCGTTGAGCAGGAAGAGCAGCCACAGCAGCTTCGGCACGAAGCGGACGCGGTCCGCGGGGGTGCGGGCGCAGTCGAGCAGCGCCCACAGCCATATGACGCCCGCCAGGACGATCACAGCGGCGGTCGGCAGGTCCAGCATTCCCAGCATTCGTCTTCTCCCTTGCCTCGGACTCGGCCTCGGACCGTCATTCACCCCCTCATCGGACGAGGCCCCCCGATCGGTTCACGGTTCGCGCGATCCCGTTCGCGCGATCGTTCAGGCGATCCCGTTCATGGGCGCGCCGCAGACAATCAAAAGCGGTGTGAAAATCGCACTTGCGGTTACACTCGCCGCCGTCAACAGGGGCCCGAGGGGCACATACAGGGGAGGCCAGGTGGCGGTGAACGCCAAGAAGATCGCCGTCTACGTACTCGTGGTCTTCGCGCTCTATGTGATCATCACGGACCCGTCCAAGGCGGCCGACTACGTCCAGATAGGCTTCGAGGGCATATCGGACGCCGCCAAGGCCATCGGCGACTTCTTCACCTGGCTCGCCAACGGGGCCCAGTAGTACGCATCGGGAGTGCCCATGATCCGCCACCTGGTCCTGTTCAAGCTGAACGAGGGTGTCGAGCGCGACGACCCGCGGGTCGTCCAGGGCGAGGCGGCCTTCCGGGCGCTCGGCGACCAGATCGAGGACCTGGCCTTCTGGGAGCTGGGCTGGAACATCAGCGAGCGGCCCATCGCCTACGACTTCGCGATCAACTCGGCGGTCGAGGACGCGGACGCGCTGAAGCGGTACCTCGAGCACCCGGCGCACCAGGCGGGCGTCGCGCTGTGGCGGGAGTTCGCCACCTGGGTGGTCGCCGACTACGGGTTCTGAGCCGCGCCCGCGGAAGCGGAAACCCACCGGGAGCCCCCCGCCGGACGGCGGGGGGCTCCCGTGCGTCCACGGCCCCCGCTTCCCCTTATGCCCCAACTTCTCCCTCAACACGGTGTTATGGGGTGCTTGCACACAGTGCACATGTCTTGTGATGCTATGACCGCTTTTGATGGATGAGTTGACCGCTGTTGTCGGCCTGACGAAGAGGTGGCGTTGACCGTGTCGGCCAGTACTGCGCCGCCTCAGGAAGAGGCACCCGCCCCGGGACCCGAGCGGCGCCGGGGCGCCGACACCCGGGCGCTCACCCAGGTGCTCTTCGCCCAGCTCAAGGAGCTCCAGCCGGGCACCCCGGAGTACAACAGGGTCCGCGGGGCGCTCATCGAGGCCAACCTCCCGCTCGTGCGCTACGCGGCCGCCCGTTTCCGTTCCCGCAACGAGCCGATGGAGGACGTCGTCCAGGTCGGCACCATCGGACTGATCAACGCCATCGACCGCTTCGACCCGGACCGGGGCGTGCAGTTCCCGACCTTCGCGATGCCGACGGTCGTCGGCGAGATCAAGCGCTACTTCCGGGACAACGTCCGCACGGTCCATGTGCCGCGCCGGCTGCACGAGCTGTGGGTGCAGGTCAACAGCGCGACCGAGGACCTGACGACCTCCTTCGGGCGCACCCCGACCACCGCCGAGATCGCCGAGCGGCTGCGGATCAGCGAGGACGAGGTGCTGTCCTGCATCGAGGCGGGACGCTCGTACCACGCGACCTCCCTGGAGGCCGCCCAGGAGGGTGACGGCCTGCCGGGCCTGCTGGACCGTCTGGGCTACGAGGATCCGGCCCTGGACGGCGTCGAGCACCGCGACCTGGTCCGCCATCTCCTGGTCCAGCTCCCGGAACGCGAACAGAGAATCCTTCTGCTGCGCTACTACAGCAATCTCACGCAGTCTCAGATCAGCGCGGAACTCGGCGTCTCCCAGATGCACGTCTCCCGGCTACTCGCGCGTAGCTTTCAGCGGCTGCGTTCCGCGAACCGAATCGACGCATAGGACGCGGGAGCACGACCGCATGCACAGGCGCACGGGCGGGGCGCATGCATAGGGCGCACAGCTCTGGTTACGTAATCCGACAGGGATCGCAAGCAGGAGCGAGAAGTCACCGGTGAGAGCGAATCACCCACGGAAGCACTTCCCGACATAACTCCGCTGAAAGTCCGTCACACCCCCTCTTTCCAGGGCTGATTCGTCACTGAGATGTCGACATGTCACTACAGCGTGTTGCCGACATGTGACATTCTGCCGGAAGCGCGTTTGCCGGGCCTTCGGCTCCGGTATTCAGGTGAAGGCTGACGTTCTCCACGACGGGGATCGTCGGCCGCGACCGTCCCGCGACCCAAAGGGGGTGGCATGTCCGCAGACCAGGGCAGCTCGAAGGTGCTCACGCTCACGAAGAGCGAGGCCGAGCCCGTCGCGCTTGTCGAGCCCGATGTGCTCGACGACGTCACGGCCCTCGAGGCCGCGCCGGCTCCGGCCCTCCCGTCCACCGGTGCCATCGACACCCGCACCCTGTCCCGCTCCCTGTTCCTGCGACTGGCCGCACTCGACGAGAACAGCCCGGAGCGGGTCTACGTCCGGGACACCCTCATCGAGCTCAACCTCCCCCTCGTCCGCTACGCCGCCGCGCGCTTCCGCTCGCGCAACGAGCCGATGGAGGACATCGTCCAGGTCGGCACGATCGGCCTGATCAAGGCGATCGACCGCTTCGACTGCGAACGGGGCGTGGAGTTCCCGACCTTCGCGATGCCGACGGTCGTGGGCGAGATCAAGCGGTTCTTCCGCGACACCTCGTGGTCGGTGCGCGTCCCGCGCCGGCTGCAGGAGCTGCGGCTGGCCCTCACCAAGGCCAGCGACGAACTGTCCCAGAAGCTGGACCGCTCGCCGACGGTCGCCGAACTGGCCGCCGTCCTCGGCGTCTCGGAAGAGGACGTGGTCGACGGCCTGGCGGTCGGCAACGCGTACACCGCGTCCTCGCTGGACTCCCCGGCACCCGAGGACGACGGCGGCGAGGGCTCCCTGGCCGACCGCCTCGGCTACGAGGACACGGCCCTGGAGGGCGTGGAGTACCGGGAGTCGCTCAAGCCCCTGCTCGCGAAGCTCCCGCCGCGCGAGCGCCGCATCATCATGCTGCGCTTCTTCGCCAACATGACCCAGTCCCAGATCGGCGAGGAGGTCGGCATCTCCCAGATGCACGTCTCCCGGCTCCTGACCCGGACCCTGGCCCAGCTGCGGGAGGGCCTGATCTCGGACTGACCCCCGGCCCGCATCCGGAGCCGGACCCGGGACTTCCTTCCTGACGCACCGTCAGCCACACTGGCGCGATGCGCGCGACACAGGAAGGAACGGAACGGTCACGCGGCCGTCGGCGCGCCCTGTGGGGCATGTCGGCGGCCGTCGTCGTCGTGGCGGCAGCGGCCGGGCTGCTCGGGGCGTGCGAGGGCGGCGGGCACGGAGGCGACTACGTCGCGGTCGGCGCGGGGGAAGGACCACCAGGGGCGGGACCCACGGGAGACGTACGCCTGGTGCCGCTGGACGACCCGGCGGGCGCGCACCCACCCGTCGCCGGCGGGAGCCCGGCCACGGGCCGGGGCACACCGGAGGGCACCGGGGAACCGGCGGCCGTACCGCCGTCGGGCTCACCGGCGCGAGCCACTGCCACGCCGCCTCGGGCCCCGGGCTCCGCTCCCGCGCGGGAGTCGCCGCCCGCTTCCCCGTCAGCCGCCCCCACCACCGCGCCCGCGGGTCCGGCCGTCCTGACCACGAGCGCACCCGTGCGGACGCCCACGGACCGCCGCTGGTGCGAGGACGTGACGCTCACCTTCCGCAACCTTGGCGGCACGGCGGTGCGTTCGGGCACGGTCACCTTCGGGACGCACGTCATCGACGCCCTGGGCACCGACTGGTCCACGGTCGAGTCCACCGAGCAGCTCCCCGCGCCCGTCCCGCCCGGCTCCGGCAAGGAGAAGACCTGGACGGTGTGCGTCGACGCCTGGCGCGTGCCGCTGGGGATGCGGGTCGAGACGCGCGTGGTGTCCGTGCGGTGGGAGTGAGGGGTTGGTGAGGGGTTACTTCAGCGCGAGCCAGGCGACCGCGGCCACGATCGCCACCGCGGCGATGACGCCGACGATCAGACCGATGCGCGGGCCGGCCGGCGCGGCGGCCTGACGGGAGGTGGGCTGGGGGGCGCCCTCGTCGACGAACGCGCGGAACATCTGGGTGCTGCCGGCGGGGTCGTAGTTGCCCTGCGGGCCCTGGGTGTTAGCCATGGGCCGAGACACTAGCGAAGACGGGGGCGGCCGCCCAAGTGGGGGCCCGCAAGGTGTCCGCGTCCGGCCAGTTCGACCTGGCGTTCGGCGGCAGGGCCGGGCGGGGGCGGGACGAGCCCTTCGAGTCCCCCGACCGAGCCTCGGTCACCCGCTCCACCTGCACGTTTACCCTCACGATACTTGACTTTGCCAACCTTTTGCGCCGCCCGCCCCGGTTTTATTTGCCTGCAGCAACCAATCACCTTATGGTTGCCCTAAGCAACAAATTAGGAGGTGTGATGGCCGCGCAGACGCAGTACGAGGAACTGGCGCGCCAGCTCAGTGCCGTCGGGGCCGTGAAACGGGACCTCGGGCGGATCCTCCCGTCCGACTGTTCCTCCGGCTCGGCCGCCGTGCTCGCGCTGCTCGGCCGCCACGGGGACATGCGCATGAGCAACCTCGCCGAACTGCTCGCCGTCGACATGTCGGTGACCAGCCGGCACGCCGCGCACCTCGCCGAACGGGGCTGGATCGAACGCTCCCCCGACCCCGCGGACAAGCGCTCCCGCATCCTGCGCCTCACCCCCGAGGGCCGCGCGATGCTCGCCGAACTCTCCCGGCGCAGCGCCGACCTCCTGGCGGAGCGGCTGAGCGACTGGTCCGAGGACGACGTGGGCCGGCTCATCCGGCTGATGACCCGGCTGCGCGCCAGCTTCGGCGACTGCCGGGCCACCCCGCACCGGCCGCCACCGCCTCCCCCACCCTCACGGGCACTGCCTCACCAGACCACCCGTACACCCGCGTAAGAGAAGGAAGTCCATGGCAACGACCACACCAGCCGGTGTGCGGGCCCACGCGAAGCGCGGCGGAGGGTCCGCCGACGCCGCTCCCATGACCC
The DNA here is from genome assembly GCF_042898825.1 of Streptomyces sp. NPDC000345. Taxonomy (NCBI): domain Bacteria; kingdom Bacillati; phylum Actinomycetota; class Actinomycetes; order Kitasatosporales; family Streptomycetaceae; genus Streptomyces; species Streptomyces sp. NPDC000345. The sequence continues at coordinate 134,688 of NZ_JBIAZE010000009.1, forward strand.
ACCGGCAGATCATGGAGGCGCTCTCCGGACTGCTGCTCGGCATGTTCGTGGCGATCCTGTCGTCCACGATCGTCTCGAACGCCCTCCCGGAGATCATCGGCGACCTGGGCGGCGGCCAGTCCGCCTACACCTGGGTCGTGACCGCCACCCTGCTGGCGATGACGGCGACCACCCCCCTGTGGGGCAAGCTCGCCGACCTCTACAACAAGAAGGCGCTCGTCCAGATAGCGCTGGTCATCTACGTGCTGGGCTCCGCGGCCGCCGGGCTCTCGCAGAACCCCGGCATGCTGATCGCCTGCCGTGTCGTCCAGGGCGTCGGCGTCGGCGGTCTGTCCGCCCTCGCGCAGATCGTGATGGCGGCGATGATCTCCCCGCGTGAACGCGGGCGCTACTCCGGCTACCTCGGCGCGACCTTCGCCGTCGCGACCGTCGGCGGCCCGCTGCTCGGCGGTGTCATCACCGACACCAGCTGGCTGGGCTGGCGCTGGTGCTTCTACGTCGGCGTCCCCTTCGCCGTCATCGCGCTGATCGTGCTGCAGAAGACCCTGCACCTGCCGGTCGTGAAGCGGGACGTGAAGGTCGACTGGGCCGGCGCGTTCTTCATCTCGGCCGCGGTCTCGCTGCTGCTGGTCTGGGTCACCTTCGCCGGTGACAAGTACGACTGGCTGTCCTGGCAGACGTACACGATGGTCGCGGGCTCGATCCTGCTCGGTCTGGTCTTCGTGCTCGTCGAGGCCAGGGCGAGCGAGCCGATCATCCCGCTGCGGCTGTTCCGCAACCGGACGATCACGCTCTCCTCCATCGCCTCGCTGTTCGTCGGTGTCGCGATGTTCTCCGGCACGGTCTTCTTCGCCCAGTACTTCCAGCTGGCCCGCGACGAGTCGCCGACGATGTCCGGCGTCCTGACCATCCCCATGATCGGCGGTCTCTTCGTCTCCTCCACGGTCTCCGGGCAGTTCATCACCCGCACCGGCAAGTGGAAGGCCTGGCTGGTCGGCGGCGGTGTGCTCATCACGGCTGGCCTCGGTCTGCTGGGCACCATCCGCTACGACACGGACTACTGGAAGACGGCCGTCTTCATGGCCCTGCTGGGTCTCGGCGTCGGCATGATGATGCAGAACCTGGTGCTGTCCACGCAGAACCAGGTCGACCCCAAGGACCTCGGTTCGGCCAGCTCCACGGTCACCTTCTTCCGTTCCCTCGGCGGGGCGATGGGCGTCTCGGCACTGGGCGCCGTCATGGCCGACCGCATCACCGGCTACGCCGAGGACGGCATCGCCGGCCTCGGCCCGAAGTACGCCGCCCTCGCGTCCGGTTCCAGCTCCTCCAGCGAGATCCCGGACATGGACAAGCTGCCCGCGCCGCTGCGCACGGTCATGGAGAGCGCGTACGGCCACGGCATCGCGGACGTCTTCCTGATCGCCTCCGGCATGGCACTGCTCGCCTTCCTGATCACCCTGTTCATCAAGGAGGTCCCGCTGAAGACGAGGGGGGCCATGTCCCAGACGGCCTCCGAGGAGGCGGCGGCCCCGGCGGAGGCTCCGGCCGCGACCGCGGCTGCCGGCGAGGAGAAGGTCCCGAGCTGGGCCGTGACCGACTCGGCCGCCGAGGCCGCGCCCGAGGGCACGCAGCGGCACTCCGCCGTCGCCACCGTCGAGGCCCCCCAGGCCCCCTCGGGCGGTGTCCCGGTGCACGGCTTCGTCCGCGGAGCGGAGAGCACCCCCGTCCCGCAGGCCGCCGTGACCCTGATCTCCCTGTCCGGGCGGCAGCTGGGCCGGTCGGTCGCCCAGGCCGACGGTGGCTACGCGCTGGACGCGCCCGGGACGGGGTCGTACGTCCTGATCGCCGCCGCGGACGGGTACCAGCCGCAGGCGTCCACGGTCGTCGTGAACGGTGAGCCGCTCGCGTACGACATCCTGCTCAGCGGGACCAGCGGGCTCGACGGCGTCGTGCGGGCCGCCGAGTCGGGCGAGGGCGTCAAGGACGCGATGGTCGTCGTCACCGATGTGCGCGGCGATCTGCTGGCCACCGCCGCCACCGGCGAGCAGGGCGAGTTCTCCTTCGCCGAGCTGGTGCCGGGTGCCGTGACCGTCGCGGTGAACGCCGCCGGGTTCCGGCCGCGCGCGCTGCCCGTGGAGATCGGCGGGACGGGCGTGACCCGGGTGGAGGTCGTGCTCGACGCGGGCGCGCAGCTGCGGGGTGTCGTACGGGCGCCGCACGGGCCGCTGGCCGACGCGCGGGTGACGCTCGTGGACGCGGCGGGCAACGTCGTCGGCACGGCGACGACCGGCGCGGACGGGGCGTACGCCTTCGCGGACCTCGACGGCGGCGACTACACCGTCATCGCGACCGGCTACCCGCCGGTGGCCACCGCGCTGACGGTCGCCGGGGCCGGCGTCGACGGCCATGACATCGAGCTCGCCCACCCCGGCGAGTAGACACTGCGAGGCTCCGGCCCGGTGCGGGTGTTCGCCCCGCACCGGGCCGGTCCGATGGAGGAGTGGGACAGGATGGGACTGACCGCGAGGATCCGTACGCGCGACGGATGGGCCGTGTCGCACGCGGTCGTCACGGTGACCGACACGGCGGGCACGCAGACGCTGCGGGCGGAGGCGGACGAGGAGGGCGTCGTACACGACCCGACCGGGCTCGCGCCCGGGGCGTACACGGTCGTCGTCACGGCCGTCGGCTACGGGCCCGCCGCGTCCACCGCGATCGTGACGGCGAGCGGCCGGGTGGACGCCGGCACGATCACCCTCGCCCGCCGGGGCGGCGCGGACGAGCTGCCGCCGCCCGGCCCGTGGACCGTGGACCCGGCGCACTCCACCGTCGGCGCGGTCGCCCGGCACCTGGGCCTCTCCAGTGTGCGTGGCCGGTTCACCGACTTCTCGGGGGCGATCGAGGTCGCCCCGGACGACGTCACCAAGTCGCGGGTGGAGGCCGTGATCCGCGCGGCCTCCATCGACACCGGCAACGGCATGCGCGACACCCATCTGCGCTCGGCGGACTTCCTGGACGTGGAGACGTACCCGGAGATCACCTACCGCTCGACCGGTCTGACGGTGGCGGGCCCGGACCGCTGGACGGTCCACGGCGACCTGACGATGCGCGGTGTCGTACGGCCCGTCGACCTGGACCTCGCCCACCTCGGTACCGGCGCGGACCCCTGGGGCGGCACCCGCGCCGCCTTCCGCGCGACGGGCGAACTCCACCGCGAGGAGTTCGCCATGAACTACAACCAGGTCGTCCAGGCGGGCATCGCGGCGATCGGCACGACCCTGCGGGTGGAGCTGGAGATCCAGGCGGTGCGGGGGGAGTCGCTCCCGCGGACGTAGGCCCGGCAGGGTCACGTACGGGCGGCTCCGCTCCCCCTAGTGCCGCGACAGGCAACGTTCGCCCCGTCGCGACGCCCGGCACGCCCTCTCGCCGCACCGGCCGAAAGCCCGAGTACATCCAGTACGAGAGCTTCCGGCCGGCACGCCTAGAGCACGCACCGGACGCCGCTCCTTGACGGGCAGACGTTGCCTGCCGCGCCACTAGGCTGGCGCCATGGCACGGAACATCGCGACCAACACGACCGTCTCGCTCGACGAGCTGCTGGACTTCGTACGACCCCGTCACCGCGCGATCCTGCTGACCCGGCGGTCCGACGGCAGCCCCCAGGCGTCGCCGCTGACCTGCGGTGTCGACGACGCGGGGCGGATCGTCGTCTCCACGTACCCGGAACGCGCCAAGACCCGCAACGCCAAGCGGGACGAGCGGGTCAGCGTCCTCGTGCTCAGCGACGACTGGAACGGACCCTGGGTGCAGATCGACGGCACGGCCGAGGTCATCGACACGCCCGACTCCGTCGAGCCGCTGGTGGAGTACTACCGCACCATCGCGGGCGAGCACCCCGACTGGGACGAGTACCGGGCGGCCATGCTCAAGCAGGGCAAGTCCCTCATCCGTGTCACCCCCGAACGCTGGGGGCCGGTGGCGACGGGCGGGTTTCCGGCGCGGCTGGCGCAGCAGGACTGACGGCCGCCGGACGGCTCGGGGGACGGGCGACCGCGGGTTCTGTGGGGCCGGGCACGCGGTTCCCCGCGCCGCTTCAGGGCGTTCCGGAGCCGTGCCGTTCGGCCATCGCCTCGATGCCCGCGATCAGCAGGTCCAGGGCGAACTCGAAGTCGCGTTCCCACATCTCCTCGACCGTGTCGCCGCCCCGGGCCTGCACGATGTCCTCCGTCTCCCGGACCAGGTCGGCCGCGTCCGGGTCCCGGGTCACCGCGCTGAGCGCCTGCCGGAAATACTCGTCCGGGGTGAGGCCCACGGACACCGAGCGGGCGATGAAGTGGCCCTCGATGGTGCCGAAGCCGTACACGAACTGGAAGACGGAGGAGATGGCCGCCGCGAGCCCGTGCGGCGGCAGTCCGGTGCGGCGGATCACGCGCTGGACGGCGCGGGAGAACGCGAGGTTGTTCGGGCCGATGTTGAGGAACGTGCCGGCCAGCGGCGACAGCCAGGGGTGACGGACCAGCAGGGTCCGGTACGTCCTGGCCAGCCCGCGCAGTTGGTCGCGCCAGTCCTCGTCGGCGTCGGGGTCGGGCAGGCTCAGATCGGCGAAGGCCGCGTCCAGGGCGAGTTCGAGCAGTTCGTCCTTGGTGTCGACGTACCAGTACACGGACATCGCCGTCACGTTCAGCTCGGCCGCCAGCCGCCGCATGGAGAACTTGGCCAGCCCCTCGGCGTCCAGCAGCCGGACGGTGACCTCGGTGATGCGGTCGCGGTCGAGCCCGGAGGGCTGACCACCGCCCCGGCCGCGCCGCCGTGCCTTGCCACCGTCCAGCCAGACGCTCCGCTGTGCGGCTCCCTTGCCGGTCTCGGCCATGGCCAGGCACCTTCCTCACACTCCGGACACTGGGAAGGATGCTAGGCGCAGGCACCCCGGAAGGGGTGTGGGGCTGGGCCGGCGGGCCGTCGCACGCCCGGCGCACACACGAAGGGAGGGCGGTGCCCCTAGGGCCACCGCCCTCCCTTCGTGTGCCGCCGTCAGCTGTCGGAGCTGCTCGCCTTCTGCGTCAGGTCGTAGAAGGTGGACGAACCGGCCGTCACCTTCTTGAAGTTGGCCTCGACCCAGGAGGTGATCTGCGAGGACGTGCCGCTGCTGCTGCCGCCCATGCCGCCGCCGTCGCCGCTGCTGATGAAGTAGTGGATCTTGCCTTCCGCCACGTACTCCTTGAACTGCGCCAGCGTCGGGGACGGGTCGGTGCCGTTGAAGCCGCCGATCGCCATCACCGGCTCACCGGTGGAGAGCTGGTAGCTCGCCGCGTTCTGGGCGCCGATCGCCGCCGCGACCCAGGTGTACTGCCCGGAGTCGGTCTCCAGCAGCTTCTTCGCCTCGTCGGAGACGCTCGCGCCGTTCAGCAGGCCGCCGACGCCACCGCCGCCGCCCATGCCGCCGCCGTCGCCCGTCTGACCGCCGGGGCCGCCCTGCTGGCCCTGCCCCTGCTGGTTCTGGGTGCCGCCGTTGCCGTTCTGCTGGTTCTGGCCCGGCATGCCGCCGCCGGGGAAGCCGTTGCCCTGCTGGTTCTGGGCGTTGCCGTTGCCGTTCTGCTGGTTCTGGCCCTGCTGGCCGGGCATACCGCCGCCGAAGCCGCCCCGGCCGCCGCCACCGCCCGGACCGCCGCCGCCCATCATGGACGCGCCCGCCGGGCCCGCCGTCACGATGGAGCCGGTGTGGCCCTCCTGCAAGGTGCTGAGGGTGTACGCCGTCGGGCCGGCCAGGGAGGCCACCAGACCGACGGAGGCCGCCGCGAGGGCGAGCCGGCGGTTGATCCGGCCCGCGAAGACGAGGCCGAGCGCCGCGGCAAGACCGCCGGTCAGGAGCAGCCACTTCAGCCAGGGCAGGTAGTCCGAGGTGCGGTTGAGCAGGACGTACGACCAGGACGCCGCCGCGACGACCGAGGCCGCGAGGGTGATCGATGCCCACAGCTCGGACCGCTTCTCCCACAGGATCCCGGCGCCCATGCCGATCACGGCCGCCATGTAGGGGGCGAGGGCCACCGTGTAGTACTGGTGGAAGATGCCCGCCATGTAGCTGAAGACGACCATGGTGATCAGCAGCGAACCGCCCCAGACCAGGAACAGGCCCCGGGTGGTCGATGTCCGCTTCAACGTGCGGGTGGCCACCAGACCGGCGACGAGCAGGATCAGCGCGGCCGGCAGCAGCCAGGAGATCTGGCCGCCGATCTCGGAGTTGAACATCCGGTCCCAGCCGGTCTCGCCCCACTGGCCGCCGCTGTTCCCGCCCCCGCCGCCGACGCTGCCGGTCTCCTCGCCGTTGAGGCGCCCGAGACCGTTGTAGCCGAAGGTCAGTTCCAGGAAGGAGTTGTTCTGCGAGCCGCCGATGTACGGGCGGGAGGAGGCGGGCCACAGCTCGACGATCGCGACCCACCAGCCGCCGGACGCGACCAGCGCACCGGTGGCGAGCGCCAGCTGTCCGAAGCGCTTCTTCACGCTCACCGGGGCGCAGACCGCGTACACGATCGCCAGCGGCGGCAGGATCAGGAAGGCCTGAAGGGTCTTGGCGAGGAACGCGAAGCCGATCGCGACACCAGCCCACACCAGCCACTTCGTCCGGCCGTCCTCCACCGCGCGGGCCACGAAGTAGCAGGCCACGGCCATCAGCAGGGCCAGCATCGCGTCCGGGTTGTTGAACCGGAACATCAGCGCGGCGACGGGGGTGAGCGCGAGCACCGCGCCCGCGATCAGGCCGGCCGCGGCGCTGAACCGGCGGCGCACGGAGGCGTAGACGACGGCGACCGTGCCGACACCCATCAGCACCTCGGGAGCGAGGATCGCCCACGAGTTCAGACCGAAGATCCGCACCGACAGCTCCATCGGCCACAGGGAGGCCGGGGGCTTGTCGACGGTGATGGCGTTGCCGGCGTCCAGCGAGCCGAAGAAGAAGGCCTTCCAGGACTGGCTGCCCGCCTGGACGGCCGCCGAGTAGAAGGAGTTGGCGTAGCCGGAGGCGCTCAGGTTGTAGAGGTAGAGGAGGAGCGTGGCGAGCAGCAGGCCGAGGAAGGCCGGGCGCACCCAGCGGGGGTCCTCGGGGCGGCCGCGCCAGAGTCTGCGGTGCAGGGGCTGCTTCGGCTCACCCGGCCCGGGGGCCGGGACGACCGGTTCCCGCGGCTCGGTGGGAGGAGCGGTGGGGGGCGGGCCCCAGGTGGCCGCCGGTCGGTCGAGGTGAGTGCTCATCGGGGGTCCCCCGGGTCGGTGTCGTGGGGGCGCACCGGCTGCAGTCGCATGGTGGCGTCCCTCCAGGTGCCGTCCGCGGCTTCACCGGCGCGGAACTGGGTGGTCTCTTGGGTGGCGGTGGTGTTCCGGTACGGCGAGGCGTACGCCGGGGCCTGGCCCTGTGAGCCGTACGCCGGTGCGGACGGACGGGCCGGGTGCTGCGGCCCGTACACCGGCGCGGCCGGGTACGGCGTCGGCTGGGCCGGGAGGCGGGAGGCGATCACGGCCGACGGCGCGTCGCCGGCCTCCCGCCGGTCCGAGAACACCCACGCGCGGAAGAGCAGGAAGCGCAGGATCGTCGCCGCGAGGTTGGCGGCGATCAGCACCGCGAGCTCGGTGGAGTGCGCGGGGTCGGTGGTCGCCGCGTTCAGGGCGACGAGCGAACCGCTGGTCAGCGCGAGCCCGATGCCGAAGACGACGAGGCCCTGCGCCTGGTGCTTGACGGCCCCGCCCCGGCCGCGGACCCCGAAGGTCAGACGCCGGTTGGCGGCGGTGTTGGCCACGGCGGACACCAGCAGGGCGAGCGCGTTGGCGAACTGCGAGCCGCTGAACTGGCGGAAGCCGCTGTAGAGGAGCAGGTAGAACAGTGTGGACAGACCGCCCACGACGCAGAAGCCGACGAGCTGGCGGGCCAGGCCCCCCGGCACGTCCTGGATCTCACGGTCGCGCGGGTCGTCGCCGAAGGGGCGGGTGAGGCGGTCGAGCGAGAGGGAGCCGGTGGCCAGGGCCTTGCCCACGCGCCACACGCCCTTGAGGTCCTCGGTCGCCGTCTTCACGATGTGCACCGTGGAGTCCGGGTCGTCGACCCAGTCGACCGGCACCTCGTGGATCCGTAGTCCGGCCCGCTCGGCGAGCACCAGCATCTCCGTGTCGAAGAACCAGCCGGTGTCCTCCACCAGGGGCAGCAGGACCTGGGCGACGTCGCGCCGGATGGCCTTGAAGCCGCACTGGGCGTCCGAGAAGCGGGCCTGGAGCGAGCCGCGCAGGATCAGGTTGTAGGCGCGGCTGATGAACTCCCGCTTCGGCCCGCGCACCACGCGGGAGCTGCGGGAGAGCCGCGAGCCGATCGCCAGGTCGGAGTGGCCGGAGATCAGCGGGGCCACCAGCGGCAGCAGCGCGTTGAGGTCGGTGGACAGGTCCACGTCCATGTACGCGAGGATCGGGGCGTCCGACGCCGACCAGACGGTCCGCAGCGCGCGGCCGCGGCCCTTCTGGTCGAGCCGGAAGTTCCGCACCTCCGGAATCCGTGCCTCCAGCCGCCGCGCCACCTCGGGGGTGGTGTCCGTCGACGCGTTGTCCGCGATCGTGATGCGGAACGTGTACGGGAACGTGCGCGTCAGGTGGTCGTGCAGTCTCCGGACGCACGGCTGGAGGTCCTTCTCCTCGTTGTAGACGGGGATCACTACGTCCAGGACAGGCGTACCGGCTGTGGCGGCCGGGAGGTGCTCCCGCGCCGGCAGGGTGCCGGGAGAAGAGTCGGTTCGCATGCCAACGACTTTCGTCAAGCGCCCTGTTGCACCCATGTGGTGGCACTGTGCTGTACCTGTGAGTCCAGTTGCCAGTTCGTTTCGGGGGCGGGCTGGGGAACGGCGGGGGCGAGGGCGGGCAGGTGCACGGTGAAGACGGTCTGGCCGGGCACGCTGTCCACGGTCACGGCGCCGCCGTGCGCGGTCGCCACGGCCTGCACGATGGCGAGGCCCAGACCGGTAGAGCCGGAGGATCGGGAGCGCGAGGAGTCACCGCGCGCGAACCGTTCGAAGACATGGGGGAGCAGGTCCGGCGGGATGCCCTGGCCGTTGTCCTGGACGTCCACGCACAGCCACGGGCCGCGTCGCTGCACGCGCGCGGTGACGGTCGTACCGGGCGGGGTGTGCGTACGGGCGTTGGCCAGCAGGTTGACGAGCACCTGCTGCAGACGCGCCGAGTCGGCGGACACGAGCGCGGGCTCGTCGGGGAGTTCGAGGCGCCAGACGTGGTCGCGTCCGGCGGCACGGGCGTCGCTGATGGTGTCGATGACCAGCGGTACGAGGTCGGTCTGCTCGAACTGCAGCGGGCGGCCCGCGTCCAGGCGGGCGAGCAGGAGCAGATCCTCCACGAGGAGGGTCATCCGGCCGGCCTCGGACTCGATGCGGCCCAGCGCGTGCTTGGTGTCGGGGCCGACCTCCTCGCGTCCGCGCCGGGTGAGCTCGGCGTACCCGCGGATGGACGCGAGGGGGGTCCGCAGCTCGTGGCTGGCGTCCGCGACGAACTGCCGCACCCGCATCTCGCTCTCCTGGCGGGCGTGCAGGGCGCCGTGCACGTGGTTCAGCATCCGGTTCAGCGCGGCGCCGACCTGGCCGACCTCGGTGTGCGGATCCGTCTCGGACTCGGGCACCCGCTCGCTGAGGTTGACCTCGCCGGTGTGCAGGGGGAGCTCGGAGACGCGGGTGGCGGTGGCGGCGACCTTGCGGAGGGGCCGGGTCGCGACGCTGACCATCACGGTGCCGGCCAGACCGGCGGCGACGAGGCCGGCGACGGTGAGGCTGACCTCGACGATGATCAGGGTGTTGATGGTGCCGTCCACGTCGGAGGTGGGGATGCCGACGTAGTAGTCACCGTTCTTGCCGTTGATGTACTGGACCCGGTACGTGCCGAGGCCGGGGATGTCGACGGTGTGCTGCTTCCCGTCCTGCGCGACCGAGCCGAGCGCCTTGAGCTGGGACTCCGAGAGGGACTCGGCGTTCACGTCCGGGATGCCGGCGGAGGTCTTCGTCTTGTTGCCGACCTTGCCGCTGGTGATCGAGCCGTTCTCGACCGTCGCCGCGAGGGCCTTCTGCGGCCCCGGGCCCCGGGTGACGAAATCGGTGAGGGGGTCCGTCTGCTGCTGCTGGGGCACGTCGGTCTTGCCGTTGGCGGTGCCGTTGTCGTTCTTGGCGCCGTCCTCACCACCGGGTGCTCCGGCGGGCCCGCCGGAGACCCGCATGGTGGCCTCCTTCAGGGAGCCGTCCAGCTGCCCGTACAGGTGGTCCCGCAGGACCAGGGTGGTGACGGTGCCGATCACCGCGCAGACCACGGCGATCAGGGTCACGGACACGACGACGAGCCGGGTCCGCAGGGTGCGCGGCTTCCCCGCTCGTCGCTTCTGCGGACGCGGCCGTCGTCGCCCGCTCATGACGCCGCGGGCTTGATCAGGTAACCGGCCCCACGCCGGGTGTGGATCATCGGCTCACGACCCGCGTCTATCTTGCGGCGCAGGTAGGAGATGTACAGCTCGACGACGTTGGCCTGACCGCCGAAGTCGTACGACCAGACCCGGTCCAGGATCTGCGCCTTGCTGAGCACGCGGCGCGGGTTGCGCATCAGGAAGCGCAGCAGCTCGAACTCGGTGGCGGTGAGGTGGATGTTGTCCCCGGCCCGCGAGACCTCGTGGCTGTCCTCGTCGAGGGTGAGGTCACCGACGACGAGGACGGAGTCGGAGCGGCGGTCGGCGGCACCGGAGCGCCGGATGAGTCCCCGCAGCCGGGCCACGACCTCTTCGAGGCTGAACGGCTTGGTGACGTAGTCGTCGCCCCCCGCGGTGAGACCGGCGATACGGTCCTCGACGGCGTCCTTGGCGGTGAGGAACAGGACGGGAACGTCCGGCAGCTCACGGCGCAGCCGCCCGAGGACGGTCAGGCCGTCCATGTCGGGGAGCATCATGTCGAGGACGACGGCGTCGGGACGGAACTCCCGGGCGGTCTGGATGGCACCGGTGCCGTCTCCCGCACTCCGGATCTGCCATCCCTCGTAGCGCAGGGCCATGGACAGCAGTTCGGTGATCGACAACTCGTCGTCCACCACAAGCACTCGGACGGGGCTCCCGTCCGGCCTCAGCAGTTCGGTGCGCCCCTGGGGCGAGGTCGTGGTCATGGGGAACACCTTGTCGATGTCCTCTGAGAGCACTCTTTCGACAACCTGTGATTTCCCTGAGAAACTCACAGGAGGCTCTCAGGCAATGCCTGGCAACCTCTGACGCCGAGTTGATCTCGGACCGGTCACTTGGGGACACGCCGTGCGAATCCGCGGCTGTGGTCCGCCTGGGCGATGTGCGGGGAGTACCGCTCATGCCAGTATGCCCGCCCGTGTTCCCCGGTCGCCGGGTCCTCCTCCGTCCGCCGCCGCCCGCCACCGACCAGGTTCCGCACGCGGGTCCCGCGGCCCTCGCCCGGGGCCGACCGCTCCGATCTCGTCCGGGCTCAGAACAAGCCGTCCTGCGGATGCCTCTCCTCTCTGAACTCCCGTACCGGAAGCCGCACATCCTCGCCGCTCCCCGAGGGGGCCGGAACCAGCTCCCAGCCCCTCATCAACCGCGTGTCGAGCACGACCGCCCGCTGCCCGCCCGCCAGATGAAGATCGGGACCGGCCGCGGCCACCAGCTCGCCGCTCACCGCGCCCCCGGCGACGAGCTCGCTCACCTCACCGAAGGCGGCGGGTGCCGAGTCGAGCCCGAACACCCGCAGATGGTCGACGGGCCGGAAGGGCGCCCGGTCCAACGACTCCGGCCAGTGCGCCAGTTCCACGGCCCGCGCGTGCAACTCCCCGATCTCACGCAGCCGTTCCCCTTCTTCTCGCGGCAGGGCGGCCCGTACCGCCCGCTTCACGGTGTACGGAATCCGGTCCGGCACCCCCAGGGCCGCCCGCAGCAGTTCCTCCGTCCGCCGGGCGGCCATCAGCGGCCCGCTGCCCAGCCAGCTGAAACAGACCGCCCCCTGCTCCAGCAGCCGCGCCGGCCCCCGCTCCACGGCCGTGATCCCCACCTTGACGAGCCCCGGCCCGAACCAGGCCAGGTACACCCGGTACGGCCGGGGATCGTCGGCGATCCCGTCCGCGGCGACGGAATGCGCCCGGTCCAGCCGCGCACACTCCTCGCACCGCGCCCCGGTGCTCCGCCCCGGCACCGCCGCCCGCACCGGACACGCGTGCCCCCGGGCCCCGACACACTGCCGCACACCCCCTTCGGCGACCTGGAAGGCCACCCGCTTCCCCCATGACAGCGGGCTACGACGCCCCCCGTCCCACATCAGCACGGGACCCTCCGCCGACCACCGCAGCCCCGCGCACTTCCATGCCCGTTCCATCACCCGCCACGCTAGCCCCCGGCACTGACAACGCGCCCCGGCCTGCGGGCGCGCGCCCGGCGAGCCGGCATCCGACACATCCCGGATGACCGCCCCGGGCCCCGCCGTCCCGGACCCGCATCCCCCACTCCGCCCGGGGCCGCACTCCCGGCGGCTTGCCCCATCCGGCCAAGTGCAGCCCCCAGGTGACCAGCACACTCACGCCCACGACGGCCGCCCCGGCGACCAGCAGGACAGGGGAGACGAGACACACCCCCACCCCGATCACCGCGGTCCCCACGGTCGCGATGCCGAAGCCGGTCCAGCCGGCGATCGTGTGCCCCTCGTCGTACTGATGCCCCGCCACGGCATTCCCTCACAATCTAAGAGGTTGAGAATTTGAACCTCTTACAAGGTAAGAGAAACCGAAAGCAGATAACAAGGACCCAGCACGAATCACCGGAGAGGAACCAGGCCCCGCGATGTCAGCGAATCCGTCCCGTCCCGCGGCGACCCCCGCCCAAGCGCTCTCCGCCATGGACGACCTCATCGCGGCGAGCATGATCGGCCAGCAGGAGATGGCCCAGCGCCTCAACCTGAACGTCACCGACCTGACCTGCTTCGCCTACGTCCTCCAGGCGGGCGAGGACCTCCTCACCGCAGGCGACCTCGCGACCCGCGTCCACGTGACCACCGGCGCCGTCACCGGCATCCTCAACCGCCTGGAACGGGCCGGCTTCGTCACCCGCCGCACGGACCCCGAGGACCGCCGCAGGGTCCGCGTGGCCGCCGTACCGTCCGCGGTCGCCAAGGCGTACGCCCTCTACGAGCCGTACTACGACCGCCTGAACACCCTCTTCGCCGACTACTCCCCGGAGGAGATCGCGGTGCTGACGGACTGGTTCACCCGGGCGACCACCCTCGCGAACGCCTACCGCGAAGAACTGCGGGCCCAGGAAGGTGACTCCGCATGACGACGCACCCGACCGGCAGTCCCGGCCGCCACCACTACCTCCGCCCCCCGAACTCCCACTCGTGGACCTCGATGCCGGCATGGCGGCCGGCGGTCAGTACGGCGCGCGCCGCATCCGGGCCGGCCGCCCGCACCAGGGCCGCCGTGCCCACCCGGAAGACGCCGTCGTCGGACAGCAAGGGGCCGTAAGCGATCAGTTCGCCCCGGTCCCGCGGCACGTCGAGGTCGGCCGCGGGTCCCGAACCGAAGCCGAGCACCAGATACCGACGGCCACCGCTGGGCCCTCCGGGAAAGTCCCACATGGTCCGTCCGAGCAGGTTGCGCCAACGCCGCAGCAGCACGTCCCGGTACACGCCGGCCTGGTAGTTGGGCTCGTCGAAGGCGAACGCGCGAGCGGCGGCGGGATCCGGCAGATCCACGATGTGCACACTGCCCGTGGGCGCCTCACCCCCGTCGGCGAAGGTGGGCCCCCGGGCGATCATCTCCGCCGCGAACCGGTCCATGTATCCCCAGTGCGCCTCCAGCAACTCCCCTCGCAGCGCTGCGGATCCGGCCCGGTCCCGGTGGTAGCAGAAGAACTCCATACGGGCAGTCTCCAGCACGGCGGCGCCCGGACGGGTCGCGAGCCCGGTCCGGTCCCGGTCGACGGGAGTCCGGTCGGGCCGTGGCGTCGCCGCGTGGGCGGGGAACTGTTGCGACTGCCTCCGGACCAGCGTGACCGCCTCTTGCGGGTGCTCACCGACCTGGCCGAAGCAGAGCCGCATCCCGCGCGACGGGAGTTCTTGGAGACGTTCCCCTTTGCCTGCGGCCTGGTCGAGGAAGAGGAAGGCTGAGCCCAACGTCGACTGGGAGAGCACCGCTTCAGGAGTTCGATCAACGGGGCTTCAGGAGCTTCAAATGCCTGGAAGGCATGGCCCTCAAGGGCCGCTCGTAGCTGCTGCTGTCTGCCGGTGTTGATGTCAGGTGTGGATGTCAGGCTGGCCGGGGCACTATCTTCACTGCCCGGTAGTCGTAGCCGTCCTGCTTGAAGCCAGGGGCTTCCCATTGGAGATCTACGCGTTGCCCCGGCGACAGCGTATGGAAGCCCTTCGTCTGGATGTCGGCGTAGTGGCCCCAACAACCGCCGGGTGTCTCGGGGGAGTCGAGTACCCCCCACCCTTCCTCGTCGTACCACTCGCGGACAGTCGCAGTCACCATGCAGCGACTCTACGGGGAGCCGGCTGAGCCGACGTATCGGGGCCCTCAGCTTGGGAAGCTCGGGCTTCTTGGCGGCGGTTGCCGGGCCGACCTGCATCGAGTTGCAGACGGCGCTCGCGGAGGGTGAGGGCCGGGTTCACACGCCTGAGGCCGTGACCGTTGCGGTGTCCACCGCCGCGACAACGTTGGGGGGTGCGCCTACCCTGAAGTCATGGCGACGGTGCAGGTCAACGGGCTAGAGGTCGCTTACGACCGCGTGGGCGAGGGGCCGCCCGTGGTGTTCCTGCACGGTGCGGCAGAGGACGCCCGCGTCTGGCGGCCGCAACTCGACGCACTGGCAGATGCATTCACGGTCGTGGCCTGGGACGAGCCCGGAGCGGGGCGCTCTTCCGACGTACCCGAGTCCTTCGCCCTCGCGGACTATGCCCACTGTCTGGCCGCGGTCGTAGAGTCGCTGCGGCTCGGTCCGGCGCACATCGCCGGTCTCTCCTGGGGCGGCACTCTCGCCCTGGAGTTCTACCGCCACCACGCGGACCTCGTGAGCACGCTGATCCTCGTCGACACCTACGCGGGCTGGAAGGGCTCGTTGCCGGCGGAGGAGGTGCGGGCCCGGGTCGAGGGCGCGCGCCGGATGCTGGCCACGCCGCGCGGTGAGTTCGATCCGACCCTGCCCGGACTGTTCGCCGGCGAGCCGCCCGCCGCGTACGTACCGCTGTTGGACACGATCGCGGCCGTCGTACGCCCGGAGACCATGCGGACGCAGCTATCCCTCATGGCCGAGACGGACCAGCGGGATCTCCTGCCCACCGTCTCGGTGCCCACCCTGCTGCTCTGGGGAGAGCAGGACGTGCGCTCGCCCCTGGGCGTCGCGCGACAGTTCCAGGAAGCGATCCGGGATGCCGAGCTGGTAGTGATCCCGGGCGCGGGACACGTCAGCCACCTGGAACGGCCCGAGGAGTTCAACCGAGCCGTGCGCGGCTTCTGCCACGCCCACTCCTGAGCTGGCGCTGGGTCCTCACCGCGGGGCGGACGGTGGCGCAGACCGCTGTGGAACGCCGTCCGAGACCGCCTGACGGACGGAGTGATCGCGTCGAGAGCAGGGGCACGCCCCCCATATGGTGGGGGAGATCCATCGAGCAGTGTGGGGTGACCCCCGAGCAGGGGTGGCCGTTTTCAAAGAGCCCCATCAGCTGCGGAAGCGAGCGAGGAGGAGGTGCGTGCCGCCCTCGGCAAGCTGTCGGCTGCCATGGGTGGGGGCGCCACCGACTGGGCGAAGCCTGTTGCTGTACTTCGCTGCTGTACACCCCTGAAACGCCAAAGGCCCCGGATCTCTCCGGGGCCTTTGACCTGTGTGCACTCGGCAGGATTCGAACCTGCAACCTTCTGATCCGTAGTCAGATGCTCTATCCGTTAAGCTACGAGTGCTTGTTATTCGGTTTTTCTGTCCTTCGCTCCCGGCCCTTCCGGCCCGCTCGCGGCGACAGGAAGAACATTACATGACTGCCGCCGACATGTGAAATCCGTTTGCCGCACCCCTTGTGAGCTGCGAAAACGCCCTCAGGGGGCGGTTCGGGCGGGGGTCGGGGACGGGGGTGGGAACGGCGAAGCCCCGGGCCGTGAACGGACCGGGGCTTCTGTGGCTGCGGAGGCGGAGGGATTTGAACCCTCGATGGGCTTTAAGGCCCAAACCGCATTAGCAGTGCGGCGCCATAGACCGGACTAGGCGACGCCTCCAGCACAACCGCTCGCGTGTGTGCGAGTGGTGCGTGCAGATGATGACACAGTCGAGCGTGCTGTCACCAATCGACGTCCACGGTACTAGGCAGTCGGGTCACAGGGCAAAGGGCTTCCCCTGCGGAACGTCGCCCGTGGCGCCGCGTTAGTCCGGTCATGTCGCAGGTCACCTCGCTCAGAGACCCCCGACGGTTCGGCGGCGCGATCACCGCCGCCGTCGTCACCGCCGCCGTCACCGCCCTCTGCACCGTGCTCCCCGCCACCGCCTCCGCCGCCGCCCCGTCCCGCCCGGACGGGACCGCCCTCGCCCCTCCGCCCGTCCGGGAGGAGGACCGGGCGCGTGGAGATCACCTCGTCGTCACCGTCCGGCGGGCGGGCGGGAAGGCCGACGGGGTGTTCGAGGTGTGGTGCCACCCCGGCGGCGGCCGTCACCCGGACGTGTCAGGCGCGTGCCGGGCCGTGGAACGGAACACCCGGTGGGGGCGGGACGCCTTCGCTCCGGTACCGAGCGGCAGTGTGTGCACCATGCGGTACGGCGGGCCGGCCACCGCCCGGGTCACCGGCCGCTGGGCCGGGCGGCCCGTCGACGCGACGTACGACCGCAGCAACGGATGCGAGATCGAGAGGTGGGATCGGATGGTGCCCCTGCTGCCCGACCTTCGGGCCGCCCCGGCCCGGGCCGGCAGCAGCGTCACGCCCCACGGCTCCCAGAGTGCCAACGGTCCCCACGGTGCCCAGGGGGCCGGCGGTCCCCACGGCTCCCAGAGTCCCCTCCGCCCCCACAGCCTCACGGTCACCTGAACATCCGTCGCTTCACCCGCGCGCACGCGCCTCGCCCCGCCCGCCCTCCCAGGGCGGTGGGCCGGGTTCCGTCAACGGGCCCCGTCCCCCGGACGGGGCCCGTTCGCACAGGCGTCGCACCGAGGATTCACCCGTCTCGTAAAGCTCCCGCGAAGGTCATGCGTACGGTCACACGTTCTGTGTCACTTCGTCGTGCGAGCTCCCTCTCATCCGGGGCCGCCGACGGGAACCCAGCCCTTAGACTCCCTCGCGTGACACGTTGCGGGCCGGTTGGCAAGATGGCCCGAGCGGTCGGCAAGGTGCGGTAACAGGGAGGAAGCGACTCGTGAGCAGCAGGCCATCCCGAGGCGCTGCTCGCCTCGCAGCCATACTCGACGCGCTTCCCGACGCGTTGCTCCTGGTCAACGCGAACGGGACCGTCGTCAACGCGAACACGATCGCGCTCGAGGCCTTCGAGACCCCGGGTACGGCTCTGGTGGGGCGGGGGCTGCTCGATCTGCTGCCGCAGTTCGACTCCAAGCTCATCCCCGGGTCCATGCGACGGCCCGATCACATGGATCCGCGCGGCCGCACCAAGCCGACCCGGATGATCGCCCGGCGGACCGACGGCTCCGAGTTCCCGGTCGAGGTCACCAGCGCGAACCTCGAGAACGGTCAGCAGGCCTACGACGGATACGGCTACGCCGCCGACGAACTGCTGATGCTCGTCGTGCGCGACCTGTCCGGCACCGTCGACACCGAGGCCGAGCTGGCGCGCTCGCAGCGGCAGACCGAGATGATCCTGCGGGCCGCCTCGGAAGGGGTCGTGGGGACCGACACGGACGGGCGGATCGTGCTCGTCAACCCGGCGGCCGCCCAGATCCTGGGCTACCGGGCCAGCGACCTCGGCGGCAAGGAGCTGCACACCCTCGTCGTGCACTCGCGCGCCGACGGCTCGCCCTTCCCGTACGACGAGTCGCCGCTCGCCGACACCCTGCGCTCCGGACGCAAGCACCGGGTGCGCGGGCAGGTGCTGTGGTCCAAGGGCGGGGACAAGGTGTCCGTCGATCTGACCACCGCGCCCGTGCGCGACGGGGACCAGCTCGTCGGCGCGGTCATGACCTTCACCGACCGGCGGTCCTACGACGCCCTCGCCGCGGAGAAGGAAGCCGTCGAGAAGCAGCACGAGGACGAGCTGGAGCGGCTCTCCGAGGAGCACGCCTCCGACCTCACCGCGCTTCGCCAGCAGCACGTCGCGGAGCTGGAGGAGCTGCGCGAGCAGCACGCGGAGGAGGTCGCCGCCGCCGAGGAGCGCTACGCGGCGCTCGGCGAGCGGGAGAAGGACCGCTACGACGCGCTCGCCGGGCGGTACGAGCAGCTGCTCACTCTTGTGGGTACATCCCTGCGCGGACCGCTGGACGAGCTGCGCCGCGAGCTGGCCGCGCTCGCCGCGGACGACGCCGGGCAGCTGTGGCCCGAGGCCAACCAGGTGCTGCACCACCTGTCCGCCGGGTACTCCCGCATCACGACGCTGATCGACAACGTCCTCGGCTACCAGCGGCTGGACGCCGGCAGCGCGGAGATCACCCGTACGAAGGTGATGCTCGACGCCGTCGTGGCGGCGGGTGTCGACGGGGCCGTCGAGCTGATCGGGCCGGGGCGGGTGCAGTTCGCCGTGCACGCGCCGCCCATCGAGGCCGAGGTCGACGCCCGGCTCCTGGCGACCGCGCTCGCGCATCTCGTCGCCGACGTCGCGGGCGTCGACGCCACCGGCAACGCGCCCGTCTCGGCGGGCGGTTACATGGACAACACGGTGGTGGTCGCCGCCGCCCAGCGCGGGGAGGTCGTACGCATCGAGGTGCGCGGGCCGTACGCCGGCGGCGACCCGGTGCACGAGCCGATCGTGCGCGGGATCGTGCGCGCGCACGGCGGTGTGCTGCAGACCCACGAGGTGCCGGGCATGAGCGGCAGCGCCTACGTCCTGGAGGTCCCCCTCGGGGGCGGGGCGGGGGCCGTCGCCGCTCCGGCGCCCGCGGCGCTTCCCGCCGCACTGCCCGTCGCGGAGGGCGTCCCGGGCGACAGCGGGCCCGCCGAGCACGTCCCCGGGCGCCGGAGGGCGCGCCGGTCCTCCGTCGACGCCTTCCTGGAGGGCGAGGTTCCGGGCTCGGCCGAGGAGGCGGAGACGGAGAAGGCCGCGCCCACCGGGCGGCGCCGCCGGCGCGGTCCGGCCGCCGAGGAGACGCCGGGTGAGGTGCAGGAGAGGGCCGAGGAGGCCTCCGGCGGTTCCGGGCGGCGGCGTGGACGTCCCGCCGAGGACGCGGCGGCCGGAGCCGGGGTGGCCGAGGGCGCTGTCATGACCGCCGCCGAGCACGCGGCGGGGACCGCCGCCGCGGGGACCGGACTGGGCGGCACCGTTCCGCCGCAGGGCGTACCCGCGCCGCCCGGCGGACGGCGTGCCCGGCGCGCCGACGACGCACAGCACAACGCCCTGCCGCCCGCTCTGCCCGCGGTCGCCGGGGCTCCCGCACCCGACGAGGAGGGGCAGCCGACCGGGCGGCGCCGGCGTGCGCTGGCCGCCGCGTCCGAGCGCGCCGCCGCCCAGGAGGCGGGGCCGCGCACGGTGTTCGCCCTGCCGCCGGCGGAGGCGGACCGGGCGGCGGACGCCCCGGGCGTGCCCGGACAGGCGCAGGAGGTCGGGACGGTTCCGGCTCCCGTTCCGGTCCCGGTTCCCGGCCAGGCTCCGGTGCCGCAGATCCCCGCCCAGGGCTCGTCCGAGGACGCCCTGATCGACCACGGCCGGCACGACGCCGTACCGCACGACCAGGCCGACGACCACACCCCGCCCCAGCCGCACCCCACGAACGCGCCCACCGGCCGGCGGCGGCGGGCCGTGGCCCAGCCCGCTGAGGCGGCGGGCACGGTGGCGCCGGGTGGCGTTCCGGCGCAGGGCGCGGGAGCCTCGGCGGCCTCCGCGGCCGCAGCGGCCGTTCCGGCGCAGGCTCCGGCTCCGGCCCCGGCTCCGTCATCGACGCCGCTGCCCGCTCAGGCTCAGGCTCAGGGCGCCGTCGGGCAGGCGATTCCGGGGCAGCAGGGTGCGGCTCAGGCGGCGCAGCCCGTCGGCGCTCAGCCGCTGCCCGGGCAGCCCGTGCCCCCTGCCGGTCAGCCCGTCCCCGGCCAGCCCGTGCCCCCCGCCGGTCACCCTGTCCCCGGCCAGCCCGTGCCCCCCGCCGGTCACCCTGTCCCCGGCCAGCCCGTGCCCCCCGCCGGTCACCCTGTCCCCGGCCAGCCCGTGCCTCCCGCCGGTCACCCTGTCCCCGGCCAGCCGCTTCCGGCCCAGCCGGCGGCCCCCGGCCAGCCGGCCGGAACCCTCGGTCAGCCCCATCCCGGGCAGCCGTCCGTCGGGCAGCCCGCCCCCGGGCAGGCCGTTCCCGGGCAGGCCGTTCCGGGCCGGCAGGTTCCGCCCCAGGCGGTGCCCGGTCAGCCCGTGCCCGCACCGCCGCTCCCCGCGCAGGGCGGCCCCGCCCAGCCGGTCCCGCCGCAGGTCGCGGGCGTCCCGCCGCAGGTCGCGGCCCAGGCCGGAAGCCAAGCGGCTCCGGTCCCGCAGGCGCAGCCCGTGAACGCGACCCCCGCGCAGGGCCGGCCGCTCCCCGCCGAAGCGGCCCCCGGCGCCACCCCGGCGGCTCCGGCCGCTCCGGCCGTTCCCCCCGCGCCCGCGGGCGTACAGCAGCCCGCCGTACCGAGCACCGGGCACCCGGCCCCCGCCCCGGTCCCCGCCGCCTCGACCCCCAGCACCGGCACCCCGCTCCCGCCCGAGGCCCCCGTGCACCCGGTCGCTCCCGTGGCGCAGCCGCTGCCCGCCGAGGCGGCGCTGCCCGTGGACCCGAACTCGACGCAGGGCCGGGCGATCAGCGTGCGGACGCTGGGGCAGGGGGTCCCCTTCACCCGGCAGGCCGCCCAGGTGCAGCAGGCGCAGTCCGCCGCGCAGGCCACGGCCACGCCCGCCCCGCACACGCCGGGCGGTTCCGGGCGGCGCCGCAAGCTGGGCACGCCGCCGGACCCGGCCGCCCGCCCGGAGCAGACGGCGCGGGCGCATCCGCCGGCCGAGCAGCCCGTCGCCGGCCAGGCACCGCTGCCCCCGCATGCCTCGCTCGCGGGCCAGCCGCTGCTCCCGCAGTCGTCCCTCGCCGGCCAGGCGCTGCCCCCTCAGCCCTCTCTCGCCGGTCAGACGCGGCTCGCTCCGGGCACCACCGAGGGTGCCGGACGGTCGTACGCCATAGGGGCGCCGGACGAGAACGCCGCCGAGGGCCCCGAACCGCTGGACGGTCCCGGCGGGGCCGTCGAGGTGGCGGATCCGCCGCGGCCGGTTCCGATGGACGACGAGCTGCCGCCGGAGCCGCTGGACAACCCGCGCCGGCTGCTGGTGTGGCCCGCCCCCGACGTGAACACGCAGCAGGCGCTCAGCGACTGCGGCTACCGGCCCGTCATCGTGCACTCGCGCGAGGAGGTCGACGCGCAGATCGCCGCGTTCCCGGCCGCGCTGTTCGTGGACCCGCTGACCGGGCCGATCACCCGGACCGCGCTGCAGTCGCTGCGCCAGGCGGCGGTGGCCGCCGAGGTTCCGGTGCTCGTCACGGCCGGGCTGGGACAGGCGACGCGCGAGGCGGCGTACGGCGCCGACCCCGCCGTCCTGCTGAAGGCCCTCGCCCCCCGGGACAGCGAGCAGCACCCGCCTCGGGTGCTGCTCATCGAGGAGCACGCGGAGATCGCGCTGGCCCTGACCGCGACGCTGGAGCGGCGCGGCATGCAGGTGGCGCGCGCGGCGAGCGACGCGGACGCGGTGACGCTCGCCGGGCAGCTGCGGCCGAACCTGGTGGTGATGGACCTGATGCAGGTGCACCGGCGGCAGCCCGGGTACGCCGGGATCATCGACTGGCTGCGGGCGAACGGCCAGCTCAACCGCACCCCGCTGGTCGTCTACACGGCGGCCGTCGACCAGGCGGACCTGCCGCGGCTGGCGTCGGGGGAGACGGTGCTGTTCCTCGCCGAGCGGTCCACCAGCGCCGAGGTGCAGAGCAGGATCGTGGACCTGCTGGCGCGCATCGGCACCAACTGACGTACGCCTAAAGGGCGATCATCCGCCGCGCCGCCTCCTTCACGGAGGCGCGCAGGCGGGCGCGGTCGGTGTCCTCGGAGCCCGCGAGGATGCGGCTCATCTGGGGGACGACGGTGGCCCAGTTGGCGATCGCGATCAGCAGGAAGAGCAGGTCGCGGGCCGGAATGGCGTCGGTGATCACGCCCCGGTCCTGGCCGTCCTGCACCGCGGCGATCTTGAGGGCGTAGTGCTGCCGGCGTTCCGCCTCGTCGGGGAGGTCGGCGGTGCCGTACTCGATGCCCTCCCAGTAGAGCAGGCGGAACAGCTCGGGGTGGACGGCGTGGTAGTCCATCAGCCGGTCGAGCCAGCCCTCGACGTCGTCCGGGTCGACGGGGACGGCGGAGGCGAGGTGGACCATGCAGCGGCCGAGGACCTGGGAGAACAGCTCGGACTTGTTGCCGAAGTAGGCGTAGATGAGCTGCTTGTTGGCCTTGGCCTCGGCGGCGATGCGGTCGATGCGGGCGCCCGCGATGCCGTGGCGGGCGAACTCCGCGACGGCGGCGTCGAAGATCCGCGCCTTCGTGGCCTCGGGGTCCCGGGGCGTCGTCCTGGTCGTTGCCATGGGGACATGGTAGCCAGGCAGACAACCAACCAGTTGGTTGACAGGGAATCTCCTCGCCTCCCACACTGTTGCACCCACCGTTCCAACCAACTGGTTGGTTGTGAGACCCGGCTCGAAGGAGCATCCCGGTCATGCCGACCGCAGTCACCGCCACCGCCGCCGCCCAGGGCACCCGGCGGCCGTCCGCCACGCGAGGCGGGCGGCTCCTCCTCGTCCTCATCACCCTCTGCACCGCCGTCACCGCCGCCAACATCTACGTGGCGGCCCCGCTGCTCCCGCTCATCGCGCACGACTTCGGCTCGACGTCCTCCGCCGTGGCCTGGATCGCCTCCGTCGCCCAGTTCGGCTACGCGGCCGGTCTGCTCCTCTTCGCCCCGCTCGGGGACCGCGTGAACCGGCGCCGGCTGGTCGCCGTGCTCTCCCTGGTCACCACGGCGGCGCTGACCGCCGGTGCCGCCGCCACCGGCACGGCCGGTCTCGCGGCCGCCGTCCTCGTCGCCTCCGCCGCGACCGTCGTCCCGCAGCTCCTGGTGCCGCTGGTCGCCGAACGCGCCCCCGCCCACCACCGGGCACGCCACGTCGCCGCCGTCATCGCGGGCCTGTTCACCGGGATCGTCGCGGCCCGCGTCCTCGGCGGTCTCGCCGGTCAGGCCTTCGGCTGGCGCGCGGTGTTCGTCGGCGCGGCGGTGCTGACCGCCGTCCTGGGCCTGCTGACCGCCGCCGCCCTCCCCGCCGAGCACCGCCGGCCGCGCGAGGGCGGGCTCTTCACCGGCCTGCGCACCATGCCCGGCCTGGTCCGCCGCTCCCCCGACCTGTGGCGGGCGTGCGTGCGGCAGGCCGGCATGTACGGCGCGTGGAGCGCGCTGTGGACCTCGCTGGCGCTGCTGCTGACGGGCGAGCCGTACGGGATGACCACCGCGACCGCGGGCCTGTTCGGCCTCTTCGGGCTCGCGGCGAGCGTGGTGGCCCCGCTGGCGGGCGGCCTGGTCGACCGCTTCGGCGCCGCCAAGGTCGTACGCCACGCCTATGTCCTCGCAGCCGTCTCCGTCCCCCTCTTCCGGCTGGGCGGCCACGCGCTCGCGGCGCTCTTC
This sequence comes from Streptomyces sp. NPDC000345, assembly GCF_042898825.1. NCBI lineage: Bacteria > Bacillati > Actinomycetota > Actinomycetes > Kitasatosporales > Streptomycetaceae > Streptomyces > Streptomyces sp. NPDC000345. Next base: position 158,533 of record NZ_JBIAZE010000009.1, read on the forward strand.
GCGGCGGCCGTCCTGATCCACGCGGCCCTGGTCGCCTCCCACGTCGCCAACCAGACCCTCGCCCTGACCACCACCTCGGCCCCGGCCACCGCCAACAGCGCCTACGTCGTCGCGGGCTTCGCCGGCGGCGCGACCGCCTCGGCCCTGGCGGGCCTCGCCTTCACCCACTACGGCTGGGGCGGGGTGGTCGCGGTGGCCGGCCTGTGGCTGCTGCTGGGGTGGACCACCACCGTCGTACGGCGATGACGGCCGCGGGGGTACGGCCGTGACGCCGGAGCACGCCGGGCAGGTGCCGCGAGGTGACCTGCCCGGCGCACACCGGAACGGTACTCAGAGCCCGGCGGCTCTCAAGCCGGGTGACGCCTCAAGCCCGGCGGCTCTCATGCCGGGTGACGCCTCAAGCCGGGTGACGCCCGGAGCCGGGGGGCTCTCAGCCGGGGGACTCTCAGAGCCGGGTGATGTCCAGCTCGCCCTCCGCGTACTGGCGGCGCAGCACCTTCTTGTCGAACTTGCCCACGCTGGTCTTCGGCACCGCCTCGACGATCGTCCAGCGCTCGGGGAGCTGCCACTTGGCGATCTTCCCCTCCTCGGCGAGGAAGGCGCGCAGGGTCTCGAAGTCGGCGGTGGCGCCCTCCCGGAGGACGACCGTGGCCAGCGGGCGCTCGCCCCACCGGTCGTCGGGGACGGCGACGACGGCCGCCTCGGCGACGTCCGGGTGGGACATCAGCGCGTTCTCCAGCTCCACCGACGAGATCCACTCGCCACCGGACTTGATGACGTCCTTGGCGCGGTCGGTGAGGGTGAGGAAGCCGTCGGGGCTGATCGTGCCGACGTCGCCCGTCTTCAGCCAGCCGTCCTCGCTGAACTTGTCGGCGGGGCGGAGGGGTTCGGCGTCGGGGCCGTTGTAGTAGGCGCCGGCGATCCAGGGGCCGCGCACCTCCAGCTCGCCCGCGGACTCGCCGTCCCAGGGGAGGCGTTCGCCGCCGGGGCCGGTGAGACGGCCCTCGACACCGGCCGGGAAGCGGCCCTGGGTGAGGCGGTAGGCGAACTCCTGGTCGGTGCCGACGACATGGGCCGGCGGCCGGGCGATGGTGCCGAGCGGAGAGGTCTCCGTCATGCCCCAGGCATGGAAGACCCGCATGCCGAGGTCGTCGAAGGCCGTCATGAGGGAGGGCGGACAGGCCGCGCCGCCGATGGTGACGTTGCCGAGGGAGGAGACGTCCCGGGGCTTGGCGGTCAGCTCGGCGAGCAGGCCCTGCCAGATGGTGGGGACCGCGGCCGCGTGCGTCGGCTTCTCCGACTCGATCATCTCGGCGAGCGGTCCGGGCTGCAGGAAGCGGTCCGGCATCAGCATGTTGACGCCGGTCATGAAGGTGGCGTGCGGCAGACCCCACGCGTTCACATGGAACTGCGGGACCACGATGAGCGAGGTGTCCTGGTCGGTCAGGCCCATCGACTGGGCCATGTTGACCTGCATGGAGTGCAGGTAGATCGAGCGGTGGCTGTAGACCACGCCCTTGGGGTCGCCCGTGGTGCCGGAGGTGTAGCACATGGAGGCGGCGGAGCGTTCGTCCAGCTCGGGCCAGTCGTAGTCGGTGGGCTTCCCGGCGATCAGGTCCTCGTACTCGTGGACCTGGGCACGGGCGTCCGCGAGGAGGGAGCGGTCACCGGGGCCGGACACGACCACGTGCTCGACCGACTTCAGGTGCGGGAGCAGCGGGGCGAGCAGCGGCAGCAGGGAGCCGTTGGCGAGGACGACCTTGTCGGCGGCGTGGTTGACGATCCAGGCCAGCTGCTCGGCGGGCAGCCGCAGGTTCAGGGTGTGCAGGACCGCGCCCATGGAGGGGATGGCGAAGTACGCCTCGACGTGCTCGCCGTTGTTCCACATGAGGGTGGCGACCCGGTCGTCGCCCTGGACTCCGAGGTCCTCGCGCAGGGCGTGGGCCAGCTGGGCGGCGCGGGCGCCGATCTCGGCGAAGGAGCGGCGCTGCGGTGCGCCCTCGCCCGTCCAGGTGGTCACCTGCGACGAGCCGTGGATCCTCGCCCCGTGGGTCAGGATCCTCGAGATCAGCAGCGGTACGTCCTGCATGGTGCTCAGCACGGCGTCCTCCCAGGGCGGCGACATTGCCTACGCGGTGGTAACGGTTGCGCTGATTCTGCGCACATACCGCGCGGTATGTCACTAGGTAACGACGATCGATCACGTCACGACAAAGCCCGGGTCAAAACACCATGTCGGCCCGCTATCGCACAAGTCCCAGCTCAGGGTCCTCGCGGAGCTTGCCGAGGGCCCGCGAGACCGCCGATTTCACCGTCCCCACGGAGACGCCGAGCACCTCGGCCGTCTGGACCTCACTGAGATCCTCGTAGTACCTGAGGACGACCATCGCCCGCTGCCGGTCGGGCAGCTTCATGATCGCCCGCCACATCGCGTCGCGCAGCGCCTGCCGCTCGGCCTGGTCGTCCTCGCCGGACGCGGGCTCCGGTTCCGGCAGTTCCTCGCAGACGTACTCGTCGACCTTGCGCTTGCGCCACTGCGAGGTGCGCGTGTTCACCAGGGCCCGGCGGACGTAACCGTCGAGCGCCCGGTGGTCCTCGATCCGCTCCCACGCGACGTAGGTCTTGGTGAGCGCGGTCTGCAGCAGGTCCTCGGCGTCGCTCGGGTTCGCCGTCAGCGACCGGGCGGTGCGCAGCAGCACCGGCTGCCGGGCTCTGACGTACGACGCGAAGGACGGGTAAGGAGATGACCGCCTCTTGCCGTGCGAGGCGCTGGTGCAGACGGGTGTGGTCATGGCTCCACGCTAGGAGCGGACCCCGCTCGGGCGGATCGCCCGCAGGTGCCGAAGACGAGTCCCCCTCAGGTTGTAGGGGTGGTGCCCGCTCCACCTCCTGAAGGTGGACGGAAGGGGGGCCTCTCCTCCGGGACGACCCTGAGGGCGCTCAGGGCGGGCTCAGCGGTCGGCGGTCAGGACCAGGCCCGAGGTCGGCACTCCCGTCCCCGCCGTCACCAGGGTCCGCTCCGCGCCCGGCACCTGGTTGACGGAGGTGCCGCGCAGCTGCCGTACGGCTTCCGCGATGCCGTTCATCCCGTGGAGGTACGCCTCCCCCAGCTGCCCGCCGTGGGTGTTGAGCGGCAGCCGGTCCTCCGCGACGAAGGCGGCCGCCTCGCCGGGCGCGCAGAAGCCGAACTCCTCCAGCTGCATCAGCACGAACGGGGTGAAGTGGTCGTACACGACGCCCACGTCGATGTCGGCGGGCGCCAGCCCGGACGTGCGCCAGAGCCGGCGGGCGACCACCGCCGTCTCCGGCAGGCCGGTCAGGTCGTCGCGGTAGAAGCTGGTCATCTGCTCCTGGGCCCGGCCGGAGCCCTGCGCGGCCGCGGCCACCACGGCGGGCGGGTGCGGCAGGTCGCGGGCCCGTTCCACCGAGGTGACGACGAGGGCCTGGCCGCCGTCCGTCTCCTGGCAGCAGTCCAGCAGCCGGAGCGGTTCGGCGATCCAGCGGGAGGCCGCGTGGTCGGCCAGGGTGATCGGGCGGCCGTGGAAGTACGCCGCCGGGTTCGCCGCCGCGTGCCGGCGCGCCGTGACGGCGACCGGGCCGAAGGCCTCCTCGGGGGTCAGCCCGTAGGTGTGCAGATACCGCTGCGCCGCCATGGCCACCCACGAGGCCGGGGTGAGCAGCCCGAACGGCATCACCCAGCCCAGCGCCGCCCCCTCCGCCGAGGGTTCGCGCTGCCTGACGCCCGAGCCGAAGCGGCGGCCCGAGCGTTCGTTGAAGGCGCGGTAGCAGACCACCACCTCGGCCACGCCCGCGGCGATCGCGAGCGCCGCCTGCTGCACGGTCGCGCAGGCCGCCCCGCCGCCGTAGTGGACCCGGGAGAAGAAGGACAGCTCCCCCATCCCGCAGGCCTGCGCCACGGTGATCTCCGGGCTGGTGTCCATGGTGAACGTCACCAGACCGTCCACGTCCGCCGCAGTGAGCCCGGCGTCGTCGAGCGCGGCCCGCACCGCCTCCGCCGCCAGGCGCAGCTCGCTGCGGCCCGAGTCCTTGGAGAACTCCGTGGCCCCGATCCCGGCGATCGCGGCCCGTCCGCCGAGCGAGTCCCGCGTCCGTACGCTCACCGCGCACCCCCTTCCGGGACCGGGACCGTGACCGTCACCGTGCCGGTGACATGCCGGCCGATGCCGTTGTCGCCGGTCACCCTGACCACGGCCGTGTCCCCTTCGACCTCCTCGACCGTGCCCCTCAGCACCAGCGTGTCGCCCGGGTGGTTGGGCGCCCCGAGCCGGATGGCGACCCTGCGGAGCACCGCCGTGGGCCCGAAGTGGTCGGTGAGATAGCGGCCGACCAGGCCGTTGGTGGTGAGGATGTTCATGAAGACGTCCGGGGAGCCCTTCGCGCGGGCCGCCTCGGGGTCGTGGTGCACGTCCTGGTAGTCGCGCGAGGCCAGCGCGCCGGCGACGATCAGGGTCCGGGTGATCTCGATCTCCAGGGGCGGCAGCACCTCACCCGCTCTCACACCGTCACCCCCCGGAACACGGGCAGCGTCAGCTCGTCGTCGTAGCGCCGGAACTCGAGCCGTACCGGCATCCCGATCCGCACCTTGTCGTACGGCACCCCGACCACGTTGCTCACGACGCGCACCCCTTCGGCCAGCTCGATCAGCCCGATCGCGTACGGGGGTTCGAACGCCGGGAACGGCGGATGGTGCAGGACGACGTACGAGAAGACGGTCCCCTCGCCGGCCGCCTCGACGGTGTCCCACTCCGGGCAGCCGCAGGCGTGGCAGCCGGGCAGCCACGGGAAGCGGAGGCCGGCGCAGGCGGTGCAGCGCTGGAGGAGGAGCCGGTGCTCGCGTACGCCCTCCCAGAAGCCGGCGTTGTCGCGGTTGACGACGGGGCGGGGCCGGCGTTCCCGCGGTGCCGTTCTCCCCCGGGCGGGGGCGTACTTGAGGATGCGGAAGCGGTGGGTGCCGGCCAGGTCGGGGCCGGCCCTGACGTCGGTCCGGGTGGTGATGAAGTACCCGGCGCCCAGCTTGGTGGTCTTCCGTTCCGACACCGACTCGATCACCGTGTCGAAGGTGACCTCGTCGCCGGGCCGGAGGGGGCGCAGGTACTCCTGCTCGCAGTCGGTGGCGACGACGGCCGTGCAGCCCGCCTCGTCGAGGAGGGCGAGCAGTTCCTCGTAGGGCCGGGCGCGGCCCGGGTGGCCGCCGAGGCCGCCCATGGTCCACGCCTGGAGCATGGTGGGCGGGGCGATCGCGCCGGGTCCGGTGTACGCGGGGTTCCGGTCGCCCATGGCCTCGCACCAGTGCCGGATCATGGGCGCGTTGACGGGGTCGCGGCCGGTGCCGGAGACGGCGGCGGGCCGGCCCTCGTAGGCCTTCAGGCGTGAGTAGAGCCCGTCGTCGTCCACGTCGCCGCTCCCTCCGATGCGCCGATACCACGGCCCGGGCAGGTTTCTGACTGTCCGTCAGACGGCGGGAACTGTCAAGGTCACGCGAACACGTCCGCGCGGCGGCACCGAAGCACCGCCGCGCGGACGCCGTTCCACCCCCACGGAGCACACCCGGGAGGAGGCCGGGGGCCGAGACCCCGGCCTCCTCAGCTCACCACCACAGCGGCGAGAAGGAGACCGCCGTGTTGCTGTTGCCCTGGTTGACGGCCGTGAACGCGGAGCCCTTGACCTGCGCGGTGTTGCTCTGGTTCGAGGCGCCCGAGCCGACGGCGTTCTGCTGGGTGGTCGAGGAGTTGCCGCTGTTGTCGCGCCCGACGCCGCTGCCCACGACGCTCGCGACACCCGCGTTCGATCCGTCGTCCGCGGCGCCGCCGTTGTCCGCCGCCGCGACGCCGGTGAAGAGGGCGGCTGCCAGCGGAAGGGCGGAGACGGCGGTGATGACGCGGGCGGTACGGATGCTTGCCATGTTGGTCCTCCAGAACCATCGGGATACGCGCTGAGAAGCCCTGAACCACGGCTTCCACCAGGGCGGCCGGCCGGCCGGCCCGGTGCGGTGACGACGTCGCGAGACCAGAGTTGCCCACCGGATCCCAGGCGAACCGCCCCGGAAGCCCCGATTAGCACGCAAGCGTGATGACAAGTCGATAAACCCGGATCCCGGCTTTTCCTGCCCGGGACGCCATGACTCCCGGCGGACCGGACACCCGCCCCGCAGACCCACACGGGCTGAAGCGTTCCGTCAGATGTCCGGCCGGTCGCCGCCCGTCGGCGTGTCGCCCTCCGCTCCCCCCTTTCCTTTCTCGAACACCAGTACGACACTGGAAGCATGGCCACCTCCGACCGGCACAGCACCCGGCACCCGGACCGGCACCCCCGGCAGGCCGGCACCCTGGCCCTCGCCCATGCCCTGTCGGCCGCCGAACGCGGCCTGGCCGTCATCCCCCTGTCCCGCACGAAGCTCCCGGCCCTGCGCTCCCCCCACCGCGACGCCCCCGCCCCGGCGCAACCGCCCTGCCACGGCGAGTGCGGCCGCTTCGGCCACGGCGTGTACGACGCCTCGACGGACCCCGCCCGCATCCGCGAACTCTTCGCCGCCGCACCCTGGGCCACCGGCTACGGCATCGCCTGCGGCCTGCCCCCGCACCATCTGATCGGCGTCGACCTCGACACCAAGTCGGGCACGGACTCCACGGGCGCCCTGCGCGCACTGGCCCTGCGCCACCTGTTCACCATCCCGCCCACCATCGTGGTCATCACCCCCTCGGGCGGCCGTCACCTCTGGCTCACCGGCCCGCCGGACGTCGTCGTCCCCAACTCGGCCGGCCGCCTCGCCCCCGGGATCGACATCCGGGGCGCCGGCGGCTACCTGGTCGGCCCGGGCTCCCGCACCGCCCACGGCGTCTACACCACGGCGCCCGGCACGGCCCACCTCGCCCCCGCCCCCTGCCCCCGCGCCCTCCTGCGCCTCCTGCTGCCCCCGCCCCGCACACCGGGAGCGGGAGCCGGGGGCGGGGCGGGCGGTGCGCACGGCCGGGGCCTGGTCCAGTTCGTCCTCGCGGCCCACGAGGGCCAGCGCAACACCCGGCTGTTCTGGGCGGCCTGCCGGGCCTACGAGGACGGCATCGGCGAAGCGCTCGCCGACGCGCTCGTCGCGGCCGCGGTCCGCACCGGCCTGACGGATCGCGAGGCCCGCTCGACGATCGCGTCGGCGGCCCGCATGGCCGGTCCTACGGCGTGAAGACCTGCTCCAGCCGGTGGATGGCACCGTCGTCACCGGTCTCGTACCGGAACACCAGACCGGAGTCCGGGTGGGCGTCGACCCAGTCGATCAGTTCCTGCACGCCGATGCGCTGGTTCTCGGTGCTGTCGGTGATCGGGGTGACGGCGGTGACGTACGCGGCCTGGTCCATCGCCCAGCGGCTGTCCTCGCCGGTGACGACGAAGGGGGCACCGTCGGTGTCCTTGCCCGGGCAGCCCCAGACGCCGTGCTGGATGACGAGGTTCACCTTGTCGGTGATGCCGTCGATCTCCTCGATCCGGAAGAGGGCGAGCTCGTCGGGGTCGACCTCGTCGGGGGTGGGGGGCTCGTCGGAGCAGCCTGCGGCGGTGGCGGCGGACGAGGCGGGGGGCGCGGCGGAAGGCTTCTTGGCGGCGGACGGGACGGCGGAAGGCGTGGCCTCGGCGGGCGTGGCGGCGGCGGTGGACGCGGCGGGCTTGGCGGACGCACCGGCGCCGGCCCCCGCGGCGGAACCGGCGGCGGAGCCGGCGGTCGAGCCACTGGCGGAACCGGCGGCGGAACCGCCCTTCTCACATCCGGTGAGCACGGCGGTCAGCGTGACGGCCGCGAGCGCGATGACGACAGGTCTGAGCCGGTTGGCCTTCATACGGGACGTCCCCCCTGGTCACGGGCGGCCCACTCGGCCGCACCCGGTGGCGGGACCGTAACAACGCACCGCACCGCACCACATCACGGCAAGCCCTTGCGTCACACAGCCGGGACAAAGCCGTCACCGGGCGGGGACGGGTGTGACGGGACCTCCGCGGGCCGGGGGGAGGCCCTGGGGGGAGCAGGCGGGGAACGTGCGCCCGCCCTCCGCGGCTCCCCCGGTTCGTGACGGCCCGGGGACCACGCTCCGGTGCACCGCGCCGGCGTCACGGACCGCCGCCCGGACGCGCTCGGGCGCGCTCCCGGTCAGGAACTCCCGTGGCCGCACGCCCTGTCCGTCGCCCCCTTCGCCGGGTCGTCAGCCGCTGGTGGTGATGCAGAACGGGTGGCCCTCGGGGTCGGTGAGCACCACCCACCTGCCCTCGCCGGGCTGGAACTCGGGCTTCGCCGCCCCGATGGCGAGCAGTTCGGCGGCGGCGGTCTCCAGGTCGGCGACGGTGAAGTCGAGGTGCATGTGCTTGCGGGCGTCGGGCCAGCCCGGCGCCTGGTAGCCCGCGACGCGCTGGAAGGCGATCTGGGTACGGCCGCCGGCGCCGCCGCCGCCCAGGAAGACGTAGTCCTGGTCGCTGTAGGTGATGTCCCAGCCGGTGGCCTTCCTGTAGAACTCGGCGAGCGCGGCCGGATCGGCGCAGTCGATGACGACGGCGGTGAACTCCGTGAGAGCGGGCATGCCGAAGACCCCTTCGTGTGAGTGCTGTTGTCCTGCCGTAGTGGCTTCATGACCAGCTTGCCCGTGGCGGTGGGGCCCGTCTTGAACATCCTTGCGCGGTGACTGTCAGACCCCCGGCGTAGCGTGCGAAAGGTGCTCGCAGCGACCGCTCTCGCCACCCGGCCCGACTTCAGTGTCACGGCCGTGACCTGCCGGGGCGACCACCCGCGCTGGTCGGAGACCGAAGTACGGGAGGACTACCGGGTGGTGCTCGTGCGCCGCGGCCGGTTCCGCAGGCGCGCGGCCGGAGCGGACGCGGACATCGACGCGACCACGGCCTATGTCGGCGTGCCGGGCGAGGAGGAGCGCTTCGCCCATCCCGCCGGGGGCGACGAGTGCACCTCCGTCAGCCTGACGCCGGCTCTCTGGCACACCATGGCCGGCGACGCCGCCCGCCCGGCCGCCCGGGGCGTGTACGTCGACGCCCGCCTCGACCTCACCCATCGCCGGCTTCTGGCGACCGCCCGGGCCGGGGACATCGACTACGCGCTGGCGGAAGAACTGCTCGGACTCCTCGCCGCCGCCGTCAGCCAGGCCGTCTGCGGGCCCGCACCGCTCGGCGCGCCGGCCCCGGCGGGCGACGCGGCTCTCGTCGCGGCGGCCCGCCGGGCGATCGCCGAAGACCACCCCGCCTCCGCCGGGCTGTTCCCGCTCGCTGAGGCGCTGGGCGTCTCGCCCTACCGCCTGAGCCGGTCCTTCGGCCGCGCGCTGGGAGTCTCGCTGACCCACTACCGCAACCGCGTCCGCGTCGGCCGCGCCCTCGACCGCCTGGAGGAGGGCGAGGACAGCCTCAGCGCCCTCGCCGCGGACCTCGGCTTCGCCGACCAGGCGCACCTGAGCCGGACCGTACGCCAGTACCTGGGTCACACCCCGACGGCACTACGGCGCCTGCTCGCCCCGGGAACCCCTCACTGACCGCCGCCGCCGAGGTCCGGGTCGCTGCCCTCGCGCCCGCCCGTACCGGTCGCGGGGGTCAGACGCCGCGCCGGGCGTCGATCTCGGCGATCAGTGCCTCGATACGGGTCCTGATCTCGTCGCGGATCGGACGGACGGCCTCGACGCCCTTGCCCGCCGGGTCCTCCAGGGCCCAGTCGAGGTACTTCTTGCCGGGGAAGACCGGGCAGGCGTCGCCGCAGCCCATGGTGATCACGTAGTCGGACGCCTGGACGGCGTCGGTGGTGAGGACCTTCGGCCGGGCCCCGGAGATGTCGACCCCGGCCTCCCGCATGGCCTCGACCGCGGCGGGGTTGACCCGGTCGCCCGGGACGGAACCGGCGGAGCGGACCTCGATCCGGTCGCCCGCGAGGTGGGCGAGGAACCCGGCGGCCATCTGCGAACGCCCGGCGTTGTGGACGCAGACGAACAGCACGGAGGCGAGCGGGCTGGAGGACATCGGTTCTTCCTTCGTCAGCGGAGCAGGAGGATCACCTCAGACGGGTATCAGCCCGGAGTGATGTGACAGTATCAGCCCATGATGATGTCAGTCGACACTGATCTGCTGCGGGTCCTCGCGGACCCGCTCCGGCTCCGGATCGTCACCCTGCTGGCCAGGGAGACGCTCTGCAGCACGCACCTGATCGAGGAGACGGGGGCCCGGCAGACCAACCTCTCCAACCACCTGAAGGTGCTGCGCGAGGCCGGGGTCGTGGAGACCGAGCCGTGCGGCCGGTTCACCTACTACCGGCTCAGGCCCGACGTCATCGCCACCCTCGCGGGCCAGTTCGCCGACCTGGCGGAGACCGCGCGCACCACCGCCGAGAACAACGTCAAGCGGTCCTGCCCCTGATCCCCGCCGCATCGGCGACCCGCACCGAGGAGACCTGTTGACCGCCACCGAGACCACCGAGCACGACAGATCCGGGAAGCCCGAGGCGACCCCGGCGACAACGCCTCAGCCCGCACCGGGCGCCACTCCGTCCCCGTCACCGCCCCTGGTCGCACGGGTGGCGGCCGAACTGGTCGGCACCGCAGCCCTGGTGGCGGTCGTGGTCGGCTCCGGCATCCAGGCCACCGAGCTGACCGAGGACGTCGGCCTGCAGCTGCTCGCCAACTCCACCGCCACGGTCTTCGGCCTGGGCGTCCTGATCACCCTCCTCGGGCCGGTCTCCGGCGCCCACTTCAACCCGGCCGTCACGCTCGCGGAGTGGTTCACCGCCCGCCGGGGCGGCGCCGGAGTCACACTGCGCGAGGCGGCCGCGTACGTCCCCGCCCAGATCGCCGGGGCGGTCGCGGGCGCGGTCCTCGCGGACGCGATGTTCGGCGAACCGCTGGTGAAGTGGTCCACCCACGACCGCTCGGCGGGCAACCTCCTGCTCGGCGAGACCGTCGCCACCGCCGGCCTGATCCTGCTGATCTTCGGCCTGGCCCGCACCGACCGCCTGCGCTTCGCCCCCGTCGCGGTGGCGTCGTACATCGGCGCCGCCTACTGGTTCACCTCGTCCACGTCCTTCGCCAACCCGGCGGTGACCATCGGCCGCGCCTTCACCGACACCTTCGCCGGTATCGCGCCAGGCTCCGTCGCGGGATTCATCGGCATGCAGTTCGTCGGCGCGGTGGTCGGACTGGCCCTGGTCGCGCTCATCTTCATGCGCGGCCGACCGTCCGAATGACCCGCGGGACGCGGGTGGCGAAGATCGGCAGCAGCCCGGCCCGGCCGGACGCCGGCTCCCACCTCGCGTCCTACGGGCCGTCAGCGGTCAGCGTGAGCTGCCGACGATGGAAGTCGAAGTGCCGGGTCGGGTAGCGGTAGAGGTCCGAGACGGTCATGACGTCCCGGAAGAAGGGGTCCCAGCGGGTCGGGTAATGCATGGCGACGGCGAGATCGGACTCCCGCTCGGCGTCCAGGCGGCGGTGCAGATCCGCGATCACGCGGTCGAAGGCCGTTCCCATCCCGCGGCGACCGAGGACCTTCGCGCCGCCGAGCGGGCCCAGGTAGTTGACGACATCGAAGGGGCGGGTCCCGGCGTCGAGAAGCCGGGCGAAGGTCCGGCCGACACGTCGGGGCAGCCTCCCGAAAATCCGCAGCAGCGCCAGCAAGGGCCGGATCAGGACGTACCCGAAGAGCATGTGGAACAACAACTGCTCGTTGGTCCAGCGGGTGCCGGCAGTGGGCCGGCGCAGGTCGGCCTCGGTGGCGCCGTCGAGGAGCCGGTGGAACGTCGTACGGGCGTACTCCAGCTGCTCGTGGATGGCTCGGCGGTCCACCGACTCGTCCATCGGACACACCCGCTTCCGTCGGCCGGCTCAGACGATGGCGCCGAGCATCTGACCCATCGCCGCCACGACCGACGGCTCCACCCGGTAGTACACCCACGTGCCGCGCCGCTCGGAGGTGAGGAGACCAGCCTCCCTGAGCTTCTTCAGGTGGTGGGAGACGGTCGGCTGGGAGACGCCGACGTCGGAGATGTCGCACACGCAGGCCTCGCCGCCCTCGTGCGAGGCGACCAGAGAGAACAGCCGCAAGCGGACGGGGTCGCCGAGGGCCTTGAACATCGCGGCAGTCCGCTCGGCCTCTTCGGCCGTCAGAGGGCGCTCGGTGAGCGGCGGGCAGCACGGCACCGCACCCTCGGCGACCTCGGGGTCCAGCAGCGGCAACGCCTTGATGTTCGACATACGTCTATGTTGACACATGTCGATCCAGAGAGGGAGGGCCGCCCGAGGGGGCGCAAGATCGGCGGCGAGCCTCCGCTCCGCACTATGCCGACGCGCCACACCGGCCGCCGATTCGACAAATGTCTATGTTGACGCCCATCGATACAAGTGCCATGCTGGGCCGCGCAAGACATTGACAAATATCAAAACAAGCAAGGAGTCGCCGTGAACGCGCCTGCCCCTGCCGAGCTGCCTGTCGTCGTGGTCGGAGCTGGTCCCGCCGGTCTCGCCGCTGCCGCCCACCTCGTCGACCAGGGCCTGGAGCCCCTGGTCCTGGAGACCGGACCGGCCGCCGGGGCGGCGGTGCGGGAGTGGTCGCACGTAAGGCTGTTCTCCCCCTGGGGCGAGGTGGTCGACCCGGTCGCCGAGAAGCTGCTCGCGCCAACCGGCTGGACCAAGCCCGACCCGGCGACGTACCCGTCCGGCGGTGACTGGGCGGCGCAGTACCTCGAGCCTCTCGCCGGCTTCCTCGGGGAGCGCGTCCGCTTCGGCGCGACCGTCACGGGCGTGTCCCGCACCGGCCGCGACCGCATCGTCGACGCCGACCGCGAGACCCAGCCCTTCGTCGTGCACGTCCACCACGCCGACGGCCGCGAGGAACGGATCTTCGCCCGTGCGGTGATCGACGCGTCCGGCACCTGGACCACGCCCTCCCCGGCCGGTGCGAGCGGGCTTGCGGCACTCGGCGAGAAGTCGGCGGCCGACCGCGTCACCTACCGCGTCCCCGACCTCAGGGACCCCGCCGTCCGGGCCCGCCACGCCGGCAGGCGAACCGCCGTCATCGGCTCCGGCGCCTCCGCCTTCACCGCGCTCGCCCACCTCGCCGACCTCGCCGGGGCCGAGGACGGCGCCGGCACGAAGGCGGTGTGGATCCTGCGCCGTGGCATCTCCGGTTCCACCTTCGGCGGCGGTACGGCCGACCAGCTTCCCGCCCGCGGTGCCCTGGGCCTGGCGGCGAAGGCGGCGGTCGACGACGGGCACGCCGACGCGGTCACGGGCTTCCGTACCGAGGCGATCGAGCGCGACGGCAGCGGCCGGGTGGTCCTGGTCGCCGAGGACGGCCGGCGGCTGGAGCCCGTGGACGAGGTCATCGTGCTGACCGGGTTCCGCCCGGACCTGTCCTTCCTGTCGGAGGTCCGTCTCCACCTCGACGAGCGCCTCCAGGCCCCGGTCGGGCTGGCGCCGCTGATCGACCCCAACCAGCACTCGTGCGGCACCGTCCGCCCGCACGGCCACCGCGAGCTCTCCCACCCTGAGCAGGGCATCTACCTGGTCGGGATGAAGTCCTACGGCCGCGCCCCGACGTTCCTGGCGATGACCGGCTACGAGCAGGTCCGCTCCGTCGCCTCCGCCATCGCGGGCGACCCGGAATCCGCCGACCGCGTCGAGCTCACCCTCCCGGAAACGGGAGTCTGCGGCGGCGCGGGTCTCTTCGACGAACCGGACGACGCCGAGCGGTCCGGCGGGTGCTGTGCGGCCCCCACCACCCTCCGGATCGGCGTCGGCGCCCCCGCCACCGCGTCCGGCGGCTGCTGAAGCCCGTGACCGGCCTCCACCTGCGCGACCAGCGGGACCACACCCCGGCCCCATCCGCCGCACCCGCCCCGAAACGGCTCCCGCCCAAAGCCACGCCGCCGACCTCTCGTTGAAGCAGGGGCGAGACGACCGATGAGAACCTGACGCGAAGTCCGTCTGATCGGGAGCAGTGACGAGGCGGCCAGGTGGTCGCCGGACAAGGAGGCGAAAACGATGGCGCGATACCTGATCTCGTTCGACGACGGATCGATGAACTTCCCCGAGGACGACCTCCCGGCGGTCGACGAGGCAGCCCACCGGGTGGTCCAGGAGGCCAAGGAGGCAGGTGTCTGGATCTTCGGCGCCGGAGTGGAGCGTCAGCGGGCGAGCATCGTGGCCACCGACGGCACGGTCACGGACGGACCGTTCCCCGAGACCAAGGCGGTCGTCGGCGGCTTCTCGATCATCGAGGTCCCCTCGCGCGAGGACGCGCTGATGTGGGCTGCGAAGATCGCCGAGGCGTGCCGGTGCGCACAGGAGGTGCGCGAGATCATGTACGACCCCGAAAGCTGAGCCATCGCTCCGGACCAGGAGGTCGTGTCCCCGTCCGTGCCCGACCCGCCGGGGAACCGCGGTGAACACCGGCGCCGGGCCTGTTCTCGGCGCGGGACCGCCGAGGCGCCGTCGAAACCGGCTCGCACCATGCGAGCCGGACAGCGGCGGGTGCCTGGGGAGTAGGCTGAGGTCACCGAGGGCATTGCGTGCGCCGGTGTCCGTGCTGACGCCGTTCTCGGTGAACGACGATGCCAGGCCGGTGACACCGTGCCTGGAGGCGGGTCCACGTCATGGAACCGACTGTCGATCATTCCGCGACCACCGCGATGCGCCCCTTCCCGCTGCCGGTCCGGTTTTCGTCGGCGCCGTACGAAGCCGTCCCTGGGGGACTCGACGGCGCCTGGTGGCCGTACTCCCACGAGCTCGTCGACGAACTGCCCCTGCTCATCGAGGCGATGGACGGGTCAGACAGCTTCACCCGGGTCACCCTGGGCATCGAGCTGTGGCCCGATGTCCCGCACCATGTCGCCGTGGGCGCGCACTTCGTGACCGTGGGGTGGTTCGTGTCCGGTCACGAGCAGAACGAGATCCTGCTCTGCTCCTATCGCGAGGGGTTTCGCACCTTGCTCGTCATTCCTCCCGCGACGGAGGCCGGCACCGCCGCCTGGCTGATGAACACCCCCGCTCCGGTCGACGGCAGCAGCACCGCCACCGAACTGCTGGCGATCGCGAGGACGCGGTTCACGGCGCCGGAGGTCCGGGGCGGCTGAGCCCGTTCAGCCGGCCTCGGCCGACCTCGGCCGAACGCGTCCGGTGCCGCGGGTACCGGGGCGCTTCGTCGGACCTGGCGGGCGGATGATCAGCCCTGGGCGTCGGACGTGGACTGCCACGCCTGCATGCCCGCTCGGGACGCCTCCTTGGCCCGCCGCCACTTCATGGCCGCCTGTTGGGTCGGGGGCACGTCCATATCGCGGATCAGGCGCCGCCCGGCCGCGGCCACGGCGGCGGCCGCGATGGCCATGCCGGCCCATGCCACCACGGCACCGGCCGCGGTGAGCACGACACCGGTCGTCACGAGCCGGGTGTTGATCTCGATCGTTCGCTGGGACTGACGGTCATGGTTCATGACTTCACCATCCAACGAGGCGGACCCCAGCGCATCCCGGCCGGCGGTTCGGGGTACCGGAGCGGGACCCCGAACGCGCCGGGCGGTGGTACGCACAGCCGGGTCCCGTCAGGAGGTGATCGCCGTCCGCTCCGGATACGAACGGCCCGCCCCGCCCTCAGCGGGCATGCAGAGACCGGCGGGACCGCGGACGCAGGCCACCGGCTTCCGATCGACGTGCGCCGCCTGTCGGCCCCGGCAGCAACGGCCAGGCGAGCAGCGAGCCCGCTCCGATGCTCAGCGGCAGGCCGATACCCGGCAGACAGGTCGGCAGAAAGCCGCCGACCGCGAGGTCGTGTCTGCGGACCGTCATGGCATCGGTGAACAGCACGAGGGCCGGCGCGGCTTCGAGAAGCGTGATGATCGACCCTGTGTCGCGTTTGCCGTCGCCCCGGCTGCCAGAAGAACCGGGGAACGACGGGTAGGTGCGGGTAGCGCCGAACACAACGGCCCCTGACCGGATGACCTGGTCAGGGGCCGTTCACATGCGGAGACGGTGGGATTTGAACCCACGGTGACATCGCTGCCACGACGGTTTTCAAGACCGTTCCCTTAGGCCGCTCGGGCACGTCTCCCCGCGCCGCCGATGATCGGCGGCGCGGGGATAAGAGTAACGGGTGGGCAGGCGCGTGTGCGGGTCAGTTGTCGCCGGTGCGGGAGCCGAGGGCGAGCTCGACGGTGTGGGTCTTGCCGTCGCGCTCGTAGGTGATGGTCACCTTGTCGCCGGGCTGGTGGGTCCAGATCTCGCCGATGAGGGTGGGGCCGGAGTCGATCACGGTGTCGTCGAGCTTGGTGATGACGTCGCCGGGCTTGAGGCCGGCCTTGTCGGCGGGGCCGCCCGACTCGACCGCGGAGGAGCCGCCCGAGCCCTGGTCGGTGATCTTCGCGCCGCCCGAGGAGTCCTCCAGGGAGACGGACGCGCCGATCTTCGCGTACACCGGCTCACCGGTCTTGATCAGCTGCTGGGCGACGTACTTGGCCTGGTTGATCGGGATGGCGAAGCCGAGGCCGATCGAGCCGGACTGCGAGGTGCCGCCCAGGCCGCCGCTGCCCGTGGACTGGATCGCGGAGTTGATGCCGATCACATTGCCCTGGGCGTCGAGGAGCGGGCCGCCGGAGTTGCCCGGGTTGATCGACGCGTCAGTCTGCAGGGCGCTCATGTAGGAGGAGGAGCTGCCGCTGCCGTCCGAGGACGCCACCGGGCGGTTCTTCGCGCTGATGATGCCCGTCGTCACCGTGTTGGAGAGGCCGAAGGGGGCGCCGATGGCGATCGTCGAGTCGCCGACCGCCACCTTGTCCGAGTCGCCCAGGGTGAGCGGCTTGAGGTCCGACGGGGCGTTCTTCAGCTTGATGACCGCCACGTCGTAGCCCTGGGCGTGGCCGACGACCTCGGCGTTGTACTTCTTGCCGTCGGGGAAGGTGGCCGTCACCTTGCCGCCGTCGACGGCGTCGGCGACGACGTGGTTGTTGGTGACGATGTGGCCCTGGGTGTCGAAGACGAAACCGGTGCCGGTGCCGCCCTCGCCGTTGCTGGACTCGGCCTCGATGGTGACCGTGCTGGGCAGGGCCGCCGCGGCGACCCCGGCGACGGTGCCCGCGTCCCGCTTGACGGCGCCGCCGCTGGTGGAGGCGGAGACGGTAGTGGAACCGCTGTTGTCGTCGTTCTTGGCGAGGGTGTAGCCGAGGCCGCCGCCCAGGCCGCCCGCGACCAGCGCGGCGACGAGGACCGCGGCGACCAGCCCGCCCCGGCCGCGGCCGGACTTGGGCGCGGGCTGCTGGTAGGAGGCGCCCCAGGCGGCGCCACCGACACCGCCCACGCCACCGGCTCCGCCCGCTCCCGCGGCACCGCCGTCGCCGTACGCGTGCGTGCCGGCGCCGGCATCGGCGTAGAGGGGAGTGGTCGGGGGGTTCTGCCAGCCGTCCGCCGTGGTGGCGGCCGGGGCGTGCTGCGCGGCGGCCGGAACGGCGGGGGCGCCAGCGGCGGGGGCAGGCCACTCGCCCTCGGCCGCCGCGGGGGCGGCCTGGGGTGCGGTCGGCGGGGGCCAGTCGCCCGCCGGGGCGGGCGGGGTCTGCGAGAGGGGTGTGGTGGGCGCGCCGGCGTCCGGCGCGGGCGTCTGCGGGGCGGCGGCCGAGGCAGTCTCCACCGGCACGGGGGGTGCGGACGGCGCCGGGGGTACCGGGGTGCCCTCGTTGGTGCCCTCGTTCTCGGTGCTCACAGCTCTTCTCCTCGATCCACGGCTGTTGTCGTCGGTCGCACTAGGTCTCGCCCGTTCACGCTTGTCGTCGACCCGGCGCGGCGGTAGCTGTGCGTGTGCTTTTGTACTGCTCAGCTTTTCCCACGGGCCGTCAGAGCACCATAAGCGGTGCCTGTGGGTCCATGGGCATTCTTTATAAGGGACGTTTAGTGCACTAAGCAGGCATCCCCGAAACATCTCAGACTGTTCTCACATGGTTCCGGTGGCACCATGACGCGGTGACCCACGTACGCCAGCACCACATTCAAGTCGTCGCTCACCGCGGAGCCTCCGAGGAGGCCCCCGAGCACACCCTGGCCGCGTACAAGAAGGCGATCGAGGACGGTGCGGACGCCCTCGAGTGCGATGTACGGCTGACCGCGGACGGACATCTCGTCTGCGTGCACGACCGACGCGTCAACCGTACGTCCAACGGCCGCGGTGCCGTCTCCGCCCTGGAGCTCGCCGATCTCGCCGCGCTGGACTTCGGCTCCTGGAAGACCAGAGAGGCACGCGAGGCCTGGCGCGCGCGCGTGGAAGACCCGGACTGGGAGGTCCGGCCCGAGGACCGCGAGGAGACGTCCGTCCTGACGCTGGAGCGGCTGCTGGAGCTGGTGTCCGACGCGGGCCGCCGGGTGGAGCTGGCCATCGAGACCAAGCATCCGACGCGCTGGGCCGGGCAGGTGGAGGAGCGGCTGCTGGCCCTCCTGAAGCGGTTCGGCCTGGACGCGCCGGCCTCGGCGGCCGAGTCGCCGGTGCGCGTCATGAGCTTCTCGGCGCGTTCGCTGCACCGCGTGCACGCGGCGGCGCCGACGCTGCCGACGGTCTATCTCACGCAGTTCGTCTCACCCAGGCTGCGCGACGGACGGCTGCCTGTCGGGGTGGGGATCGCGGGTCCCTCGATCCGGATCGTGCGCAACCATCCGCTGTACGTCGAGCGCCTGAAGGAGGCCGGTCACCGGGTGCACGTATGGACGGTGAACGAACCGGAGGACGTGGACGCCTGTGTCGAGCTGGGCGTCGACGCGATCATCACCAACCGGCCGCGCGCGGTGCTGCACCGGCTGGGCCGATGACGTTCCCCGCGTCCCCGCACGGCGCGGCACGGTACGGCACGGTACGGCCCGTCGCCGTACAGCCCGCCGCCGTACGCCGTGCGGGACGAAGCGCGGCCTGAATCGCCCCACAGATCACTCACACCTCACAGATACCTCACGTCCCCTTGACCCCACGCCAACCCTCCCGCATCCTCCAAATCGGCCACTCCGACGAAATTCAGCCATGTGCTCACGGGGAGTGCTCCGGCGTGTTCGCTCCGTATTCGATCGTTGCAAATGCGTCTGAGGACATGGATTGGCCGGTTTCCGGTACAGGCCAATGGGGCATCCACACCGTGGCGTGGGGCGAAGGAGGTCTCGGGGGTGGCGTTGGTGGTGGCACAGGAGGTGCCCACGTCGTCGAGCATGGCCGTACCCCATGGCCCTGCGGGCGTGGGGGAGGCGAGACACCGCATGCGCGATCAATTGCGCAGGGGCGGTGTGCCGGAAGCGGTCATCGATGATGCCGTACTGATCCTTTCCGAACTTTTGAGCAACGCGTGCAAACACGGCAGACCTCTGGGCGACGCCTTCGCCGGGGACGGTGACGTCCGAGCCGCATGGCGGGTCGATCCGGGCGGCCGGCTGGTCGTCGAGGTGACCGACGGCGGCGGTCCGACCCGTCCGTCACCGGCCACCCCCTCCGTCACCGCGCACGGCGGCCGCGGGCTGAACATCATCACGGCCCTGTCCGACGACTGGGGCGTGCGGGACGACGTCCACGGCGAGGTCACGGTGTGGGTCCTGGTCCACGCGGACGTGTACGACCCCGACGCCGGCTGCCGGCGCGACGACTTCGCCTCCCGGGTCGCGGCCCCCGCGGTGGCGTCGATGCCCGGACTGGACTTCGCCGACGCGTTCGACGACTTGGATTAGGCCTGCGCGGAAGTGGCGCCCGCCGCGCGGCGCCCGGCCCGCTCCCCACCGCCTGAAGGCGTGGGAGGCGGCCCCGCTCGCCGCGCCGCCTTCGGGCGGCGGCGCCACTCTCGCAGCAGGTCCCGGCCGGCACCCGGTCGGGACAACCGCCGCGTTCTCCACAGGTTCCCGTGGTCGCGGGTACGAGCGGCTAGGCTCCCGCCGTACCAGACGAGCCGTACCCGGGAGACACCCAGATGGCCAAGAAGCGACCCCAGACGAAGGCCGGCAGGCCGCAGACCACGGGCGGTGCCCGCGCCGCAGGCACTGATGTGGACGTTCCGGTCGTCGGTGCCCGGGAGCCCTGCCCCTGCGGCAGCGGCCGCCGCTACAAGGCCTGTCACGGCCGGGCCGCCGCGCATGCCGTGACCGAGCTGGTGCAGCGCCCCTTCGAGGGCCTGCCGGGCGAGTGCGACTGGGTGGCGCTGCGCGAGCTGGTGCCGGCCGCCACGGTCGAGCTGACGTTGAAGGACGGCCTGCCCGACGGCGTCCCCTCCGTCACTCTCGCCACGGTCCTGCCGATGGCCTGGCCCGCCCTGCGCCGGGACGACGGATCGGTGCTCCTCGGCCTGCAGAACGACACGCCGTCCGGCGACATCAGCCGTGACCTGGCGGACACGCTCCAGCGGGCCCTGGAGGCGGACCCGGGTACTCCGGTGCAGGCCAGGCGTGCCCCCGCGGGCGGCCCCCGGATGCAGGATCTGCTCGACGCCGAAGGCGCGTTCGAGCCAGTTGTGCACGACGGTTTCGAGTTCTGGGTTCCGGACCCGGAGAACGCCACGCCGGAGGTGGCCGCCTCCCTGGAGCGGGCCAACGCGGCGGCGATCCCGACCGTGAAGCTGACCGGTGTGGACGCCGCGTACTGGTGCGAGACGCCGGACAAGAACCATCTGCGGTGGGTCATGCCGCACCCGGAGGAGCGGCTTCTGGACGCACTCGCGCGGCTGCACGCGGCGGGCCGTTCCAGCCTCGGTGAGGGCACGCGCCTGGTGGGCTCCTTCCGGGCGCACGGCCTGACGGTGCCGGTCTGGGACCTGCCGAGCGGGGTCTCCGCGGACGACGTGGAGAAGCCGGCCACCGAGTTCGCGGAACGTCTCGCGGCGGCCCTCGCCACCGAGGCCCCGCTCACCGCCGAGGAGCGTCGCGCGCGCGGCGGGCTCACCAACCGCCAGGTGACGCTCAGCTGAGACACGGGCACGACCCGGGGTCCGGCTGACCGGTCGGTCAGCCGGACCGCGCGGACGGCGGGCGTGACTCCGCTCACAACTCCCTTCCACGCAAGGTGAGTCGGAGCCAGAAAACGCCGATCAGCGGGTGTCCGAAAGCCCGATGAAAACAAGAGATCGAATTTGCCTGGAGCCGATCTCTTGTTACCGTTCCAATAGCCCGGTTGCTGGTGCATCCCCCGTCGCCAGCAACCGGGTCTTTCCATGCCCGGCCGACCGGGGCGCCACCGGGCCTCGCGTCAACTGCCGTCGTCCGTAGCGGAGTTGCTGCCGGACCGCAGCAGCAGCGGCCCCTCGCCCGCCGCTCCCCCGACCGTCGAGAACTCGGCGATCGCGGTGTACGCGTCCAGCGCCCCCAGTGTCCGCTCACGGGGTGTCTCACAGGTGTCCGGCTCGTCCTCGGCGTCCACGGCGCAGCGCATCTGCACCGTGCGCTCCCTGGGCCCCATGAGGCTCAGGACGGCCTCCAGGGCGCGTCCCGTGGCGTTGCGGTAGTAGGTGCGCGCCCAGGTGTCCTGCCCCTGGGTCAGCACACAGGTCTGGGCCTCGACGCCTTCGGGGGAGCTCAGTTCGGGACCGCACCGGACGGCGGTGGCCAGACCGAGGCCGAGCAGCCCGGGAGCGGGGGACGGCGCGGCGGAGGGCGCCTTCGGATCCGTACCGTCACCGGCGGACGTGAGGGAGCGCGCGGCCGGTGGCCCTTCGCCTCCGGCCGGCCCCGCGGACGCCATGGCCAGGGGAAGGACGAGCGCGCAGGCCACGGCTCCGCCGAGGGGGAGAAGACGAACCCATCGGGGGTCTGGGGGCGGCCCCCCGGAAGGAAGCTGCATACTGCGGAAGATAAGGGGCGAACGCGGGCCTCCCGACCGGCGCGCCCCCGACACCCCTACAACTCGGGCGCGCTCACACCCGTACGAGTGAGGGCGTCGACGACGGCGTCCACCACCGCCTCGACGTCGGGCACCCACGGGGCGGCCGAACCGGGCAGCGGGGCGCGTTCCCACCGGATGTCGCCGCGGCCGGTCTCGGACGGGGGCAGGGCGAGGTAGCCGCCCTCGCCGTGGAAGCGCAGGGAGCCGGGGACGAAGTCCTTGGCGTACAGCAGTTCGCCCAACTGCTCCATGGTGTAGGGCCGTACGAGGATCGCCCAGCGGGTGGGCGAGGCGACGACCGGGCCGAGCCGCATGCCCTGCCGGTCCAGCGCCACGAGCGCGCGGGACGCCGCGAGGGCGGGGAGGCTGACGGCGCAGGGGGCCGTGCCCCCGGTGGCCAGGACGATCGGCGCGGCCGGGCGGTTGCCCCACCACCAGCGGATCATGCGTTCGTCGGTGGTGGCCGCGAGGAGGCCGGGGTCGAAGGGATGAGCGCCGGGCATCACGCACTCCGGGTCGGGGCAGCCGCAGCGGGACGTGCTCCGCTGGTCCGCCGTCACACCCGGGAGAACGGGCCACTGCCATTCCGTCGCGAAGGTCAGGGCCGAGTCGACCAACTCAGACCCCTTGTCGCTGCGCTGGGACAGGAGCCTGCGTCGCCTTCCGAGGATCTCGCGCATGAGCGCTCGTTCCTTTCCGTTGCACCGCTGGCAACACCGTGGGCCACATCACACCATGTGTCGATCACTTGACTGGGCGTACCTGTTGGCGCATCACACCCCTGTCCGCGACAAGGGGAACCCCTGGGGGCCGAGTACCGGCCGCTTCCGCGGCCGCTCCGCCGACTTGCGTCCATCAAAAGGCTGGGCGTGGCGCGGGGTGGCGAAGTCTGGCGTTTTGCCGCCCGCTGTATTTCTCTCCGCCTCCGCCACGGGAGGATGGGGCACGGTCGTCGGTGGCTATGACGCCCGGATCGGTCACCAGGTTCCGGGTGGCTCCCGACGACCCCTGGTCCTTACCGAGTACGTACCCATCACGACCGCTGTGACGCTCCGTGGAGCAAGGCCAGTCGACCGCAAACAACCGTAACCCGAGTCAGTTTCAAGCCAATTTTGCGAATCCACAAGGGGGTCGGATGAAGCAGGCCGGATTCCCCCCGAAGGCCTCGCGGACACCACTAATCCCAGCAGGACAATGCTGGACATCCCCTTACGAGTGCGTGTAGATGTGGAGACACTGCTGGCGGCGCAGATTGACATGGGGGTTTGCGATGCTTTTGAGCAATAGGCGCCGGTCCGAGAGCCGGACGCCATGAACGCCCCTCACGCTCCGAAAGTGGCCGGAATCGATTCAACGGTTCCCTCGCCCGCACACACTGTCGCGCCCGCGCCCGCCTCCCCGGGGGCCCCACCGGCCGCCACGGCCTCCTCCGGCCCGGGAGCCCTCCTGACGGACCGGCTCGCCGGCTGGGTCTCGGACCTCACGACCCTGCACGAACTGACCGAACGCCTGGCCCGCACGAACGCACTGCCCGAGGCCCTGACCGAACTGCTGCGCGCCGGAGCCGCCCTCGTGGGCGCCCGGCGCGGTCTCGTCGTGCTGGAACCGGCCGACGGGCTCGGTCCCGACACCACGATCGGCCTCGGCCTCGGCCGCGCGGATCTCGGCCACATCGAGACCGTGCCGCGCAGCGCCCTCTCCTACGGCCGGATCCTCGACGGGCTGCCCGGCGGCGAGGGCGAGATCGCCGAGCCCGACCTCTTCGCCGAGGACGGACTCGACCCCCGCCACCGCGAGGTCGCCGCCCGTCTCGGCTACGCCGCCAGCTACGCCCTGCCCCTGGTCGCCGAGGCCGCCGACGGCCGCGTCGGCGCGGCCGTCTGGCTCTACGACGAGCCCGCCGAGCCGGGCGAACGCCAGCGTCACCTGGTCGGCCTGTACGCCCGCACCGCCGCCGAGCACCTGTCCCGGCTCCTCGAGGTCGAGCGCACACGCGCGTCCATGGCGACGATGACCGAGGAACTGCTGCCCTCCCGGCTGCCGAGGGTGCCCGGCGTCCAGCTCGCGGCCCGGCACCGTACCGGCCCGCGCGGCGGCGGCGACTGGTACGACGCGCTGCCGCTGCCGGACGCGGCCCTCGGCCTGGCGGTCGGGTCGGTCACCGGCTCGGGCCCCAGCGCGGTCGCCGCGATGGGCCGGCTGCGCGCCTCCCTGCGGGCGTACGCCGTGATGGAGGGCGAGGACCCGGTCGCGGTCCTGTCCGACCTGGAGCTGCTGCTGCGGCTGACCGAGCCGGCCCGCTCCGCGACCGCCCTGTTCGCCTACTGCGAGCCCGCCCTGCGCAAGATCACCCTGGCCGGCGCCGGGCACTGCCCGCCGCTGCTGATGGGAGAGCGGCGCACGGAGTTCGTGGAGACCTCCGTCTCCGCGCCGCTGGGGATGCTGGCCTGCTGGGAGGCGCCGAGCGTGGAGCTGGAGCCCGAACCCGGAGAGACGGTTCTGCTCTACACCGACGGGCTGCTGCACCGCACCGGCGACCCCGTGGACCGCGCCTTCGCCCGGCTGCACGCGGCGGCCGCCGGTGTGCCGAGGGCACTGCGCCACGACCCCGGCGCGATCGCCGACCACGTGCTGCGCACGGTCCTGCCCGACGGGTCGGCCGAGCAGCACGGCGAGGAGGACGTGGTACTGCTGGCGGCGCGCTTCGAGTGAACGGCTCGGTGACAGGACCTTCGCCCCTGGGCCCCCTTACGTACGACCGTACGATGGAGGGGGTCCAGTGCCGTATCGAGGAGGATGACCGTGGCCGACGAGCTCACCCCGGCAGTGTCCGATTCCGCTGCTGACGCAGCGGGCCCGGACGAGACCGAGGAGCCCATCAAGCAGCGCAAGAACGGCCTGTACCCGGGCGTGTCCGACGAGCTGGCCGAGAACATGAAGTCCGGCTGGGCCGACACCGAACTGCGCGACCTGGAGCCGATCGCCCAGGCCGCCCGGACCGCCGCCCGCCGCGCCGCGCTCTCCGCCCGCTTCCCGGGCGAGCGTCTGGTGATCCCCGCCGGCAACCTGAAGGTCCGCTCGAACGACACGGACTACCCCTTCCGCGCGTCCGTCGAGTACGCCTACCTCACCGGCAACCAGACCGAGGACGGCGTCCTCGTCCTGGAGCCCGAGGGCGGGGGCCACACCGCGACGATCTACCTCCTGCCGCGCTCCGACCGGGAGAACGGCGAGTTCTGGCTGTCGGGCCAGGGCGAGCTGTGGGTCGGCCGCCGCCACTCCCTCACCGAGGCGGAGAAGCTGTACGGCATCCCCGCCGCCGACGTGCGCGAGCTCGCCGACCGGCTGCGCGAGGCCAGGGGCCCGGTGCGCGTCGTGCGCGGGCACGACGCCGGCATCGAGGCGGCCCTGACCGACAAGGTCACCGCCGAGCGCGACGAGGAACTGCGGGTCTTCCTCTCCGAGGCCCGGCTGGTCAAGGACGCCTTCGAGATCGGCGAGCTGCAGAAGGCCGTCGACTCGACGGTCCGCGGCTTCGAGGACGTGGTGAAGGTCCTCGACAAGGCCGAGGCCACCTCCGAGCGGTACATCGAGGGCACGTTCTTCCTCCGCGCCCGGGTCGAGGGCAACGACGTCGGCTACGGCACCATCGCCGCCGCCGGCCCGCACGCCTGCACGCTGCACTGGGTGCGCAACGACGGTCCGGTCCGCTCCGGCGACCTGCTCCTGCTGGACGCGGGCGTCGAGACGCACACGTACTACACCGCGGACGTCACGCGCACCCTGCCGGTCAGCGGCCGCTTCAGCGAGATCCAGAAGACGATCTACGACGCGGTGTACGAGGCCCAGGAGGCCGGTATCGCGGCCGTCAGGCCGGGCGCCAAGTACCGCGACTTCCACGACGCCGCGCAGCGCGTGCTCACGGAGAAGCTCGTCGCGTGGGGGCTGGTCGAGGGTCCGGTGGAGCGGGTGCTGGAGCTGGGCCTGCAGCGCCGCTGGACGCTGCACGGCACCGGTCACATGCTCGGCATGGACGTCCACGACTGCGCCGCCGCCCGCGTGGAGTCGTACGTCGACGGCACGCTGGAGCCCGGCATGGTGCTGACCGTCGAGCCGGGGCTGTACTTCCAGGCCGACGACCTGACCGTGCCCGAGGAGTACCGGGGCATCGGCGTCCGGATCGAGGACGACATCCTCGTGACGGAGGACGGCAACCGGAACCTGTCGGACGGGCTGCCGCGCCGCTCCGACGAGGTCGAGGCGTGGATGGCTTCGCTCAGGGGCTGAGGGTTCGAGCCGATGGCCGGGTACTGCTGAGTGCCCGGCCATTCACATGTCTAGGGGGACTTCGTGAACGACTTCTGGTCCGGTGTCGGTGTCGATCTGCATCTCGAACCCGATACCGGCGAAGGACGGCGGGCCGGGCTGGAGCGGGCGCTGCGGGACGCGGTGCGGGAGGGGCGGCTGGCGCCCGGGACGCGGCTGCCGGCCACCCGGCGGCTCGCGGTGGAGACCGGCATCTCGCGCAACACCGTGAAGGCCGCCTACGACCAGCTCGTCGCCGAGGGCTACCTCACCGCCCGGCAGGGGTCGGGGACCCGGGTCGCCTCGCTGACCTCCGCCGGCACCGAACCGCCGGAGGCCGTCACCCGCGCGCGTGAGCCTCGCTTCGACCTGCGGCCCGGCAGCCCGGACGTCGGCGCGTTCCCGGCGGCGGCCTGGCTGCGGGCGCTGCGCCGCGCCATCGCCACGGCACCCTCCCTGGCGTACGACTACGGCGATCCGCGCGGCCGCATCGAGCTGCGCACGGCGCTGTCCGGGTACCTGGGTCGGGCCCGGGGCGTGGTCGCGCCGCCGGAGCGGATCGTGATCACCTCCGGCTATGTACAGGGGCTGGCGCTGCTCACCCGTGTCCTGGAGGGTGCCGAGGTCGCGATGGAGGACCCGGGGCTGCCGTTCCACCGGGAGGTCGTGCGGCGCAACGGCGGGACCGTCGTGCCCGTGGGCGTGGACGAGAAGGGGGTGCGCGTCGCGGAACTGGGGGGCGCGCGGGCCGTGGTGGTCACGCCGGCGCACCAGTACCCGACGGGGGTCACCCTCCACCCCGAGCGGCGACGGGCGCTGACGGACTGGGCACGCGCGCGTGAGGGGCTGATCGTCGAGGACGACTACGACGGGGAGTTCCGCTACGACCGGCAGCCCGTCGGCGCGCTGCAGGGCATGGCCCCGGGACAGGTCGTCTACCTGGGCACGGCCTCCAAGACCCTCGGGCCCGCGCTGCGGCTCGGCTGGATGGTGCTGCCGCCGCATCTGGTCGACGCGGTCGCCGACGCCAAGCTGCACAGCGACCACCACACCGAGTCGATCGGGCAGCTCGCCCTCACCGAACTGATCGACAGTCACGCCTACGACCGTCACGTACGCGCGTGCCGGCTGCGCTACCGGCGCCGCCGTGACCTGCTGCTGGACCGGCTGGGCGCGCGCCGCGGCGTGCGCGGGATCGCGGCGGGGCTGCACGCGCTGGTGGAGGTCGGCGACGAGGCGGAGGTGCTGGCCCGCGCGGAGGCGGAGGGGCTGGCGGTCGGACGGCTCGGGGAGCACTGGCACGGACCCGGCGCGGGCGGCGGGGAACATCTTCAGGGCCTGGTCGTCGGCTACGGGACCCCCCGCGAGCGGGTGTATCCGGATGCGCTGGAGGTGCTGGCGAAGGTGCTGGAGGGAAGCTGATCGGCCGCTGGCCCGGGCGCCGACCCGGATGCTGATCCGGGCGCTGATTGGACCATCCGTACGGCGCCCGATTGGCACTGCCGACCGGTCCACTGCGCGTCTAGCGTCGGCGGTATGACGATCGCCGGTGCGACGAGGACCGCCCGAGGACGCCTGCTCGTGCTCGCCCAGTTGAGCAACTCGGTCGGGGACGGCGCCTACTACACGACGTCGGCGCTGTACTTCACGCAGGTCGTAGGCCTCGCGCCCGCGCGCGTGGGGCTCGGGCTGACCCTGGGGTGGGCGTTCGGTTCACTGGCCGGTGTGCCGTTGGGGCGGCTCGCGGACCGGCGCGGGGCGCGCGGTACGGCGGTGCTGCTGGCGCTGGCGACCGGGCTCGCGGTGGCGGCCTTCACCGTCGTCCGCGGGTTCGTGCCGTTCGTCCTGGTGGCGTGCGGGTACGCGGCCGCGCAGTCGGGGCTCGCGGCGGCGCGGCAGGCGCTGCTGGCGGGGCTGGTGCCCGCCGGGGAGCGCACAGGGCTGCTCGCCCGCCTGCAGTCGACGCTGAACGCCGGGCTCGCGGTGGGCGCCGGGCTCGGGGGGCTCGCCCTGCACGCCGGGACGCGGGAGGCGTATACCGGGGTGTTCGTGGTGGACGCGGTGAGTTTCCTGGTGTGCGCGCTGCTGCTGGCGGGGTTGCCCCGGGTGGCGCGTGCCGTGCGGGTACCCGCGCGTGCCCGAGCAAGTGTCCTGCGCGACCGGCCGTACACGGTCGTGGCGCTGCTCAACACCGTGCTGCTGCTGCGGTTGCCGCTGCTGAGTCTGGTGCTGCCGCTGTGGATCGTCGAGCGGACCGGGGCACCGGCCTGGCTGGTGTCGGCGCTGTTCGTGCTGAACACGGCCGTGGTGACGGTGTTCCAGGTGCGGACGGCGCGCGGGGTGACCGGGCTGGACAGCGCCCTGCGCGCGGTGCGGCGGGCGGGGTGGGTGATGTGCGCGGCGTGCGTCGTGTTCGCGCTGTCCGCGGGGGCGTCGGCGTGGGTGGCCGCGGGGGTGCTGGTGGCGGGGGCGGTGTTGCAGGTGGTCGCGGAGATGGGACAGTCGGCGGGGGCCTGGCAGCTCTCCTTCGACCTGGCCCCGGCCGACCGCGTCGGCGAGTACCAGGGCCTGTTCGGCACGGGCGTCACGCTGGCCCGCACCCTCGGCCCGCTGGTACTGACCTGGCTGCTGGTGGAAGGGGGACCACCCGGCTGGCTGCTGCTGGGCGCGGTGACGGTGACGGCGTCACACGCGCTGAGCCCGGCAACCCGACGGGCGGCCACCACACCCCAACAGCAGCCGGCAACACCGTAGCTGCGGGCAGTCGTACCCCGGGGCCGAGGCCGGGCGGACGCACCGCACCCCGCCCGCGCGCGAACAGCACCGTAGCTGCGGGCAGTCGTACCCCGGGCCAACCCGGGCAGACACACCGCACCCGCCCGCGCCGGCGACCAACACCACAGCTGCGGGCAGTCGTGCCTCTGGGGCGGCACGGGTGGACGCACCGCACCCCGCCTGTGCGCGAACAGCACCTTAGCTGCGGGCAGTCGTGCCGCTGGGGCGGCACGGGTGGGCGCAGCGGCACCCCGCGCGCGCGGGCGAGCGACACCCACCCGGCCCCGGCCCCTCACGCCGGGCGCCCGTCACGCCATCGGACCCGGCCCTCGTAGCGGGCCGCTGTCACGTCACCGGACCCGGCGCCCGCGTACCGGGAACCCGGGTGGCTCCCGCGCCGACGACCGGCAGGGAGTCCGCGAACAGCGCCCCCGCCAGCAACCCGGCACTGCCCCGCGGACTCCACGCCCGCTCGTGCAGATCGGCGTCGAGGGCGGCGAGCGCCTCGCGGCCCGCCGCCGTGGCGGTGCCGCCCGCCTCCAGGACGCCGCGGGCGCCCGCCTGCACGTGCCGCAGGCCCAAGGGCCCGGCGGTGTAGAGGAGTTCGGAGTCCTGGAGGGTGGACATCACGGTGAGCAGGGCGTCCAGCCGCGCCTCCGCCTCGCCCGCCCCGGCCGAGCGCGCCTTGGCCAGGGCGTCCAGGGCCCTCCGTACGTGCGGGAACCCGGCGCGGGCCTCGCCCCGGGCGCCCGCGGCGCCGTACTTGGCGGAGACGGTCGAGCCGCGGGACGGCCGTCGCGGGGCGCCCCGGTCGGGGTGCGCCGCGATCCGCTTGGCGGCCTGGGCGACCTCGGCGCCCCGCGCGCGCGGGTTGAGCGCGGCTGCCGCGACCAGCAGGCCGAGTGTCCACAGCGCGCCCCGGTGCCCGCCGCCGGCCAGGCCCACCGAGTGCTCGACGCACCGTCCGATCGCGCCGAGTTCGGCGCGCAGCCGGGGCGTGGGTTCGCCGGTGCGGCGGGCGGCGGCGGCCATCGCCGCAAGGCCTGGTGCGAGCGCCTTGGCCGACCAGCGCAGCCCGCAGTGGTCTCTGCGGGTGACGCGGGCGTCCAGGTCACGGGGGTCGGGCAGGCCCGGCTTGGGAGCCAGGGCCAGTTGACCGGTGAGCGCGGCCACGGCGGCCTGCGCGAGCACGTCGTCCTCACGGCGCGTCATGGACTCGCCTACGAGGACGCGGAGGCCGTGGGGGCGTCGCTCGGCGGGGTGCCCGTCGGCGCGTCGCCCGGGGGAGTACCGCCGTCGCCGCCACCGCTGCCGCTGCCCGCGCCGGTGTTCTCGGCGTCCGGGTCGATGCCGAGGGTGAGGGAACCCTTGTAGCCCTTGGACGGGTCGGCCTTGTGGACGGCCTTGAGGGTCAGCAGACCGCTGGAGGCGCCGCCGCCGTCGTAGACCATGTCGTTGTCGAGGGTGGTGTAGCTGCCGGAGTGCCGGGAGTAGGGCTCCAGGGCGAAGATCTCCTCGGCGACGGCGTCGTCGAAGAAGAACTGGCCGGTGTAGTTGACCTTGCCGCCCTCGTAGGTGCCGTCCTCCTTCTCGCCGCCGGTGTGCACCTTGACGTGGATGTGGCAGGTGCGGGGCGTGTACCAGCCGGGGAAGATCGTCTCGAACTTGACGACCCCGTTGGCGTTGGCGATCTGGTAGCCGCGCAGGTAGGTGCTGTCGTCGGCGGTGGAGCCGTCCTCGCTCTCGGCGGGGGCCGAGCCGCCGGGGTTGGCGGTGGTGTAGCCGGAGTAGTAGCCCCAGGCGTCGCAGTGCCAGATCTCGACGGCGGCGCCCTTGACCGGGGTGCAGCCGTCGGTGGCGTCGACGACGGTGAGGCGCAGGGTCAGCGGTACGCCGCTCTTGCCCTCGGTGATGTCCTTGCGCACCAAGGCACCGTCGAGGTAGTAGGGCCCTTCCGTGACACTGCTCATCAGTGTCATGCACGCGCTGGCGGTCGAGGTGGCGTCCGCGGTCGCCCCGGCCTCCGTGCCGGTGTCGGCGAACGCCGACTGGTAGCCCGCCACGGCGAGTCCGCCGGCCGCGACCGTCCCGCCCGTCACCGCGAGAGCGCGGCGCCGGGTGATCCTGGTGTCCTTGTGGTTTCCCGTCATGACCAGGAAGTTAGGAACGCAGCCCATCAACGGGCTGGAAGAACGCTGAGAGGAAGCTGTGAGTGCTGAGGAACCTGAAGTTCCGTGCCTCTCACGGGTTCTGAGGGACCGTCACACGGCCATCAGCGGGGCGTCCTTGCGCCACTTCAGGATCTTGTCGAAGCTGACCACCGCTCCCGCGCGCCCCGGCTTGTTGCCGATGTGGACGTGGTCGGCGAGCTCCTGGATGAGGAAGAGGCCCCGGCCCTGCTCGGCGTCGGTGCTCGTGCGCACCGGTACGGGGGCGGGCCGTTCACCGGTGAAGCCGGGCCCCGAGTCGGCGACCTCGATACGGCACTTCTCGCCGTCGAGGTAGGCGGTGACCCGGTACGCCTCCGAGGAGCCGCCGTGCGCGGTGTCCCCGCCGTGCTCGACGGCGTTGGCACAGGCCTCGCTCAGGGCGACGGACAGGTCGTAGCTGACGTCGGGATCGACCCCGGCCGTCTCCATGGCGCCGAGCAGCAGACGGCGGGCGAGCGGAACGCTCGCGGCTTCGCGCCGCAGATGGAGTGACCACCAGATGCTCATGCTCCAGCCTCCTGGCCGCGGCTCGACATACCGATACGTATTGCCGCCCCGGCGGGTATGTAAGCGCGAATTCGACGTGATGCCGCCCATATGGGGGATGCACGGATGACCGGAATCGGTGTATGTGGGGCGCAGGAGGCATCAGCCGCACCAGTCTTACCAGAAGGGGATCTTCCGCATCGTAGGGAGGTGGACCGCATCTTGCGGACCTGCCGTACGGCGGCCGTCGGGCCAGTGCGATGATGAGCCCGCCATGACTGCCCCCCACCAGCGCGCGGCGCGCCCCCGAAGCGAGCGCTGCGGCGCGCGCTCCGGACGCGAGGTCCGACTGCTGCGGGCCGCGGTGTTCACCGCGGTCTGCGTCGTGCTGGCCGCGGCGGGGCACACCCTGGCCTCCTGCGCCACGGTTCCGCTGTGGACGCTCGGAGCCGGCTTCCTGGGCGCTCTCGCGGTCGTGCTGCCGCTCGCCGGGCGCGAGCGTTCGCTGCCGGGCGTCGTGGCGCTGCTCGCCGTCGGACAGACGGTGCTGCACACGCTGTTCGGGCTCGGGCAGCACACCGCCGCCGCGTCCACCGCGGCCGCCTCGATGCCCGCGTCCGACGCCGCGCTCGTCGCGCGGGCGGCCCGGCTGGCCTGCGGGGCGACGGCGGCGGCGATCAGTCCCGCCCAGGCCCGGAAGATCCTGACCGACGCCCGGCTCCTCGGCGGCACCGGCGGTACGGACATGAGCGGGATGAGCGGCATGGGCTCCATGCACCATCCCGCGGACGCGCTGACCACCACCGGCTCGTCGATGTCCCTGCTGCCGTCCCTGCCCATGCTGCTCGGCCATCTCCTCGCGGCCCTCGCCGCGGGCTGGCTGCTGCGGCGCGGCGACTCGGCACTGCGGCGGCT
The DNA here is from genome assembly GCF_042898825.1 of Streptomyces sp. NPDC000345. Lineage (NCBI taxonomy): Bacteria > Bacillati > Actinomycetota > Actinomycetes > Kitasatosporales > Streptomycetaceae > Streptomyces > Streptomyces sp. NPDC000345. The sequence continues at coordinate 191,066 of NZ_JBIAZE010000009.1, forward strand.
GATCGAACTGTCGGCGCACGGCGTCGCCGAGGGGGCACTCGTACGGTCCCTGCGCGGGGCGCTCGCGCTGGTGCGCGCCCTGCTCGCGGGGCTGCCGGCCACGCCGGAGGCGGGCCCGCGCGCCCCGCGCACCGCCCTTCTCCCGCTCCCGGTGCCCCGGACCACCGCACTCCAGCACACGGTGACCAGACGCGGCCCGCCGGCCGTACCCGCCCTCGTCCTCGCTGCCTGACACGACCCGACCAGCACTCCGCGCTCCGTACTCCGTACGTCACGTGGGAGGCGTGGCCGCCGTCGTGCGGCACGCGCGCGTGCGCCCGGCCCGCCGGTCTCCTCCGGCCCGCCGCGCACGCCTCCCACCGTCAGACCTCACTCGGAGTGGAGTGCTCCCTGCCATGAAGGCCTCTCGTATCGCCGCCGCCGCCGCTGTCGCCGGTTCCGCCGTCCTCGCGCTGTCCTCACCCGCCCTGGCGCACGTCAGCGTGCAGCCGGACGGCACGGCCGCCAAGGGCGGGTACGCCCTCGTCAACTTCCGCGTCCCCAACGAGCGCGACGACGCCTCGACCACCAAGCTCGAGGTCACCTTCCCGACCGACCACCCGCTGGCCTCAGTGATGCCGGAGAAGATCGACGGCTGGAAGGCCACCGTCACCAAGAGCAAGCTCGACAAGCCGCTCGAGGTGCACGGCCGGCAGATCTCCGAAGCCGTCACCAAGGTCACCTGGACCGCCGACGGCAAGGGCATCGAGCCCGGCTACATCCAGCGGTTCCCGGTCTCCATGGGCGCGCTGCCCGACGACGCCGACGAACTCGTCTTCAAGGCGGTCCAGACGTACTCCAACAAGGAGGTCGTGCGCTGGATCGAGGTGCAGGAGGACGGCGCGGAGGAACCGGAGAACCCGGCGCCCGTGCTCGCCCTGGCGGACGCCTCCGAGGACGACCACCACGGCGGTGCGGCCGCCGAGGACGCCTCCGACGAGTCCTCCGACGACGCCGAGGCCGCCGCCTCGACGACCGAGGCCGCCTCCGACTCCGGCGGCACCGACACCACCGCCCGTGTCCTCGGCGTGGTCGGCATCGTCGTCGGCGCCGCGGGCGTGGCCTACGGCGTGCTCGCCGGCCGCCGCCGGACGACGTCCGACGCCTGACCCACCCCGCTCCGCCACCGCACGCACCGGGGCACGTGCACCCGCACGGACGCGCACGACCCCGGTGCGTGCCGGAGTTCACACATCTGGGACATTTCTCTATGCGCAAGAAGACGTTCGCCGCGGCCGCGCTGCTCGCCGCCGCCACCCTCACCCTCTCCGCGTGCGGCAGCGGGGACGGCGGCGCCGGCTCCGTCGCCGCCGTCTCCGAGGAGACCGGCAAGCAGCAGGCCGCGACCGTGCTCGACCAGCCCTTCACCAAGCCGGACCTGGTCCTCACCGACACCCGCGGCACCTCGTACGACCTCCGCAAGGAGACCAAGGGCCACCCCACGCTGGTCTACTTCGGCTACACCAACTGCCCGGACGTCTGCCCGCTGACGATGAACAACATCGCCGTCGCCAAGAAGCAGCTGTCCAAGGCGGACCAGGACGAGCTGCGCGTGGTGTTCGTCACCACCGACCCCGACCGGGACACCCCGGCCGCGCTCGGCAAGTGGCTCAAGGGCATCGACCCCCAGGTCGTCGGCCTCACCGGCAAGTTCGCCACCATCCAGGCCGCCGCCCGCACCCTCGGCATCTCCGTCGAGGCGCCGCACAAGGACAAGAACGGCAAGATCGTCTCCACCCACGGCACCCAGGTCATCGCCTTCTCCCCGAAGACCGACGGCGGCTACCTGCTGTACGGCGAGGGCGCCACGGTCGACGACTACACCAAGGACCTGCCGAAGATCATCAAGGGGCAGACCCCGTGAAGTGCCGAGCAACGCACCACCCCGTGAAACCGGGGACCCGCGGCAGGCACCTCGCCGTGCCCGCCGCCGTGGCCACCGGGGCGCTGCTGCTGGCGGGCTGCGGCTCGGGCCCGGACGGCGAGGCCGAGCTGTCCGTCCGGTCCGCCTACATGCCGCAGCCGGTCTCGGACACCATGGCCGCGGGCTTCCTCACCGTCGTCAACACGGGCGGCGCCAAGGACGAGCTCACCTCCGTCACCAGTGCCGCCGCGGGCAGCGTCACCCTCCACGAGACCGTCGGTTCCTCGATGGAGGAGGTCACCTCCCTCGACGTCCCCGCGCACGGTCAACTCGTGTTCAAGAGCGGTGGGAACCACCTGATGTTCGAGAAGCTGAAGAGCAGGCCGGTGCAGGGCGAGAAGGTGACCGTCGAACTGCACTTCGCCGAGTCCGGCCCGGTCACGGTCGAGATCCCGGTGAAGTCCGCCACGTACACCCCGAAGACCGGCCACTGAGGGAGGGACCACCTTGACGCAGACCATCGCCCCCCGCGTCCGGATGCTCGTGCTGCTGTTCCTGGCGGTCACCGCGGCGCTGCTCGCCGGTGCCGGACCGGCCTCCGCGCACGCCGCACTGACCGGCAGCGACCCCGCGCAGGGGGTGGTGGTCGACAAGGCGCCCACCCAGGTGACGCTGACCTTCTCCGAGAGCGTCTCGCTGAACGACGACTCGCTGCGCGTCCTCGACCCCAAGGGCGCCCGCGTCGACAGCGGCAAGGCAGCTCACACGAGCGGCACCTCGTACGCGGTGCCGCTGCACTCGGGCCTGCCGGACGGCACGTACACCGTGACCTATCAGGTGGTGTCCGCCGACAGCCACCCCGTCGCCGGCGCCTACACCTTCTCCATCGGCTCCCCCTCCGAAACCAGCGTCTCGGTGTCCGACCAGGAGGCGGGCGGCGGGGTCGTCGGCGGGCTGTACGGTTTCGGCCGTTACGTGTCGTACGCCGGTTTCATCGTGATGACGGGCGGGGCCGCCTTCGTGCTGGCCTGCTGGCAGCGCGGCACCGGCGTACGGGCGCTGCAGCGGCTGGTGGTCTCCGGCTGGCTCGCGATGACCGCGGCCACCCTGTTCCTGCTGCTCCTGCGCGGCTCCTACACCGGATCCGGCACGTTCGGCGACGTCTTCGACCTGGCGCTGCTCGGGCAGGTGCTGCAGACCAAGACGGGCGCGGCCCTCGTCTCCCGGCTGCTGCTGCTGGCCGCGGCCGCGCTGTTCATCGCCGTCCTCTTCGGTGCCTACGACAAGCGGGAGGACGAGGAGAAGCGCGACCTGAGGTTCGGCCTCGCGGTCGGCGGAACCGTCGTGGCCGCCGGGCTCGCCGCGAGCTGGGCCATGGCCGAGCACGCCTCGACGGGGCTGCAGCCCGGCATCGCGATGCCGGTCGACGTCCTCCATCTGCTGGCGGTCGCCAGCTGGCTGGGCGGCCTCACCGCGCTCCTCGTGGCCCTCTACCGGGCGCCCGCGGAGCGGCCTGTCGAGATCACCGCGGTCCACCGCTTCTCCCAGGTCGCCTTCGGCAGCGTCATCGCCCTGATCGCGACCGGCGTCTACCAGTCCTGGCGCCAGCTCGGCTCCTGGTCGGCCTTCACCGAGACCCGCTACGGGCAGCTGCTCCTCGTGAAGATCGGCCTGGTGGCCCTGCTCGTCGGCATCGCCTGGATCTCCCGGCGGTGGACCGCACGGCTGGCGGACACCACGGTCGCCCCGGAGGAGGCCGGGAAGGAGCAGCCCGCCAAGGAGCACGCGCCCGTGGCCGCGGGCGCCGGCGACTCCCAGCGTGCCGCCCAGCTCGCCCGGCAGCGGGCCGCCGTCGACGCGGCCCGCGAGAAGCGGCTGCGGGACGGCGACCCGAACCGCTTCGGTCTGCGCCGCTCGGTGCTCGCCGAGGCCGGCGTCGCCGTCGTGCTCCTCGCCGTCACCACCGCGCTCACCTCGACGGAGCCCGGCCGTACGGAGCTGGAGGCCGCCAAGGCCGCCTCGGCGTCGTCCGCTTCCTCCTCGTCCTCCTCGTCGGACTCCACCTCGGGCGCCCTGACCCTGGACATGTCCTTCGACACCGGCGGCGCCGACGGCAAGGGCGTCGTCAGCGTCGACCTCGACCCGGCCCGCACCGGCGCCAACGAGATGCACGTCTATGTGACCCGGCCCAACGGACGCGCCTTCGACGTCCCCGAGGTCAAGGTCGCCTTCACCCTCGACACCAAGGACATCGGGCCGCTGCCCGTCGCCCCCGACCACATCACCACCGGCCACTGGGCGGCGACCGGAGTGCAGATCCCCATGGCCGGCGAATGGAAGATCGCCGTGACCGTGCGGACCTCCGACATCGACCAGGTGACCGTCTCCAAGAACGCGCAGATCGGCTGAACCGCACCATGCCCGACCAGACACTCCCCGAGGCCCCCACCCCCCGGTCCGCCTCCGCCGAGCCTCCGTCCGCCGAGGGCCCGACGCGTCTCACGCGACGCAAGCTGCTCGGTACCGCAGGCGCCACCGGGCTGGTGCTCGGGGCGGCGGGAGCGGCCGCCGGCTATGCGGCGGCGCCCGCGCAGGCGACCCCGCTGTCCTCGATCGGGGCGGGCCAGGCGCCGTTTCACGTGAAACATCAGCCCGGCATCACCCAGGGCCTCCAGGCCCGCGGGCACCTGGTGGCCTTCGACCTCGCGGCCGGCGCGGGCCGCAAGGAAGCCGCCGCGCTGCTGCGCCGCTGGTCCGAGTCGGCCCGCCGGCTGATGGCGGGCGAGGCGGCCCCGAACGACGACACGGACGTCGCCCGGGACGCCGGCCCGTCCTCGCTGACGATCACCTTCGGCTTCGGCAACAGCTTCTTCGCCCGCACCGGCCTGGAGAAGCAGCGCCCGGTCGCCCTGGATCCGCTGCCGGACTTCTCCTCCGACCACCTCGACAAGGCCCGCAGCAACGGCGACCTGTGGGTGCAGATCGGTGCGGACGACGCCCTGGTCGCCTTCCATGCCCTGCGCGCGATCCAGAAGGACGCGGGCAGCGCGGCGAAGGTCCGCTGGCAGATGAACGGCTTCAACCGCACGCCGGGCGCCACCGCCCACCCCATGACGGCCCGCAACCTGATGGGTCAGATGGACGGCACCCGCAATCCCAAGCCGGCGGACTCCGACTTCGACGAGCGCATCTTCGTCCCGGCGAAGAGCACGAAGGACCCCGCCTGGATGGCGAACGGCTCCTACGCCGTCGTCCGCCGGATCCGCATGCTCCTCGACGACTGGGAGAAACTGTCGCTCACCGCGCAGGAGCAGGTGATCGGGCGCCGCAAGTCCAACGGGGCACCGCTGTCCGGGGGCGGTGAGACGACCGAGATGGACCTGGAGAAGACGGACGCGAACGGCGATCTGGTCGTCCCGATCAACGCGCACGCCCGCATCACCCGGCCCGACCAGAACGGCGGCGCGGCCATGTTGCGGCGGCCCTTCTCCTACCACGACGGCATCGACGCGGACGGCACTCCCGACGCGGGCCTGCTCTTCATCTGCTGGCAGGCGGACCCGCTGCGCGGCTTCGTCACCGTGCAGCGCAAGCTGGACCGCGGGGACGCCCTGTCGAAGTACATCCGCCACGAGTCCAGCGGCCTCTTCGCGGTGCCGGGCGGGGCGGCGGAGGGCGAGTACGTGGGGCAGGCGTTGCTGGAGGGGTGAGCCGGGAGGCCGGAGGGATGCGCGGGGAGAGTGCGGCGGGTGGGATGCGGGCGTAGCGCGGCAGGCAGGGTGTGCGGGCAGGAGTGGGTGATCGGGCCGGCTGCTGCGGTCTGGTCCATCGCTTCCTTCCGGGGTTACGCGGATTCATTCCTGCGAGGGGCGCTCGTGAGACACGGGGGCCCGGTCGCACAAGGGCCATTAGGGTGAGGTCATGCCAGCGAGCTATGCGTACCTCGGCCCCGAGGGCACCTTCACGGAGGTCGCCCTGCGCACGCTTCCGGAGACCGCCACCCGGCAGCTGATTCCCTATGTGTCCGTGCAGTCCGCGCTCGACGCGGTGCGCGGCGGCGAGGCCGAGGCCGCGTTCGTGCCGATCGAGAACTCCGTCGAGGGCGGCATCACCACCACCCTGGACGAACTGGTCGCGGGCAGGCCGCTGATGATCTACCGCGAGGTGCTGCTGTCGATCACCTTCGCGCTGCTGGTCCGGCCCGGCACGACCCTGTCGGACATCAAGACGGTCTCGGCGCATCCGGCCGCCCAGCCGCAGGTCCGCAACTGGCTGAAGGCCCACCTCCCCGACGCCGTCTGGGAGTCGGCCGCCTCGAACGCGGACGCCGCCCGCCTGGTCCAGGAAGGCCGCTACGACGCCGCCTTCGCGGGCGAGTTCGCCGCGGCCCGGTACGGCCTGGAGGCCCTGGAGACCGGGATCCACGACGCCGAGAACGCCCAGACCCGGTTCGTGCTGGTGGGCCGGCCCGCCCGGCCCGCGGCGCCGACCGGCGCGGACAAGACCTCGGTGGTGCTGTGGCAGCGCGACGACCACCCCGGCGGGCTGCGCGACCTGCTGGGCGAGTTCGCCACCCGGGGCATCAACCTCATGGTGCTGCAGTCCCGGCCGACCGGCGCCGGTATCGGCAACTACTGCTTCTGCATCGACGCCGAGGGCCACATCTCCGACCGCCGGGTGGCGGACGCGCTGATGGGGCTGAAGCGGATCTGCCGCGATGTGCGCTTCCTCGGCTCGTACCCGCGCGCCGATGTGACGGTGGCGGACGTACCGGCTCCGCTGACCGGGACCTCGGACGGGGAGTTCGTCGCGGCGGCGGACTGGGTGGCGCGCTGCCAGGACGGCCGGTTCTAGACCGCCCCGGGTCCGGTGCAGACCTGTCCTACCTGCATATCTTCGTTATCCACAGGAGTTATCCACAGGTGGGCTTCTCGACCTGGGGACAAGTCGACAACAAAGGGCCGTCCGGTCGACAAATCGCCCTGAGCGGGCCCAGTGCGCCCACAGCCGCGCACATCACTCTTCGTCCACCCGTTTCCTTCGATCAATCCTTTGGGGCGACCCATTTCCACTCGAAAGTGGAGGTGGAGCGGGTTTGAAACAGGAATTCCTCGCTCCGCGACCCCGCCTCGGAATGATCCATTCCGATGTCCACAGACCTTTCGCACACCCTGTGGATAACTCACTCGGGGTGTGGATGCCTGTGGACAACCGAGCCCCCAAGTCCCGCACACCGCAAGGAGATCGAGTCAATGCGACGCCCGTCACATGCCCCGTCCCAGGGAGTGAGACACCTTTCCTTGACACGCTCGGCAATTCCCTCATAACGGAACGTAAGCCGCGATTCGCAGTGATCGGCGCGCGGTTCGGAATAGTGAGTCGTGAGCCGCAAGCGCGCACCGGTAGCCTTGACCGCGTGATTGACCTTCGCCTGCTCCGTGAGGACCCCGACCGTGTGCGCGCGTCCCAGCGCGCCCGTGGAGAGGACGTCGCGCTCGTCGACGCTCTCCTGTCTGCCGACGAGCGGCGCAGGTCGTCCGGCGTCCGCTTCGACGAGCTGCGCGCCGAGCAGAAGGCGCTCGGCAAGCTGATCCCCAAGGCCTCCGCCGACGAGAAGGCCGAGCTGCTCAAGCGAGCCGAGCAGCTCAAGGCCGACGTCAAGGCGGCCGACGCCGAGAGCAACGCGGCCGACGCCGAGACCCAGGAGCTCCTCCTCCAGCTCGGCAACCTCGTGCACCCGGACGTGCCCGTGGGCGGCGAGGAGGACTTCGTCACCCGTGAGACGCACGGCACCATCCGCGACTTCGGCGCCGAGGGCTTCGAGCCCAAGGACCACCTGGAGCTCGGCCAGCTGCTCGGCGCGATCGACGTCGAGCGCGGCGCCAAGGTCTCCGGCTCCCGCTTCTACTTCCTGACCGGTGTCGGCGCCCTGCTGGAGCTGGCCCTGGTCAACGCGGCGATCGCCCAGGCCACGGCGGCCGGCTTCACCCCGATGCTCACCCCGGCCCTGGTCCGCCCCCAGTCGATGGCGGGCACCGGCTTCCTCGGCCAGGCGGCCCAGGACGTCTACCACCTCGACAAGGACGACCTGTACCTGGTCGGCACCTCCGAGGTCCCCCTCGCCGCGTACCACATGGACGAGATCATCGACGCGGACCGTCTGCCGCTGCGCTACGCAGGTTTCTCCCCCTGCTTCCGCCGCGAGGCGGGCTCGCACGGCAAGGACACCAAGGGCATCTTCCGCGTCCACCAGTTCGACAAGGTCGAGATGTTCTCCTACGTCTCCCCCGAGGACTCGGAGGCCGAGCACCAGCGCCTGCTGGAGTGGGAGAAGCAGTGGCTGACCTCGCTGGAGCTGCCGTTCCGCGTGATCGACGTCGCCACAGGTGACCTCGGCGCCTCGGCCGCCCGCAAGTTCGACTGCGAGGCGTGGATCCCGACGCAGGGCAAGTACCGCGAGCTGACCTCGACCTCGGACTGCACCGAGTTCCAGTCCCGCCGGCTGTCGATCCGCGTCCGCGAGGGCAAGCAGGTCCGCCCGCTGGCCACGCTCAACGGCACGCTCTGCGCCGTCCCGCGCACGATCGTGGCGATCCTCGAGAACCACCAGCAGGCCGACGGTTCCGTGCGCGTGCCCGAGGTGCTGCGCCCGTACCTCGGCGGCCGGGAGGTCCTGGAGCCCGTCGCCAAGTGAGTACCGGGTTTCCGTACAAGCTGATCGCGACCGACCTCGACGGAACGCTGTTGCGTTCCGACGAGTCGGTCTCGCAGCGCACCCGTGACGCGCTCGCCGCCGCCACCGCGGCGGGCGCGGCGCACATCGTCGTCACGGGCCGCGGGGTCCCCTGGACCCGGCACATCCTCGACGACCTCGGCTACGACGGCCTCGCCGTCTGCGGCCAGGGCGCCCAGGTCTACGACGCCGGCGCGCACCGCCTGCTGACGTCGGTGACCCTGGACCGGCAGCTGGCCGGGGTGGCCCTCGCGAAGATCGAGGCGGAGGTCGGCCCGCTGTACCTGGCGGCGAGCCGGGACGGGCTGGACGGCGACGTGCTGGTCGGCCCCGGCTACGCGGTCACCGGCAGACTGCCCTCGACCCCCTTCACGGACGCGTCCGACCTGTGGACGGCACCGCTGAGCAAGATCTACATACAGCATCCGACGCTGACGGACGACGAGCTCGCGGAAGCCTCCCACCGGGCCGCGGGCGGCTTCGTCACCGTCGCGATGGCCGGGGAGGGCATCGTGGAACTCCTCCCGCTGGGCCTCTCCAAGGCCACGGGACTCTCCCTGGCGGCCCGCCGCCTGGGGGTGAAGGCCGCGGAGACGATCGCCTTCGGCGACATGCCCAACGACATCCCGATGTTCGCCTGGGCGTCCCGGGGCGTGGCCATGGCCAACGCCCACGAGCAGTTGAAGGCGGTCGCGGACGAGGTGACGTCCTCCAACGAGGAGGACGGGATCGCGGTGGTGGTGGAGCGACTGCTGGGCTAGGGATCGCCGCAGGCGATCCCTGGGCGCGGGGAACTGCGCGACCGGCCAGGACGCTCCCGCATCCGTGCGGCCACCTGGTCGGTCACGCCCCAGTCCCAGTGACAACGTCTCGCGGAGGATGCACGGATCGAACGTGCGCGAGGTGTGACCCCCGACCACGGTTTAGCAAACCGGTGCCTTACCACTCGGCCAATCCTCCGGGTGGGCGGCCCACGCGAGAGCGACATCGCGTGCTCGAAGCGGCCGCCCCGGGCAGCTCCCCGTGCGACACAGGCTCCACGGAGGGGTAACTACTCCGAAGCCCGCCGCCGGCTGCCCTGTCGGGAGCTGGACGTACTGCCGTGCATGGACATCGCCCCGCTCCTCTCCCCGTTCGTGGTGGACGACAACCACTCTGCCCGGCGGACGAGTTGGGCGCCACCGAATAAAACAGCCGCGCTAACGGCGGCGCCACCTGCGGCGGCGGGCCTTGCTGAAGAACCATCCGGCGGGCGGCTCGTCGGAACGCCAGGGCTGGGGCTCGGGTTCCTCCGCCCGCCAGCGTGCGGCGAGCATCCGGGCCCGGGCGGACGGCTCGGACGTCTCGGCGGCGCGGATGAACTCCTCGTCCAGGACGAGGTCTTCCCAGACCTCGTCCCCGGAGCGTCCGCGACCGTCGCTGACCGGTATGTCGTCCGCCATCCCGTCCTCCCTGGCCGTATCCGCTTCGCCCAGTGTGCCCGGAGGGGGATGAAATCCCCGTCAAGAACGGTCCGCCCTCCGGGAAGCCCGCCTACTCCTCGCCCGCCAGCGTCAGCGACCGCAGCTTCTGCCCCGCGTACCAGGTGGCGAGGACGGTCACCGCGACCAGGAACACCGTCGCCGTCGTCAGTCCGACGTCCGAGGTGACCAGGTCCCCGCCGGCCACCTTGTGGGCGACGGCCAGCGACCACTGCTGGACGCTGAGGGTGCGCGCGCCCGGCACCAGGGAGCCGAACAGGGCCTCCCAGACGAGGGCGTAGACGAGGCCGAAGACCACCGCGTGCCGCGACACCGTGCCCAGCAGCAGGAACAGTGCCGCGTAGGCGATGGAGGAGACCAGCGCCGCGACCGTGTAGGCCACCGCGATCTGCTGGCCGTTGCCGTTGAGGATGAACCCGGCGATCAGCGTCGGCAGGGCCGAGAACACCATCGTCACCGCTATCGCGACGATCAGCTTGGTGAAGATGATCGTCGGCCGCTTCAGCGGCTTGGACAGCAGATAGACCACGGAGCCGTCGTCGATCTCCGGGCCGATCGCGCCGGTGCCGGCGATGACGCCGATGATCGGCACCATCGTGGCCAGCGCGAGCCCGCCCAGCAGGTCGGACGCGGTCTGGTCGTCGGCGCCGGCCAGGGCGCGCACGACCAGGGAGATCACGATCAGCAGCAGGGGCAGGGCGCCCAGAATGAGGGCCCGACGCCGGCCGAGCAGGGCCCGGTAGGTGAGCCGGGCGACTGTGGGGTCGTACATCGTGGGCCTCCTACGCCGCGACCAGGTACGAGAACACGGACTCGAGGGACTCGTCGGACGGCGAGACCGTCAGCAGCCGGATGCCGTGGTCCTTGGCGACCCTCGGCAGCAGCGTCGTGAAGCGGCCGAAGTCGACGGCCTGGATGCGCAACGCACCCTCGGCCAGGTCGACTTCGATGCCGGCGGTGGACGGGTCGGCGATCAGCGCGGCCGCGAGGGCGCGGTCGTCGCTGGAGCGCACCAGATAGCGGTGCGGGCGGTCGGTCATCAGCCGGCGGATCTTGCGGAAGTCGCCGCTGGCCGCGTGCCGTCCGGCGACCACGACCTCGATGTGCCAGGCGAGTTGTTCGACCTCTTCGAGGATGTGGGAGGAGAACAGCACGGTGCGGCCCTCGTCGCCCATACGCCGCAGCAGGTCCATGAGCTGCATGCGCTGGCGCGGGTCCATGCCGTTGAAGGGCTCGTCGAGCAGGAGCAGCGACGGCTCGTGCACGAGAGCGCTGGCCATCTTCACGCGCTGGCGCATGCCCTTGGAGTAGGTCGCGATCTTGCGGTCCTGCGCGTACTCCATCTCGACCGTGGCCAGGGCGCGTTGGGCGGCCTTGTCGCCCAGGCCGTGCAACTCGGCGTTGGCGACGACGAACTCGCGGCCGGTGAGGAAGTCGTACATCGCCTCGCGCTCGGGGACGATGCCGATGTGCCGGTAGATCGCTTCGTTGCGCCAGACGGGCTGTCCGTCGAGCGTGACCGTGCCGGTGGAGGGGGCCAGGAAGCCGCCCATCATGTTGATGAGGGTCGACTTTCCGGCGCCGTTGGGGCCGAGCAGGCCGGTGACTCCAGGGCCGATGGTCATGGTGATGTCGTTGACGGCGACCACGTTGCCGAACCAGCGGGAGACGTGGTCGATGCTGAGCGTGGTCACAGGCCCACCTTCCGGTAGCGGCGCGTCAGGAGGCCGTAGCAGGCCGCGATCAGCCCGAGGGCGACGAGGACGTAGACGGCGCCCTCACTGGTGGACGGGCCTATGGCCCCCGGGAAGGCGGAGCTCGCGCCGAGGAACGCGGACTGCACGCCGTCGATGAGCGTGACCGGTGAGAACAGGCCGATCCAGGGGATCGCGCCGGTGCTGTTCTGGGCCTCGGCGATGGCCTGGAGCGTGGAGACCGCGCCGTAGGAGATGGTCAGGACGGCGATGACAGCCGCGATGCCGAAGCCCCGTCGGGGGGTCACCGAGGCGATGACCAGGCCGATGCCGGCGAAGAGCAGCGAGAGCAGTGCCACGGAGACGAGTCCCTGCGCGAATCCCTTGGTCTGGTCGGCGAAGTCGAGCTTGGCCAGCAGCGCGCCGATGTAGAGCACCAGCAGGGGGGCGGCGGTGAGGATGAACAGCGCCGAGGCCAGCGCCGCGTACTTGGCGCGTACGTAGTCCGCGGTCTCGATGGGCCGCGAGAAGTACAGCGGGACCGTCTTGAAGCGCAGGTCGCGGGAGACGGACTGGGGCGCCTGCGAGGCGACGTAGAGGCTGATGACGGCCTGCATGACGATCGCGTAGCGCGTGTAGTCCAGGGGGAGTTCCTTGGACTTCGTGGCGACCGCGACGGCGACCATGATGGCCGCGGGCACGCACATCACCACGAACAGCAGCATGGGCAGCACCTTGGACTTCACCGAGCGGCCGAGGCCGTAGGCGCCGCGCAGGGACTGCGAGTACAGGGAGCGGCGGGCGTAGGCGCGTCCGAGGCGGGGGCCGTCGTAGCTGCGGTAGCCGATGTTGTGGATGCGGGTCTGGTCCCCCGAGGGGGTCGTGACGGGGTGCTCAACCGCCATGGCCGACGGCCTCCTTCCTTGTCGTGTCGCTGTCCTTGAAGACCTCGGAGATGTGGTGTCTGCGCTGTTCCATGCGGACCAGGCCGAGGCCGAGGTCGGCGACCACGTCCCGGACGACGTCGTAGGTGTCCTCGCCCTGGGCGGTCAGCAGCAGGATGTGGCCGGCGCCCGGCAGGCCGCCGCCGGAGTCCAGGACGTCCACCCCGCGCGCGTGGAGCGCCTCCCGCACCGCGCGGGTGCCGTCCGGGTGGTCGTCGGTGTCGGTGACCTCGATCGCCAGGGTGGTCGTGGTCTGAGTGAAGTCGGTGGTGGAGCTGGAGCGCAGGAGCTTGCCGCCGTCGACCACCACGACGTGGTCGCAGGTGCGCTCCAGTTCGCCCAGGAGGTGGGAGGTGACCAGGACCGAGATGCCGAAGTCGGTGTGGATGCGGCGGATCAGGCCGAGCATCTCGTCGCGGCCGACCGGGTCGAGGCCGTTGGTCGGCTCGTCGAGGAAGACCAGCTGCGGGTCGTGCACCAGCGCCTGGGCGAGCTTGACGCGCTGCTTCATGCCGGTGGAGTAACCGCCCATGGGGCGGTAGCGCTCCTCGTACAGCCCGACATGGCGCAGGGTGTCCGCGGTGCGCTCGCGCGCGGCGGTGGGCGGCAGGCCGGACATGCGGGCCATGTGCACGACGAACTCGGTGGCCGAGACGTCGGGCGGCAGGCAGTCGTGTTCCGGCATGTAGCCCACCCGCTCGCGGATGGCGGCGCCCTTGGTGGCCACGTCGAGGCCGAGCACCTCGGCGCGGCCCTCGGTGGCGGGCGAGAGACCCAGCAGGATCTTGATGAGCGTGGACTTGCCGGCGCCGTTGGCACCGACGAGTCCTGTCACACCGGGTCCGATGTCCACGGACAGCCGGTCGAGAGCGGTCACCCGGGGGAACCGCTTGCTCAGGCTTTCGGTCGCGATCACAGTCACAGCGTCGAATGTAGTGACGCACGCCACGGAAATCGTCAGACCTCAGAGCCGTCTTCGCGTCAGACCTCAGATGTACGGGCCCGTAAGGGATCCCCTGCCTGAGAGCTACCTGAGAGGCCGCCCCGGGCCACGTCCGCCCTATTGACGCTTTCTCTAACAAGTGCCAGATTCTGCGGGGTCACGTTACGGACACGTACCGGAGCCGGCTCGGGCCGCTTCGGATGGACGCCGGGGTGCGGCGCTGGGCGAAGGGGAAGTGACGGTGCTGAAGGGCGCGCGCGAGCGGCGGGTGCGGACCGGCGGGATCGATCTGTGCGTGGCCGAGCTGGGGGACCCCGGGCGGCCGACGGTCGTGCTGGTGCACGGTTACCCGGACAGCAAGGAGGTGTGGTCCGAGGTCGCGGCCCGGCTGGCCGACCGGTTCCACGTGGTGCTGTACGACGTCCGGGGCCACGGCCGTTCCACGGCGCCGAAGCCGCTGCAGGGCGGGTTCACCCTGGAGAAGCTGACGGACGACTTCCTGGCGGTCGTGGACGCGGTCAGCCCGGACCGGCCGGTGCACCTGGTGGGGCACGACTGGGGTTCGGTGCAGTCCTGGGAGTTCGTGACCGTCGAGCGGACCAGGGGGCGGATCGCGTCCTTCACGTCGATGTCCGGGCCGTCCCTCGACCACTTCGGCCACTGGATCAACGAGCGTCTGGCCAGGCCCACTCCACACGGGGTCGGTCAACTCCTCGGCCAGGGAGCCAGGTCCTGGTACGTGTACCTGCTGCACACGCCCGCGCTGCCCGAACTCGCCTGGCGCGGACCGCTCGGCAGGCGCTGGGCCGGGCTTCTGCGGCGGGTGGAGAAGGTGCCGGGCGTTGACTACCCGACGCCGTCGCTGCCGTCGGACGCGGCCAACGGCGCCTGGCTGTACCGGGACAACGTACGAACCCGGCTGCGCCGCCCGTGCCCCGACGCGCACGCGCACGCGCACGTTCCCGTGCAGCTCGTCACGCCCCTGGGCGACATGTTCCTGTCGGAGCGGCTCTACGACGAACTGGAGCGGTGGGCACCGCGGTTGACCCGGCGGACGCTTCCCGCAAAGCACTGGATCCCGCGTACGCGTCCCGACCTGCTCGCTTCCTGGATCACCGAGTTCGTCACATCGGTCGAGTCCGGCGGGGAGCCGCACCGGCAGGCAGGCGGACGGTACTCCGACCGTTTCCGCGGGCAGTTGGTGCTGGTCACGGGTGCGGGCAGCGGCATCGGCCGGGCCACGGCGCTCGCGTTCGCCGAGGCGGGGGCGCGGATCGTCGCCGTCGACCGGGACGCGGAGAGCGCGGCCCGCACGGCCGAGAGCTCCCTCCTGCTCGGCGCCCCGGAGGCCTGGGCGGAGACCGTCGACGTCTCCGTGGAAAGGGAGATGGAGGAACTGGCGGCCAAGGTCCATGCCGAGTACGGGGTGGTGGACGTCCTGGTGAACAACGCCGGTATCGGGCTGTCTGGTTCGTTCCTCGACACCACGGCCGACGACTGGCGCAGGGTCCTGGACGTCAACTTGTGGGGAGTCGTCCACGGGTGCCGCCTCTTCGGACGGCGGATGGCCGAGCGAGGGCAGGGCGGCCATATCGTCAACACCGCCTCGGCTGCGGCGTTTCAGCCGTCCCGGGTGCTGCCCGCCTACAGCACGTCCAAGGCGGCCGTCCTGATGCTGAGTGAGTGCCTGCGCGCCGAACTGGCCGGGCGGGACATCGGTGTTACGGCGGTCTGCCCCGGGCTGGTGAACACGAACATCACCGCCACGGCGGCCTTCGTGGGCGTCGACGCGGCGGAGGAGGAACGCCGGCGGAAGCGCTCCACCCGCGCGTACCGGCTGCGCAACTACCCGCCGGAGAAGGTCGCGGACGCGATCCTGCGCGCCGTGGTCCGCAACGAGGCGGTGGTGCCGGTGACACCGGAGGCACGGGCAGTCCATGCTCTGTCCCGTTTCGCACCGGGGGTGTTGAGGCGTGTCGCACGGTTGAAGCCGCCGCTGTAGAGCGACTTGGAACGCACCCTCTCAAGTGATGTGCCGTCAGCTGTCGTTGGCGAAAGGGCTTCAGCGGAAGTCCAGTTGTCCACAGAAACTCCAACTCCCCTGTGGATAACTTCTGTTGCTTGTGGATCAAACCTCGCGCCCAAAAGAAAATGCGTGATCCACGTCTCTCCCGCCATCCTGAGGGGATGAGCGAGAAGGACACGCATGACATGAGCATGGACGAGAGACGGACCGTGAAGGTGTCGAAGTACCTCTCGAAGCACCTGCGGCATCAGCCCGAGCGCATCGGCCTCACCCTGGACGAGGCCTGCTGGGTCGAGATCGACGAGCTGATCGCTGCGTGCGCCGCGCACGGCTTCCACTTCACCCGCGACGAGCTGGACCACGTCGTCGCCGCCAACGACAAGAAGCGCTTCGCGATCGAGGGCACCAGGATCCGCGCCAGCCAGGGCCACAGCATCGAGGTCGACCTCGGGCTGCCCCCGGCCACGCCTCCGCCGTACCTCTACCACGGGACCGTGGCCCGCTGTCTGGACGCGATCCGCGACGAGGGGCTGCGGCCCATGAACCGGCACGACGTGCACCTCTCGCCCGACCGCGAGACCGCGACCCGGGTCGGAGCACGACGGGGCCGCCCCGTCGTCCTCTCCGTGGACGCCGGCGCCATGCACCGGGACGGCCATGTCTTCCACGTCAGCGCCAACGGGGTGTGGCTGACGAAGGCCGTACCTCCGCAGTACGTGCGGTTCCCCGAGAAGCACTGACCCTGCATGATCAGTGGTATGGACCACCTCCCGACCACCGAGGCCGCCGTCGCCGCCCTCCGTGCGATCGCCGACACCTACGCCCTCGAGATCGAGGTCACCCACGACATCGGCGCCGACCAGACCTCCCGCCGCACCGCCGCGGGCGTCGGCGTCACCACCGACCCGGACGGCTCGCTGCCCCACGAGGCCTGTGTCGAGCTGGGCGGCCGTCCCCGCGTGAGCGTGCGGCTCTACCCGGAGGACGACGCCCTGATCACCGTCGACGGCGTCGCATGCCCCGACGTGGACCGGGACGACGTCCCCGCCTTCCTCCACGCCCTCTATGAGGGCCACGCCTGGGTCAAGACGCGGCGCTTCCCGCCGAGCGCCATTCTGCTGGTGCCCCTGCCGGGTGACCGGGTGCACAAGGAGTTCATCCCGGTCGGCCTCAGTCCGTGGCTGGCCGGCCGCGTACGGTGACGGTTTCACGTGAAACACGTTCGGCCGCATACGCTCGATGACATGAGTCTGCGCCTGAGCACCGTGATCCTCCCGTACCGACGCTGGAACGAGGGGGGTCGTTCGGCGTGGACGCGAGCCGAGCAACTCGGCTTCCACACCGGTTACACCTACGACCACCTGTCCTGGCGCACCTTCCGCGACGGGCCCTGGTTCGGCGCGATCCCCACGCTCACCGCCGCCGCGGCCGTCACCGACCGTCTGCGCCTCGGCACGCTGGTGACCTCGCCGAACTTCCGGCACCCGGTGACCCTCGCCAAGGACCTGATCTCCCTGGACGACGTGTCCGGCGGCCGGGTGACCCTCGGTATCGGCGCGGGCGGCACCGGCTTCGACGCCACCGCCCTCGGCCAGGAGCCGTGGACCCCGCGCGAGCGGGCCGACCGGTTCGCCGAGTTCGTGCCGCTGCTCGACCGGCTGCTCACGGAGGACTCCGTTTCCTACGAGGGCGACTACTACTCGGCGCACGAGGCGCGCAACATCCCGGGCTGTGTCCAGCGCCCCCGGCTGCCCTTCGCCGTCGCGGCGACCGGACCGCGCGGGCTGCGCCTCGCGGCCCGCCACGGCCAGGCGTGGGTGACCACCGGAGACCCCAGGCTGTACGAGAGCGGCACCCCGGAGCAGTCGGTTCAGGCCATTCGCGGTCAGGTCGGGAAACTCGCCGACGCCTGCGCGGCCCAGGACCGGGACGTGCAGGAGCTGGACAAGATCCTGCTCACCGGATTCACCCCGGACCGAGGCCGCCCCCTGGAGTCCCTGGCCGCCTTCGTCGACTTCGCGGGCCGGCACCAGGAGCTCGGCTTCACGGAGCTGGTGCTCCACTGGCCCATCCCTGATTCCGACTTCGCGGCGGACCAGAAGGTCTTCGAGCAGATCGCCATGGAGGCACCGGCCCAACTCGGCTGACGGTGAAGGCCGGCGCCGGACTCCAGGACCGGCCGTCCGAGCCGCACCGTTGACTCATGTGTGCGGACTCCCGCACGGCCGTGCGGGCATATGCGCGAGAATGGCCGGGTGACCTCAGCGACCATACAGCCCGAGACCCCGGCCCCCGCTCTCCCGCCGCGGCTGATCGCCACCGATCTCGACGGCACTCTGCTGCGCGACGACAAGTCGGTGTCCCCGCGCACGGTCGCCGCCCTCGCGGCCGCCGAGGAGGCGGGCATCGAGGTCTTCTTCGTCACCGGCCGCCCGGCCCGCTGGATGGACGTGGTCAGCGAACACGTCCACGGGCACGGGCTGGCGATCTGCGGCAACGGCGCCGCCGTCGTGGACCTCCACGGCGGCCCCGGCACCCACCGTTTCGTGAAGGTGCGCGAACTGGAGCGGAACAACGCGCTGGACGCCGTACGGCTGCTGCGCGACGCGGCGCCCGGCACGATGTACGCGATCGAGCAGACGTACGGCTTCTACCAGGAGCCGACGTACCCGAAGATGCACATGGAGGTCCCCGACGACCTCGCGCCCGCCGAGGACCTGCTGGCACCGGAGGGACCCGGTTCCACCGAGCCGGTGCTGAAGATCCTCGCGTTCCACCCCACGCTCGACCCCGACGCCTTCCTCACCCTGGCGCGCCTCGCCATCGGCGACCGCGCCAACGTCACCCGGTCCAGCCCCAGCGCCCTGCTGGAGATCAGCGGCCCGGACGTCTCCAAGGCCAGCACCCTCGCCCTGTGCTGCGCCGAGCGCGGCATCTCGCACGAGGAGGTCGTCGCGTTCGGCGACATGCCCAACGACGTCGAGATGCTGACCTGGGCGGGCCGGTCGTACGCCATGGGCAACGCCCACCCGGACGTGATCGCCGCGGCCTCGGGGCAGACGGTCGCCAACAACGAGGACGGGGTCGCCGTCGTCATCGAGCAACTGATCGCCGAACGGCGGTAGTCACGCAGGGTACGTCCCGCGCGGCGGCAGTCACCCGGGGCAGGTCCGGCGGGGCAGGACCCCCGGATCCCGCGAGCAGACCCTAGGCAACGGGCACCCCGCGGGCCGCCAGCCAGGGCACCGGATCGACCCCCGAGCCCAGCTGAGGAGTGACCCGCGCCTCGAAGTGCAGATGGGGGCCGGTGGAGTTGCCGGACGTGCCCGACTGTCCGATCCACTGGCCGGCCGTCACGCTCTCGCCCTGGTCGACCATGACGGCGGCGAGATGGGCGTACTGGGTGTAGTAGCCGTCGGAGTGCCGGAGCACGATCTCGATGCCGAACGCGCCCCCGCACGACACCCGCACCACGCGCCCCGCCCCGACCGCCCGCACGGGCGTCCCGATCGGCACCGCGAAATCCTGCCCGGTGTGCCGGTTCGCCCAGCGCTCACCGCCGCTGCCGAAGCCCGCGGACAGGGTGTACGTCTCGACGGGGGCGACCCACTCGCCGGTGACCCGCGGAGGCGGCTGGTCGAGCCGCACGGCGCCACGGCAGGCGCCCGCCGCCACCGAGGCGTCCGCCCGGCCCTGCAACTGCCACCGCGCCTGCTCGAGCTTGTCCTCGATGTCCTTCTTCAGGGCGGCGAGTTCGGCGGTGCGCCGCTCGACCGTCCGCCAGGCCTCCACAGCCTTCGCCTCGTCGCCGGCCAGCCGTTCCTCGGCCCGTCGGCTCTTGTCCATCGCGTTGTCGACGGCCAGATTCGCCTGGGAGAGCATGTGCTGACCGCGCATCAGCCGGTCCGGATCACCCGCCAGCAGCATCTGCGCGGCGACCGGCAGCCCGCCCCCGCCGCGGTACTGGGCCCGGGCGATACGCCCGAGTTCCTCGCGCAGCACGGCGATCTCCCGCCGTTCCCGGACCAGCAGTCCCTCCAGCCGCCTGACCTCGCCCTGCTTCGCCTCCGCCTCGCGCCGCCCCGCCTCATACCGCTGGGTGGCCGCGGCCGCGTCGTCGTAGAGCCGCGCCACCTGCGTGCTGAGCCCGGAGTCGGACCCGTCGCCGGGGTCCCCGTCGGCGGCCGTGGGGCGGGCCACGAGCACGGCGGCCCCGCACAGCAGAACCGCGACGAGCCTGGGGCGACGCAGAAGTGAGCGCATGTCAGCGATCGTGACCCGTCGAAGCGGGTCCGGTCATGTTGTGGTCGTACGCACGGGGGACGCCTCGCCCCTGATGGCTCAATGCCCGCGGCCGCCCGGCCCAATGCCCGGCCTAGCGTGCCCCCACCAGCAGCTCCGCCGCCTCCTCCCGCTCGACCATCCTCCGCAACGGCCCTTCCACGGCCGCCAGTTCCTGGTACGGCCCGCGCTGTACGACCCGGCCCGCGTCCAGGACGACCACCTCGTCCACCGCCGCGAGCCCGGCCAGCCGGTGGGTGATGAGCAGGGTGGTACGGCCCTCGGTGGCGGCCAGCAGATCCGCGGTGAGCGCGTCGGCGGTCGGCAGGTCGAGATGCTCGGCGGGCTCGTCGAGCACCAGCACGGGGAAGCCGGCGAGGAGCGCGCGGGCCAGCGCGAGCCGCTGCCGCTGACCGCCCGAGAGCCGGGCCCCGTGCTCGCCGACGAGCGTGTCGAGCCCGTCGGGCAGCCCGTCCGCCCACTCCAGCAGCCGGGCCCGCGCCAGCGCGTCCCGCAGTTCGTCCTCGCTCGCGCCCTTCCGCGCCAGCAGCAGGTTCTCGCGCACCGAACTGTCGAAGAGGTGCGCGTCCTGCGCGCACAGACCGACGAGCCGCCGTACGTCGTCGCCGTCCAGCGCGCCGGCGTCCACCCCGCCGAGCGTGTACGAGCCCGCGTCCGCGTCCAGGAAGCGCAGCAGTACCTGGGCGAGCGTCGTCTTGCCGGAGCCCGAGGGCCCGACGACGGCGATCCGGCGCCCCTGCGCGAGCGTGAGGTCGACTCCGGCGAGCGCCTCCCGGTCCTGTCCGGCGTGCCGGGCGGACAGTCCCCTGACGACGAGCGGGAAAGGCGAGGCGGGCGCCTGCCGGGGCCGCTCCGGCTCGCGCACCGGCTCGGGGGAGTCCAGGACCTCGTACACCCGCTCCGCGCTCCTGCGCACGCGCTGGCGGTACTGCACGGCCAGCGGGAGCCCCAGGACGGCCTCGAAGGCGGCCAGCGGGGTGAGGACCACCACCGCCATGGTGACGCCGTCGAGTCGCCCGGCGGCGACCGCCTGAGCGCCCACGAGGGCGGCGGCCGCGACGGTCAGCCCGGAGACGAGCGCGGTCAGCCCGTCGCCGAGCGCGGTGGCTGTGGCGGCCCGTGAGGCGATCCGGGTCAGCACGCCGTCGGCCGCGCGCACCTCGGCGGTACGGGCGGGCAGGGCACCCGCGACGGTCAGCTCGGCGGTACCGGTCAGCAGGTCGGCCGTGCGGGTGGCGAGCACGCCCCGGGCGGGGGCGAGCCGGCGCTCGGCCCGGCGCGCCACCGCGCCGGTGACCAGCGGGACACCCACGCCGGCGGCGAGCAGCCCGGCGGCCAGCACCGCGCCCGCCTCGGGCAGCAGCCACGCGGTGAACGCCACCGACCCGGCGGACACGACGGCGGCGGCACCGGCGGGCAGCAGCCAGCGCAGCCAGTAGTCCTGCAGGGCGTCCACGTCGGCGACCAGCCGCGTCAGCAGGTCGCCCCGGCGGGTCGTCCGCAGTCCCGCGGGCGCCAGCCGCTCCAGGCGCCGGAACACCGCGACCCGGGTGTCGGCCAGCATCCGCAGCACGGCGTCGTGCGACACGAGCCGCTCCGCGTACCGGAACACCGCGCGCCCGATGCCGAAGGCACGGGTCGCCGTGACCGCCACCATCAGGTAGAGCACCGGCGGTTGCTGCGAGGCCCGCGAGATGAGCCATCCGGAGGTGGCCATGAGCCCGACGGCACTGCCGAGGGCCAGGCTGCCGAGCAGCAGTGCGAGGGCGAGCCGGCCACGACGGGCACCCGCCATGCCACGGACCCGGGCGAGCACGCTGCCGCCGGTCCCGGAGCTGCCGGTCCCGGAGCCGCCCGCGGCGGGGACGGCCGCCTCCGCCGCGGGTGCGGGAGCAGGCGCGGCCGCGGATGCCGCCGCCCCGGGCCGGTCCGCCCCGGCCTCGGCCGGTGCCGCCACCTGGTCCGCCAGGTCCAGCCGCACCACGCGGTCGGCCACCCCCAGCAGCGCCGGCCGGTGCACCACCAGCAGCACGGTCCGGCCGGCCGCCAGCCGTCGCACGGCGGCCACGACCTCCGCCTCGGTCTCCCCGTCGAGCGCCGCCGTCGGCTCGTCCAGCAGCAGTACGGGACGGTCCGCGAGGAACGCCCGGGCCAGCGCGATCCGCTGCCGCTGCCCTGCCGACAGCCCTGCCCCGTCCTCACCGAGGACCGTGTCCGGTCCGTCGGGCAGCGCGGCCACGAAGTCCAGCGCCCCCGCGTCCGCGAGCGCCTGCCGCACGGCGGCCTCGTCGGCCCCGGGACGCGCCAGCCGTACGTTCTCGGTGATCGTCCCGGCGTACAGATGCGGGCGCTGCGGCACCCATGCGATCCGCGACCGCCACTGCTGCAGGTCGGCTTCGGCGAGGTCGACTCCCCCGGCCCGCACCCGGCCTCCGGTGGGCTTCACGAAGCCCAGCAGGGCATGCAGCAGGGTCGACTTGCCCGCGCCGCTCGGGCCCACCAGCGCGACGGTCTCCCCCGGTTCGACGGTGAAGGACGCGTCGGAGACGGCGTCGGCCGAGCGTCCGGGGTAGCGGACCGTCACGCTCTCGAAGGCCAGACCGCCCGTCGGAACCGCCGTGGTGCCCGCTGACGGGACCGGGGTCTCCAGCACGGAGAAGATCTCCTCGGCGGCCGCGAGCCCCTCGGCGGCCGCGTGGTACTGCGCCCCGACCTGCCGCAGCGGCAGATACGCCTCGGGGGCGAGCACCAGGATGACCAGTCCGATGTACAGGTCCATCTCGCCGTGCACCAGCCGCATGCCGATCGTCACGGCGACCAGGGCCACCGAGAGCGTCGACAGCAGCTCCAGCGCGAACGACGAGATGAAGGCGATCCGCAGCGTCCGCATCGTCGCCCGGCGGTACTCACCGGTGATGCGCCGGATCGACTCGGCCTGCGCCTTGGCCCGCCCGAACACCTTCAGCGTGGGCAGCCCGGCGACCACGTCCAGGAAGTGCCCGGAGAGCCGTGACAGCAGGCGCCACTGACGGTCCATCCGTGCCTGGGTGGCCCAGCCGATCAGCATCATGAACACCGGGATCAGGGGCAGGGTGGCGACGATGATGGCCGCCGAGACCCAGTCCTCGGTGACGATCCGCGCCAGCACCGCGACCGGCACGACCACGGCGAGTCCCAGCTGCGGGAGGTAGCGGGAGAAGTAGTCGTCCAATGCGTCCACGCCCCGTGTGGCGAGCGCGACCAGCGAACCGGTGCGCTGCCCGCCGAGCCAGCCGGGCCCCAGCGCGGTGGCCCGCTCCAGGAGCCGCCCCCGGAGCTCGGACTTCACGGCCGCGCTCGCGCGGTGTGCGGCGAGCTCGGTGAGCCAGGAGACCAGAGCCCGGCCGAGGGCCACGGCCGCCAGGAGCACCAGGGGGGTGCGGAGTCCGGTGACCGGGAGGCCCTCCTGGAACGCGCCGACCACCACGTCGGCGATGAGCATCGCCTGGGCGATGACCAGGAGAGCCCCGACGGCGCCCAGGCCGACCACGGCCATCAGGAAGAACCGGGTGGCCCGGGCGTATCGGAGCAGACGTGGATCGATTGGTTTCACGTGAAACACACCTCAGTGGGCGGCGTCGACAGCGAGGTGTTGCGTACCGATCCGCTTGCGGAACACCCAGTAGGTCCACCCCTGGTACAGCAGCACGATCGGCGTGGCGATCCCTGCGCACCAGGTCATGATCTTCAGGGTGTACGGGCTCGACGAGGCGTTGGTCACCGTGAGGCTCCAGTCCGCGTCGAGCGTGGACGGCATGACGTTCGGGAAGAGCGTCAGGAAGAGCATGGCCACGGCGGCCACGATGGTGACCCCGGACAGGGCGAACGACCAGCCCTCCCGCCCTGCCTGGTTGGCCACGAGCGCCGCGACCAGGGCGGCGACCGCCACGGCCAGCGCGACCAGACTCTTCGCGTCACCGCTGTCGATCTGCGTCCACACCAGGAAGACCAGGGCGAGGACGGCGGTGACCAGGCCGACCTGAAGGGCCAGCTTCCGTGCGCGCTCCCGGATCTCACCGACGGTCTTGAGCGCCGTGAACACCGCGCCGTGGAAGGTGAACAGCGTCAGGGTGACCAGGCCGCCGAGCAGCGCGTACGGGTTGAGCAGGTCCCAGAAGGTGCCCACGTACTCGAAGTTCCGGTCGATCCGCACACCCCGCACGATGTTGCCGAAGGCCACACCCCACAGGAACGCGGGGAGGAGCGAGGTCCAGAAGATCGCGGTCTCCCAGTTGCTCTGCCACTTCTCCTCCGGCCGCTTCGCCCGGTACTCGAAGGCGACGCCCCGCACGATGAGGCAGATGAGGATGAGCAGCAGGGGAAGGTAGAAGCCGGAGAAGAGCGTGGCGTACCACTCCGGGAAGGCGGCGAAGGTCGCGCCGCCCGCCGTGAGCAGCCACACCTCGTTGCCGTCCCAGACGGGTCCGATGGTGTTGATCAGCACCCGCCGCTCGGGCCGGTCGCGGGCGAGCAGCCTGGTGAGGATGCCCACTCCGAAGTCGAAGCCCTCCAGGAAGAAGTAGCCGATCCACAGGACGGCGATCAGGACGAACCAGACGTCGTGCAGTTCCATGACTGTGCAGCTCCCTCGGCCTAGTAGGAGAAGGCCATCGGCTTGTCGGCGTCACGGGAGTCGCCGCCGATCTTCGTGGGCGGGTTGAGGTCGGCCTCGGTCAGCTCGGGCGGGCCGGCCTTGACGTACTTGGCCAGCAGCTTGACCTCGACGACGGCGAGGACGGCGTACAGGGCGGTGAAGACGATCATCGAGGTGAGGACCTCACCCTGGGAGACACCGGGGGAGACCGCGGCGCGGGTCTGCAGGACGCCGTAGACGGCCCAGGGCTGGCGGCCCATCTCGGTGAAGATCCAGCCCCAGGAGTTGGCGATCAGGGGGAAGCCGAGGGTCCAGATCGCGGCCAGCCAGTACAGCCTGGAGAGCTTGGGGCTGAGGGCCTTGTTCCTGAAGAGGACCAGGTGCGGCACCTCGTCGTCGCCGACCCGCAGGTGCTGCGGCAGCATGAACTTCTTGCGGGTGAGCCAGAGTCCGGCGAGGCCGATGGCGAAGGACGCCATGCCGAAGCCGATCATCCAGCGGAAGCCCCAGAAGGTGACGGGGATGTTCGGCCGGTAGTCGCCGGCGCCGTACTTCTCCTGCTCGGCCTTGTTGACGTCGTTGATGCCGGGGACGTACGAGGTGAAGTCGTCGTTGGCGAGGAACGACAGCAGGCCGGGGATCTCGATGGCCACGGAGTTGTGGCCCTTCTCCACATCGCCGTAGGCGAAGATCGAGAACGGTGCGGAGTCCTGGCCGTCCCACAGGGCCTCGGCGGCGGCCATCTTCATCGGCTGCTGCTTGAACATCACCTTGCCGAGGACGTCACCGCTGATCGCGGTGAGCAGGCCGGCGATGACCACGGTGACCAGACCCAGCCGCAGTGAGGTCTTCATCACGCTGACGTGCTTCTTGCGGAACAGGTGGAGGGCGGCGATGCCCACCATGAAGGCGCCACCGGTCAGGAAGGCCGCCGACAGCGTGTGGAAGACCTGGCTGAGCGCGGTGTTCTGGGTCAGCACCGCCCAGAAGTCGGTGAGCTCGGCCCGGCCCTTCTCCTCGTTGATCCGGTAGCCGACCGGGTGCTGCATCCACGAGTTGGCCGCGAGGATGAAGTAGGCCGACAGGATCGTGCCGATGGAGACCATCCAGATGCACGCCAGGTGGATCTTCTTCGGCAGCTTGTCCCAGCCGAAGATCCACAGGCCGATGAAGGTGGACTCGAAGAAGAAGGCGATGAGGGCCTCGAAGGCCAGCGGGGCGCCGAAGACGTCGCCGACGAAGCGCGAGTAGTCGGACCAGTTCATACCGAACTGGAACTCCTGCACGATGCCGGTGACGACACCCATCGCAATGTTGATCAGGAAGAGCTTGCCCCAGAACTTGGTCGCTCTGAGGTACTTCTCGTTCTCCGTGCGCACCCAGGCCGTCTGCAGTCCTGCGGTGAGGGCCGCGAGGGAGATCGTCAGGGGGACGAACAGGAAGTGGTAGACGGTGGTGATGCCGAACTGCCAGCGCGCCAGGGTTTCCGGCGCCAAAGCCAGGTCCACGTCGCCGCTCCTTACCTCACAGGATCGCGGAACACGCTTGTGAAAGCGTTCACATTCACAAGCAATTATGACGCATACCCGTTCGAGGTCGGAGAGGCGGGGGGTCCCTAATCCGGACCACCCGGCCCCAGCAGGGTGGTACCGACCGGCCCCTGGCGCGCGTGAGGGCGCCTCGGTTCCACGTGAAACCAAGACGCCCCATGGCTCGCGGCAGGCCGGGAGCGGCCTGCCGCGGTGGCCTGTCGAGGTGACCTGTCCATGTGGCCTGGCGCCGGCGGATCCCCGCGGAGGAGCCGCCGGCTACAGCTCCTTGCGGAAGTCCTCCGCCGCCTTCAGGAAGATGTCGTTCGCCTCGGCCTCGCCGACCGTCACCCGGACCCCCTCGCCCGGGAACGGCCGGATCACCACGCCATGCTGCTCGCACGCCGCCGCGAACGCCGCCGTTCGCTCCCCCAGCCGCAGCCACACGAAGTTGGCCTGGGTCTCGGGGACCGTCCACCCCTGGGCACGCAGCCCGTCGACCACCCGGGCGCGCTCGCACACCAGGGAGCCGACCCGGCCGAACAGCTCGTCCTCGGCGCGCAGCGAAGCGATCGCCGCCTCCTGCGCGAGCTGGCTCACACCGAACGGCACCGCCGTCTTGCGCAGCGCCTCCGCCACGGGCTCGTGGGCGATCGCGAAGCCGACCCGCAGGCCCGCGAGACCGTACGCCTTCGAGAACGTCCGCAGGACGCAGACGTTCGGCCGGTCCCGGTACAGCTCGACGCCGTCCGGCACCTCGGGGTCGCGGATGAACTCCCGGTAGGCCTCGTCCAGCACGACCAGCACATCGCTCGGCACCCGGTCGAGGAACCGCTCCAGCTCGGCCCGCCGCACGACAGTGCCGGTGGGGTTGTTGGGGTTGCAGACGAAGATCAGCCGGGTGCGGTCGGTGATCGCGTCGGCCATCGCGTCCAGATCATGCACGTCCCCCGGCGTCAGCGGGACCTGCACCGGGGTGGCGCCGCTGATCCGCGTGATGATCGGGTACGCCTCGAAGGAGCGCCAGGCGTAGATCACCTCGTCGCCGGGACCCGCGGTCGACTGCACCAGCTGCTGGGCGACACCGACCGAACCGGTACCCGTGGCCAGGTGCGAGGCGGGCACGCCGAAGCACTGGGAGAGTTCGTCCAGCAGGGCCGTGCACGCCAGGTCCGGGTAGCGGTTGAAGTTGGCGGCGGCGGCCGTCACGGCCTCCATGACCCCGGGAAGCGGCGGGTAGGGATTCTCGTTGGAGGACAGCTTGTAGGCCACGGGACCGCCGGCTGCCGCGGGCTTGCCCGGCTTGTAGGTGGGAATCCCCTCCAGCTCTGCACGCAGCTTGGGGCTCGTCTCGCTCACCGCAGTCCTCCTCGTGACCACCACCGGCTCCCGGCTTCAATACTGCTCACCTTATGAGGATTCGGTGCGGGAGCGTACAGGTGAGGGACCGCCTCTCTCCGGGGCGGGCGGATTTCCGTGATCTCTGCGGACGAAGACGTACGAAGGCGTACACGTCAGGGGGCGCGCCATACATATATCTACGCGCCGGTGGCTCGCGCCGTGGCGCGCATCCCTCGTGCAGGTGAGTTGAGACCTCTTCGAAACATCGGTGCCTTGGCAGGCTCATGCGCGCCAACACGTCACGTCCTGCCATACGAACGCCCAACTACCTTTATTTCAAAGGGATTTGACACCCTTTGGCCTTGCAGAAACGTGCCTGTCAACGCGTGCATATGCGTCCGCCCTACCCCACCGGATGAGCCCTACTATCGGCTCGCCATGACAGCAGCAGGGAAGCACCAGGTGAGCCGCGCGGAAACCTCACGTCGAGGCAACCGGCCGGGCCGGGCGGGCATCAGGGACGTGGCCGCCGCCGCCGGAGTCTCCATCACAACCGTCTCCGACGCCCTCAACGGCAAGGGCAGGCTCCCCGACGCCACCCGACGCCATGTCCGCGAGGTCGCCGACCGACTGGGCTACCGCCCCTCGGCGGCGGCCCGAACACTCCGTACCGGCAAGTCGGGCCTCATCGGTCTGACCGTGACGACGTACGGGGATGAACCTTTCACCTTCACCGAGTTCGCGTACTTCGCGGAGATGGCGCGCGCCGCCACCTCGGCCGCGCTCGCCCGCGGCTACGCGCTCGTCATCCTCCCCGCGACCTCGCGCCACGACGTGTGGTCGAACGTCGCCCTGGACGGCACGGTCGTCATCGACCCGTCCGACCAGGATCCGGTGGTGAGCGAGCTCGTCCGGCAGGGGTTACCGGTCGTCTCCGACGGCCGCCCGGCCGGCCCGCTGCCGGTCACCGCATGGGTCGACAACGACCACGAGGCCGCCGTCCTCGACATCCTCGACCACCTGGCCGACGCCGGCGCCCGCCGGATCGGCCTGCTGACGGGGACCACGACGGACACGTACACCCATCTGTCGACCACCGCGTACCTGCGCTGGTGCGAGCGCGTCGGCCAGGACCCGGTCTACGAGGCGTACCCCGCCCACGACCCGTGCGCGGGCGCCGTCGCCGCCGACCGGCTGCTGGCCCGCCCGGACCGGCCCGACGCGGTCTACGGCCTGTTCGACCCCAACGGCACCGATCTGCTCGCCGCCGCCCGCCGCTACGGGATGCGGGTGCCGGAGGACCTGCTGCTGGTGTGCTGCAGCGAGTCGACGGTGTACGCGAGCACCGAGCCGCCCATCACCACGCTCTCCCTGAAACCGCGCCGCATCGGCACGGCGGTGGTCCAGCTCCTCATCGACGCGATCGAGGGCGTGGAGTCCGACCGGCCCGTCGAACAGGTGATACCGACCGAGCTGATCGTCCGTACCTCTTCTCAGCGACGTCCGCCGCGGACGACGGTCAGCCCGCCCCGGGCGCCGGAGAACGGGTAGGGGCGACGCGCTCGCCTGTACGGCGGCCGGTCGGTACGGCGGGTCGGTACGGCGGGTCGCTCGGGTCTTGGCGCGGTGCCGATCCAGGGCTGGGGGCGGCGCCCGGTCCCGGCACGCGCTGCCAAGGCCACGACACGGGTGCGTACGTGCACAGCGGGCCTGTGCCGTAGGGCGCGTACGGGCTCGCGACGTGGGGCCGGACGCGCGTGCGGGCACTGCCGGCATGCGGTCGTAGGGCGCGCGGGCGGACACGCCGGGCGTGGGGGGAGGGCGCGTGCGACGCGCGGGGTGCGGCGGAGCGCGCGACGCCCTCGCACGGCTTCGGCGCGCATCCGCCGTACGCGCCCCCTGCCACCGCCCTGCGTCCCTTCGCCGCCTTCCGCTACGGGGCGAGAAGGCGAACTGCGCCCCGCCGGAAGGTCCGGGCGCGTACGAGTGGGGTGTGCGCCGGGTGTGTGTCGACTGCCGAAGCCCGGCCCAATCGGGGCGAAAGCCGCGAGGAACTGGAGCCCTGCTCCGATTCACCACCCCTGGGTCATCACACGGCCCGATCCGCATTCCTATGATGGGCGCACGGCACCGCGGGCAGCTGCGACCAGGCAGCCCGAAGGGTGCATGCGGCGCGATGGTGGAGGGGTCTGATGACTCAGGGGGCCGGTCAGGGACCCGAGGCGGAGCGGACGGCGACGTTGCGCGACTTCCGGGTACCCGCGTACGTGCACGAGACCGGTCCGTACGACCAGGACACGCATCCGGGCAACGTCGCCCCGCCCCTCGAGGAGCCCCTGGAGCACCCGGACGGCTACACGCCCACGCAGCGCGACCTGCCGGTCATCAACCGCGGTGACACGCTCCAGGTGGCCGTGGACCCGGCGGCCGCCCCGGCCCCGCTGCCCGCGACCGGTCCCGGACCGCTGTTCGTCGTCGGGGACGTGCACGGCTACCTCGACGAACTGGTGGCCGCGCTGCAGGAGAAGGGCCTGATCGACACGGCCGGCCAGTGGTGCGCGGGCACCGCCCGGCTGTGGTTCCTCGGCGACTTCACCGACCGCGGCCCGGACGGCATCGGCGTCATCGACCTGGTGATGCGCCTGTCCGCCGAGGCCGCCGCGGCCGGCGGCTACTGCAAGGCCCTGATGGGCAACCACGAGCTGCTTCTGCTCGGCGCCAAGCGGTTCGGCGACACGCCCGTCAACTCCGGTGCGGGCACCGCCACCTTCCAGGCGGCCTGGCTGCTCAACGGCGGCCAGAAGTACGACATGGACCGCCTCCAGGACCACCACCTCCAGTGGATGGCCCGGCTCGACGCCGTCGAGGAGGTCGACGGTCATCTGCTCGTCCACTCCGACACCACCGCCTACCTCGACTACGGCGACTCGATCGAGGCGGTGAACGACACCATCCGCGAGACGATCACGCGCAACGACGCGGACGAGGTGTGGGATCTGTTCCGCAAGTTCACCAAGCGCTTCTCCTTCCGCGACGAGGGAGGCGCCGACGCCGTCCGCTCCCTGCTCGATACGTACGGCGGCACCCGCATCGTTCACGGACACAGCCCGATCCCGTACCTGCTGGGCGAGGTGGGCTCCGAGGACGGCGAGGACGACGGCGGCCCGCACGTCGAGGGACCGCACGTCTACGCCGACGGACTGGCCATCGCGATGGACGGCGGAGTGACGATGGCCGGAAAGCTGCTGGTCCAGCAACTGCCGCTGGACGTCTGAGCGTTCACGAGCGGCCGGCCGGGCGCTCACGAGGCGGCCGCGGCCCGCGTCGGGGCGGCCTGCGGCGTCGCAGGCCAGGGGCCAATTTCGGCAAACCCCCTGTCACCACGGGCCGTCGCCGCTCTACCATCGGCTTATCCGTAGCAGGCTCCCCTCCGTTTCTGCCCGACGGCTCGTTGGCATGCGAGCCCCAAGCCCTACGGAGCATCGGGGGATGCACATGAACAGCGTTCCGCAGCACCTGCACAGTGAGGACCGCCAGGAGTACGAGCGGGTCCTCGACGAGGCGCTGCGCTCCGCACCACACCACCCGGAACTGGCCGCGGTCGGACAGCGGCTCAACCCCGAACAACTGCGCACCATGGCGCTCAACGCCACCGCGCTGATCACGGCCGCCGCGGCGACCGAGTACCACCACTATGTGAAGGTCCGCGAGGAACTGCGCCACCCGGCGCCGTCCACCCCGTCGTCCCCGCACGAGTCCGGCCCGGGTGAGCCGGGCGCGGCCGCGATGGGGCTCGCCACCACCATGGGGGAGGCGGCGCAGGCCGCCGAGGCCGCCGGGGCGGGCGCCGTCGCCGTCGCCGCCGTCCTCACCCCCGTCCTCGCCGGAACCGCCGCGGTGATCTTCCTGCTCGTGGGCTACCTCCTCAGGGCGGTCGAACCCGATCAGACGGTCGCCCAGGCCATGCTCAACGTCGGATGGGCGTTCGGGGCCATCGCCGCCGCGGCGATCCTCGTCGCCACCGTCGGGCTGCTGCTCACCGCACTGCGCAACCGTCCCTCGCTGGAGGCCGGACCGTACGGCGAACTGAGCGACGAGGTCGACCGCGCCAGGGAGGCCTGGCGGGACGCCCTGCTGGAGCGCGGGATCCTGCCGTTCCTGCGGGAAGCCCTCGCCGACCCCGGCACGACGGCCGCGCTGCGCCCGGAACCGTCACCGCCGGCCCCCACCGGTCGCCTCCCGAAGATCGGGTACGACCGTCCGGGCTTCACCAGCCCCGACGGCGGCCCGGGGACCGGCCCGCGCCCGAGCTTCACCAGCCCGGACTACACGAGCCCGGACTTCGGCGGCCCGGAGCACCAGCCGGAATAGGCCCTCGGCTTGCGCCCCCGTACGCGTGTGGACCTGGGGAGCGTGGGGGAGCGCAAGCCGTTCGGTCGATGTCGGCGTGGACCGGCCCATGTCTGCGCTGATCAGCCGAGACCGGCGTGGATCAGCCGAGGCCGGCGCGGATCAGAGGATGCCCGCCCGGCCGGCCGCCGTGATCCAGGACGGGAACTCCGACAGCAGCCGGTCGTAGAGCTCCTGGTCCGGGACGGTGCTGATGTCGTCCACGGCGAAGAAGCCGACGTTGTCGACGCGACGGCCGGGAAGCGTGTCGAACCGTTCCAGGACGCCGTAGTTGGACCGGCCGAGCCCCACGAACTGCCAGAAGACCGGTTCCTCGACCGCCGCGCGCAGCTCCTGCTCGATCGCCGCGTCGCGGTAGACCCCTCCGTCGGAGAAGAACAGGACCAGGGTGGGCGCGGTCGCGGGGTTGTCCCGCACATAGGCCCTGACCTCGGCGATCGCCTTCTGCTCCTCGTTCTGGATGCCGACCGCCCGCATGTCCACCTGCCCCGCCTCCAGTCCCTTGCGCGGCTTCTTGCCCCGGCGGAACAGGCTGATCTCGCCCACCCGCACATGCAGCCGCAGCCACTCGGGGAGCTCGCCCAGGCGCAGGTCGGGCAGTCGTGCGGGGTTGCTGGCGAACGTCCAGGCCTGCATCTCACCGTCGTCGTCGAGCTGGGCCGCCACCGCGGCCATGCGCTCCACGACGTCCGCCACCACACCGCGCGAGTACAGGAACGCCATCGAGCCGGAGGCGTCCAGGACGAGGATGACCCGGGCGCGGATCCCCGCGGCGCCGCGCTTGCTCAGGCTGACGGCCACCTGTTCCTTGCGCAGGGACAACCGTTTGCGCATATCCACGGGCAGCCGCTCCTCGCCTTTGGTCAGGCGGGGGCCGGAAGGCGGCGTGGTCGCGGCGGGCGACGAAGGGGGCGGGGTGGGAGGCGCCGGGGCGGCCCCCGCGGGGAAGGGCGGGGCGACCGCCCCAGGGGGTGGCGGGGCGGCCGCGGCGCGAGGCGTCGGGGCGGCTGCGGCAGGAGGTGCCGGGGCAGCCGCCGCGGGGGACGGCGGGGCGGCCGCGCCGGACGGTTCCTCGTCGACCGTGATCCCGAAGTCGGTGGCCAGACCGGCGAGTCCGGAGGCATACCCCTGACCGACCGCGCGGAACTTCCAGCGCCCCTCGCGCTGGTACAGCTCGCCGCCGATGAACGCCGTCTCCGTCTCCGCCCGCATCTCGAAGCGGGCCAGTTCGGACCGCCCGTCCGGGCCGAGCAACCGCAGCGTCAGGCCGGACACCTGTCCGAAGGTGCCGCCGTCGGCCGACGCGCACAGCACGACACGCGCGATGGCGCTCTCCAGCGCGCCGAGGTCCACCTGCACCGTGTCGGTCACGACTCCGCCGGCCCGCTGCTTGCCGAGGTGCGTCACGGCGCCGGACGTATGACGCGGCTGGTTGTAGAAGACGAAGTCACCGTCGTCCCGCACCCGGCCGGCAGCGGTCAGCAACAGAGCCGAGGCATCGACGTCCGGTCCTCCGGTCCCCTCGGACCAGCTCAGTTCCACACGAACTGCGGGCGAGTCGACCGGCAGGTTCGCGCCCTTGCTCATGGATCGCGCAGTCATGGGCTCAGTCAAGCACCGACGCCCCGCCTTTCCGAGCCGTGCGCGCTCAGGCGAACGCGGGGTTCTCCGCGGCGTCGGCCGCTGCCCGGACGAACGCGTGGATCCGCTGCGTGGTGTTCCCCTCCCTCCAGACCGGCCCCCGCTCGATCAGCGGCGCGTCGTGAAGGGGTACGTAGGACACGTCCGGCCGGGGGTAGTAGCGCCGGGCGTGTTCGCCGACCGGCAGAACGCCTCTGCCCATCGCCACCAGCGTGAGCATCTCGGAGAAGGACCCTCCGGTCGGCCCCTTGGGCACCGGTCGGCCCGAGGGGGTGCGGTCCGGTGTGCGGTCCCGTTTGAACCCCGCCGAGGTCACCTCCGGGTACTGCACCACGGGATGGTCCGCGAGCACTTCGAGCGACACCGCCTCCTCGCCGGCGAGCGGATGCCCGGCGGCGACCGCGAGGACCCGTCTCTCCCTGAGCATGACCGGGCCGCAGGCCATGCCGTCGAACGGGTACGAGGCGATCAGGACGTCGATCGAGCCGTCGAGCAGGCTGGCACGGGAGTTGGACAGCTGAACCTCCCGTACGTCGACTCTGCAGTCCGGGTGCCGCTCACCGAACAGGGCGACCGCCTTCAGGAGGGCGGGTGCCGTCCCCTCGCCGAGGAAGGCGACCCGTAGTTCTCCCGTGACACCGCGACTGGCGTCAGCCGCACGCCGGAGCGCCTCCTCCATCCCCGCGACCAGGGGAACCAGATCATCGGCCAACTGCCGTCCGATCGGCGTGAGTCGCACGGTTCTGCTGGTCCGCTCGAACAGCGAGCCCCCGATCCGCCGCTCGACCTTCTTGATCACCTGGCTGACGCGCCCCGTCGTGACGCGCAGGCGCTCGGCGGTACGGCCGAAGTGCAGCTCCTCGGCCAGCGTCAGAAAGGTCTCGATCTCCACCCGTTCCAGCACGGTCCCCCCGGCGTTTAGCCATGCTCAACGATCTTATGCCGATCCTGCCTTGATGGCGGATGCCCTTCAGCGGATCGTGAGAGGTGTCCGCCCGCACCCCCACCCGAGGAGCCCGCCATGACCGCTTCGACCGCTCTACGCGTGAAGGCATTCGACCACCTGGTCCTCAACGTCGGCGACATCGAGCGGGCCCTGGACTTCTACGCCGGACACCTCGGCCTGCAACCGGTACGCGTCGCCGAATGGCGGGCCGGCAAGGTCCCCTTCCCCTCGGTGAGGATCACCCCCGACACCATCCTCGACCTGGTCGGCCGGCCCCGCGGAGAGTCCAACGTCGACCACATATGTCTCACCGTGGACCCCCTGGACTGGGACGAGTTCATCAGGACGGGAACCTTCACGGTCCTCGAAGGCCCCGTGGAGCGCTTCGGCGCACGCGGCACCGCCACGTCGGTCTACGTCCAGGACCCGGACGGCAACACCGTGGAACTCCGCTGGTACCCGCAGGACCTCCCGGCCTGACCGGCCGGGCGCCCGGTCCGGGTCAGCCACTCCCCGGACCGGGACCCTCGGGACGGCCTCGGTCCCCTGCCGGGCCGCCTCAGTCGGCGAGGGGGAGATACACGCGGTTCCCGCTCGCCGCGAACTCCTTCGACTTCTGGGCCATGCCCTCCTCGATCTCCTCCTGGCTCCCGCCGTGCGCCCTGCGGATGTCCTGAGAGATCTTCATCGAACAGAACTTCGGCCCGCACATCGAGCAGAAGTGAGCCGTCTTGGCCGGCTCCGCGGGCAGGGTCTCGTCGTGGAACTCCCGGGCCGTGTCAGGATCGAGGGCCAGGTTGAACTGGTCCTCCCAGCGGAACTCGAAACGGGCGTCGGACAGCGCGTCGTCCCATTCCTGCGCACCGGGGTGCCCCTTGGCGAGATCGGCCGCGTGGGCGGCGATCTTGTAGGTGATGACGCCGGTCTTGACGTCGTCACGGTTGGGCAGGCCCAGGTGCTCCTTGGGCGTGACATAGCAGAGCATGGCCGTGCCCCACCAGGCGATCATCGCGGCACCGATGCCGGAGGTGATGTGGTCGTACGCCGGCGCGACGTCCGTGGTCAGCGGGCCGAGGGTATAGAACGGAGCTTCATCGCAGATCTCCTGCTGAAGGTCGATGTTCTCCTTGATCTTGTGCATCGGGACGTGGCCCGGGCCCTCGATCATGGTCTGTACGTGGAAACGCTTGGCGATCGCGTTGAGTTCCCCGAGCGTGCGCAACTCCGCGAACTGCGCCTCGTCGTTGGCGTCCGCGATCGAGCCGGGCCTGAGGCCGTCACCCAGCGAGTAGGTGACGTCGTAGGCGGCGAGGATCTCGCAGAGTTCCTCGAAGTTCTCGTACAGGAACGATTCCTTGTGGTGCGCCAGGCACCAGGCCGCCATGATCGAGCCGCCGCGCGAGACGATGCCGGTCTTGCGGTTCGCGGTGAGGGGGACGTACGGGAGGCGGACACCCGCGTGGACCGTCATGTAGTCCACGCCCTGCTCGGCCTGCTCGATGACGGTGTCCTTGTAGATCTCCCAGGTCAGTTCCTCGGCCTTGCCGTCGACCTTCTCCAGCGCCTGGTAGAGCGGCACCGTGCCGATCGGGACGGGGGAGTTGCGCAGCACCCACTCGCGGGTGGTGTGGATGTTGCGGCCGGTGGAGAGGTCCATGACCGTGTCGGCGCCCCAGCGGGTCGCCCAGGTCATCTTCTCCACCTCCTCCTCGATGGAGGACGTCACCGCCGAGTTGCCGATGTTGGCGTTGACCTTCACCAGGAACCCCTTGCCGATGATCATCGGCTCGATCTCCGGGTGGTTGACGTTGGCGGGCAGCACCGCCCGGCCCGCCGCGATCTCCTCGCGGACCACCTCGGGAGAAACGTTCTCCCTCAGAGCCACGAACTCCATCTCGGGCGTGATCTCCCCCCGGCGCGCATACGCGAGCTGGGTGACTGCCTTGCCGTCCCGGCCGCGGCGCGGCAGCCGCGGGCGTCCCGGAAACACCGCGTCGAGATTGCGCAGTCCGCCGCGTGGCGCGGTGTGCTTGATGCCGTCGTCCTCGGGACGGACGGGACGGCCCGCGTACTCCTCGGTGTCGCCGCGAGCGATGATCCAGTTCTCGCGCAGCGGCGCCAGGCCCCTGCGTACGTCGGTGTCGACGAGCGGATCGGTGTACGGGCCGGAGGTGTCGTACAGCGTGACCGACCGACCGTTGGTGAGATGCACCTGGCGAACCGGCACGCGCAGGTCGGGGCGGCTGCCCTCGACGTACCCCTTGTGCCAGCCGATGGACTTCCCGGCCTTCTCGCTGGTCGCGTCGGCGGCGTTTCCGCCGGCCGCGTTCTGCGTGAAGGCAGGCGTGCGTGCGTCCTTGTTGGTCATGAGACCTACTCCCTACGCCGGCATTACCCGGTAACAGGTTCGGCGGTCGACGCAGCGGCTACCGTCTGCCGACGTTCATGTGACACATCACTCGGCTCAAGTGACGTTCCACGTGAAACATCGCGAAGACGGAGGTCAGCGCCCTCTCAGCCCGGTGCTCCGAGCTCCCGCGTGTGCAAAAGGTGGCTCCACGCTAGCGTCCTTTGTGGCGCGGTGAACAGTGGGCCTCTTTCGTTCTTGCGATGATCGGGCGGTGACCACGACACACCAGCCCCCGTATCCGCCGCCCGAGCCACCCCGCAGGCCCGGCACCGGCGGCGGCCCCGGAAACGGTCCTGGCGGCGGCCCGGGGAACGGTCCCGGGGGCGGCCACGGGAGCAGCCCCGGCCATGGCCCCGGGAACGGTCCTCTCGGCGGTCCTCGCAGCGCGCCCTCCCAGGGCCGCGGAGACGACCGCGACTTCGGCAGCGGGCCCGGGCGGGCACCCGACTCCGGCCGCGGCCACGACCTCAGGCGTGGTCCCGGGCCAGGCAACGGCCAGGGCCGCGAGGCCGGTCCCGGACATGGCCGTGGTCCGCTGGGGCAAGAACAGGACAGAGGTCCCGGGCACGGCGGCGGCGAGGGATACGGCGGAGACCACGGCCACCGCCCCGGCCAGGAATACGGCGGAGGTCACCAGCACCGTGACGGTGCGGGATACCGCACGGACCAGGGGCAGGACGCCGGTGAGGCGTACGGCGGGGGGCATGAGCCCCACGACGGTGCGGAACACGGCCGAGGCCCTGCACACGGACCCGGGCACGGTGCCGGCGAAGGACATGCGCACGGCCCCGGCGACGGGCACACCGGCGGGCACGGCCCGGGTGACGGCCGGCACGGCGGGCACGGCGCCGGTTCGGGTGGCGCCCGCGGGCATACGCACGGGCACAGCCACAGTCATGGCCCGGCCGCCCCGGTCTCCAAGCATCTCCGCAAGGTCATCGCGGCCGTCCTCATCCCGTTCGCGGCGGCGGTGCTGGTCGGGCTGGTGGTGCTGTGGCCGGGTGGTGCCCCGGCGCACGAGCGCACCGGGGTCGGCTTCGACCGGCAGACCCAGCAGGCCACGGTCACCAAGGTGGTGAGCGTGAGCTGCCAGTCGGTGAACGCCTCCGGCGGTACGCCGACCGGCGACACCTCGACCGCCGAGGGCTCCTCCGCCGAGCAGCAGGCGAACGGCACCTGCAAGAAGGCCACGATCCGTGTGGACACCGGCGACGACACGGGCCGTACCTTCACCGAGATCGTCCAGCCGGACCAGTCACGGCAGTTGCACGAGGGCGAGAAGGTCGTGGTCGCCTACGAGCCCTCGGCGCCGAAGGACCTGCAGTACTCGGTCACCGATGTGAACCGCCGGGTCCCGATGACGGTGCTGGCGATCATCTTCGCGGTCGCCGTCGTGATCGTCGGGCGGCTGCGGGGCGTCATGGCGCTGGTGGCGCTCGCCGCCAGCTTCCTGATCCTGAACTTCTTCATCCTGCCCGCGATCCTGCAGGGCTCGAACCCGCTGCTGGTGGCCGTGGTGGGATCGAGCGCCATCATGCTGATCGCCCTGTATCTGTGCCATGGTCTCTCGGCCCGTACGTCCGTAGCCGTGCTCGGCACGCTCATCTCACTGATGCTGATCGGCTTCCTCGGCTCCTGGTTCATCGACTGGGCCGCGCTCACCGGCAACACGGACGACAACACCGGCCTGATCCACGGCCTGTACCCGTCGATCGACATGAGCGGTCTGCTGCTCGCCGGCATCATCATCGGCTCGCTCGGTGTCCTGGACGACGTGACGGTCACCCAGACCTCCGCGGTCTGGGAGCTGCACGAGGCCAACCCGGCGATGGGCTGGCGCGGGCTGTACCGGGCCGGCATCCGTATCGGCCGCGACCACATCGCGTCCGTGGTGAACACGCTCGTCCTCGCCTACGCCGGTGCCGCGCTGCCGCTGCTGCTGCTCTTCTCGATCGCGCAGAGCAGCGTGGGCGCGGTCGCCAACAGCGAGCTGGTCGCCGAGGAGATCGTGCGCACGCTGGTGGGCTCGATCGGCCTGGTGGCGTCGGTTCCGGTCACGACGGCTCTCGCGGCCCTCGTGGTCGCGGCCGACCGCCCGGAAACGGGAACAGCGGCCGCTTCGGTGACGGAGTCGATTCCGGCGGGAGCGGCGGCAGGCCCCGCCCAGCCCCGGAGCGGCCGGGGCAGGCGGCGCAAGCGCTGAGGCGGCGGAAGCGTTGAGGCGGCGGGGCGCCCGAGAGGCGCCCCCCGCCCCGGCGGAGGGCGAGCCACCGGCAGATCAGAGAAGAAGCGTTACTGCGGGCCCCCACCCCCGTGGCGAAGCGTTCCGTCACGGCTTGCCCCGGGCGGGTCAGCCGGTGCTTCGCTCCTCCGCCAGGATCCGGTCCAGCGCCTCGTCGAGGTGCGTGTCGAAATCGGCGAGCGCACCCTCCTGGCCCAGCGGCACCAGCTTGTCGGTGCGGTCCAGGAAGGCCACCAAGGGGGCGGCCGACGACCGGAACAGCGCCTGGTCGCCGCCCACCTGAAGCCGGATCAGAACCTCGCCGAGCACATCGGGGTCCACGGGCGAGACCCGTACGTCCCCCTCCCCGCACGGCCGGCCCACCCCGTCGATGAGCAACTCGCGCCCGAAGGCCCAGGTCACCGGGGCGTCACCAGGCAGATGAAAGGTGAGCCGTACGGCATAGGGATCGCACGCCTCATAGCCCAGTTCCACCGGAATGCGGAACGAGAGCTCCTCGGACACGAGGAAGCTCATCATCACTTCTGCCTGAACTGCCTGTACGGACTCGCGCATCGCGTTACCCCGTCATTTGCCGTCGAATGGCCGGTAATCAACCCAAGACACTGCATCGCATCTTGCTGAAAGTGCACAACACATCACAAGGAGTGAGTTTTCAGATGCTGATAGAGATCGCAATTGACCCCAGCGTGCGCCCGACCTCGCTCTGCAACCGCCGCGCCGCGGGGAGCAGTCGTTCGGCCTGATGTGCGGGCAGGGAGATGGCCATCGTCGCCGCCGCGGTGCCCACGGTGATCGGGATCGCGGCGCACACCGTGCCCAATGCGTATTCCTGCCGCTCCACGACCGGTTCCATGCGTCGCATGCGCTCCAGACGCCGCAGCAGGGTGTGGTCGTCACGGACGGTGTACGGGGTGATCGACCGGACCGGGTAGCGGCTCAGGTGGTCGCGGCGGGCGTCCTCGTCCAGCTGGGACAGCAGGCACTGTCCGACGGCGTGCGCGTGCCCGGTCTCGCGGAAGTCGGCCCACTCCTCCACCGCCGGGTTGGCGGGGGTGTCGGAGACGCACATGACCTCGATCTCGCCGTCGCGGTACCGGGCGTAGTACACGGGGGCACCGATCGAATCGCGCCACTGGGCGAGGATGTCGGCGACCGTGCTGCGACGTTTCTGCGCCGCTCCGCTGCTGCCCAGCCGCTCGGCCGCCTCGCCGAGGAAGAACAGCCCCTTGTCCCGGCGCAGATAGCCCTCGTACACGAGGGTGCGCAGCAGGTGGTAGGCCGTGGGAAGCGCGAGCCCGGTCTCGCGGGCCAACTGCTTGGCCGGGGCTCCGCACTCGTGCGCGGCGACGGACTCCAGCAGACGCATCGCCCGCTGGACGGAGCCGATGAGCGTCGAGGCCGGGTGAGGCGATCTCGTGGCGGCGCCGGGCTGCTCGGGGAGGGCCGTGCTCGGCGGGCGCTGGAGCGGGGGTGCGGAGGACCGC
Organism: Streptomyces sp. NPDC000345; assembly: GCF_042898825.1. Lineage (NCBI taxonomy): Bacteria > Bacillati > Actinomycetota > Actinomycetes > Kitasatosporales > Streptomycetaceae > Streptomyces > Streptomyces sp. NPDC000345. The sequence continues at coordinate 231,731 of NZ_JBIAZE010000009.1, forward strand.
GGGGCGGGGGGCGCGTGCGATTCCACGGATGCGGTGTCGACCATGGCCAAGGGGTCACTCCCGAAGCGCGAGGGGGCGGCCCGTGCGGGGAAACACGGGAGGGGGGTGTACGCCGCTCGCGGGGCTCTTCCCCGCGACGAGTTCCGGACTTTAACCGTCCGCCACCGCCCACAGCCGGGCCCTGCGCCAAACTTCCCCCGGGCGAGGGAACAGGCGATTCCTGTTACCGCTCAGGCGCCGCCCGTACCGCTCACCAGTCGCCGCGTGACGAGGAACCCGCCATGAACTTCCGTACGACATAAATGAGTCCGCCGACCAGGGCCACGAAGATCAGCACCTTGAACAGCAGCCAGACCACGAAGCCGACGACGCTGGCTATCAGCCCGCCGAACACGACCAGGGCGATGACCGGCACCGCCACCCACTTCACCCACCACGGCAGTCCCGCGAAGATCTCTCGCATCGCCCTAGTCCTTGTCCTCGTCCGGCCGGAACTCCCTCTGAGTCCGGATGATTCCGGTGTCCTGCCGTCGATGCTAGGTCCGCGAGGGGTGCCGGCGGGGGCCTCGCGCCCCTTGTCCTCCCCTGATCGATCCCCTAGGGAACCCGGGGCACCGGGTCACGCCTCGGGCGGAGAGAACACCACCAGGACCCGCAGGTCCTCGCTGATGTGATGGAACTTGTGGGCGACCCCGGCCGGGACGTACACCACGCTGCCGCGCGCGACCTGAGTGGTCTCCAGACCGACGGTGATGGAGGCGCGGCCACTCACGACGAAGTACACCTCGTCCTGGTTGTGCGGATTCTGCGGATCATGCTCTCCGGCGTCGAGCGCGTACAGGCCGACGGACATGTTCCGCTCCCGCAGGAACTGCAGGTAGGCGCCGTCGTTGGCGGCTCGCTCCGCCTCCAGTTCGTCCAGCCGGAATGCCTTCATCGTCTTCGTCCGCCCTTGCCCGGTGCCCATTGCCGATCTCTCTGCCACGATCAGACACATGAAGAATTTCGTAGTCAAGACGATCGCCAACGCGGGTGCCCTGGCGGTCGCCGTCTGGCTGCTCGACGACATCACTCTGACCGGTGACAGCACGGGCAAGAAGATCGGCACCCTGATAGTCGTCGCTCTGCTCTTCGGCCTGGTCAACTTCCTGGTCAAGCCGATCGTGAAGGTGCTGACCTTCCCGCTGTTCATCCTGACGCTCGGTCTGATCACCCTGGTGGTCAACGCCCTGATGCTGCTCCTGACCTCGTGGCTGGCCGACAGGCTCGACCTGAGCTTCCACGTCGAGGGCTTCTGGACGGCGGTCCTGGGCGGTCTGATCATCTCCGTCGTCTCCTGGGCGCTCAACGCCTTCCTGCCCGACGGGGACTGAGCCCGCGATGACCTACCGTGTCTGTTTCGTCTGCACCGGCAACATCTGCCGCTCGCCGATGGCCGAATCGGTCTTCCGCGCGCGTGTGGCGGAGGCCGGGCTCGACGGGCTGGTCGAGGTCGACAGCGCCGGCACGGGCGACTGGCACGAGGGCGAGGGCGCCGACCCGCGCACCCTCTCCGTCCTGGAGGGGAACGGCTACACCCTCGATCACACGGCCCGGATGTTCGAACGGTCCTGGTTCGCCCGCCTCGACCTCGTGATCGCCCTGGACGCCGGGCACCTCAGGGCCCTGCGCCGCCTGGCGCCCACAGCGGAGGACGCCGAGAAGGTGCGCCTGCTGCGTTCCTACGACCCCGCCGCACGAGACGACCTCGACGTCCCCGATCCCTACTACGGGGGCCGGGACGGCTTCGCGGCGTGCCTTGAGATGGTGGAGGCGGCGGCCGACGGGCTGCTGGCCGCCGTGAGCGAGAACCTGGAAGGACGGGTGTCATGAACGACTCCACCATGCCCGGCGGCGTACCCGGGGACGCGGGTGAGGGCACGCGCGCGGTACGGGCCGGGCTGCCCGAGCCGGTGAAGCACGAACCGACCCTTCCGGGCCCGGTGTTCGCCGCCCACTACCACCTGCCGGGTGAGCCGACGGGGCCGTACACCTACGGCCGTGACGAGAACCCCACCTGGACCCTTCTGGAGCGCGCCGTCGGCGAGCTGGAGGCGCCGGGGCGGGACGACGTCGAGACGCTCGTCTTCGCCTCCGGCATGGCGGCCGTCTCGGCGCTGCTCTTCTCGCAGGTGCGCTCCGGTGACACCGTCGTCCTGCCCAGCGACGGCTACCAGGCGCTGCCGCTGGCCCGCGCCCAGCTGGAGACGTTCGGCGTCGAGGTGCGGACCGCGCCCACCGGCGGCGACGCCCAGCTCGACGCCCTCGACGGCGCCCGGCTGCTGTGGATCGAGTCGCCGTCGAACCCCGGTCTCGACGTGTGCGACATCCGGCGGCTCGTCGAGGCGGCACACGCGCGTGGCGCCCTCGTCGCCGTCGACAACACGCTCGCCACTCCGCTCGGACAGCGCCCGCTGGAGCTCGGCGCCGACTTCTCGGTGGCCAGCGGGACGAAGCAGCTCACCGGACACGGCGACATCCTTCTCGGTTATGTCTGCGGGCGGGCCGGTGAACCGATGACCGCCGTCCGGCGCTGGCGGAAGATCGTCGGGGCGATTCCCGGCCCCATGGAGGCCTGGCTGGCGCACCGGTCGATCGCCACTCTGGGCCTGCGCGTCGAGCGGCAGGCCGCGAATGCCCTGGCCGTCGCGGAGGCCCTGCGGGGCAGACCGGAGGTGACCGGGCTGCGCTACCCCGGGCTGTCCGACGACCCCGCCCACAAGGTGGCCGTCCAGCAGATGCGGCGCTTCGGATGCGTGGTGTCGTTCACGCTGCCCACGCGCGCGCGTGCCGAGCGTTTCCTGGAGGCGCTGCGGCTCGTGGACGACGCGACGAGCTTCGGCGGGGTGCGCTCCACCGCCGAGCGGCGTGGGCGCTGGGGCGGCGACGCGGTGCCGGAGGGCTTCATCCGGCTGTCGGTCGGTGCCGAGGACCCCGAGGACCTGGTGGCGGATGTGCTGCGTGCGCTGGAGGAGTCGGCGGCATGACCGGTTCACGGGGCCGGGGAGGAGTGCCGCGCCGCACGTCGGACGGTCCGAGCCTCCCCCCTCGTGGCTCGGACCGCCCTCGGTTCCGCGCGCGAAGAACCGCGCGACCAAGGCTAGTTGACTCTGTGTCAGTGTCCAATCACCGTAGCGACAGAGACCTATCGACATATTTATAGTTAAGGCCTGCCCCTGAGCCGGGAGAAAGACAGGGGAAGGCAGGAGGACGCTCCATGGATCTGGCCTTGCTGCGCACCTTCGTGACCGTGCACCGGGCCGGCTCCTTCACCCGCGCCGCCGCCCTGCTGGGCCTGTCCCAGCCGGCCGTCACCTCCCAGATCCGCACACTGGAGCGGCAGGTGGGCCGCCCCCTGTTCCTGCGCCAGGCCCGCGGCGTGACACCGACGACCATCGGGGACGAACTCGCGCACAAAGCCGCCCCGCATCTCGACGCCCTGGTGGAGATCACCGAGACCGGCCTCGACGACGAGTCCTCCCTGCGATCCCTGCATCTCGCCGGGCCCCCCGAGTTCACCGCCGAACGCGCTCTTCCGGCCCTCACCGAACTGAGCGGCGCCGACGGCCAGGGACTCGCCCTGCGGGTCTCCTTCGGCACCGCCGAGGAGGTCCTGGAAGGACTGGCGGCCGGCCACCACGACCTGGCGATCAGCACCGCCCGGCCGCGCGGCGCCCTGCTCACGGCCACCCCGCTGTGCGACGAGGAGCACGTCCTGGTCGCGGCCCCGCAGTGGGCGGAGCGGATCGACGCCGGAAAACTGCGCCGCAAGGACGCCTCCGCGCTGGAGAACCTCCCCGTCGTGGAGGTGCACGAGTCGCTGCCCCTCGTCTCCCGCTACTGGGCCTCCGTCTTCGACTCCCGCCCCGCCGCCTCTGGCACGGTCATCGTCCCGGACCTGCGCGCGGTGCTCGCCTGCGCCGTCGCGGGCGCCGGGCTCGCGGTGCTGCCCCGCTATCTGTGCGCGGACGCCCTGGAGTGCGGTGAGGTCGTCGCACCGCACGAGCCGGCGGTGCCGCCGCTGCGGACCTACGTCCTGGTGACCCGGACCGGCACCCTGGCGATACCGCACATCGCCCGCGCCCATGAGTGGCTGCTGGGAGCGGCGGCCCGGTGGTGCTGAGCGGGTTCCCCGGGTACCTCCCGGCCCTGTCACGCCGTGCGCTCGGTTGGTGACGTTTCGCGATGTTTCACGTGGAACATGCGGGGCCACATTTCTCCCATGACCGTCCGACCTGTGGTCAAGCGCACCGCCCGTGCAGTTCTACTGGACGGCGACGACCTGATCCTGATCAAGCGCACCAAGCCCGGTGTCGATCCCTACTGGGTCACGCCCGGTGGAGGCGTCGAGCCGGATGACGCGACCGTCGTCGACGCCCTGCACCGCGAGGTGCACGAGGAACTCGGCGCGAAGATCACCGACGTGGTTCCCTGCTTCGTCGACACCGTCGAGCACATCGGCGAGGACGGCGGCGCGACCGGAGTGAAGGTCCAGCACTTCTTCGTCTGCCGGCTGGAGTCCATGGACCCCGCCCAGCGGCACGGCCCCGAGATCGACGAGCCCGCCGGCGAGTACGAGATCGTCTGGGTGCCGTTCACCCGGGTGGGTATCGCTTCCGTCCATCTCGTGCCGCTGTCGCTGCGCCACTACCTCGACGGCAACATCGAGGGCGTACGGGCCATGCACGCACCCGATCTGGGGTGAGGGCCCACGGCATCCGGGTCCGGCGTCAGCTGCCCGCGGCGACGAGTTCCTCGACCGAGTCGTGCCGTATGCGCTCGGAGGGGAAACCGACGCCGCGCAGGGCGTCCACCCCGCTGCGGATCATGCCGGGCGGACCGGAGACATAGGCGTCGTACCCGGTCCAGGGGCCGAAGGTACGGATGGCGTCCGGCAGTTGGAGCAGGCCGTGCCGGTCCACCACGGGGTGGACCTCCAGCCAGGGGTGCGACTGCTGGAGCCTGCGCATCGTGTCGATGTCGTACAGATCGTGATCGCTGCGGGCGCCGTAGAACACCTCGACGGCGCGGCGCGCGCCGTGTTCGGCGACATCCTCGATCAGTGCCTTGATCGGGGCTATGCCGGTGCCGCCGCCCAGACAGAGCAGGCCGCTGTCCCGGCCGTGGTCGACGGTCATGGTGCCGGCCGGCGGGCCGAGCCGTACGACGTCGCCGGGGTGGGCGCGGTGCACCAGGGCGTTGGAGACCCACCCGGCCGGAACGGCCTTCACGTGGAAGGTGAGGAGCCCGTCGGAACGGGGGGCCGACGCGAACGAATAGTGCCGCCAGATGCGCGGCCACCACGGGGTCTCGAGGCTCGCGTACTGCCCGGCGAGAAAGGGATAGGGCTGGTCGGGGCGGAGGGTGAGGACGGCGACGTCGGGCGTTCTGCGCTCGTGGGAGACGACCTCGGCGTGCCACCAGGCCGGAGCGCGCAGTTCGTCCGCGGCCGCCGCGTCGATCATGACCTGGGAGATCGTCGTGTACGCCCGGACCCAGGCGGCTTCCGTCTCGGCGCCCCAGACGGTGTCGGCGTACTTGCTCAGCGCGCCGATGAGGCATTCACCGACGGCCGGATAGTGCTCGGCCCGGGTGCCGTACTTACGGTGGCCGCGGCCGAGGTTCTGCAGGTAGTCGACGAGGACCGGGGTGTTGTCGATGTGCTCGGCGGCGGTCAGCAGGGCCTTGAGCAGCCGGTCGCGCTGGGCGTCCATCGCCGGTGGGAAGAGGGGGCGCAGTCCGGGGTGGCGGACGAAGAGCAGAGCGTAGAAGTACGAGGTGACCTTGTCGGCCACCGGTGCCACCTCTGCCATGGTCCGGCGGATGAGCACGGCGTCCGGCGAGGCCTCCCGGACGGGGGCCGGACGCTTGGCGGGAACCAGCGGATCGGTGAGCGGGGAGATCTGGAGCGCCGGGGGAGGAAGCGGTTCGGCGAGCCCGGGCCGGGGAGGAAGGGCCGCTGCGGGCCGGTGCGGGGGTGAGTCGGCCCAGGAGGCCGCCGGCGCCGGAGCGGGCGGGCTGAGCGGGCTCTGCGGCCCCGGCTCCGGGCCCCGCGCAGCATCGGCGCCCTGCCCCCGCGCCGCATCCGTGTCCGGCCCCGGCGCCGGGTCGGCGTCCGGTCGGTGCGCCGGGCCTGTCTCCTCTCGCTGCCCCGCGTCCTCCCTGCGCTGCTCCGCGTGTGTGGGAGCACCCCGGGGCGGGGCGCCGTCGCCTACGGTGGTGCCGCGGCCCACCGGACGCAGCGCGGCCAGGCGATGGCCGCCCGACGCGCCCTGCTCGCCTGCGGCAGCCGGCTCCGGCTGTTTGCGCGGGGTGAACCATCCGTCCCCGCCGCCGGACGTGCCGTTGTCGGCCGACTTGGTGGTCGGAGCGTCCATGGTGTGCCTCGCCTCGAACATCTTTCGGTCGGTCTGCGCACTTCCTGGCTCGGAAGATGCCTGCTTCCCCCGCAGACGGCTTGGTATTCCGTGCGGTCCGCGACCGGCAAGGCCGCGGTCCCCCGTTTTCCGCTCCGCATGAACGCACCAGGCGAGAGTGCGACCTGGTCCACAGCACTCTCACCGCAGCGTCCCATCCCGTGGAGACGCTCCGGCCGCACAACCGGAAATGCGGGTCTTCGATCTCTCCGTCCCGTTAGGCTGCATTGCCCTGCTCGCGGCCCGCCCGGAATGTGTGCGCCAGGTCCGGCGAACACCGCTCCCGAAGCGAACCGGAGTCGACCATACCGGCCGCGGTCGACCGCACAAGTCCCCCCTTGCCTCCCCGGTGCACGGCTCGGGGAGTGAACCGTCGATTCCCTCAACTACCGGACGGGAAGCACCAATTCATAGGCTTCCCACAGATCCTCACCCGAGTAGGAATGGGTCGCGATGCTCGCCAGATGATGGTCCGCATTCACCGCCACGGACACGGGTACGGCTCCGAACAGATCTTTGTCGGAGAGCGAGTCGCCGTAGGCGACACAGTCGTCCCGCGTCACTCCGAACTCAGCGCACAAGCGATCGGCGATCACCACCTTCGCCGCGGCATTGAGCACCCCCGCCGGATCCACCGGCCCGGTGAAAGGAAGCGCGGGAAAACGGGATCCATAGGCCGCGTGGGCGCCCCAGCCCATGAGTCTTTCCACAAAGAAGGAGGGCGAGAGCGACACGACCGCGCAGTACTCCCCTCTGCTGCTGATCTCCCCCCAGACCTCACGAATGCGGGCCAGCCACGGTGCTCCCTCGAACGCCGCCGTCACATGGTCCTCGGTGAGGCTCGTCCACAGGGCGTGCACCTGGGTCGCGTACTCGGGCGGCCCGATCCGTCCGGCGGAGATCGCCTGTTCCAGCGCCACCGTCTCGGCCACCAGACCGAGTTGGCGGGAGATCTCCAGGGGCGCGGACGTTCCGTGCAGCAAAGTGCCGTCGAGGTCGAAGAGATGAAGTCTCGCCATGGGCCGAGGCTAACCATGAGTGCTGTCAGCCCCGGCGCCCGCGCCCTGCGCCGGTCACCGCGGTTTCACGTGAAACGGTCTCCTGCTGTGCTGCGCCGTGGACCGCGACATGGCCAAAAGCGCGTACGTCTCCCAGGAATCAGGTGGACGCCAGGGGTGCCCGTCGGACAGCCTGACCCGCGTGCCGACTCCTTCCCTCGCCGCTCTGCCCGTTCGCCGCCTGACGCACCGCGACCTCACCGCCTGCGCCGACCTGTCCGAGGACCGGGGGTGGCCGCGCGAGGAGCGCAAGTGGGGTCTCCTCCTCTCCGCCGGGCAGGGGTACGGCATCGACGACCCCGCCGGGGGTCTGGTCGCCGCCTGCGTCGTCACCGCGTACGGTCCGTCCGACCGTCCTGCCCTCGGGGCCGTCGGGATGGTGCTGGTCGCCGAGCGGCACGCCCGGCAGGGCGTCGGCCGCCGACTGATGCGGCACATCGTCTCCACGATGGGCCCCACCACCCCGCTGACCCTGCACGCGACCCCGAACGGCCGTCCGCTGTACGAGGAGCTCGGCTTCAAAGTCACGGGGCGGGCGGAGATGGTGTGCGGGCACTTCAGCCCGGACGGACCGCCGTCGGACATCGTCACCCGCCCGGCCACGGCCGAGGATCTGCCCTCGATCCTCCGGCTCGACGAGGAGGTGTTCGGCGCCGATCGCACACACATGATCACTCGGCTGCCCGCCTTCGCCGACCAGCTGCGGATCGCCGAGGACAACGGCCGGATCATCGGCTACGCCGCCGCCTGGCCCAACATGGCCACCCATGTCGTGGGTCCGCTGATCGCCCGGGACACCGAGACCGCGAAGGCCCTGCTGGCCTCCCTCGCCGCCCGCACCGACCGGCCGCTGCGGACCGACATCGACGTACGGCACGAGGAACTGCTGGCGTGGGTGAAGGCCCGGGGTCTGGAGTCCGTGGCCTTCAACGCCGTCATGAACCTTGGCATCGCGGATCTTCCTGGCGACTGGAGCCGGCGGTTCGCGCCGCTGACGGTGGCGGCCGGCTGAGGCACACGCGCACGACGACGCCGGTTCCCCGGGACGACGGGAAACCGGCGTTCTGCCTGCGGCCGGCGTTCAGCGGGCCGCCACGCTCAGCCGAGCGTCCGCACGGCGGCCGCGGCGAAGGCGTGGTCCTGTTCCGGGGCACCACCGCCGACTCCGATCGCGCCGATCAGGCGGCCGTCGCGGTGGACCGGTATGCCACCCGCGATGAACAGCAGCGGCCGGTCGAGTGCGGTGGGAAGGGTGTGGAAGGGCCCATCCGGCCGCACGGCGTCGACGAGGCCGGCGGTGGGGGCGTCGAGCTGCAGCGCGGTGTACGCCTTGCGGGTACTCGTCTCGCCCGAGATGAGCACGGCCCGGTCGTCCCGCCGGAAGGCGAGCAGATGGCCGCCCGCGTCCAGGACGGTGACGCTGACCGTGGCCCCGGCCGCCTCGGCGGCCCGGCGGGCGGCCGTGACCAGGACCTCGGCGTCGTCGGTGGTGAGGGGCGCGACGGCGGTGGTGCTCATGTGGGGGTCTCTCCTTGCGCTGCTGCTGAGGCTGTGGGTGTGGTGAGGGGGTACGGCCTGCCGGGGCCGGTTCCGGCCCCGGCGGGGCGGGCGAGGGTCAGTGGTGGACGGCCGTCCGCTGCGCGGCGGATGCGGCGCCGGCGACGACCGTGCCGGAAGCGCCGTCACGGCGTTCCAGCGCGGACGAGACGAGGGCGAGGACCAGGGCGGCCGCGGCGAGGACGGCGCCGACCCAGTTCGGGGCGGTGTAGCCGAGGCCGGCGGCGATGACGAGGCCGCCGAGCCAGGCGGACAGCGCGTTGCCGAGGTTGAAAGCGCCGATGTTCACGGCCGAGGCGAGCGTCGGGGCGCCGTGGGCCTGGTCGAGGACCCGCTTCTGCAGCGGCGGGACGGTGGCGAAGCCCAGTGCGCCGATCAGGGCGATCGTGAGGGCCGCGAGGACCTTGTTGTGGGCGGTGAGCGTGAAGAGGGCCAGGACGACCGCCAGGGCGCCCAGAGAGACGTACAGCATGGGCATCAGGGCGCGGTCGGCGTACCTGCCGCCGACGAGGTTGCCGCCGACCATGCCGAGCCCGAAGAGGACCAGCAGCCAGGTGACGGAGCCGTCGGCGAAGCCGGTCACGTGCGTCATCATCGGCGCGATGTAGGTGATGGCCGCGAAGACGCCGCCGAAGCCGAGCACGGTCATCGCCATGGCGAGCAGGACCTGGGCGTTCTTGAAGGCGGCCAGCTCGTGACGCAGGTGCACGCCCTCGGCCCGGGGCATCTCGGGGACCAGCCGGGCGATGCCGGCCAGGCCGACGACGCCGAGCACGGCGACGATGCCGAAGGTGACCCTCCAGCCGACGTTCTGCCCGACGAGGGTGCCCAGCGGGACTCCGACCACGTTGGCGACGGTCAGACCGGTGAACATCATGGCGATGGCGCCGGCCTTCTTGTCCGGGGCTACCAGATCGGCCGCGACGACCGAGCCGATGCCGAAGAAGGCGCCGTGGGCGAGCGAGGCGACGACGCGACCGACGAGCATCACGGAGAAGACGGGGGCGACGGCGGAGAGCAGGTTGCCGACGATGAACAGGCCCATCAGGAGCATCAGCATCCGCTTGCGGGAGACCCGGGTGCCGAGGACGGTCATCAGCGGGGCGCCGAACATGACGCCGAGCGCGTAGCCGGTCACGAGGAAGCCGGCCGTGGGGATGGAGACCCCGAAGTCGCCGGCGACCTCGGGCAGCAAGCCCATGATCACGAACTCGGTGGTTCCGATGCCGAAGGCCCCGATCGCGAGGGCCAGAAGCGCGAGAGGCATGGAGGATGGACCTTCCCAGAAGATTGCAGGTGCGCTTTACGTGCGTTCACAATAGTTGCAGACGCGGCATACATGCAAGCGCCGACTATTGCGTCGCTGCTCTATCCTGGTGTCAGCCGCTCCGGGACGGAGGAGAACGCCCATGACCGCGACGGACCCCGCGCTCACCGCCCTTGCCCAGGGCTGGTGCGCCCTCTCCCTGTTGCACGGGAGGATCGAGGCCCACATCGAGCGGGCGCTGCAGGCCGGGCACGACCTGAGCGTGCGCGAGTACTCCCTGCTCGACGTGCTGAGCCGGCAGCACGACGGCGAAGGGGGCCATCTGCAGATGAAGCAGGTCGCCGACGCGGTCGTTCTCAGCCAGAGCGCCACCACCCGGCTGGTCACCCGGCTCGAGGACCGTGGCCTTCTGGAGCGCTATCTCTGCCCCACCGACCGCCGGGGCATCTACACCAACGTCACCGAGGCCGGCCTCGCGCTGCTCGCCGCAGCACGGCCGACCAACGACATCGCTCTGCGCGAGGCCCTCGACGAAGCCGCGAGGAATCCCGAACTGGCGCCCCTGGTAAGGGTCGTGGAGTCACTGAAGGCACCCGCCGCCGCGTAGAGGGCGGAGTGGAAGGCGCTTAGGGTGCGGCCATGGGAGATCTTGAAATCCGGCCCGCGGTCGCCGAGGACATCCCCGCGATCGTGGACATGCTCGCGGACGACCCCCTGGGCGCCCAGCGCGAATCCCCGGACGACCTCACGCCCTACCGCAGGGCTCTGGAGCGGTTCAGCGCCGATCCGAACCAGCGCCTGGTCGTCGCCGTGCGCGAGGGGCGCGTGGTCGGCACCCTCCAGCTGACGATCATCCCCGGTCTGTCCCGTCGGGGCGCCACCAGGTCGATCATCGAGGGTGTGCGGGTGCACGCCGACGAGCGCGGCAGCGGCCTGGGCACCCGGTTCATCGAGTGGGCAGTCGAGGAATCCCGGCGGGAGAACTGCCAGTTGGTGCAGCTCACCTCCGACAACACGCGCACGGACGCCCATCGCTTCTACGAACGGCTGGGATTCGTGGCCTCGCACGTGGGCTTCAAGCTGCAGCTCTGAGAGCCCGGTTCCCTGCCGTACGAAAGCCAGGTTCGATGACGGAGGCGCCGTGTTTCACGTGAAACACGGCGTCTCCATCTCCACCGGAGCGGTCAGCCGATCCCCCGCCAGCCCTCCGGGTGCACCCCACCGGGCACGGCGGCCCCCTCCTCGTACGGCTGACGCGTGAACACGAACGATCCGAGGTCCAGGTGGTCCAGGGTTCCGTCCGGCCGCCGTACGGCCCGCAGAACCTCCCCGGCGAAATAGCCCTCGATCCCGGTCCAGCTGCCGTCCCCGTTCGGCCGGAACCGCGAGCGTCGGCCGCCACCGGACAGCGGCCCCAGCGAGACGAGCCCGTCGGCCGTCACCCGCAGGACGGAGGGGCTGGTCCCCCAGTACCATTGGCCCGCCAACTCCAGCACGGAACGGTCGGCTTCCCGCAGCGGCCGCCACGGCTCCGGGATCCGTGGCTCCGCCTCCGCGACGAGGCGTACGAGATCGGTGGCCACCTGGGCCACGAAGAGGCCGGAGGTGCAGTTGGCCAGCACCACCGCGGCGACATCGTCCTCCACCCCGATGAAGAGAGCCGCGAGGAAGCCCGGCACCGAGCCGGCATGCCCCACGAGCAGCCGCCCGTCACGGTGCAGAAGCTGGAGTCCGAGCCCGTACGTGGAGCCGTCCGCCAGTTCCGCCGCCTCGGCCGGTGCCGCCGGTGTCCGCATCTCCCGCAGGGTCTCCGCGCTCAGCACCCGGTCGTCGCCCCGCACCAGGAAGGCGGCGAACCGCGCGAGGTCCGCGGTCGTGGACCAGAGCTGGCCCGCCGGGGCCATCGGCCCGTAGTCCTCGACGGGTTCCGGCTGCATCACGTCGGCCCAGGGATGCACCGCCCAGCCGCCCGCTGCGGGGGCCTGCGGTCGGACGCTCGTGCGATCCAGACCCAGAGGTTCGAGCACTTCACGCAGGAGCACCTCCTCCCACGGGGCGCCGCGCAGCTTCTCGACCAGGGCGCCCAGGACGGCATAGCCCGGGTTCGAGTAGTGGAACCGGCGGCGGGCCGGATGCGGGGCCGTCCGGTTGCCGAGGACGTCGGCGAGCTCGGGCCGCAGGGAACCCGGCGTCCGCTCCCACCAGGGACCGGGCGTCTCGGCCGCCAGCCCTCCCGTGTGGGCGAGCAGTTGGGCGATCGTGACTTCCCCCGCCCCGGTGCCGGGCAGGTGCTTCTCCAGCGGGTCCTCGAGGTCGAGCGCTCCTTCGTCGCGCAGCCGCAGCACCAGAACGGCGGTGAAGGTCTTGGTGATCGAGCCGATCCGGTACTGCACGTTCTCGTCGGGTCCGTGCCCGTCCACCGAGGTCCGCGCCCCGTGCCACACCGCCCGCCCGTCCCGTACGACCGCGGCGACGAGTGACGGGGCGCGGCCGTCGGCCTGGGCCACGGCGATCCGGTGCAGCAGCGCCCGCCGGGTGGCGGGCAGCAGCTCTTCCTGAGGTGTCGTCATGGGTTCAGTCCACCCGCCCGCGCAGCCTGCGTCGAGTCCATTTCGCCCAGGTCACTGCGAGATGCGGGCTTCGATGCCGTCGAGCAGGAAGTCGAGGCCGATCCGGAAGGTGCGGTCGGCGTCCAGGTGGGCGGCATCGCGCACCACCGTGGCCAGCGCGGGGAAGTGGCCGGTGGCGAAGGTGCGCTCCAGATAGGGCCCGAGTGAGGCCTGCCAACGCTTCTCGTCCATCCCGGTGGCCCGCTCGGCACGCCGCTCGGCGATCTCCCGACGCACCGCGCCGATCACGTACGCGTTGACTGCGGCGACCACCGGCATGACGGCGTCCACGTCGACCTCGCCCAGCGCGGCCACCACGGCCTCCCCGCTGGCCAGCGCATGCGGCCCGAGCTGGGGTCGGCCACCCAGCAGATCGGCGAGCCATTCGTGCTCGTGAGCGGCGTGCCGAGTGGATTCGGCAAGGGACGTGAGCACCTCCCGCCAGCCGTCTCCGGCCGGCCGGATCCCGGCGTAAGCGGCGTCGACCATCAGGTCGAGCAACTCCTCCTTGCTCGCGATGTAGCCGTACAGCCGCATCGGACGGACGTCCAGCGCGGTGGCGACCTTGCGCAGCGACACCGCGTCCAGGCCGTCCGCGTCGGCCAGCTGGATCGCCGCCCGCACGATCCGGTCCCGGCTCAACGGGGCTGGCACGGGTCGATTCGGTGGCTCCGGCCTCTCCCACACCAACATTCCGCCAACAATACATCGCATCGCGTCATACAGTGTATCGACCAGTACGGTGTATCGGAGGGAACGACCATGACCATCGCCATCGTCGGAGCCGGCCTCGGCGGCCTCGCTCTCGCCCGTGTTCTGCACGTGAACGGCATGGATGCCGTTGTGTACGAGCGTGAATCGTCACGCGGTGCACGTGGTCAGGGCGGCATGCTCGACATCCACTCCGGCCAGCGGGCGCTGCGCGAGGCCGGTCTGATCGACCAGTTCCACGCGATTGCCCGTGGCGAGGGCCAGGACATGCGTCTTCTCGAACCGGACGGCACGCTGCTGCTCCAGGAGGACACACCCGACGACGCCCCGCTCGAGCGACCCGAGGTCGACCGCGCCGATCTGCGCGCCCTGCTCCTGGATTCCCTCCCCGAGGACGTGGTGCGCTGGGGCCACGCGTTCGAATCCGCCGAGGGCGGCCTGCTGCACTTCGCCGACGGCAGCAGCGCGCCGTACCGCCTACTGGTCGGCGCGGACGGCGCGCAGTCCCGGGTCCGCGCGCTGCTCACCGACGCCCGCCCGACGCATATCGGCCAGAACGTCGTGGAGATCGGCATCCCCGACATCGACCGCACACACCCCGACCTCGCGGCGATGGTCGGGCGCGGCAACTACTGGGTGCTCGGCAACGGCGTGTCCCTGGCGGCGCAGCGCAACGGCGACGGCCGCGTCCGCATCGGCCTCAGCTTCTACAACACCGCCGAGGACTGGTTCGCCACCAGCGGGATCCCGTTCGACGATCCGGCCGCCGCCCGGGCGCGGCTGATCGACCTGCTTCCCGGCTGGGACTCACGCTTCACCGCGCTGATCGCGGCCTGTGACGACATGATCGTGCCGCGCTCGATCACCACTCTTCCGGCCGGCCTGACCTGGCCGTCGACGCCGGGCGTCACGCTGCTCGGCGATGCCGCGCACCTGATGCCGCCGGTGGGAGAGGGCGCCAACATGGCGCTGCTCGACGGCGCCCTGCTCGGTCTCGCGCTGGCCGCGCACCCCGACGACTTTCCCGCCGCCGTCAGCGAATACGAACGAGAGATGTTCGAACGCACCAGCGCCGCCGCCCGGATGTCCGCGGACATCCAGGAATTGCTGATGTCGCCGGACGCCGCCCGGAAGATGCTCGCGTTCTTCCAACCCGGCTGAACGCGACCGAAGGCGACCAGAACCGGTCACCTGGGGATTTCCGGCTGTAGGTTCTCAGCCTCGATGTCATGTGGCTGACCTCACGACCCGCATCTTCCGGCTGTTCTCAACCGGATGGCATGGCTCCGGATTCTCGGTTGCGTGACAGATCCTCTCGGCTGCGGTGCTTCCTCAGGGCTCGGTCGAGGGGAGCTCGCAGGGCGGGCGAGGTCAGTTCCAGGTCGCGGTTGTCGCGGCCGTCGAGCATGTGGTCGAGCCAGCGTTCGTACCAGGCCAGGAAGTCGACGGCCGACGAGACGTTGGGGCCCCAGAAGCCGTCGGCGTTTCCGGTGACGACGCGGCCGGCCAGTGGACCGGTGATGCCGAGAAGCACCAGGTCGGTGCACCCTGCCTCGATGATGTGCAGGAAAAGGTCGCTTCGGTGAAGGGGGCCGCTGACGAACGTGAAGCCCCGAGGGCGGCCGGGCTCGCCTCGGGGGCCCATCGTGAACAGCCGGCATGACTGCAACGGCAGCAGGCCGTAGAAAGGCGATGCGCCGCCCCCGCCCAGTGTGGTCAGGAAGCTGCGGTAGGGATCGGGCAGTTCGATCTGGTGGTCGGCCTCGAACTCAGTGACCTTCGCGTCCGGCAACGGAGGTTCGAGGCGGAACCCGTGCTTCTCTTCACCAAAGGAGTGGCTTCGCATCGCGGCATAGGGCACTTTGGCCAGCTTGCGTCGGATGCGGAAGATCCGGGAGTCCATGCGAACTCTTCTCTCTGTCCTCCGCAAACTACCTGCTCACCGGTGTGGGTGTCACCCGTGTGATCGGCCGCCCGTAAGCCAGCTCTGCCCCGACATCGCGCCCTGGGATCCTCCCCCGGTGACCGGCATCGGCCTCCGCCGGCCACATGACATCGCGACTGAGAAAATGACGGGATTTGAGAACCTACAGCGGCGGGGATCAGGTCTGCGCCATGTCCACGAAGCGCGAGTAGTGGCCCTGGAAGGCGACGGTGATGGTGGCCGTGGGGCCGTTACGGTGCTTGCCCACGATGATGTCCGCCTCGCCCGCGCGCGGTGACTCCTTCTCGTAGGCGTCCTCGCGGTGCAGCAGGATCACCATGTCGGCGTCCTGCTCGATGGAGCCGGACTCACGCAGGTCGGAGACCATCGGCTTCTTGTCCGTGCGCTGCTCGGGACCACGGTTGAGCTGGGAGAGCGCGATCACCGGGACCTCCAGCTCCTTCGCCAGGAGCTTGAGGTTACGGGACATGTCCGAGACCTCCTGCTGACGGCTCTCGGAGCGCTTGCCACCGGACTGCATCAGCTGCAGATAGTCGATGATGACGAGCCTGATGTCGTTGCGCTGCTTCAGCCGGCGGCACTTGGCGCGGATCTCCATCATCGACAGGTTCGGGGAGTCGTCGATGAAGAGCGGCGCGGACGACACCTCGGGCATCCGGCGCGCCAGGCGCGTCCAGTCCTCGTCCGTCATGGTGCCGGAGCGCATGTGATGCAGGGCTACGCGGGCCTCGGCGGACAGCAGACGCATCGCGATCTCGTTGCGGCCCATTTCGAGGGAGAAGATGACGCTGGGCAGGTTGTGCTTGATCGACGCGGCCCGGGCGAAGTCCAGCGCGAGCGTGGACTTGCCCATGGCGGGACGGGCGGCGATGACGATCATCTGACCGGGGTGCAGACCGTTGGTGAGCGAGTCGAGGTCCGTGAAGCCGGTGGGCACACCGGTCATCTCACCGCTGCGCGAGCCGATCGCCTCGATCTCGTCGAGGGCGCCCTCCATGATGTCGCCGAGCGGGAGGTAGTCCTCGCTGGTGCGCTGCTCGGTGACCGCGTAGATCTCGGCCTGCGCGCGGTTGACGATCTCGTCGACGTCGTCGTCGCCCGCGTATCCCATCTGCGTGATGCGGGTGCCGGCCTCGACCAGGCGGCGCAGCACCGCACGCTCGTGCACGATCTCGGCGTAGTACTCGGCGTTGGCCGCCGTCGGCACGGTCTGGACGAGGGTGTGCAGATACGACGCCCCGCCGACCTTGTTGATCTCACCGCGCTTGGTGAGCTCCGCGGCGATGGTGATGGGGTCGGCGGGCTCGCCCTTGGCGTAGACGTCGAGGATCGCCTGGAAGATCGTCTCGTGCGCGGGCTTGTAGAAGTCGTGGCCCTTCAGGACCTCGACGACGTCGGCGATGGCGTCCTTGGACAGGAGCATGCCGCCGAGGACGGACTGCTCGGCGTCCAGGTCCTGCGGCGGTACGCGCTCGAAGGCGCTGCCGCCCTCCCACTCACCGCTGTCCCGGCCTCGCTCGTGCTGTTCGTCCCGGCCGCGGCCGCCGTCGCCGCGCCGACGGGCGGAGGGCAGACGATCACTGGGTCCGCTGTCGGCCCACGGGTCGTCCAAGGGCTCGGAAATGCTCACCGAGCCACCTCCTCCCGTCCGCCGAGCGGACCTCGCCGTGCCCTCAGTTCTACGGCACGACACTGACAATTGAGAGGCCCAACTCCGGTTCAGGCGCGACTGTTTTGTGAGGGTTTCACGGGCCGTCGGACGCAGCGGGCGCCGGACCACGGTAGGCCCGCGGGCACCGTCAGCCAATCTGGTTATCCACAGGGCATGTGGACGACGGCCCGGATGCTGTGGACAACTCCGCAAAACCTGTGCACGAGCCGGTGGACAGCCCTGTGAACAAGCCCTCGTCTTTTCCTGCCGACCGCCTCTGACCTGGTGCTTTACGATCCACCGGCTGTGCAGAAGAAAAACTTTCCCGGTCAGCGCAAGATCGCTTCGAACGAGGGGCGGGACGATACGCAGCGCAACGACAGGTAAGGGTCATAGCCTCATTGCATCTCTTACCTGTGGACGATTAGATTGGTGTCCATGACACAGGCTCCCGCGACCCCGCGGGCCATCCGCCGACAGCACGATCGGGAGATCGTCGCGCTGGCCGTCCCCGCCTTCGGTGCACTCGTCGCCGAGCCCCTCTTCGTCCTGGCCGACAGCGCGATCGTCGGCCATCTCGGCACCGCCCAGCTCGCCGGGCTCGGCATCGCCTCCGCCCTCCTGACAACGGCCGTCAGCGTCTTCGTCTTCCTCGCCTACGCCACGACCGCGGCCGTCGCCCGCCGCGTGGGGGCCGGTGACCTCCCCGCCGCCATCCGCCAGGGCATGGACGGCATCTGGCTGGCCCTGCTGCTCGGCGCCGTCGTCATCACCGCCGTCCTGCCCACGGCCCCGGCACTGGTGGAGCTCTTCGGAGCCTCGGACACCGCCGCGCCGTACGCCACCACCTATCTGCGGATCTCGGTGATCGGCATTCCGGCCATGCTCGTCGTGCTCGCCGCGACCGGAGTACTGCGGGGTCTCCAGGACACCAGGACGCCTCTGTACGTCGCCGTCGCGGGCTTCGTCGCGAACGCCGCCCTGAACGCCGTCCTGGTGTACGGCGTCGGGCTGGGCATCGCCGGCTCCGCCTGGGGAACGGTCGTCGCCCAGTGCGGCATGGCCGCCGTCTACCTCGCCGTGGTCATCCGGGGCGCCCGCCGCCACGGGGCCTCCCTGCGTCCCGACGCCGCCGGCATCAGGGCGTCCGCCCAGGCCGGGCTGCCCCTGCTGGTGCGTACGCTGTCCCTGCGGGCGATCCTGATGATCGCCACGGCCGTCGCAGCGCGCCTCGGAGACACCGACATCGCGGCGCACCAGATCGCGCTGTCCCTGTGGAGCCTGCTCGCCTTCGCCCTCGATGCCATCGCCATCGCCGGACAGGCCATCATCGGCCGGTACCTCGGCGCGGGTGACGCCCAAGGCGCCCGTGAAGCCTGCCGCCGCATGGTGCAGTGGGGCATCGCCGTCGGACTGGCACTCGGCCTCCTGGTCATCGTGGCCCGTCCCGCGTTCCTGCCGTTGTTCACCAGCGACTCGGGCGTGACGGACACCGCGCTGCCCGCCCTGCTCGTGGTGGCTCTGTCTCAGCCGGTCTGCGGCATCGTCTTCGTCCTGGACGGCGTACTGATGGGAGCGGGGGACGGGCCGTATCTGGCCTGGGCGATGGTGCTCACCCTCGCCGTCTTCACTCCCGTGGCGCTGCTGGTCCCGGCCCTCGGAGGCGGCCTCACCGCGCTCTGGGGAGCGATGACGCTGATGATGACCGTGCGCATGCTGACGCTCTGGCTGCGGGCCCGTTCCGGCCGGTGGATCGTCACCGGCGCGACGCGCTGACTCTCTCGTGCGAGGCCCGCGCTCACTGTTTCACGTGAAACACCGGCTCTCGCCGCACCGTTTCACGTGAAACACGGCGCCTTCCACCGCACGCTCACTGACGACACCTACGTCGAGGCATGAAAGCCCCGGCATGCAAAAGGGGCCGCACCCTGCGGGGTGCGGCCCCTCTCACTGACTCGAGCGAGCCGAGCGATCACGCGGCGATCAGGCCGCGACGACCTCGATGTTGACCTTGGCGGCAACCTCGGGGTGCAGACGCACGGACGTCTCGTGGGCGCCCAGGGTCTTGATCGGCGTGCCGAGCTCGATGCGGCGCTTGTCGACCTCGGGGCCACCGGCAGCCTTGATCGCGGAAGCGATGTCGGCCGGGGTGACAGAACCGAAGAGACGACCGGCGTCGCCGGAGCGGACGGCCAGGCGGACCTTGACACCCTCGAGCTGGGCCTTCACAGCGTTGGCCTGCTCGATGGTCTGGATCTCGTGGATCTTGCGAGCACGACGAATCTGCTCGACATCCTTCTCGCCACCCTTGGTCCAGCGGATAGCGAACTTCCGCGGGATCAGGTAGTTGCGAGCGTAGCCGTCCTTGACGTCGACGACGTCGCCGGCGGCGCCGAGGCCGGAGACCTCGTGGGTGAGGATGATCTTCATGTTTCGGTCACCCTTCCCTTAGCGCGCGGTGGACGTGTAGGGCAGCAGCGCCATCTCACGGCTGTTCTTGACGGCCGTGGCGACGTCACGCTGGTGCTGCGTGCAGTTGCCGGTCACGCGGCGGGCACGGATCTTGCCGCGGTCGGAAATGAACTTCCGCAGCATGTTCGTGTCCTTGTAGTCCACGTACGTGACCTTGTCCTTGCAGAAAGCGCAGACCTTCTTCTTCGGCTTGCGCACAGGCGGCTTCGCCATGGTGATTCTCCTGTGTGATCAAGAAGTGGGGATACGACCCGCCCTCGACCTGCTCGGACCCGGACGACCGGGCCCGAAGGTCTAGAAGGGGGGCTCGTCCGAGTAGCCGCCGCCGCTGCCGCCGCCGCTGCCGCCGGAGTTTCCACCCCAGCCGCCACCGCCGCCCTGGTTGCCACCGGCGGGAGCACCGGTCGCCCACGGGTCGTCGGCGGGAGCGCCGCCGCCCTGCTGACCGCCGCCGGGGCCGCCGCCCCAGCCGCCGCCGGCCTGGCCGCCACCGCCGCCGTAACCGCCCTGGCCACCGCGTCCGCCGCCGCCGCTGGTCTTGGTGACCTTGGCCGTGGCGTTGCGCAGGCTGGGGCCGACTTCCTCGACGTCCAGCTCGAAGACCGTGCGCTTGACACCCTCACGGTCCTCGTAGGACCGCTGCTTCAGCCGGCCCTGCACGACGACGCGCATGCCTCGCTGGAGCGACTCCGCGACGTTCTCCGCCGCCTGGCGCCAGACCGAGCAGGTCAGGAACAGGCTCTCGCCGTCCTTCCACTCGTTCGTCTGGCGGTCGAAGGTGCGGGGGGTGGACGCGACACGGAACTTCGCGACCGCCGCACCCGAG
Organism: Streptomyces sp. NPDC000345; assembly: GCF_042898825.1. Taxonomy (NCBI): domain Bacteria; kingdom Bacillati; phylum Actinomycetota; class Actinomycetes; order Kitasatosporales; family Streptomycetaceae; genus Streptomyces; species Streptomyces sp. NPDC000345. The sequence continues at coordinate 252,282 of NZ_JBIAZE010000009.1, forward strand.
GGGGTGAAGCGCAGCTCGGGGTCGTCGACAAGATTGCCGACGACCGTGATGACGGTCTCGCCTGCCATGGGGGAACCTCTCGGCGGGTTTGCTGCTGCTGGCTGCTTGTGCTGCTACTCAGAGTCCCGAGATCGGCTGAGCGGGAGAGCTCAGTGGGTCTCGGGGCGGAGGACCTTGGTCCGGAGGACCGACTCGTTCAGGTTCATCTGGCGGTCGAGCTCCTTGACGACCGCAGGCTCGGCCTGCAGGTCGATGACCGAGTAGATACCCTCGGGCTTCTTCTTGATCTCGTACGCGAGACGACGACGGCCCCAGGTGTCGACCTTCTCCACCTTTCCGTTGCCCTCACGGACGACGGAGAGGAAGTTCTCGATCAGCGGGGAGACAGCGCGCTCCTCGAGATCGGGGTCGAGGATGACCATCACCTCGTAGTGACGCATGTGGAACCCACCTCCTTTGGACTCAACGGCCACGGTCGTTCCGTGGCAGGAGGGTTGTGATGCGTACGCAACGGTATCGGCCGCCACTGACAATCGGGGGTCGGCTTGCGACCACCCGCGCTGACCTGGGCGGAGTTCCTGGCTGTGCCTGGGCAGACACCGGTGCAGAGGGTACAGACTACCCGCACACACGCTTCCGGTTGAAATCCGGCCGTGGGGACCGCCAATCTGTACACGTCGGGTGTGTATGGCGCTACGATGCGCCGCCTTCCGCAGGAGGTGCCCCATGGCACAGGCATTGCGACCCAACACCGGAGTCGGTTCCCTCTTCGCCACCGACGGCAGGCCCCATCCGGTCCAGGACGCCCTCATGGCGGTGACCCTGGTCCTCGGGCTGGTGTCGTTCGTCACGGCGATGTTCGACAACCTCCATCTGATCAGCTCCTGGACCGGTCTGGTGGGGATCGGGACCGGCGCCTACGGACAGTGGATCTCCGAGACCACCCGTGAGCGCTTCTTCCTGATCCTGGGCCTCGGGGCCTCTGGTGTCGGCTTCTTCCTCGGCATGGCGCACGGCGGTCTGTTCGGCGGACTGTGGTGACCCCACCGTCCCCCGTCCGGCCCCACGCGCACCGCCGGCCGCCGAGGGACACGTAGGACATCTACGAACCCTGACGTAACGCCCCGGCCGCCAACTGGCCGGGGCGAAGGTGCCGTACGCCCAGTCAGGCCGCGCGCCGGGCGCAGTAGGCTTCGGCGCTAGAGCCGGAGCCCCTGTACCCATGGGGACACACCAGCCCGAGGAGCGCCCCGAATGAGCCTGACCCTGAGGACGATCAGTCGCGAGCAGCATCTGGCGTACATCCAGAGCCTGCCGTCGGCGAGCCACATGCAGGTTCCGGCCTGGGCTGACGTCAAGGCGGAGTGGCGTTCGGAGAGCCTCGGCTGGTTCGACGAGCGGACCGGCGAACTGGTCGGCGTGGGTCTGGTCCTCTACCGCCAGCTGCCCAAGATCAAGCGTTACCTGGCCTATCTGCCCGAGGGCCCGGTCATCAACTGGTACGCGCCGAACCTGACGGAGTGGCTGGAGCCGATGCTCGCCCACCTCAAGCAGCAGGGCGCCTTCTCGGTGAAGATGGGCCCGCCGGTGATCATCCGGCGCTGGGAGGCCACCTCCATCAAGGCGGGCATCCAGAACCCGGACGTGAAGCGGCTGCGCGACATCGAGGCCGACTTCATCGAGCCGCGCGCCTTCGAGGTGGCCGACAAGCTGCGCCGTATGGGCTGGCAGCAGGGTGAGGACGGCGGCGCCGGCTTCGGCGACGTCCAGCCGCGCTACGTCTACCAGGTGCCGCTGGCGAACCGTTCCCTTGAAGAGGTCCACAAGAACTTCAACCAGCTGTGGCGCCGCAACATCAAGAAGGCCGAGAAGGCCGGTGTCGAGGTCGTCCAGGGCGGCTACCACGACCTCGAGGAGTGGCAGCGGCTGTACGAGATCACGGCCGTGCGCGATCACTTCCGGCCGCGCCCGCTGTCGTACTTCCAGCGCATGTGGACGGCCCTCAACACCGAGGACCCCAACCGCATGCGGCTGTACTTCGCCCGGCACAACGGCGTGAACCTGTCGGCGGCGACCATGCTGATCGTCGGCGGGCACGTCTGGTACTCCTACGGAGCCTCCGACAACATCGGCCGTGAGTTCCGCCCGTCGAACGCCATGCAGTGGCGGATGCTGCGCGACGCCTACGCGCTCGGCGCCACCGTGTACGACCTGCGCGGCATCTCGGACTCGCTGGACGAGACCGACCACCTCTTCGGCCTGATCCAGTTCAAGGTCGGCACGGGCGGGCAGGCCGCCGAGTACCTCGGCGAGTGGGACTTCCCGCTGAACAAGCTGCTCCACAAGGCTCTCGACATCTACATGTCGCGCCGCTGACGTCACACCTCCCCACTTCCGAGCCACGAGAAAGGTCCCAGGTCCGGCCATGGCGCTCACGCTCTACGTCGACACCGCGCGCTGGCGGGCGCACCACAAGCACGTGCAGGAGCAGTTCCCGGGGCTCGTCCCGGTCTGCAAGGGCAACGGCTACGGCTTCGGGCACGAGCGGCTGGCGGAGGAGGCCACCCGGCTGGGCTCGGACATCCTCGCCGTCGGCACGACGTACGAGGCCGCGCGCATCAAGGACTTCTTCGGCGGCGACCTGCTGGTGCTGACGCCGTACCGGCGCGGCGAGGAGCCCGTGCCGCTGCCCGACCGGGTGGTGCGTTCGGTGTCGTCGGTGGACGGCGTGTACGGGCTCGTGGGCGCCCGGGTGGTCATCGAGGTGATGTCGTCGATGAAGCGGCACGGCATCAGCGAGCAGGATCTGCCGCAGTTGCACGCCGCCATCGAGAACGTCCGGCTGGAGGGCTTCGCCATCCACCTGCCGCTGGACCGCACCGACGGCTCCGACGCCGTCGAGGAGGTCATCGGCTGGATGGACCGGCTGCGCGCGGCCCGGCTGCCGCTGCACACCATGTTCGTCAGCCACCTCAAGGCGGACGAGCTCGCCCGGCTGCAGCAGCAGTTCCCGCAGACCCGGTTCCGGGCCCGCATCGGTACGCGGCTGTGGCTGGGGGACCATGAGGCCACCGAGTACCGCGGCGCCGTCCTGGACGTCACGCGCGTCGCCAAGGGCGACCGTTTCGGCTACCGGCAGCAGAAGGCGGCCTCGGACGGCTTCCTGGTGGTCGTGGCGGGCGGTACGTCGCACGGGGTGGGGCTGGAGGCCCCCAAGGCGCTGCACGGCGTCATGCCGCGTGCCAAGGGCGTCGCCCGCGCCGGCCTCGCCACGGTGAACCGGAACCTCTCGCCGTTCGTCTGGGGCGGCAAGCAGCGCTGGTTCGCCGAGCCGCCGCACATGCAGGTCTCCATCCTGTTCGTGCCCTCGGACGCGCCGGAGCCCTCGGTCGGCGACGAGCTGGTGGCCCATCTGCGGCACACCACGACCCAGTTCGACCGGCTCGTGGACCGCTGAGACGGTGGACCGCTGACCGACAGGGCGGGCACGCCGAGAGACACAGCAGGCAACAGGAAGGCCGTACCCGGGGATCCCGGGTACGGCCTTCTCCGCGTGCACGTCCGGTCCGGCTCCGCTACGGCCGGAGGGCGCCCTGTTCGCTCACGGCGAACCGTCGACGGCGTCCGGCCTGCCCCACTCCAGCTGCGGTCCTTCCTGCCTGCCCCACTCCACCTGAGCGCCCTCGTAGGGGGAGGCGTGGCGGGGCGGATGGGCCGCGGCACCGAGGACGAAGACGTCCTCCGCCTCGTCGAGGACACCCCCGGAGGGGTCGTCGTCGCCGCCTTGGCGCACCACGTCCCGCTCCGGCATCAGGATGTCGCGCACGACCACGGCACACAGGTAGAGCGTGCCCAGCAGGTGCACCCCGATGACCCAGTGGTAGCCGTCGGTCGGCAGCCCCTTGTGGGCGTCTCCGCTGGTCGTGTAGGCGAGGTACATCCAGATGCCGAGGAAGTACGCGACCTCGCACGCCTGCCAGATCAGGAAGTCCCGCCACTTGGGCCGGGCCAGCACGGCCAGCGGCACCAGCCACAGGACGTACTGCGGCGAGTAGACCTTGTTGGTGACGATGAAGGCCGCCACGACCAGGAAGGCGAGCTGGGCGAACCGGGGGCGGCGCGGTGCGGTCAGCGTCAGCCAGGCGATGCCGGCGAAGCACACCACCACCAGGAGTGTCGCGAGCGTGTTGACGCTGTCGGTGGTGAGGGGATCGCTGGAGTTCTGGGCCAGGATCAGCCAGAAGGATCCGAAGTCGACGCCCCGCTCCTGACTGAACCGGTAGAACTTCGACCAGCCCTCGAAGGCGAAGAGCATCACCGGCAGGTTCACCACCAGCCAGGCGACGGCGGCGCCTCCCAGAGCCTTGCCGTAGTCCCGCCACTTCCCCGCGCGCCAGCAGAGCAGGAGAAGCGGTCCCAGGAGGAAGACGGGGTAGAGCTTGGCGGCCGTGGCGAGCCCCAGCAGCACGCCGAAGGCGAGGGAGCGGCCCCGCGCCCACATCATCATCGCCGCGGCCGTCAGGGCGACGGCCAGCAGGTCCCAGTTGATGGTGGCGGTCAGCGCGAAGGCAGGCGCCAGAGCCACCAGCAGACCGTCCCAGGGACGCCGGGCGTGCGTCCGGGACACGCAGACCGCGATGACGGCCGCACAGGCCATCAGCATCCCTGCGTTGACCATCCAGTACCACTGCTCCTGGTGCTGGATGCTGCCGCTGCCCGGCGTCAGCCAGGCGGCGACCTCCATGAACACTCCGGTCAGCACCGGGTATTCGAGGTAGTCCATGTCGCCGCTGAGCTTGTCGAAGTACGGCACGAGCCCGTCGGCGAAGCCGCGCCCCTGATAGAGGTGCGGAATGTCCGAATAGCAGGCGTGGGTGTACTGGGTGCTGGCACCGAAGAACCAGCCCCCGTTGTAGCAGGGCGCCTTCTGGACCAGGCCGAGGGCGAACATCCCGATCGCCACGAGCGCGACGACCCGCACGGGCGTCCACCAGGACGTCCCGAGCAGGGCCCGCTGTCCGAGGGGGCCGCCGATCAGCTCGCTGCCGGCCTCGGCCACCTTGTCGTCCCTGGTCGGCCGCACCGGCTCCGGCTCGTGCACGCGCGCTGGCGTCGATTCTGCACTGGGCATGGGCCACATCCTGCCGTACCGAGCTAGGAAAAAGCCGAGAGCCGCCCCACCTGGTGCGATGGAGCGGCTCTCGTTTCACGTGAAACATCTCCCTGTTTCACGTGAAACGCCCGTGGCGGGCGGAATGCGATTAACCGGAGCCTCCGAAGAGGCCTCCGTTCTGATTGCCTCTGGTGCTGTCGGTCTCGGTCGTGGTCGGTGTCGGTGAGGTCTGCCCGCCCGTGCCGCCGTCCGTGGTGCCGGCGTCCGTGCCGCCGTTGTTGTTGCACTGGAAGAAGTTGTTGCAGGTCTCCGTCGCCGTGGGCGACGGCTGCGTCTCCGTCGCCGTGGCACTCGGGGTCGGAGACGGCTCCGTCTCCTCGGTCTCGGTGGCCGTCGGGGTCGGCGTGGGCGACGGTTCCGCGTTGACGACCTCACCGATGGGCTCGGGCTCCGGGAAGCCCTCCTTCGGCATGCCTTCCAGGGCCTCGGCCATGTAGTCGTGCCAGATCTGCGCCGGGAACGAGGCGCCGTGGATCTTCTCCTCGCCACCCGTGCCGAACATCTCCAGGAACGTCCGGTTCTTGTTCTTCTCGTTGTCGTCCAGCCGGAACATGCTGACCGCGGTCGACAGCTGAGGCGTGTATCCCACGAACCAGGCCGACTTGTTGCCGTCGGTCGTACCGGTCTTGCCGGCCACCTCACGGCCGGGCAGCTGGGCGTTGGTACCGGTGCCCTTCTCCACCACGGTCTTCAGGACGTCCGTGACGTTGTCGGCGACCTTCGAGGTGAAGGCCTGCTTCGTCTCGGTCTTGTGCGTGAAGATCTGGCCTTCCTCGCTCGTGACCTTCTCGACCGAGTACGGGTCCCGCTGCTTGCCGCTGGCGGCGAAGGTCGCGTAGGCGCCCGCCATGCGGATCGCGCTCGGGTCGGAGATGCCGATCGAGAACGACGGGAAGGTGGTGCCGGTGAGGCTGCCCTCCCGCAGGCCGGCACTGGTGGCGGCCTCCTTCACCTTGTCCAGGCCGACATCCATGCCGAGCTGCACGAAGGCGGAGTTCACCGACTCGCGCATCGCCTCACGCAGGTCGATCTTGTAGTCCGGCGGAGAGCCGTACGAGGCGTTGCCGTCATTGGTCTGCAGCCACTCCTCGCCCTTCTCGTTCTTCCAGACCGTCCTGTTGTAGTCCTGGATCTTGAGCTTGTTCTTGCCGCTGAACAGGCTCTGCGGGGAGACGATGGTGCGCTCGTCCTGCGCCTGGGAGGACCCCAGGTCGGGATTGCGCACGCCCCAGGTCATCGCGGCCGCCAGCACGAACGGCTTGAACGTCGAACCGACCTGGGCACCGGTTTCGTCGGCGTTGTCGGTGAAGTGCTTGGTCGCGTCCTCGCCGCCGTAGATGGCCCGGATGGCACCGGTGTCCGGTTCCACGGACGCCCCGCCGAACTGGACGTGCGTGTCCGTCTCCGGGCGCTCCTTCGGCTTGATCTTGGCCTTCTGGACCTTCTGCACGGCTTCCTCGAGCTGCGTGACCTTCTTCTTGTCGAAGGTCGTGTAGATCGAGTAGCCGCCCTGCTGCAGCAGGTTCTGGGTGATCCCGGTCTCCTTGCTGTGGGTGACCAGGTAACCGTTGGCGAGGTCGACGAGGTAGCCGATCTGCCCCTTCAGGTCGGTGTTCGACCGGGGGTTCTTCACCACGGGGAGCTTCGTGTACTTGGCCCTGACCTGAGCGTCGAGGTGGCCGTACTCGACCATCTTGGTCAGGGTGTCCTGCATCTGGAGCAGCGCCCGCTTGCTGTTCTTGGCGGGCGTCGCACCGGTCGGGTCGATGGAGGTCGCACCCGCGGGGTCGTAGTACGTGGCGCCCTTCAGCATGGCGGCCAGGAACGCGCACTCGCCCGGGTTGAGCTTGATCGCGTCCTTGTCGAAGTAGGCGCGGGCGGCGGCCTGGATCCCGTACGCGTTGCGCCCGTAGTACGCGGAGTTCAGGTAGCCGGCCATGATCTTGTTCTTGTCGACCTCGGCGCCGACCTTTATCGACACGAAGATCTCCTTGAACTTACGGGAGATCGTCTGCGACTGGTCGTTGAGCATCGCGTTCTTGACGTACTGCTGGGTGATGGTCGAACCACCCTGCGTCTGTCCGCCCCGGGCCATGTTGAACAGGGCGCGGGCGATGCCCTTGGGGTCGATGCCGCTGTCTTCGTAGAACGTCTTGTTCTCCTGCGAGATCACCGCCCATCGCATCTCCTCCGGGATCTGCGACAGGTCGATGTTCTGCCGGTTCGTCTCCCCACCGGTGGCCACCATCTGGGTGCCGTCTTTCCAGTAGTAGACGTTGTTCTGGGCGGTCGCCGTCTTGGCGACGTCCGGCACGCCCACCATGGCGTAGCCGATGCCCGCCACCGCCACCAGACTGCCGACGAAGCCGACGAACAGGCCCGCGACGAGTTTCCAGGACGGCATCCAGCGCTGCCAGCCGTACCTGTCGGCGCGCGGATAGTCGATCAGGCGCTTCCTGCCGGGCGCCGAGCGCCCTCTGGGGCCGGCCGGGCCGCCTCGGCGGCCGCTCGCGGGCTCGGGACCTCTGCGCCGACCACCCGAGCCTCTCTGGGCCGCGCGTCGGGCCTCGGCGCGGCCGCCGAACGACTGCTCCTCGCTTCCCGACCCGTGGCCCAACCCATAGTCGGCAGGAGATCCGGTGGCGCCTCGCGGTGCGCGGCGGCCGGGGGGCGGCCCGGACTGGCCGCGTCGGGCCGCGGCACGTCCGCCTCCCTGCGGCTGCGGCGGTTTGCGACGGTGCTCGCTCATCGAACGATTACTCCTAGGGCAGGCGCATCCGTGCGCGCCTGGAAAGGGCGGCTGGTTTCCTGTCCCCCCGAAGTACGGATGCGGTCGGTCGCGCATTCACCCGTACGGCACCGGGGACCTCGACGCCCCCCGGCGTCCCATGGGTTCCGGTGGTGTGCATGGCGCACAGACTACGCACCGTCAAAACCTGCCCAGCCCCGAGGTTCACCCCAAATCAGGCAAGTTGCCTGCAACTAATCGGTGATGTGATCCCGTTCACCGTCTTCCCCCTTGTCCCATCCGGAAGGCCGTTCTATCGTCATGATGTATCGAGTCGATACATCAGAGCGAGATAAGCGGACCAGGCACGAGAGGAGGCGACGGTGAGCCGACGCTCCGGCATCCTCGAGTTCGCCGTACTCGGCCTGCTCCGCGAATCCCCGATGCACGGCTACGAGCTGCGCAAACGACTCAACACATCGCTGGGGGTGTTCCGTGCGTTCAGCTACGGGACGCTGTACCCCTGCCTGAAGACGCTGGTCGCCAACGGCTGGTTGATCGAGGAGCCGGGGTCCACGTCCGAGGACGCCCTCGCCGCGCCCCTCGCGGGGCGTCGCGCCAAGATCGTCTACCGGTTGACGGCGGAAGGTAAGGAACACTTCGAGGACCTGCTCTCGCAGACGGGCCCCGACGCCTACGAGGACGAGCACTTCGCCGCCCGTTTCGCCTTCTTCGGGCAGACGTCGCGCGATGTGCGGATGCGCGTCCTGGAGGGCCGCCGCAGCCGGCTGGAGGAGCGGCTGGAGAAGATGCGCGCCTCGCTGGCGCGCACCCGGGAGCGCCTCGACGACTACACGCTTGAGCTCCAGCGCCATGGGATGGAGTCCGTGGAGCGCGAAGTGCGCTGGCTGAACGAGCTCATCGAGAGCGAGCGGGCCGGACGGGACCTGAAGGGTTCCGCTTCCGGGGGGACCGCTCAGCAGAACACCAATGGAGCGCCGGGCGTCCTGCCCCGTCCCGGGGACACCCCCGGGACGGATACGCCCGGCGACACCACCACGTGAGCGCCCATCCAGGGCCTCACTCGTACACACAGGGAGCAACCGGAATGGGTTCGGTTCGCGTAGCCATCGTCGGTGTGGGCAACTGCGCCGCATCGCTGGTGCAGGGCGTCGAGTACTACAAGGACGCCGACCCGGCGTCCAAGGTCCCGGGCCTGATGCACGTCCAGTTCGGCGAGTACCACGTCCGTGACGTCGAGTTCGTCGCCGCGTTCGACGTGGACGCCAAGAAGGTCGGGCTCGACCTGGCGGACGCCATCGGCGCGTCCGAGAACAACACCATCAAGATCTGCGACGTGCCCAACACCGGTGTCACCGTGCAGCGCGGCCACACCCTCGACGGTCTCGGCAAGTACTACCGCCAGACCATCGAGGAGTCCGCCGAGGAGCCAGTCGACGTCGTCCAGATCCTCAAGGACAAGCAGGTCGACGTCCTCGTCTGCTACCTGCCCGTCGGCTCCGAGGACGCGGCGAAGTTCTACGCCCAGTGCGCCATCGACGCCAAGGTCGCCTTCGTCAACGCCCTCCCGGTCTTCATCGCCGGCACCAAGGAGTGGGCGGACAAGTTCACCGAGGCGGGCGTCCCGATCGTCGGCGACGACATCAAGTCCCAGGTCGGCGCCACCATCACGCACCGCGTCATGGCGAAGCTGTTCGAGGACCGCGGTGTCATCCTGGACCGCACCATGCAGCTGAACGTCGGCGGCAACATGGACTTCAAGAACATGCTCGAGCGCGAGCGCCTGGAGTCCAAGAAGATCTCCAAGACGCAGGCCGTCACCTCCCAGATCCCCGACCGGGACCTCGGCGAGAAGAACGTCCACATCGGCCCGTCCGACTACGTCGCCTGGCTCGACGACCGCAAGTGGGCGTACGTCCGCCTCGAGGGCCGCGCCTTCGGTGACGTCCCGCTGAACCTGGAGTACAAGCTCGAGGTCTGGGACTCCCCGAACTCCGCGGGTGTCATCATCGACGCCCTGCGCGCCGCGAAGATCGCCAAGGACCGCGGCATCGGCGGCCCGATCCTGTCGGCGTCGAGCTACTTCATGAAGTCCCCGCCGGTCCAGTACTTCGACGACGAGGCCCGCGAGAACGTCGAGAAGTTCATCCGCGGCGAGGTCGAGCGCTAACTCGTCCGAGCGCGCTGAAAATTCGCTCCTGCCAGGGCTGAGAAGGGTCCCCGGGTCGCACGACCCGGGGACCCTCCCGTATGTGAGGCTGGGCCCCATGGCCGTCGTCCGTGATCTGCGCGTCCTCCTGCGCCTCGGCAACTTCCGGCGCCTTCTCGCCGTGCGGCTGCTGTCCCAGTGCGCCGACGGCGTCTACCAGGTCGCGCTCGCCACGTACGTCGTCTTCTCCCCCGAGAAACAGACCTCGGCCGCGGCCATCGCCTCCGCGATGGCCGTCCTGCTCCTCCCGTACTCCCTGGTCGGCCCCTTCGCCGGTGTCCTGCTGGACCGCTGGCGCCGCCGCCAGGTCTTCCTCCACGGCAATGTGCTGCGCGCCCTGCTGGCGTCCGCGACAGCCGTCCTGATGCTCAGCCAGGTACCCGACTGGCTCTTCTACGTCTCGGCGCTGTGCGTCACCGCCGTCAACCGCTTCGTCCTCGCGGGCCTGTCGGCGGCGCTGCCGCGGGTGGTCGACGCCGAGCGTCTGGTGCTGGCCAACTCCCTCTCCCCGACCGCCGGAACGCTGGCCGCGGTCGCGGGCGGAGGTCTCGCCTTCGTCGTACGGCTGGCGATCGCGGACACCGATGCCGCGGTGGTGCTGCTCGGCAGCTTCCTGTACCTGTGCGCCGCGCTCATGTCCCTGACCATGGCTCCGGATCTGCTCGGTCCCGAACGTGACCGCGTCCCGGCCCGGTTGACGGCAGCCCTCAGCGGCACGGCCCGCGGGCTGGCCGCCGGTGTACGCCACCTGGCCGAGCCGAAGCGCAGACAGGCCGCCCGAGCGCTCGGCGCGATCACCCTGCTGCGCTTCTGCTACGGCGCCCTGACCGTCATGGTGCTGATGCTGTGCCGGTACGCCTGGTCGTCGGACACCGACGAGGGACTGGCCTTGCTGGGCCTGGCCGTGGGGATCTCCGGCGTCGGTTTCTTCGTCGCGGCCGTGGTGACCCCGTGGGCGGCGGTACGGCTGGGGCCGGCCCGCTGGATCGTCGTCTGCTCCACGGCCGCCGCCGTCCTGGAGCCGGCCCTGATGCTCCCGTTCACCCAGGCGACCACGTTCGTCGCGGCCTTCGTCCTCGGACTGGTCACCCAGGGCGCCAAGATCGCGACCGACACCATCGTCCAGTTCGCCGTGGAGGACGGGTTCCGCGGCCGGATCTTCTCCCTCTACGACGTCCTGTTCAACGTCGCGTTCGTCGGTGCCGCCGGTGTGGCCGCCCTGATGCTGCCCCCTGACGGCCGCTCAGCGGCACTGGTGGTCACGGTCGCTGTTATCTACGGAGCGATTGCGGGGATTATGGCCCGCTTTGAGCGCCGGTAAGTGTCACATCAAAGACACAGAGTTCCCCTGAAGGAGGGGACTGTCAGTGGCTGCCGGTACTTTACGTGGGTCTTATTTCGCGCCACGCGCAGATGTTCCTGCGCACCCATGTTCTAGGGGGACCCCAGCATGACCACTCCGCCGCCACCTCAGGGCCAGAACCCGTACGCCCAGCCCTCCGCACCCTCGGGGCAGCAGCCCGGTCAGCCGGGAGTCCCGCAGCAGCCGTACGCCCCGTTCCCGAACCAGGGCGCCCCGGTCACCCCGCCGCCCCCGCCGGCCCGGAACGGCGGCAAGAAGGTCATGCGGATCGTCGGCGCCATCGTCGTCGGCATACTCGTGCTCGGCGTGAAGTTCGGTATCGGCTGGTGGGCCGACCGCACCGACGCGGAGACCACGTCGGTGGGCGCCTGCATGCACAACGACGGCAACAACACCAACCCCGACCTCCAGGAGGTCGACTGCTCGTCAAGCGACGCGCAGTACAAGGTCGTCGAGAAGTTCGACAACTCCAGCGACGACAGCAAGTGTGAGGCCGTCACCACGGCGGAGATCTCCTACATCCAGTACGGCAGCGGCCACGACGTGGTGCTCTGCCTGAAGGAAGTCAAGTAGCAGCACGGCTGTCATGCGCGAGGGCCGGTGTTTCACGTGAAACACCGGCCCTCGCCGTGCAACGGGGGGTGTTTCACGTGAAACACCCCCCGTTGCACGGCCTCAGTTCTGCTCGGCCCACCACTCCTTGAGAGCAGCGACCGCCGCGTCGTACTCCATCGGGCCGTTCTCCAGGCGCAGTTCCAGCAGGTGCTTGTACGCCTTGCCGATGACCGGGCCGGGGCCGACGCCCAGGATCTCCATGATCTGGTTGCCGTCGAGATCGGGGCGGATGGAGTCGAGCTCCTCCTGCTCCTTGAGCTGGGCGATGCGCTCCTCCAGACCGTCGTACGCCCGCGAGAGCGCGACGGCCTTGCGCTTGTTGCGGGTCGTGCAGTCCGAGCGGGTCAGCTTGTGGAGGCGTTCGAGAAGCGGTCCCGCGTCGCGGACGTAACGGCGCACGGCGGAGTCGGTCCACTCGCCCGTGCCGTAGCCGTGGAAGCGCAGGTGGAGCTCGACGAGGCGGGAGACGTCCTTCACCAGGTCGTTGGGGTACTTCAGCGCCGTCATGCGCTTCTTGGTCATCTTCGCCCCGACCACCTCGTGATGGTGGAACGAGACCCTGCCGTCCTTCTCGAACCGCCGGGTGCGCGGCTTGCCGATGTCATGGAGCAGCGCGGCGAGCCGCAGCGTCAGGTCGGGGCCGTTCTCCTCCAGCGCGATCGCCTGTTCCAGCACGATCAGCGTGTGGTCGTAGACGTCCTTGTGCCGGTGGTGCTCGTCGCTCTCCAGCCGCAGGGCGGGCAGCTCCGGCAGGACATGGCCGGCGAGGCCGGTGTCGACCAGGAGGGCCAGGCCCTTGCGGGGGTGTGCGGAGAGGATCAGCTTGTTCAGCTCGTCCCGTACGCGTTCCGCGGAGACGATCGTGAGGCGCTCGGACATCTCCTTCATCGCCGTGACGACCTCGGGGGCGACCTCGAAGTCGAGCTGGGCGGCGAACCGGGCGGCGCGCATCATGCGCAGCGGGTCGTCCGAGAAGGACTCCTCGGGCGTACCCGGGGTGCGCAGCACCCGGGCCGCGAGGTCGTCGAGGCCCCCGTGCGGGTCGATGAACTCCTTCTGCGGAAGCGCCACGGCCATCGCGTTCACGGTGAAGTCACGCCGGACGAGGTCCTGCTCGATCGAGTCGCCGTACGACACCTCGGGCTTGCGCGAGGTGCGGTCGTACGCCTCGGAGCGGTACGTCGTCACCTCGATCTGGAAGCTTCGGACAGCGTCCCCGACGCGGGCCTCCTTCTGGGCGCCGACCGTGCCGAAGGCGATGCCGACCTCCCAGACCGCGTCCGCCCACGGCCGCACGATCTTCAGGACGTCCTCGGGACGGGCGTCGGTCGTGAAGTCCAGGTCGTTGCCGAGCCGGCCGAGCAGCGCGTCCCGGACCGAGCCGCCGACCAGGGCGAGTGAGAACCCGGCCCCCTGGAAGCGGCGGGCGAGGTCGTCGGCGACAGGCGCGATCCGCAGCAGTTCACTCACCGCGCGGTGCTGCACCTGGCTCAGGGCACTGGGGGTGTCTTCGTTGGCGTTCGGCACAACAGAAAAGGGTACGTGGCCCGGCGGGCCCCGGGCTCCCGGATTACGACCGGCGGACACCTGCGTCGATAGCCGTCGAAGATCAGCGTTTGAGCTTTTTCACACCTACTCCTCCTTATACGCGAACATAGAGGGCAGGAGGACGGCCTCACCTGATCTTGTAGAGCCCTCCGCGGCACTTCACCTCAGCGCACCTCGTTACCATGCGTGGACGCACTTTCCGACGACCACTGACGACGACGAGAGACGGGCGAACGCGTGGCCGAGGCGGCAGACTTCCCGGGGATGAGTCCCTCACCTGCCCGCCGGTGGCTGCGGCGCACCGGAGCACTGCTCGCCGGGGCGCCCCTGCTGGCGGGTCTGCTCCAGCTGTCCGCACTCCCGGCACACGCCGACGCCCCGGCGGCCGCCAAGGAGACCGCCGACACCGGCTCGGTCGCCGTCGCCGTCGACTCCCTCAGTCCCGCCGTCCCCACCGACGGCGACACCGTGACCGTCTCCGGCACGGTGACCAACAACGGCAAGCAGGCCGTCACCGACGCGCACGTCGGCCTGCGGGTGGGGTCCGCGCTGACCACACGCTCGGCGATCGACGACGCCGCGAAGGGCACGAGGGCCCTCAACGGCGCCTACGGCTCCGAAGTGGGCGGCAAGTACGTCGCCGAGTTCTCCAAGCTCACCCCGGGCGTGGCCGAGCACTTCAGCATCTCCGTACCGGTGGACGAGCTGGACCTCGGCCGTGAGGGCGTCTACCCGCTCGGTGTCTCCCTCTCGGGTGAGACCTCCGCGCAGCAGTGGGAGCAGGTGCTGGGCATCCAGCGGACCTTCCTGCCCTGGCAGCCCGACGGAGCGGACAAGGCGACGAGGACCACGGTGCTGTGGCCGCTGGTCTCCACCGTCCACATGACGGCGGAGACGGGTTCGAACGCGCAGCAGACGCCCGTCTTCCGCAACGACGACCTGGCCGAGGAGATCGCCCCCGGCGGCCGCCTCGACCAGCTTCTGAGCCTCGGCAAGGAGCTCGACGTCACCTGGGTGATCGACCCGGACCTGCTGGCGTCCGTCGACGCCATGACCGGCAGCTACCGGGTTCGCACCGACAGCGACACCACCAGGGCCGGCACCCACCAGGCGGTCGCCAAGCAGTGGCTCGCCGAGCTGCAGCAGGCGGTGGCCGAGAAGGAGGTCGTCGCGCTGCCCTTCGCCGACCCGGACCTGGCCTCCCTCGCCCACAACGGCACCGGTGTGGCCGGCTCGCTGAGCCAGCTGAAGGCGGCCACCGACGTCGCCGCGACCACGGTGGAGACGGTGCTCCACGTGACCCCGAGCACCGACTTCGCCTGGCCGGTGGACGGGGCCGTCGACCCGTCGATCGTGAAGGTCGCCACCTCCGCCGGCGCCGACAAGGTGATCGCCCGCAGCGACAGCCTGGCGGAGACCGGCGGCCTGTCCTACACCCCCTCCGCGGCGCGGCCCATCGGCGGCGGCACCACGGCGGTGGTCGCGGACGCGCGCCTGTCGAAGACGTTCCAGGGCGACCTGACGAAGGCGTCCGCGTCCACGCTCGCGGTACAGGAGTTCCTCGCCCAGAGCCTGGCGCTGAACCTGCAGACGAACAAGCAGCGCAGCATCGTCGTGGCCCCGCAGCGCACGCCCACCGCGAGCCAGGCCCAGGCGATGGCGGCAGCGGTCACGGCCCTCCAGGGCGGCGGCTGGTCGCAGGCGGAGGACCTCACGGCGGCCGCCGCGGCCAAGCCCGACGGCGGTGCCACCACGAAGGTGCCCTCGCGGTCCGCCTACCCCTCCTCGCTGCGCAAGCAGGAGCTGCCGAAGTCGGCCTTCGAACAGATCGCGGCCACGCAGGACAAGCTCGACAACTTCAAGGTGATCCTCGCCGACAAGTCCCGGGTGGTGACCCCCTTCGGGCGGGCCATGAACCGGGAGATGTCCGCGTCGTGGCGGGGCCGCTCCACGGCGGCCGGCACCTTCCGCGAGAGCGTGCTGTCCTACCTCGACACCCTCACCGACCAGGTCAAGCTGATCGACAAGTCGGAGACCAAGCTCTCCGGGCGCAGCGCCACGATCCCCGTGACCGTGCAGAACAACCTGGTGCAGGGCGTCGAGCATCTGATCCTCCGGCTCAGCTCGACCAACGACACCCGCCTGGAGATCGGCGGCCACGTCTACGCGGAGCAGGACATCGAGGTCTCCGGCGGGCACAGCACGACGGTGAAGTTCACCACGTCCGCCAACGTGAACGGCCAGACCACGGTGGTCGCCCAGCTGTACACCGAGGACGGCCAGGAGTACGGCGACCCGGTCGTCTTCGACGTGAAGGTCACCGAGATCACGGCCACCGTCATGCTGGTCATCGGCGGCGGTGTCCTGCTGCTCGTGCTGGCCGGCTTCCGCATGTACACCCAGCGCAAGCGGGCCGCGGCCCGTGAGGCGGAGGAAGCGGAGGAGGCCGGCGCGGAGGAGAGCGACGAGGCCGACGGCGGCCCGGGTGAGCACCGGGGATCCGAGGACCGTACGGAGGAAGAGTCGGGTGCCCACGCCGGGGCAGACGACCCGGAGCAGCCGAGTGACGGGAGCCCGGACACCGCAGCGGAAAGCACGGCCCCCTCGGGCACGGGTGAGAGAGTGGACCGTTGAGGATGTCGTGGCCGGTGGGCCCGGGACGATGAGGTGGGGTAACCATGAACGCGCCGTACGAGGGTGACCGCGGCCAGGCCGCGGGCAGCTCGGGTCACCCCGAGGGCCCGCCGCCCGAGCACGGCCAGGTGCCGCCGCAGCACCCCGCGGACATGTACCTCCAGGACGCCTACGACCAGGACCCCTACCGGTCCCAGGACCTCAGCGCGCAGGACCCGGTCGCCGAGGCGCTCTACGACCGTGCCGCGCACCCCCCGCCGCCCCCGGGCACGTACCAGCCGCAGCAGCCGCTCTACGGCAGCCCCGCGCAGTCGCCGTACGCGCCCGACCCGCGCGTGTGGGCCCAGCCCCCGGCGCCCGAGCCGGAGGGCCCCAGCCAGTACCTGCCCTACGGCGACGACCCGCGCACCACCCAGTTCGTGGGCGTGGACGACCTGGTGTCGCACTCCGGCGAGCAGCAGCAGCCCGACGCCTTCGCCCATCTCTTCAAGGACCAGCAGCAGGGCGGCGTGCGCCCGCAGGCCGATGCTCCGGCCGTGCCGGGGCCGGCCCACGCCCCGGGCGGGCCCGCCGCGGCGCAGAACCACGCTCCGGCGGCCCCGTCGCCGGAAGCCGACCGGACCATGAACCTCACCGCCACGCCGGCCGAGGCCCCCGAGCCGCCCGCGGCCCCCACCGCGAAGAAGGGCGGCCGCGCGGCCGGACTGCTGAAGTCCAGCGCCGTGATGGCCGCGGGCACGATGGTCTCCCGCCTCACCGGTTTCGTCCGCTCCGCGCTGATCGTCTCCGCGCTCGGCGTCGGCCTCCTCGGCGACACCTTCCAGGTCGCCTACCAGCTGCCGACGATGATCTACATCCTGACCGTCGGCGGCGGCCTCAACTCCGTGTTCGTGCCGCAGCTCGTGCGCGCCATGAAGGAGGACGAGGACGGCGGCGAGTCCTACGCCAACCGTCTGCTGACCCTGGTCATGGTGGCGCTGGGCGTGCTCACGATCGCCGCGATCGCCGCCGCACCCCTGCTGATCCGGGCCCTGTCCGACCCGGTCGCCAGCGACCCGGCGGCCAACGAGGTCGGCATCACGTTCGTCCGCTACTTCCTGCCCTCGATCTTCTTCATGGGCGTCCACGTCGTGATGGGTCAGATCCTCAACGCGCGCGGCAAGTTCGGCGCGATGATGTGGACCCCGGTCCTGAACAACATCGTCATCATCGTGACGCTGGGCATGTTCATCTGGGTCTACGGCACCGCCGCCGACTCCGGCATGAAGGTCACGACCATCCCGCCGGAGGGCCAGCGGCTCCTCGGCATCGGCGTGCTGCTCGGCCTGGTCGTGCAGGCCCTGGCGATGATCCCCTACCTGCGGGAGACCGGCTTCCGGCTGCGGCCGCGCTTCGACTGGCGGGGCCACGGCCTCGGCAAGGCCGTGACGCTCGCCAAGTGGACCTTCCTGTTCGTCCTCGCCAACCAGGCCGGCGCGATCGTCGTGTCCCAGCTGTCGACCGCCGCGGGCAAGGAGTCGCCGGTCGACGGCACCGGCTTCGCCGCCTACGCCAACGCCCAGCTGATCTGGGGCCTGCCGCAGGCCATCATCACCGTCTCGCTGATGGCCGCCCTGCTGCCGCGCATCTCCCGCTCGGCGGCCGAGGGCGACGGCGGCGCGGTCCGCGAGGACATCTCCCAGGGGCTGCGCACCACGGCCGTCGCGATCGTGCCGATCGCCTTCGGCTTCCTCGCCCTCGGCATCCCGATGTGCACCCTGATCTTCGGCTCCTCCGGCACCAGCGAGGCCACCAACATGGGCTTCATGCTGATGGCCTTCGGCCTCGGCCTGATCCCCTACTCGGTGCAGTACGTCGTCCTGCGCGCCTTCTACGCCTACGAAGACACCCGCACCCCCTTCTACAACACGGTCATCGTGGCCGCGGTCAACGCAAGCGCCTCGGCGGTCTGTTACTTCGTCCTCCCGGCCCGCTGGGCAGTGGTGGGCATGGCGGCCTCCTACGGCCTGGCCTACGCGATCGGCGTCGGTGTCGCCTGGAACCGGCTGCGCAAGCGGCTCGGCGGCGACCTCGACGGCTCCCACGTCCTGCGCACCTACGCCCGGCTGTGCATCGCCTCCGTACCGGCGGCGCTGATCAGCGGCGCGGCCTGCTACGGCATCGCGCACAGCGTGGGCCAGGGCGTCCTGGGCTCCTTCGCCGCACTGCTGGCCGGAGGCGCCCTGCTGCTCGGCATCTTCTTCGTCGCCGCCCGCCGCATGCGCATCGAGGAGCTCAACTCCCTCGTCGGCATGGTCCGCGGACGCCTGGGCCGCTGAACGAGGGGGTACGCGCACAACCATCGTCAGCCGCCGCGTGTCGTGCATAGCGGCGGACTGTGGGCACAATTGGATCCGGCGTCGGACGGCGCGCACGAGGTCGGCGGCGCGCATGGGATGGGGAGGCAGGAACGACGGTGGCGGAACGGAGCACAGCTGCCGTCGACGTGGCAGACAACAGCGGCGACAAGCCGCTGACCGCACAGGCGGACCAGTCCACGGCCGACGGGGTGGCCAAGAACCGGGAGCGGGACACGGACAGCGACGAGGCACAGGGGAGTAGCGGGACCGAGCATCCCGGCAAGGCCTCGACGCCTGAACTGCACAGCGGCCACAAGCTCGCCAGACGCTATCGTCTCGAGGACTGCGTCACCCGTCTGGACGGTTTCAGCAGTTGGCGGGCCGTCGACGAGAAACTCCGCCGGGCCGTGGGCGTCCACGTCCTGCCCGCGGACCACGCACGCGCCCGTTCGGTGCTGGCCGCGGCCCGCTCCTCGGCGCTGCTCGGCGACCCCCGCTTCGTCCAGGTGCTGGACGCAGTCGAGGAGAACGACCTCGTCTACGTCGTCCACGAATGGCTGCCCGACGCCACCGAACTGACCACGCTGCTCGCGGCCGGGCCGCTGGAACCGCACGACGCGTACCAGATGGTCAGTCAGATCGCCTCGGCGATGGCCGCCGCGCACCGCGAGGGCCTGTCGCATCTGCGCCTCAACCCCAACGCGGTCCTGCGCACCTCCACCGGCCAGTGGCGCATCCGCGGCCTCGCGGTCAACGCCGCCCTGCGCGGCATCACCTCCGACACCCCGCAGCGCACCGACACGGAGGCGATCGGCGCCCTGCTGTACGCCACGCTCACCCAGCGCTGGCCGTACGAGAACGACGCCTACGGCCTGTCCGGGCTGCCCAAGGACGTCGGGCTGATCGCCCCCGACCAGGTCCGCGCCGGCGTCCACCGGGGCCTGTCCGAGCTC
Source organism: Streptomyces sp. NPDC000345 (assembly GCF_042898825.1). Classification (NCBI taxonomy): domain Bacteria; kingdom Bacillati; phylum Actinomycetota; class Actinomycetes; order Kitasatosporales; family Streptomycetaceae; genus Streptomyces; species Streptomyces sp. NPDC000345. The sequence goes on from NZ_JBIAZE010000009.1 coordinate 271,865, forward strand.
ACCATGCGCGCGCTCGCCAACGACGGTGCGACCGCGTCCCGGCACGAGGCCGCGTGCACCACGCCGGAGGAGCTGGTGAAGGCGATCGGCGAGATGCCCCGCATCCGTCCGCCGGAGCCAGCGTTCACCGCGCCGCCGGAATACCAGCGCACGACGTACCAGCAGGGCACCTACGGCCGCCCCGCACCCCGCCCGGGTGCCACCCAGCCCGTGCCCACCCCGCCGCCCCCGCTGCAGAGCCGCACCGGCCGCGCCCTGAAGTGGGCGGTCTCCGCCCTGCTCATCGCCGCACTCGGCCTCGGCAGCTGGCAGCTCGCGGACGCCCTGATGAACCAGGACAAGTCCGACGAGACGAACAAGACGCAGACGACGGACGGGGACGGCGACAAGAACAGTCCCACGAAGCCCGCGAGCCAGCCGATCACCATCACGGGTGCCCGGGACTTCGACCCCTTCGGAGACGGATCCGAGAAGCCCTCCGACATACAGAAGGCCTACGACAACAGCAGCGCAACGTACTGGCAGACGGACTTCTACAACGGCTCCAACTTCGGGAACCTGAAGCCGGGCCTCGGCATAATCCTCGATCTCGGCAAGGCCCAGCAGGTCGGGAAGGTGACCATCACGTTCCTGGGGAAGACGTCCGTCGAGTTGCGTGCCGCCTCAGGCGACGCGGGCTCGGTACCCACGTCCTTCAAGGCCTACTCGAAGGTCGCAGCGGGCTCGGGCACGAATGTGACTCTCACGCCGTCCCAGTCCGCCAAGACGCGCTACCTCCTGGTCTGGCTGACCGAGCTGCCATTGACCGAAGAGGGCACCTACCGTGCCCGCGTGGCGGACATCAAAGTAGCGAGCTGAGGCCGAGGGGAGGGGACCCGGTGGCGGAAGGCGGCGGCTATGACGCGGTAAGCGATCAGGATCTCCTCGCCCGGCACGTGGAAGGCGATCCGGAGGCCTTCGGGGAGCTTGTGCGGCGGCACCGGGACCGGCTCTGGGCTGTCGCCCTGCGGACGCTCGGGGACCGGGAGGAGGCCGCTGACGCCGTCCAGGACGCCCTCGTGTCTGCCTACCGTGCCGCCCACACCTTCCGCGGCCAGTCCGCCGTCACGACCTGGCTGCACCGCATCACCGTGAACGCCTGCCTGGACCGGGCCCGGAAGGCGGCCTCCCGCAAGACGTCGCCGGTCGACGACACCGAGCGCCTGGAACAGCTGCTGGAGCCGCACGAGTCGGCCTCGGCCCCCGCCGAGCGCAACGACCTGCACCGCCAGCTCCTCGAAGCGCTCGGCACCCTCCCGCCCGATCAGCGGGCCGCCCTCGTCCTCGTCGACATGCAGGGCTACCCCGTCGCCGAGGCCGCCCGCATCCTCGACGTGCCGACCGGGACGGTGAAGAGCCGCTGCGCCCGGGGCAGAGCCAGACTCGTGCCGCTGCTCACCCATCTGCGGCCGGGTAGGACTAGCGACGAGCAGAAAGGCGGTGAGGGACGGAACCGGGCGCAGGGGACATCCGTCCCACCGGCAGCGGAGCCTCGGGACGAGGGGCCGGACAGCGCCGGGAGAGGCGATTCAGCTGCTGTGAAGGGCGGAGGTGGGCGAGCGTGACATCGACGACGGACACGACCGGGCACCCGGACGTCGCGGAGATCTCCGACCTCACCGAAGGTCTGCTGACACCTTCCCGCAGCGCTGATCTGCGCCGGCATCTCGACGGCTGCGAACTCTGCGCCGACGTCCACGCGTCGCTGGAGGAGATCCGCGGACTTCTGGGCACGCTTCCCGGTCCGCCGCGGATGCCGGACGACGTCGCCCAGCGCATCGATGCCGCCCTCGCCGCCGAAGCGCTCCTCACCGCCACGGCACCGGAGCCCGAGACCACCCCGGAGAGCCCGCAGGGGGCCTCCGCCGTCACGGACGACGCCGAGGCACCCCACGTTTCACGTGAAACACCGGCTGAGGACCGGCCCTCGGGCCGCGCCCGCACCACCTCCACCGGCCCGGGGCGCAAGGGCGGCAAGGACAGCATCGGCCCGCGTCGGGGCGGGCGCCGCAGGGGCGCGGTCCTGGGCGCCCTCCTGGGCGTCGCGGCCCTGGGGCTCGGTGGCGTCCTGGTGTCCTCGCTGGCCGGAGACGACGGTTCAGGCGTCTCCTCGCCCGGGCAGTCCACCGCCGCGGACACCTTCGCCCAGGGCACGCTGGAGCGGAAGGTCACGAATCTCCTCGACACGGCACAGGGATCCAAGGAACCGGACAGTCTGGCTGTCGAGAGTGCTCCCGGCAGCCCGCGGCCCAGGATCCTCCAGCAACCCACCGTCCCTGCCTGCGTCCAGAAGGGCATCGGGCGCAGCGACGCGGCCCTCGCCACCGAGGAGGGCGTGTACCGGGGAACGGACGCCCTGCTCGTCGTGCTCCCCGACGTCTCCGACAGCACCAGGGTCGACGCGTACATCATGGACAGGACCTGCGTCACACACCCGTCGTCGGACCCCGCCAAGATCCTTCTGAAGAACTCCTACACCCGTCGCTGACGGCCCACCTGCGGGTCCTTCCCCGGCGGCTCTCCCCACGGGGTGGTCCCTCCGTGTGCCCGGACACACCGGGAATGCGCGCCCCTTAGGATCCGTTGGGTGGGGTGAGAGTGCAGAGCAGCTCCCCCGGTCGAACGACGCAGACCAGAGACGAGGAACAAAGCCGTGAGCGACGTCCGTAACGTGATCATCATCGGCTCCGGGCCCGCCGGCTACACCGCCGCGCTCTACACCGCGCGCGCGTCGCTGAAGCCGCTGGTGTTCGAAGGCGCCGTCACCGCGGGTGGTGCGCTGATGAACACGACCGAGGTGGAGAACTTCCCCGGCTTCCAGGACGGCATCATGGGTCCCGAGCTCATGGACAACATGCGCGCGCAGGCCGAACGCTTCGGCGCCGAGCTCATCGCGGACGACATCGTCTCCGTGGACCTCACCGGTGAGATCAAGACCGTCACGGACACGGCCGGCACGGTCCACCGCGCCAAGGCCGTCATCGTCGCCACCGGCTCCCAGCACCGCAAGCTCGGTCTGCCGAACGAGGACGCCCTCTCCGGCCGCGGCGTCTCCTGGTGTGCCACGTGTGACGGGTTCTTCTTCAAGGACCAGGACATCGCCGTGATCGGCGGCGGCGACACCGCGATGGAGGAGGCCACCTTCCTCTCCCGCTTCGCCAAGTCCGTCACGATCGTCCACCGCCGGGACACCCTGCGCGCCTCCAAGGCGATGCAGGAGCGCGCCTTCGCCGACCCGAAGATCAAGTTCATCTGGGACAGCGAGGTCGCCGAGATCCAGGGCGACCCGAAGCTGGCCGGCCTGAAGCTGCGCAACCTCAAGACCGGCGAACTCTCCGACCTGGCGGTCACCGGCCTGTTCATCGCGATCGGCCACGACCCGCGCACGGAGCTCTTCAAGGGCCAGCTCGACCTGGACGAGGAGGGCTACCTGAAGGTCGCCGCGCCCTCCACCCGGACGAACCTGACCGGTGTCTTCGCCGCCGGCGACGTGGTCGACCACACCTACCGCCAGGCGATCACCGCCGCCGGCACCGGCTGCTCCTCCGCTCTCGACGCCGAGCGCTACCTCGCCGCCCTCGCGGACGAGGAGCAGGCCGAGCCCGAGAAGACCGCTGTCTGATCCCCTCCTCCCGCCCCACCGCACAAGGAATTAAGGAGCCCCCTGTGGCCGGCACCCTGAAAAATGTGACCGACGCCGACTTCGATGAGGTCGTCCTCAAGAGCGACAAGCCCGTTCTGGTGGACTTCTGGGCCGAGTGGTGCGGCCCGTGCCGCCAGATCGCTCCCTCGCTCGAGGCCATCGCCGCCGAGCACGGCGACAAGATCGAGATCGTCAAGCTCAACATCGACGAGAACCCGAACACGGCCGCGAAGTACGGCGTCATGTCGATCCCGACGCTGAACGTCTACCAGGACGGCGAGGTCGCCAAGACCATCGTCGGTGCCAAGCCGAAGGCCGCGCTCGTCCGCGACCTGGAGACCTTCATCGCCGAGTGACGCACTGTTTCACGTGAAACATGAGAAGGGGCCGGCCCGAAAGGACCGGCCCCTTCTCATGCCGGAAACCACCCCTGGCCCCGACCACGCCTACAGCGGTCGCAGCACCGGTTCCTTCTGCACGGCCCCCAGCAGCCGGTCCAGTGCCATCTCCACGTCTTCCTTCCAGGAGAGCGTGGTCCGCAACTCCAGCCGCAGCCGAGGGTGGGTGGGATGCGGACGCACCGTCTTGAAGCCCACCGCCAGCAGATGATCGGCAGGGAGCATGCAGCCCGGTTCCTTCCAGCGGGCGTCACCGAAGGCCTCGATCGCCTTGAAGCCCCGCCGCAGCAGATCCTTGGCGACCGTCTGCACCATCACCCGGCCGAGTCCCTGCCCCTGATACCCCGGCATGATGAACGAGGTCATCAGCTGCACGGCGTCCGGTGCCACCGGGCTCGTGGGGAACGCCGTCGAGCGGGGCACATAGGCGGGCGGAGCGTAGAGGACGAACCCGACGGGGACGTCGTCGACGTACACCACGCGCCCGCACGACCCCCAGTCCAGCAGGACGGCGGAGATCCAGGACTCCTTCTCCAGGGCTGCCCTGCCCGCCTTTACCGCAGCCTCGCCGCTGACGGGGTCCAGTTCCCAGAAGACGCACGAGCGGCAGCGCTTGGGAAGGTCCTGGAGGTTGTCCAGCGTGAGCGGTACGAGCCGACGCCCCATGAAGGCTGTTCCTCGCTTCCTTCGCCCGCAGCATCGCGAGCGGCTGTCAGAGCGCTGCGTTCCCTGAGCAGACTGCCGACGAAGCCGCCGACCACGCCCAGCCCCAGCCCCGCGCTCACCAGTCCGGTCCGGCTCATCGTTCGCATGGCCCCCGCCTCCCACTCCGAGGTGCTGCCTCGTGGATGCGCCATACCCCACCGCATCGTATCCACGATGAGATTCCCGTCGATACCGACTGAACGCAAAGAGCGAGCCGTGTTCCGGACACACCGGACACGGCTCGCTCAGCGGTCGCGCGACTGAGGCGCGGCTCAGTCCTCCGGCTGTTCCGACTCGTCGCCGGCCTTCTGCAGGGCGAACCCCTCACCGGGAGCCAGCGTGCCGAGGATCCGCTCCAGGTCCTCCACGGAGGCGAACTCGACGGTGATCTTGCCCTTCTTCTGTCCCAGGTCGACCTTCACCCGGGTCTCGAAGCGGTCCGAGAGCCGGGTGGCGAGCTCGGACAGCGCCGGGGAGACCAGGGCACCGGCACGCGGCTTCCTGGCGCGCTGCGCCGTCTGCGGGCGGGAGCCCATGAGGGTCACGATCTCCTCGACACTGCGCACCGACAGCCCCTCGGCCACGATCCGGTGGGCCAGCCTCTCCTGCTCCTCCGAGTCCTCCACGGAGAGGAGCGCCCGGGCATGCCCGGCGGAGAGCACACCTGCCGCCACCCGGTTCTGGACCGCCGGCGAGAGCTTCAGCAGTCGCAGGGTGTTGGAGACCTGTGGGCGGGACCTGCCGATGCGGTCAGCGAGCTGGTCGTGCGTGCAGTTGAAGTCCTTGAGCAGCTGGTCGTAGGCCATCGCCTCTTCCAGCGGGTTCAGCTGGGCCCGGTGGAGGTTCTCCAGGAGGGCGTCCAGGAGAAGCTTCTCGTCGTCCGTGGCGCGGACGATGGCCGGAATCGCCTCCAGACCCGCCTCACGGCAGGCCCGCCAGCGGCGCTCACCCATGATGAGCTCATAGCTCCCCGCGGCCACCTCACGCACCACGACCGGCTGGAGGAGGCCGACCTCCTTGATGGAGGTGACCAGTTCTTCCAGCGCGTACTCGTCGAAGACCTCGCGCGGCTGGCGCGGGTTCGGCGTGATCGCGTCGAGGGAGATCTCCGCGAAGTACGCCCCGATGGGCGGGGCGGGCGTCTCCGTGACGCCAAAGACCGACGGCTCCTCTGTTTCACGTGAAACAGAAGGCAGCGTGGCCACCTTCGCCGCGGCCACCCCGCGGTCGGAACTGGGGCCCGGGATGGCCGCCGAGGACGGGCCGCCGGCGCTTCCCACTGCGCTCTGTGCCGGCGTCTTCTCCGTCGGGGCGGCAGGGATCAGTGCGGCGAGACCACGGCCCAACCCCCTCCGTCGCTCATTCACTGGATCCCCTCCACCATGCTCGGATTGTTCTGTGCGCCGATATGGGCGTGGGTCGCGTCGTAGCTGACACCGACACCCCTCAGCGCGATCTCTCGTGCCGCCTCAAGATAGGAGAGGGCACCACTCGATCCTGGATCGTAGGTCAGCACCGTCTGCCCATAGCTCGGGGCCTCGGAGATACGGACCGAGCGCGGAATGCTCGTCCGCAGCACCTCGTCGCCGAAGTGGGTGCGCACCTCCTCGGCGACCTGCGACGCCAGGCGCGTCCGGCCGTCGTACATGGTGAGCAGGATGGTCGACACATGCAGGGCGGGGTTGAGGTGCCCCCGCACCAGATCGACGTTGCGCAACAGCTGACCCAGCCCCTCCAGCGCGTAGTACTCGCACTGGATCGGGATGAGGACCTCTGCACCGGCCACCAGCGCGTTGACCGTCAGCAGGCCGAGCGAGGGCGGGCAGTCGATGAGGATGTAGTCCAGTGGCTGCTCATAGGCCTGGATGGCCCGCTGCAGCCGGCTCTCGCGGGCCACCAGGGACACCAGCTCGATCTCCGCACCGGCGAGATCGATCGTGGCGGGAGCGCAGAAGAGGCCTTCGACATCGGGGACCGGCTGGACGACTTCCGCGAGCGGGCGGCTGTCGACCAGCACGTCGTAGATGGACGGAACCTCGGCGTGATGGTCGATCCCCAGGGCAGTGGACGCATTGCCCTGCGGGTCGAGGTCAACCACCAGAACGCGGCCGCCGTGGAGGGCCAGAGACGCGGCAAGGTTGACGGTCGTCGTCGTCTTGCCGACCCCGCCCTTCTGGTTGGCGACCACGATGATCCGGGTCCGCTCAGGGCGTGGCAGACCCTCGCCGGCGCGGCCCAGTGCCTCCACCGCCAGTTGGGCAGCACGACCGATCGGGGTGTCGTCCATCGGGGGCGGTGTTTCACGTGAAACATCCTCCCCGAGGGACTCGGTACGGGGACCGGGGACCGGATCGGCCATCGGTCCCGCGATGTTGGCGTCGGACCGCAAGGATTCACTCTCCTCGACTTCAAGCTCGCAATGAACAGAGCCTGCCATGTCTTCGGGGTCGCGAACCAGTGAGGCCTGGGGTTCTGTGGAGAAATCCACCTCTGTGGACAACTCCCGTCCCGCATCGAGTGAACCGAGAGGCTTACGGTCGCGGGGTTCGGCCGCGGCACGACCGCGGCTGATGATGCCATGCAGCAGGGAGCGACGTTTCACGTGAAACACGATGCACAGCGCCCGCGGCCGAACTGTCGCGACACTCCGTCATGCTCAGGTTTGGCAGCTTGTGTGGAGTACGCCTCACCACGTCACCGTCAACGACGGCGACGTGCCCGCCCCGTCCGAGCCGCCTTCGCCCGCTTGGCGGCGAACCGCACACCGCCGGGGCTCTCCCCGACCTCGACCCGCACCACCGTGGAGAGCGGATCGACGACGCCCTCACCGACCTGGAGGATCGAGGTGGCGACCGCGCCGAGCTTGCTCAGGGCGGTGGCCGCACTCTTCAGTTCCTCCTCGGCGGTGTCGCCCTTGAGGGCGAGCATCTCGCCGTAGGGACGCAGCAGAGGGATGCCCCAGGTGGCCAGGCGGTCCAGGGGGGCCACGGCGCGGGCAGTCACCACATGGACGGGCGGGAGCTTGCCCATGACCTCCTCGGCACGGCCACGGACCACGGTCACATGGTCCAGCCCGAGGAGCTCGACCACCTCGGTCAGGAAGTTCGTCCGCCGCAGCAGAGGCTCCAGCAGGGTGATCTTCAGGTCCTCACGCACGAGCGCCAGGGGGATGCCGGGCAGACCGGCGCCCGAGCCGACATCGCACACGGTCACACCCTCGGGTACGACCTCGGAGAGCACCGCGCAGTTCAGGATGTGCCTCTCCCACAGGCGGGGCACCTCTCGCGGGCCGATGAGGCCGCGCTGCACGCCTGCCTCGGCGAGGAGCTCGGCGTACCGGACCGCATCCGCGAAGCGATCACCGAATACCTCGCGTGCCATCTCAGGCGCAGGGGGGAGCTCCGCTGCCTCCGTCACGGGGACCGTCCTTCCGTACCGCATCGGCGCGTCCAGCACCGACCACCAGAACTACCAGGCTGACAAAGACCGGCCCCGCCTGCGCAACAGACGGGGCCGGAGAGACGTACGTACCGAATCAGTCGGGGAGCACGACGACGAACCGCTGCGGCTCCTCGCCCTCGGACTCGCTGCGCAGGCCCGCGGCCTTCACCGCGTCATGGACGACCTTGCGCTCGAAGGGCGTCATCGGCTTCAGCTTCACGGGCTCGCCGCTGTTCTTGGCGTCGGCTGCGGCCTTGGCGCCCAGTTCGGAGAGCTCGGCGCGCTTCTGGGCCCGGTAGCCCGCGATGTCCAGCATCAGCCGGCTGCGGTCGCCGGTCTCCCGGTGCACGGCCAGGCGCGTCAGCTCCTGCAGCGCCTCCAGTACCTCGCCGTCCCGGCCGACCAGCTTCTGCAGGTCACGGGTGCCCGTATCGCTGATGATCGACACAGAGGCACGGTCGGCTTCGACGTCCATGTCGATGTCGCCGTCGAGATCAGCGATGTCCAGCAGACCCTCGAGGTAGTCCGCCGCGATCTCGCCCTCCTGCTCCAGGCGGGTCAGGGTGTCTGCACCCTCGGCGGCGGCGGAGGTGGTGCCTTCCGTCACGGGATGGGCTCCTTCTTACTTCTTGGACGGGGACTTGGGGCGCTGCGGGCCGCCCTTGCGCTGCCCGGACTGGGCCTTGCTGCGGCCACTGGCTCCAGGCTTGGCGGCGGCCTGCCGGTCGGCGCCGGAGGGCTTGGTGTCCTCGGGCTCGTCGGACTTGCTCAGCGACGTGGGCTCGCCGGCCGCCTTGGGGCCGCCGGTCTGGCGCTGGGACTTCGTCTGCCGCTTCGGCTGCTGACGCTTGGCGGCGGCCCCCGTGGTGGTGGGCGTGCCGTCCTCGGTCTGGGCGACGGTCTGGGCATCGCTCTTGACCACGGTGCCGTCGGCCTGGGCCGCGAGGCCCGCCTTGGTCAGACCGTTGATGAACTTGCGCTCGGCCTCGTTGCGGTCGCGGCCCTTGGCGACGATGGCCTTGATGATGGTCTTCTCGCTGCGGCGGCGCGCCTTGCCGTGGTGCGTGACGTGCTTGTACAGACGCTCGAGGTACGCAGCCTGGGCCTTGGAACCCGGGGTCGGGTTGTTGTGGATGACGTACATCTGCTGGCCCATGGTCCACACGTTGGTGGTCAGCCAGTAGACGAGGACACCGACCGGGAAGTTGATGCCGAAGACGGCGAACATGACCGGGAAGACGTACATCAGCATCTTCTGCTGCTGCATGAACGGCGTCTTCACCGTGGTGTCGACGTTCTTCGTCATCAGCTGACGCTGGGTGAAGAACTGCGAGGCCGACATCAGGACGATCATGATGGCGGTGACGACCCGCACATCGGTGATCGTGGCGCCGAGGGCCTCCACCTCCGACGCGCTGTCGGTGAACTTCGCGGCGAGCGGAGCACCGAAGATGTGCGCCTTCTGCGCGCTCTCCAGCAGGTTCTGGTTGATCACGCCGATGGTGTCACCGGACGCGATGCCGTTGAGCACGTGGTACAGGGCGAAGAAGAACGGGGACTGCGCCAGGATGGGAAGGCACGAGGAGAGCGGGTTGGTGCCCGTCTCCTTGTACAGCTTCATCATCTCTTCGGACTGGCGCTGCTTGTCGTTCTTGTAGCGCTCCTGGATCTTCTTCATCTCGGGCTGCAGCGTCTGCATGGCCCGGGTCGCCTTGATCTGCTTCACGAAGAGCGGGATCAGGCAGATGCGGATCAGGATCACCAGGGACACGATCGACAGGCCCCAGGCCCATCCGGTGTCGGGGCCGAAGATCTTGCCGTACACCGTGTGGAACTGGACGATGACCCAGGAAACGGGTGTCGTGATGAAGCTGAAGAGGCTGGCAATCGTGTCCACTAATCATGCTCCTTGGGCATGGGACGAGGTCTCTGCGGCCGGGCTCGGAGAAGAATTCTCCCCGATGGCCGTTGAGGCGGCGGAGGTCCCGCCCCTGCGTGCACGCCAGGCGTCGCGCAGCATTTCGTGCCACCGCGGGCGCTGCCGCGGCGGGACATGGTCCACACCCCCCAGCGACCACGGGTTGCACCGCAGGATGCGCCAGGCGGTGAGTGCCGTTCCCTTGATCGCGCCGTGCCGGTCAATGGCCGTATAGCCGTAGTGGGAGCACGACGGGTAGTACTTGCACACGGGCCCGAGCAGCGGACTGATCGTCCACTGGTAGAGCTTGATCAGGGCCAGCAGCGGGTACTTCATCGCGCGCCCCCTCCCAGCAGCCGTTGAAGGGCGGCATCAAGGTCTTGGGCCAGCTGTGCGTGGTCGGCGTCACCCGCACCGGGCAGCGCCCGTACGACTACCAGGCTACCGGGGGGCAGCAGGACCACTCGCTCGCGCATCAGATGGCGAAGCCTGCGCTTCACCTTGTTGCGCACGACCGCTCCGCCCACGGCCTTGCTCACGACGAAACCCGCACGCGTCGGGGGAGCGCTCTCCCCAGGCGCGTGCGGGTCCGTTGCACCGCTTCGAAGGTGGACGACGAGCGTCGGGCGTCCGGCCCGGCGCCCTCGTCGTACCGCGGTCGCGAAGTCCTCGCGCCGCCTCAGCCGGTTCTCGGTGGGCAGCACGACGGCATGACCTGACCGGGATCAGGCGGACAGACGGGCGCGACCCTTGCTACGGCGGGACGCGAGAATCGCGCGGCCGGCACGGGTGCGCATACGCAGCCGGAAGCCGTGGGTCTTGGCGCGACGACGGTTGTTCGGCTGGAAGGTGCGCTTGCTCACTCGGGGGCTCCAGAAATCAAATCGGTGTGGCGGGTGCCGTCCTGGCTGTCACCGTGCGCCCACGAGTAGCTCTCGTTACGCCCGAGTGCACCGCTTCCCGATCACCTGACGCGATCTGTGCCCATCGGAGGCAGGCGGCAGCAGCCATCGACAACTCGACCTGGTTACGGTACGCGCGGCTACGCCATCCGGTCAAACCAGGGGTCACTGGGAGACACTGTCCACAGGCTGGGGACAACAACTTGAACCGCACCGGTCGCCCTGACTACCGTGACTGGACTCCGATTCGTTCCTTTGTCCCCTGTTCTCGGCTCCCCGCCGATGCGAATCCCGACCCGTCCCGCAACCACACGTTCGTGGGACCCACGAGAGAGCGTGCCCTGTGGCTGACGTACCTGCCGATCTTGCCGCAGTGTGGCCACGAGTACTGGAGCAGCTCCTCGGTGAGGGCCGTGGCCAGGGTGTCGAGGTGAAGGACGAGCACTGGATCCGCCGCTGCCAGCCGCTCGCGCTGGTCGCCGACACCGCCCTGCTCGCGGTCCCCAACGAATTCGCGAAGGGCGTACTGGAGGGCCGGCTCGCCCCGGTCGTGAGCGAGACGCTGAGCCGCGAGTGCGGGCGCCCGATCCGTATCGCGATCACCGTGGACGACACCGCCGGCGAGTCCCCGGCCCCTCCGGCACCCCCCGTCCAGCAGCCTCCGCAGTCCCGCTACGAGGAGCCCGAGCTCCCGTCCGGTCCGTACGACGAGCCCAAGGGCCGCTACGACAGCACGTACGACAACGCGTACGACAGCCCGTACGAGGGGTACGGCCGGCACCGCGCCGAGCAGCGCCCGGCCCCCTCCGGCGACGGCTCGCGCGCGGACCAGCTGCCGACCGCGCGGCCCGCGTACCCGTCGGAGTACCAGCGGCCCGAGCCCGGCGCCTGGCCGCGGCCCCAGCAGGACGAGTACGGCTGGCAGCAGCAGCGGCTCGGTTTCCCGGAGCGCGATCCGTACGCCTCGCCCTCGCAGGACTCCTACGGCTCTCCGCCGCAGGACCCGTACGGCTCGTCGTCCCAGGACGCCTACTCCCAGGACTCCTACGGGCAGCCGAAGCAGGACTACCGCCCGCAGTCGATGGAGCGCCCGTCGTACGACTCCGCTCCCTACGAGCAGAAGCGGCCGGACTACGACCAGCGGGACGCGGTCCGGCGGGAGATGCCCGAGCCGCCGGCCGGTTCCGGCCCGCCGCAGCGGCCGGGCGCACCGGGTGTGCCCGGGTCCTCGGCCGCGCCGTCGCCGTCGGCCGGCGGGCCCGGCGAGCCGACCGCCCGGCTGAACCCGAAGTACCTGTTCGACACGTTCGTCATCGGCGCGTCCAACCGCTTCGCGCACGCGGCCGCGGTGGCGGTCGCCGAGGCGCCCGCGAAGGCGTACAACCCGCTCTTCATCTACGGCGAGTCGGGGCTCGGCAAGACGCACCTGCTGCACGCGATCGGACACTACGCGCGGAGCCTCTACCCCGGCACACGCGTGCGGTACGTGAGCTCGGAGGAGTTCACCAACGAGTTCATCAACTCGATCCGCGACGGCAAGGGCGACAGCTTCCGCAAGCGGTACCGGGAGATGGACATCCTGCTCGTCGACGACATCCAGTTCCTGGCGGACAAGGAGTCGACGCAGGAGGAGTTCTTCCACACCTTCAACACGCTCCACAACGCCAACAAGCAGATCGTGCTGTCCAGTGACCGGCCGCCCAAACAGCTGGTGACGCTGGAGGACCGGCTGAGGAACCGTTTCGAGTGGGGTCTGATCACCGACGTCCAGCCGCCCGAGCTGGAGACGCGGATCGCGATCCTGCGCAAGAAGGCGGTGCAGGAGCAGCTCAACGCCCCGCCGGAGGTGCTGGAGTTCATCGCCTCACGGATCTCGCGCAACATCCGTGAGCTGGAGGGCGCGCTGATCCGGGTGACGGCGTTCGCGTCGCTCAACCGGCAGCCGGTGGACCTCGGGCTGACGGAGATCGTCCTGAAGGACCTGATCCCCGGCGGCGAGGACTCGGCACCGGAGATCACCTCCACGGCCATCATGAGCGCGACCGCCGACTATTTCGGCCTCACGGTCGAGGACCTGTGCGGAACCTCGCGCGGGCGCGCGCTGGTGACGGCCCGGCAGATCGCCATGTACCTGTGCCGGGAGCTGACGGACCTCTCGCTGCCGAAGATCGGCGCGCTGTTCGGCGGCCGCGACCACACCACGGTGATGCACGCCGACCGCAAGATCCGCAATCTGATGGCGGAGCGGCGCTCCATCTACAACCAGGTGACCGAGCTGACCAACCGCATCAAGGCCGGCTGACGCCGTTAGACCCCGCCGAGGGCGTTCCGGGAGCTGATCCCGGGACGCCCTTTCTCGTGGGGAGAGCCGCCCGTGGACACCGGCCGTGGACCGGCCGTGGACACCGGCCGTGGACGCCGGCGGTGGACGCCGGGCGGGGCCGTCGGGGGACGGGAGGGGCCGTCGAGCACCCCGTGCAGGGCTGTCGGGCGCCCCGGGCGGAGGTCTCAGGGACGGTGGATCAGGAGGCCGGGCCCGTGCTCCCGGCCCTGCGCTGTTCGATTAGCCGCCGGGTTACGGCCTCTCTCCACAGATTCGGTGACTTTTTCCCGTCCACACCCTGGGGACCGGGAAGTTGTCCAGACTGTATCCACAGGCGACCCTGTGGGAGGAGCATCGGTCCAGGTCACCTGGCTGTGGATTCGTGGACGAAGGATCTCCACAGGCTGTGGACAAAAAGTCGGTCCACAGGCTGTGCACGAAGTTGTCCACCGGCAACCCACAGGCTGGGGCCGGTTGTCCCCAGCGATCAGCGGTTTCTCCACATCTCTGTCCACTGTTCGGCAAGGCGACGCACCTCCTCACCGCGTCGAGTGAAAGGCGTCACATGAAGTTGCCGAGTCGGCCTGTGGGAAAGACGGGCAAACCTGGGGACGACGCTGGGGAGAACTCGCCCCTCCCTGTGCACGGAGTGTGCAGAACTTTCTGTTCTCCACAGAAGGCCCCGGTTGTCCACCGCCTCCACCCACAGGGCCAGTGGACAAAATCTTGCCTCTGAGCTGCACAAACGGAGTTATCCACGGTTTCCACAGGCCCTACTACTACTGACAACTAGAGAGAGCCAGGAATCCGTTTCGAAGGGGGCCCTGTGCACAACTCGCTCTTCGGTGCCCGACCGCCCCTCGTCACGACTTGACCCCGAGAGGCACCTACTGTCAGTGCGGTGCGTCAGACTGGTCCCCGGTGGTCCTTCCCTTCACAGGGGCCGATCACACAGAGACCAGACGACGAAGCCAGGCAGGCCGAGAAGCGCCGGCAACAGCAGGAGGCGGCAAGAGTGAAGATCCGGGTGGAACGCGACGTACTCGCGGAGGCAGTGGCCTGGGCGGCGCGCAGCCTTCCGGCCCGTCCGCCGGCGCCTGTCCTCGCCGGCCTGCTGCTGAAGGCCGAGGACGGCGCCCTCAGCCTCTCCAGCTTCGACTACGAGGTCTCCGCGCGCGTGTCCGTGGAGGCCGAGGTCGAGGAGGAGGGGACGGTCCTCGTCTCCGGCCGTCTGCTGGCCGACATCTGCCGCGCCCTCCCCAACCGGCCGGTGGAGATTTCCACAGACGGTGTACGGGCGACCGTGGTCTGCGGCTCCTCCCGGTTCACCCTCCACACGCTGCCGGTGGAGGAGTACCCGTCCCTGCCCCAGATGCCGAACGCGACGGGCACGGTGCCCGGCGAGGTCTTCGCCTCCGCCGCCGCCCAGGTCGCCATCGCCGCGGGGCGGGACGACACGCTGCCCGTCCTCACCGGTGTGCGCATCGAGATCGAGGGCGACACGGTGACGCTGGCCTCCACCGACCGCTACCGCTTCGCGGTCCGCGAGTTCCTGTGGAAGCCGGAGAACCCCGACGCCTCCGCGGTGGCCCTGGTGCCCGCCAAGACGCTCCTGGACACCGCCAAGGCGCTCACCAGCGGCGACAGCGTCATCCTGGCGCTGTCCGGCTCGGGTGCGGGCGAGGGCCTGATCGGCTTCGAGGGCGCCGGGCGGCGGACGACCACCCGTCTCCTGGAAGGCGACCTGCCGAAGTACCGCACGCTGTTCCCGACCGAGTTCAACTCCGTCGCCGTGATCGAGACCGCCCCCTTCGTGGAGGCCGTCAAGCGTGTGGCCCTGGTCGCCGAGCGGAACACTCCGGTGCGGCTCAGCTTCGAGCAGGGCGTGCTCATCCTGGAGGCCGGTTCCAGCGACGACGCACAGGCTGTGGAAAGGGTCGACGCGCAACTGGAGGGCGACGACATCTCGATCGCCTTCAACCCGACCTTCCTGCTGGACGGCCTGAGCGCCATCGACTCCCCGGTCGCCCAGCTGTCCTTCACCACGTCCACCAAGCCCGCGCTGCTCAGCGGCAAGCCGGCGCTGGACGCCGAGGCGGACGACGCCTACAAGTACCTGATCATGCCGGTGCGCCTGAGCGGCTGATCGCGGTCCCGCGGTGTGCCCGGTTGTCCACAGGCAGTGGAGAACCGGGCGGCTTCCGCGGGCGAGGCCGACGGCGAATCCGCAGGTGGGGCCGTACGTATGAGCGCGTATGCCCACAGGTGTGCGTGACCGTCCGGGTTTAGGCTCGGACATGGGTACGAAGGTGCCCCTCACGCCACACAGCGACCTAAGGAACAACTGATGGAGCTCGGTCTCGTCGGCCTCGGCAAGATGGGCGGCAACATGCGCGAGCGGATACGCCGCGCAGGCCACACCGTCGTCGGATACGACCGCAACCCGGACCTCGCCGATGTCCACAGCCTCGAAGAACTCGTGGGCAAGCTCGAGGGCCCGCGCGTGGTGTGGGTGATGGTCCCGGCCGGGGCCGCCACCCAGTCGACGATCGACGAGCTGGGCGAGCTGCTGGAGCCGGGCGACGTCGTCGTGGACGGCGGCAACTCCCGCTGGACGGACGACGAGAAGCACGCCGAGGAGCTGGCCGCCAAGGGCATCGGCTTCGTCGACTGCGGCGTCTCCGGCGGCGTCTGGGGCCTGGAGAACGGCTACGCGCTGATGTACGGCGGCGACGCGGAGAACGTCGCCAAGGTGCAGCCGGTCTTCGACGCGCTCAAGCCCGAGGGCGACTTCGGCTCGGTGCACGCCGGCAAGGTCGGCGCAGGCCACTTCGCCAAGATGGTCCACAACGGCATCGAGTACGCCATGATGCAGGCCTACGCCGAGGGCTGGGAGCTGCTGGAGAAGGTCGACTCCGTCACGGACGTGCGCGAGGTCTTCCGCTCCTGGCAGGAGGGCACGGTCATCCGGTCCTGGCTGCTCGACCTGGCGGTCAACGCCCTCGACGAGGACGAGCACCTCGACAGGCTGAAGGGCTTCGCGCAGGACTCCGGCGAGGGCCGGTGGACGGTCGAGGCCGCCATCGACAACGCGGTGCCGCTGCCCGCGATCACGGCCTCGCTGTTCGCGCGGTTCGCCTCCCGTCAGGAGGACTCGCCGCAGATGAAGATGATCGCGGCGCTGCGCAACCAGTTCGGCGGCCACGCGGTCGAGAAGAAGTAGTCCACAGGGTCGCCCCGCGATCCACACGACGGATCGCCCCGCGATCCACGAGCCTCGGGGAGGTCGGCGAACGACCATGCACGTCACGCATCTGTCGCTGGCCGACTTCCGCTCGTACGCCCGGGTCGAAGTTCCGCTCGACCCGGGCGTCACCGCCTTCGTCGGCCCCAACGGGCAGGGCAAGACGAACCTCGTCGAAGCCGTCGGCTATCTCGCCACCCTCGGCAGCCACCGGGTCGCCTCCGACGCGCCCCTGGTCCGCATGGGCGCCGAGCGCGCGATCGTCCGGGCCCAGGTGCGGCAGGGCGAGCGGCAGCAGCTGGTCGAGCTGGAACTCAACCCCGGCAAGGCCAACCGCGCCCGCATCAACCGGTCCTCGCAGGTCAGACCCCGGGACGTGCTGGGCATCGTACGGACCGTGCTGTTCGCGCCCGAGGACCTCGCGCTCGTCAAGGGGGATCCCGGGGAGCGGCGGCGGTTCCTGGACGAGCTGATCACCGCGCGTTCCCCGCGCATGGCCGGGGTGCGGTCCGACTACGAGCGGGTGCTCAAGCAGCGCAACACCCTGCTGAAGTCGGCGGCCCTCGCGCGGCGGCACGGCGGGCGGTCCATGGACCTGTCCACGCTCGACGTCTGGGACCAGCACCTCGCGCACGCCGGTGCCGAGCTGCTCGCGCAGCGGCTGGACCTGGTCGCCGCAGTGCAGCCGCTCGCCGACAAGGCGTACGAACAGCTGGCGCCGGGCGGCGGACCGGTCGCGCTGGAGTACAAACCGTCCGCGCCCGGCGAGGCCCACACGCGCGAGGACCTCTACGCGCAGCTGATGGCCGCGCTCGCGGACGCCCGCAAGCAGGAGATCGAGCGGGGCGTCACGCTCGTCGGCCCGCACCGGGACGACGTGGTGCTCAAGCTCGGTCAGCTGCCCGCCAAGGGGTACGCCTCGCACGGCGAGTCGTGGTCCTACGCGCTGGCGCTGCGGCTGGCCTCCTACGACCTGCTGCGGGCCGAGGGCAACGAGCCGGTGCTGGTGCTCGACGACGTGTTCGCCGAGCTGGACGCTCGCCGGCGGGAGCGGCTCGCCGAACTCGTCGCGCCCGGCGAGCAGGTGCTGGTGACGGCGGCGGTCGACGACGACGTACCCCATGTGCTGAGCGGAGCGCGGTACACCGTGGCGAACGGGACGGTGGAACGCGTATGAGCGAGCAGAAGCCCGGGAAGACGCCCGAGCCCTCCGGCGTCGACCTCGCGCGCGTGGCGCTCAGGGCGGCGCGTGAGCAGGCACGCGCGCGCGGTGACGCGGCGCAGCAGAAGAAGCAGGCGCGGCGCGGCGGCGGCCTGCGCTCCGGCGCGCGGGCGGACGGGCGCGACCCCATGGCGCTCGGTGCCGCGATCAACCGGCTGCTGACCGAGCGCGGCTGGGAGGCACCGGCCGCGGTGGGCGGGGTGATGGGCCGCTGGCCGCAGATCGTCGGCGAGGACGTGGCCAAGCACTGTGTGCCGGAGCGGTACGACGAGGACGAGCGGGTACTGGTGGTGCGCTGCGACTCCACGGCCTGGGCGACGAACCTGCGGCTGCTCGCCCCGACCCTGGTGGCCCGGCTCAACGAGGACCTCGGGCACGGCCGGGTCCAGCAGATCAGGGTGCAGGGACCGGGCGGCCCCGCCCGCCGCTACGGCCCGCTGCGGGCCCCGGGGAGCACCGGTCCCGGCGACACGTACGGGTGATCTGCGTCACGTAGCGGGACGGCCGGGGCGGTGCCGCGTACCGCGCCGGCCGTCTTCTCGTATGCCCGCGGCCGGTCCGGGGGTCTTCCGCGGACGGCCCGCGAGGGGCTGTGAACAGCCCGCACGAGGTTGCGAATTCCGACGTGACTCCCCGGTAGCCAAGGGTTGACACCCGGAAGCGCTGAGTGCCGCTGTGAGCCTCTTGGAGCCCCCTTCCGTATATCGGGACCCGTCGGAGACCGGTTGAGGGCGGCACATCCGGACTCAGGTACCGGCAAACCCCCATCACTGTCAGTGCTACCGGTAGACTGGAACGCAATCCCGCCCCAAACGTGGGGACCGCCCGGGACAAGCTGAGCAACGCTGATCAAGGCTTACCAACGCAACATGCCGCAGCCGCTCCGGCAACCCGCCGACGAGCATGGCTAGTGCTGTGCCAGA
This sequence comes from Streptomyces sp. NPDC000345, assembly GCF_042898825.1. Classification (NCBI taxonomy): domain Bacteria; kingdom Bacillati; phylum Actinomycetota; class Actinomycetes; order Kitasatosporales; family Streptomycetaceae; genus Streptomyces; species Streptomyces sp. NPDC000345. Next base: position 290,623 of record NZ_JBIAZE010000009.1, read on the forward strand.
AAGGGCGCTTCGTGGCCGATTCCGGCAACCCCAACGAGAACATCCCGTCCACCGACGCCGGCGCGAACGGCGAGGTCACCGCCTCGTACGACGCCAGCGCCATCACCGTCCTCGAGGGCCTGGACGCGGTCCGCAAGCGCCCCGGTATGTACATCGGATCCACGGGCGAGCGCGGTCTGCACCACCTCGTGTACGAGGTCGTCGACAACTCGGTCGACGAGGCGCTGGCCGGCCACGCGGACACGATCGACGTGACGATCCTGGCCGACGGCGGCGTCCGCGTCGTCGACAACGGCCGTGGCATCCCGGTCGGCATCGTCCCCTCCGAGGGCAAGCCGGCCGTCGAGGTCGTGCTGACCGTGCTGCACGCGGGCGGCAAGTTCGGCGGCGGCGGCTACGCGGTCTCCGGCGGTCTGCACGGCGTGGGCGTGTCCGTCGTGAACGCGCTGTCGTCGAAGGTCGCCGTCGAGGTCAGGACCGACGGCCACCGCTGGACGCAGGACTACAAGATGGGCGTCCCCACGGCGCCGCTGGCCAAGCACGAGGCCATCGAGGCGACCGGCACCTCGGTCACCTTCTGGGCCGACGCCGACATCTTCGAGACCACCGAGTACTCCTTCGAGACGCTCTCCCGGCGTTTCCAGGAGATGGCGTTCCTCAACAAGGGTCTGACGATCAAGCTCACGGACGAGCGCGAGTCGGCGAAGGCCACCACCGGGGCGGACGAGGCGGGCGCCGACGTCAAGGACGAGGTCAAGACCGTCACGTACCACTACGAGGGCGGCATCGTCGACTTCGTGAAGTACCTCAACTCCCGCAAGGGCGACGCGGTGCACCCGACGGTGATCGACCTCGAGGCCGAGGACAAGGAGCGCAGCCTCTCCCTCGAAGTCGCGATGCAGTGGAACAGCGGTTACAGCGAGGGCGTGTACTCCTTCGCCAACATCATCCACACGCACGAGGGCGGTACGCACGAGGAGGGCTTCCGCGCGGCCCTGACCAACCTGGTCAACAAGTACGCGCGCGACAAGAAGCTGCTGCGCGAGAAGGACGACAACCTCACGGGTGACGACATCCGCGAGGGTCTGACCGCGATCATCTCGGTCAAGCTGAGCGAGCCGCAGTTCGAGGGCCAGACCAAGACCAAGCTGGGCAACACGGAGGCGAAGACCTTCGTCCAGAAGGCGGTCTACGAGCACCTCAACGACTGGCTGGACCGCAACCCGGTCGAGGCGGCGGACATCGTCCGCAAGGGCATCCAGGCGGCCACCGCGCGCGTGGCGGCCCGCAAGGCCCGGGACCTGACGCGCCGTAAGGGCCTGCTCGAGTCGGCGTCCCTGCCGGGCAAGCTCTCCGACTGTCAGTCGAACGACCCCACCAAGTGCGAGATCTTCATCGTCGAGGGTGACTCCGCCGGCGGCTCGGCCAAGTCCGGCCGCAACCCGCAGTACCAGGCGATCCTCCCGATCCGCGGCAAGATCCTCAACGTGGAGAAGGCGCGGATCGACAAGATCCTGCAGAACCAGGAGATCCAGGCGCTGATCTCGGCCTTCGGCACCGGGGTGCACGAGGACTTCGACATCGAGAAGCTCCGCTATCACAAGATCATCCTGATGGCGGACGCCGACGTCGACGGCCAGCACATCAGCACCCTGCTGCTGACCTTCCTGTTCCGCTTCATGCGGCCGCTGGTCGAGGCCGGGCACGTGTACCTCTCCCGCCCCCCGCTCTACAAGATCAAGTGGGGCCGGGACGACATCGAGTACGCGTACTCCGACCGCGAGCGCGACGCGCTGATCGAGATGGGCCGTCAGCGCGGCAAGCGGGTGCGCGAGGACTCGATCCAGCGCTTCAAGGGTCTCGGTGAGATGAACGCCGAGGAACTGCGCGTCACGACGATGGACCAGGAGCACCGCGTCCTCGGCCAGGTCACCCTCGACGACGCCGCCCAGGCCGACGACCTGTTCTCGGTCCTCATGGGCGAGGACGTCGAGGCGCGCCGCGCCTTCATCCAGCGCAACGCCAAGGACGTCCGCTTCCTCGACATCTGAGTCGGTCTCAGCTGACCGCACCGGAAAGGATCCTCACCAGCAATGACCGACGAGAACACTCCCGTCACCCCTGAAGAGGGCGGCGACATCGCCATGCGCATCGAGCCCGTCGGGCTCGAGACGGAGATGCAGCGCTCGTACCTCGACTACGCGATGTCCGTCATCGTCTCGCGTGCGCTGCCGGACGTCCGGGACGGCCTCAAGCCCGTCCACCGCCGGGTGCTGTACGCGATGTACGACGGCGGCTACCGACCCGAGCGCGGCTTCTACAAGTGCGCCCGCGTGGTCGGCGACGTCATGGGTAACTACCACCCGCACGGCGACAGTTCCATCTACGACGCGCTGGTGCGCCTCGCGCAGCCCTGGTCGATGCGCATGCCGCTGGTCGACTCCAACGGCAACTTCGGCTCCCCGGGCAACGACCCGGCGGCGGCCATGCGGTACACCGAGTGCAAGATGGCGCCGCTGTCGATGGAGATGGTCCGCGACATCGACGAGGAGACCGTCGACTTCACGGACAACTACGACGGCCGCTCCCAGGAGCCGACCGTCCTGCCCGCGCGTTTCCCGAACCTGCTGATCAACGGCTCGGCCGGAATCGCGGTCGGCATGGCGACCAACATCCCGTCGCACAACCTGCGCGAGGTCGCGGCCGGCGCCCAGTGGTACCTGGAGAACCCCGAGGCCTCGCACGAGGAGCTCCTGGACGCCCTCATCGAGCGCATCAAGGGCCCCGACTTCCCGACCGGCGCGCTCGTCGTGGGCCGCAAGGGCATCGAGGAGGCGTACCGCACGGGCCGCGGCTCGATCACCATGCGCGCGGTCGTCGAGGTCGAGGAGATCCAGAACCGCCAGTGCCTGGTGGTGACCGAGCTGCCGTACCAGGTGAACCCCGACAACCTCGCGCAGAAGATCGCCGACCTGGTCAAGGACGGCAAGATCGGCGGCATCGCGGACGTCCGCGACGAGACCAGCTCCCGGACCGGGCAGCGTCTCGTGATCGTGCTGAAGAGGGACGCGGTCGCCAAGGTCGTCCTGAACAACCTCTACAAGCACACGGACCTGCAGACGAACTTCGGCGCCAACATGCTGGCGCTGGTCGACGGCGTCCCGCGCACCCTCTCGCTGGACGCGTTCATCCGCCACTGGGTGACGCACCAGATCGAGGTCATCGTCCGTCGTACGCGCTTCCGGCTGCGCAAGGCCGAGGAGCGGGCGCACATCCTGCGCGGTCTGCTGAAGGCCCTGGACGCCATCGACGAGGTCATCGCGCTGATCCGGGGCAGCGAGACCGTCGAGGTCGCGCGCACGGGCCTGATGGAGCTCCTGGAGATCGACGAGATCCAGGCCAACGCGATCCTCGAGATGCAGCTGCGCCGGCTCGCCGCCCTGGAGCGCCGGAAGATCGTCCAGGAGCACGACGAGCTCCAGGCGAAGATCAACGAGTACAACGAGATCCTCGCCTCGCCGGTCCGCCAGCGCGGCATCGTCAGCGCGGAACTCGCCGCGATCGTCGAGAAGTACGGCGACGACCGCAAGACCATGCTGGTGCCCTACGACGGTGACATGTCCATCGAGGACCTGATCGCCGAGGAGGACATCGTCGTCACCGTCACGCGGGGCGGCTACGTCAAGCGCACCAAGGCGGACGACTACCGCGCCCAGAAGCGCGGCGGCAAGGGCGTGCGCGGCGCGAAGCTGAAGGAAGACGACATCGTCGACCACTTCTTCGTCTCCACCACGCACCACTGGCTGCTCTTCTTCACCAACAAGGGCCGGGTGTACCGGGCGAAGGCGTACGAGCTGCCCGACGCCGGGCGTGACGCGCGTGGACAGCACGTCGCCAACCTGCTCGCCTTCCAGCCGGACGAGGCGATCGCCGAGATCCTCGCCATCCGCGACTACGAGGCGGCGCCCTACCTGGTGCTCGCCACCAAGGGCGGCTTGGTCAAGAAGACGCCGCTGAAGGATTACGATTCGCCCCGCTCCGGCGGTGTCATCGCCATCAACCTCCGTGAGACGGAGGACGGTTCCGACGACGAACTGATCGGCGCCGAACTCGTCTCGGCCGATGACGATCTGCTGCTGATCAGCAAGAAGGCCCAGTCGATCCGTTTCACCGCCACGGACGAAACGCTGCGTCCCATGGGCCGTGCGACCTCGGGTGTCAAGGGCATGAGCTTCCGTGAGGGAGACCAGCTGCTCTCGATGAATGTTGTTCGACCCGGTACGTTCGTGTTCACTGCCACAGACGGCGGGTACGCGAAGCGGACCGCTGTCGACGAGTACCGCGTCCAGGGCCGCGGCGGCCTCGGTATCAAGGCCGCCAAGATCGTTGAGGACCGCGGTTCGCTCGTCGGCGCGCTGGTGGTCGAGGAGACCGACGAGATCCTCGCCATCACGCTGTCGGGCGGTGTGATTCGTACGCGAGTCAACGAGGTCAGGGAGACGGGCCGTGACACCATGGGCGTCCAACTGATCAACCTGGGCAAGCGCGATGCCGTCGTGGGCATCGCACGTAACGCCGAGGCGGGGCGTGAGGCGGAGGAGGTCGACGGCGACGAGGCCGTGGACGAGACCGCCGAGGGCGCCGCGACCACCGGCACGGACGAGGGTGAGGTGCCCTCGGCCGAGTAGCACGAGGAGTGAGTCATCGTGAGCGGAGCCACGGGCGCCGGTACGTCTTCCGGTACGGAGAAGGGCGGCGGCCGTGGCTCCGCCGCGCCGGAGGGGAACGCGCGCAAGACCGGCGCGCGAGGCGCGGAAGGGCCGGTGGCGGACACCCACACGACCCAGCTGAAGGCGATCAAGCCGACCGCGGCCGACTCCCCCTCCTCCTCGCCCGACACGCAAGGATCCAGAGGATCCCAGGGGGGAACCGTGACCGACACCCGAGGCGGCCAGCCGGCCCAGCCGCAGCCGGCCTCTCCGCTGCCCGGTGAGCGGCAGCCGCAGCAGCCCACCGGGCCGTACCACCCGCCGCAGGCCTACCCGTCGCAGACGGCGGCGACCGGCGCCGTACGGCGCCCGCGCACCGGTGCCCGCACCGTCCCGCGGGTGCGCAAGGCGCGGCTGCGGGTGGCGAAGGCCGACCCGTGGTCGGTGATGAAGGTCAGCTTCCTGCTGTCGATCGCGCTCGGCATCTGCACGATCGTCGCGGCGGCGGTGCTGTGGATGGTCATGGACGCGATGGGCGTCTTCTCGACGGTCGGCGGCACGATCTCCGAGGCCACGGGCTCCAACGAGTCCAACGGCTTCGACCTGCAGTCCTTCCTCTCCCTCCCCCACGTCCTGATGTTCACGTCGATCATCGCGGTCATCGACGTCGTCCTCGCGACGGCCCTGGCGACGCTCGGCGCGTTCATCTACAACCTCTCCGCGGGCTTCGTGGGCGGCATCGAGCTGACCCTCGCCGAGGACGAGTGAGGCGCTTCAAACCTCCCGTGGGCGGTCCTACGACTATCGATTTTGGGACTGCCCACGTCGTGCGCTAATCTTCAGGAGTCAGCGCGCGGGACACACACCGCAGAGCGCGGCGGGGCTATAGCTCAGTTGGTTAGAGCGCATCCCTGATAAGGATGAGGCCACAGGTTCAAATCCTGTTAGCCCCACAGTGAGAGACCCCCGGTCCGGATGGACTGGGGGTCTTTGGCGTTCCATGGCTCGGCTGAGGTCGCGTGAGTACCGGTTGCGTGCCAGACAGCAGTTCATGACGCACAGCCGAAAAGGGTTGTGCCGCGTAGGCGCCTCTCGCGCCTCAGGGCGGACAGCGTGCGGTACGGCGATCCGCCGCATCGTTGGTGGCGCGGCGCCTTCCCGCGGTACGGGCGTGAAAAGGCCCGGTCGCTGGCGACGGGGGATGCACCAGCGACCGGGCTTGGGCCAAGGCTAACAAGGGTGGTTGATCAACGGGAGGCGACTGGTCGGGCGGAGGGGGGAGTTGTGACCGGGATCACTTTGGACTCAGGGGTCGCACGGAGGGTCGTACGAGAGGCGGGGGAGGTATTCGTTCCACTTCTGGGGGGTCAGGACGTTCCGGGTGGTCGAGCAGATGTGGGCGATCGCCTGGTCGACGTCGAGGTTCCACAGACGGACCGTGTCGGCGCCGCTGGAGACGCCCAGCATGTGGCTCTCGGGGCTGAAGGAGAGGAAGTTGCCGGTCTTGGCGTTGGGGCTCATCGCCTGGCCGATGGGGGAGGCGTCGGAGGGGACGCGGACGTTCCACAGGCGGACCGTGTTGTCGTTGCCGCCGCTGGCCAGCGTGCCGCCGTCCTGGCTGAAGGTGAGGGAGACGACCGCCTCCGTGTGCCCGGTGAGGGGGGAGCCGAGGCGGGTGGCCCTCGCGGGGTCGGCGATGTTCCACAGGCGGACCGAGTCGTCGTCGCTGCCGGACGCCAGGGTCCTTCCGTCGGGGCTGTAGACCAGGGCGTTGACCGGACCGAGGTGGCCCTTGAGAGGGGAGCCCAGGCGGACCGTACGGCTCGGGTCGGTCACGTTCCACAGGCGGATGGTGCCGTCCGCGCTGCCGGACGCCAGCGTTCTCCCGTCGTGGCTGAAGGCCAGGGCGTTGACGTACCCCTTGTGGCCCGTGAGCGGTGAGCCGAGCCGGGTGACGTGGGAGGGGTCGGCGACGTTCCACAGCTGGACGGTGCGGTCGTCGTAGCCGGTCGCCAGGGTGCGGCCGTCCGGGCTGTAGGCGAGCGCGTCGGGGCCCGTGAAGCGGGTGCGCAGGGTGATCGGTGATCCGTAGGACACCGGGTGGGCCGGGTCCGTGACGTTCCAGAGGTGGACCGCGCGGTTGCCCGTCAGCACCGCGAGGGTGCGGCCGTCGGGGGAGAAGACCAGCGAACGGTAGCCGCCGTCCCCGGGCATGAACGGTTCGCCGAGCGGCTCGGGCCGGTCCGGGCGGCGCACGTTCCACAGGCGGAGGCGTCCGTCGCGGGCGGCCGTGCCGAGCACCTTGCCGTCCGGCCGGAACGCGCCGGTGCGGCCGACCATGTCCGACGTGGGGACCGACCACAGGCGGATCTTGTTGTCCCCGCTGCCGGTGGCGAGGGTGGTGCCGTCGGGACTGAAGCCCAGGGCGTACATCTCGCCGCTGCTGCCCGCGAGGGGCTCGCCCACCTGGGAGGGGTACGCCGGATCGCCGACGTTCCACAGGATGGCCGTGCTGTCCGCGCTGGCGGCGGCGAGCATCGAACCGTTCGGGCTGAACGCCACGGACCACACCGGGCCGGTGTGGCCGGTGAGCGGGACGCCGAGAGCGGCCGCGTGCCCGGGGTCCGCCACGTTCCACAGCCGTACGGTGTCGTCCGCGCTGCCGCTGGCGAGCGTACGGCCGTCCGGGCTGAACGCCACCGAGTGGACCGTGCCGTCGTGCCCGGTGAGCGGCTTGCCCAGCGGTCGCGGGTGCCCGGGGTCGGCCGTGTTCCACAGCCGTACGGTGTTGTCGTCGCCGCCGGTCGCGAGGGTGCGGCCGTCCGGGGCGAACGCCACGGAGCGCACGGCGGCGGTGTGGCCGCCGAGCGGGGCGAGAGCCTTCGGGGCGGACGGGTCGGCGACGTTCCAGAGGCGGACCGTGCCGTCCTCGTGCGCGGAGGCCAGGGTGCGGCCGTCCGGGCTGAAGGCGACCAGGTAGACCGTGCCGCCCCGGGCCTTCAGCACATCACCCAGGAGGCGGGGTGCGGCCGGGTTGCGCACGTCCCACAGGCGGACCGTGCCGTCGTCGCCGGCGCCGGCGAGCGTGTGGCCGTCCGGGCTGAAGACCGCGCTGCTCACCCAACTGGTGTGACCGGTGAGGGGTTTGCCCAGCGGCTCGGGGCGGGACGGGTCGGCCACGTTCCACAGACGGATGGTCCGGTCGTAGCTGGCGGTGGCCAGGGTCTTGCCGTCCGGGCTGAACGAGGTGAGGTAGACGGCGCCGGTGTGGCCGAGGAGCGGCGTGGCCAGCGGGGCGTTGACGATCGAGATCAGCCGGTTGCGCGCGCCCTCGTCGCCCGGCCGCAGCCGGTGGGCGACCAGGTCGAGCTGGGCGGACAGCGACGGGTCCGTGTACTGCACGCGGTCGGCCTCCGCGACCACCTGCTCGAACACGGCGTCGTTGCGCTGCTGCCACGCGACGACCGCCGCGCCGACCGCCAGCATCGCCAGCACCACCAGCGCCGACACCGCGCCGCGGCTGATCCAGACCGTGCGCCGGCTCAGCCGGACCGACGCGGCCAGGAAGTCCACCGCGCTGCGGGTCAGGAAGGTGTCGCCGGCCGACTTCGCCCAGGTGTGCGCCTGTTCCAGGCGTGATCCCCGGTACAGCAGCGAGGAGTCGCGGTGGGAGTTCTCCCAGGCCCGGCCGTCCTCCTCGAGGCGCTGACGCAGCAGATGGTCGCTGCGGTCCTCGTCGATCCACTCGCGCAGCCGCGGCCACGCGGTCAGCAGGGCCTCGTGGGTGATCTCCACGGACTCCGCGTCCAGGGTCACCAGCCGGGCGCGCACCAGCGCCTCCAGGGACTCCTCCGTCGCGCCGGGGTCGGTCGACTCCTGCGCCAGCTGGCGGCGGGTGCCGCGGCGGCGGGTGGCCTGGGTGTCCTCGCCGAGCCGGACCAGCCTCAGCAGCAGCAGCCGGGCGGCCGTCCGGGCGGCCGGGTCCAGCCCGGACCAGGCCCGCTCGGCGGTCGCGGCCACGGCGCCCTGGATGCCGCCGGCCGCCCGGTAGCCGGCCAGGGTCAGCCGGCCGGCCTTGCGGCGCTGCCAGGTGGCGAGCAGGGCGTGGGACAGCAGCGGCAGGACGCCGGCGTCGTGGGCGCCGCGCGGGCCGTCGGCGCTGACCTCCCGGACGATCAGCTCGGCGAGTCCTGGTTCGAGCTCGAGACCGACGGCCTTGGCCGGGCCGGTCACCGCCTCGCGCAGCTCCGCCGTGGTCAGCGGACCGAGGACCATGTGCCGGTGCTGGAGGGCGTCGGCCAGTTCCGGATGGGCGAGGCACTGTTCGTAGAAGTCGGCGCGGATGCCGAGGACGACCAGTACCGGGGCCCGCTCCCCCGGCCGGGCGGGCGTGGCGGCGGCGTGCAGCAACTGGACGAAGGCGCGCCTGGCGGCCTCGTCGGAGCAGAGGGTGAAGGCCTCCTCGAACTGGTCCACGATGACCACCGGCCGCGCGGCCTCGGGCGACGCCCGGAGCGCCCAGGCCGTGACGGCCTCCCGCGCGGCCCGCGCGAACTCGCGGGTGCCGGGTTCGGGGTTGCGGGAGAAGGGGTTGCGGGGGGAGGGGGCGCGGGGGGTGGAGCCGCGGGAGGTCGGGATGCGTGTGTCCGGGGCGCCGGGGTTCGGGGAGGTGCCTCGGATGTCCGGGGTGCGGGGGTTCTGGGCGCCTCGCGAAGCCGGGGTACGGGAGTCCGGAGACGTACCCCGTGCGTCCGCGGTGCCGGATGGCGAGGACGTGCCCTGTGTGTCCGGCACGCCCGCTCCCGACGTCGCCTCCGCCTCGGCCGTCGCCTTGGCCTCCGCCTCGGCCCCGGCCTCCGGAACGTCGGGTTCCGGTGTGCCCCGTACTCCTCGCACGAGCGCCGTGAGCTCGGGGATCCGGTCGGCCAGTTCCGCGAGCGGGTCGGCTCCCGGGACGAGCTGGAGTACGTCCCGTGCCGCGCCGTTCTCGTCGCCGAGCGCGCCCTCGCGCAGCGCGGGCACCAGGCCGGCGCTCAGCAGTGAGGACTTGCCCGCGCCCGAGGCGCCCACCAGCATCACCAGGCCGCCGGTGCGTCCCGCGGCGCGCAACTGGGCGACCAGGGCGTCGGTGCTGCGCTCCCGGCCGAAGAACCAGCGGGCGTCCTGCCGGCGGTAGGAGGCCAGACCCCGGTAGGGGCACACGCCACCGGGGACGGCGGCCTCGGCCGGAGGCTGCTCCTTCTCCGTCTCCTCGGCGGTCGCGGCGCCCTCACCGGCCGCGACCGGGTCGGCCAGCGCGCGCTCCCAGAGGCGCTGCCACTGGGGCATGTCGTACAGGCCGGGGGAGACCGGGGCGGGCCGGGCGCGCCGTGCCTCGGGGATCAGGACGTGGAGGACGGCGGCGAGCGCGGCGAACTGGGCGGGTACGTTCCTGGCCCGGCGCCAGTCGCTGATCCGCTGGGCGGACACCCGCACCTGGCGCCCGCGCTCGTCGACCCGCTGCAGTCGGGCGACCGCCTCGGACACACGCTTGAGGGGAGGGTTGCCGGCCTCCTTGTACAGCAGCGCGAGGCGCTCGGCGAAGGCTGTGCGTGCCCCTGAGTCGAGACTCAAGGTCTCCACCCCTTTACTTCCCGCGCACCTGGAATCCGGACCGGAAAACTCACTTTATACGGCTGACCTGCGGCAACGGCGAGGACCGGATGTCGGTACCCTCCTCGCCGCGCACCGCAGCTGGCAGGATCCAGGGCACAGCCCGACGTCACCCGCACCGTTCGGCAGCGGTCCGCACGAGGGGAGGGACCGGTGCCGAACGGTGTGGCGTGCGCGATGGCATGTGCAGTGCGCACCGGTCACGTTCCGCTCCTCGGTTCCCGAACCGGGTTGAGCTACCCCGGGCCCGTCGCCCTCACGCATCGATCCACCATCGGGGCCACTTCCCGATCACCTTTGGCCGGGACTAGTCGCCGGGCGGCCCCGCGCCGCGGCACGGCAGGCCGCCGGACTCTGGTTAGCTGACGGTCCGTCAGTTATGGTCACCCTGCCGTGCCGACACGGAAGGGAAGGCGAGCGCCATGGAGACCCGACAGACCGGTCAGGCCCGTCCCCGGAGCCCGCAGCCCCCGGGGGCTCCCCGCTGGGTCGCGATGTTCCACGACCCGTCCGCACAGTCCTGGCGGGCCGCCGCGGAATCGCCCGACCGGGTGCCCGTGCTGTACGCGTTGGGCGAGATGACCCAGGTCACGCGAGCGCGGGGGGAGGACGTGACGGTCGATCTGTGGGGCCCGAAGGACGGCGCGTGGCACCGCTACGACACCTCCCCCGCTCCCGTGGCCGCCTCCGAGGCGCCCGAGCCGCCGTCTTCCGGCGGAGCCCTCGCACCGACCAGGCTCGCGGAACGCATGGAGGACCGCCGCCACCAGGTCCTCATGGCGGGCCTGAGCAAGGCCGGTCTCTACGACCTCACCCCGGACGACGTCACGGCCGTCCGCGCCCTCGTGGACGGGGCCGACGAGACGACCCTGCGGCGGGTCGCCCACTGGCTGACCGTCGCCGCGGGCCAGCCGACGGCCGAGTAGGGCCTGCCTGGCGGTGGCAGGCCAGGCCGGCCGAGCAGGCCAGGGCCGACGGATCAGCCGAGGCCGGCCGAGCAGGCCAGGCCGCTCGATCAGGCCGGTCCGGCGGGACAGGCATGTCCGGCGGGTCGGCCGAGGCCGGTGGATCAAGTCAGGCCAGGCCGGCTGATCGAGCGAGGTCAGGCCGGCGGGACAGGCGTGTCCGGCGGAACAGGATGTTCAATGGGTCCGGATGTCCGATGGGTCCGGATGTCCGATGGGTGCGGATGTCTGATGGGTCAGGTCTGTCCGGTGTCGACGACGATCGCGGAGGAGCCTTCGGGGTACCCCCAGCCGAAGGACGCGAGGGCCCTGGCCCTGGCCTCCACGACCGCCATCCGCGCCTCCCGCTCGACGGGGTCGACGTGGGCGGCCTGGCCGGTGGCCTGCCCGGCCCACTTGCGGTAGAGCAGGCCGGCCTCCGGGGTGAACCAGCCCCGGCTCACCGCGTTGAGCGCGAGCAGCAGACCGGTGTCCTCGGACGCGGGCAGCGCCATCCAGCCGCCGAGGGCCGCCAGCAGGTCCCGGCGGACGAAGAGGGAGGCCGGGTGGACCTGGGCGAGGAAGCCGTTCGCCTTCCAGTGGTCGAGCACGGCGCCCCGCTCGATCGGCCCGCCCGCGGGATCGCCCGGGAAGCCGACCGTGGAACCGTCCGGCAGCAGGTCCAGGACCCGGGAGGTCGCCCAGCCGAGGCCCGGATCGCCCTCCAGGGCGGCCAGGTCGCGGGCGAGGGCGCCGGGCGTGAGCCGGTCGTCGGCGTCCAGGATCTTCACGTACGCGCCCTCGGCGTGCGCGAGCGCGACGGTACGGGCGACGCCGGGACCGCCGGGGCGCCCCTGGCGGAAGGTCACCCGCGGGTCGTCGGGGACGTACGGGGCGACGGCGTCGGTCGTGCCGTCCTCCTGGATCACCCAGTGCCACTCCCAGCCCTCGGGCAGTTCCTGCTCGCGCAGCGATGTCCACGCCTCGGGCAGATACCGGGCCGAGGGGGCGTGGACCGCTGTGACGACGACGATGCGCCGGTTCACGGCGGCGTCGGCCGCGTTCCGTGTCGTCATGTCGGGCTCACCACCTCTCCAGACAGGTGGTGAACAGCAGCTCCGTGCGGTCGGCGGGCAGTGTCACGTCGGCGATGTTCACGACCCGGTCATCGACGTCGTACGACGTCTTGCGCAGCAGGATCACCGGTGCGCCGGGCGGCAGCTCCAGCTCCCGGGCCTCCGCGGGGTGCGGTGCGCGGGCGGTGAGGCGTTCCTCGACACGGTCCACCTCGATGCCGACGGTGTGCAGCTGGCTCTGCGTGCCGCCGGGCCAGGGCTCGTTCGTCTCGTCCAGCAGCTCGGGGTTGGCGGCGATCATCTCGCGGACCAGATAGGAGGTGACCAGCGCGAAGGGCGCGCTCTCGGCGTCGTACCGGGTCCGGTAGGAACGTTCCAGGAGCACGGTGCCCGCCGGGACGCCGAATGCCTCCGCCAGCGCTCGCGGCGCCGCGAGGTCGCGGTATCGCGCGTGAAAGACCAGGTCAGGAGAGTCCAGGCCGGTGTCGTGCTCGGTCGCACCGGTTGTGGCGCGCACGGTTCTCGGCGCGCGTGCGCGGTCCTTCTCCCACTGGTGCCGGCCGTTGTCGCGGACGACCGGGGTCCGTTCGCAGTTCTGGGGCACGAGGTCAGGTTAATGCGGGGGTGTCGTACGTACGGCGAAGGCCCGGGCGCTCCGGGGAGTCGCCGGGCCTGCATCGCGCGGTCGGTACGCAAGTCGCCGTCACGTCGTGCGGTGTGCTGAGCTGGTTTTCCTCAAGTCGGTGCTGCCAGGCGCCGCCTGGTGATGCCGGGTGAAGTTCCGTCTGTTCGTCACGTCCGTGCTGCTCCGGATGGGGGTGCGGCGGGCTGGGCTCAGCGCTGCAGCGGGATGGAGGGCTCGTCCGGTTCCGCGAGGTCGCAGGCGATGGTGTCCTCGGCCGCTTCCGCGTCGGAGAGGGGACGGTGGCGGCAGCTGGGGGACTTGCCGTGGGCCTCGGCGAGGATGCGCTGCTTCATCGTGGGGGGCAGGGACCGGGTGGAGAACCAGTCCCAGGAGGAGGTCGCCGGCCAGTTCGTCGCCGATGCGCTCCCGGTGGGCGGTCTGCCGGCGGTGCTCTCGCCGCGGGTGGCGGCGGCACCGACGTCGCTCCCGCCGCCGGCGTTTCCCACGTGACGGGCGGTGCTCTCACCGACTCCGCTCGTGGGGCGGGCGCCGGCCTCACCGGCCCTGGTCTCACCGGCCGTGCTCTCACCGGCCGTGCTCTCACCCGCCCTGCTCTCGCCGGCCTTGTTCTCGCTGCCGCCGGTGGTGCCGCCACCGGTGTGCGTCGGTCCGGTCTGCGCCGTCGCGGTCGTGGCGGTCGACGTGATGAAGCCGAGCGCCGTGCACAGCGCGAGGAAGGCGGTGACGATGGCGGTCCACAGCTTCTTGACCCGGTTCTCGGTCATGCCCCTCACTTTCGGGTTGGGCGATTTGCGTACTTTGCTCATGATGTGTATGGGGGCCGGGAAGAGGGGGACCGACGCACACGACGGGGCGATGTTCCGATGAACACCACTCGGACGGGTGCACGTGCGACGACGGTTCATCGGGCTGCCGAAGGCGGGAGTTGAGAGGCCGACGCAGGTCACCGATCGATATCGGTCGGTGTGTATAGTCGGGCGCCAGAGGTCCCTTACGTCAAGGAAAGACGAGGTCGCGCGGTGAAGAAGCTTCTCCTGGTCGCACTGGCCGCCATCGGCGGGCTCCTCGTGTACCGCCAGATCCAGGCGGATCGCGCCGAGCAGGATCTGTGGACGGAGGCGACTGACTCCGTGCCCACGGGTTCGTGAGTACCGACACCAGAGACTGAGATCCAGCCAGACCCCGGCCGCCGCAGCGGTCGGGGTTTTGTGTTTCCGGTTGCGGACTCCCCGGCCCGGGGATAGAGGAGGGCGTTTCGGACGCTCGTACGGAATGCGGGGGTGGAGGCCGGGGCGGCGGGGCAGGATGGGCCACGTTCGGACCAAGGCGAGGGGGCGGGTTTGATGGCCCGGCGGGCGGGGCGGGCGGCGGCTGGGCTGTGCGCCGTGGTCATGGGCGTGCTTCTGGCGGCGACGGTCCCGGCGCCCGGTGCCGTCGCCGCGCCGGAGGTCCCGTCGTACGCCTTCGCCGACGACGTCCGTGACGCCCGCGCCGCGACCGGCACCTCGCAGGCCGCGCGCCTGGAGTCCGGGGAGACGTACAAGAGCGAGCTTCCGGCCGGTGAGAAGGCCTACTACCGCCTCGATCTCGACGCCACCTCGACCGCGTACGTCTCCGTCACCGCGATCCCCCGCCCCGGCAGCACGCCCGCCGTCGGCGACGGCGTCTCGGTCTCCGTCCAGGACGCTCGCGGCGCGAACTGCTCCTACGAGTCGGCCACGATCGGCGCCGCGCGCAGCCCGCAGCCGGTGACGGCCTGGGGCGCGCGGGAGATCAGGCCCGGGAAGGGGCTCTGCCAGAAGGCGGGCACGTACTACGTGGTCGTCGAGCGGACGGACACCGGCACCGGCGAGGGTGTGGACGACCCCTGGCAACTGGAGCTCGCGCCCGTCTCCGAGCCGCCGCTCGTGCGGGACGACGCCACGAGCGTGCCCGAGGCGTGGGACTCCGCGACACCCGCGGCGCCCTCCGGGGAGCCGGTGGTGCGTTCCGGCGGCGCGGGCTTCACCGCGGCGACCGCCGTCGAGCAGGGCGTCTGGCGCGACGAGGTGGTTCCCGGCGAGACCGTCTTCTACAAGGTGCCGGTCGACTGGGGGCAGCAGCTGTACGCCGAGGCCCATCTGTCCGGCGGCACCGCGTCCGGGGCCGACTCCGCGTCCGCGTACGTGGTCGACGCGCTGGAGCTGACCCTCTACAACCCGGTGCGGGCCAAGGTCGAGGCCCGGGGCACCGGCTACGGCGGCAGTGAGAAGTCGGCCTCCCTGGACCCCGTCCCGCCCGTCCGGTACGCCAACCGGTACGCCCCCACCGACCCCGTGAGCAGCCTGCGGTTCGCCGGCTCGTACTACCTCGTCGTCCATCTCGCCGCCCAGGTCGCCGAGCGGTTCGGCGACGGGCCCTACGAGGTGACGCTGCGCGTCCGTCTCGGCGGTGCCGCGCAGGCCGGTCCCGGATACGCGTGGCGGCCGGTGCCGAGCGGGGTGTTCGGCGCCGACACGGGGCTGGGCCCGGCCGGGGGGTCCACCGAAGGTGGGGGCGACCCCGTGATGACGGCGGTCGCGGTGGCCGGCCTCGGCACCGGAAGCGCGCTGCTGCTGTTCCTCGGCGGGTGGACCCTGACCGCCCGCCGGGCTTCCGCCCGGACCCGCGCCGGTCAGATACGGGCCAACGCCCAGAACCCCACGGCGTAACAGGCCAGCGCGAGGAGCAGCAGTGGCACCGCGACCTTGACGGGGGGTCCCGGCCGGCTCCGGCGCACGGCCCGGTGCCCCCGGCGCTGCGGGGCCGCCGGTACCGGGTCCTGAGCGGTGTAGGAGGCGGTGACCGCCTCGCCGTGGCGCCCGGCGGAGGCGGGCAGGGCGTAGGCGGGGTCGCGGGGAGCGGTGGAGAGGTACGGCTGCGGTGTGGGTGTGGGTGTGGCGGTGACCGTCGGCAGCGGGGGCGGCAGGTGGAAGCTGCCGGTGTCCGACATGGAGGGGGTCGGGGTGGGCGTCGGCGTGGGGGTGACCGTGGGGGGATGTGCCGGGAAGCGCGGCGCGCTCGGTGCGGAATGCGGCTCGGGCAGGCGGCCGGCGGTCCACGGTACGGCCCCTGCCCCGGACTGGCCGGCCATGGACCCGCCCCCGGCGGCAGCCGACGGGGCGGCGCCGTGGCCGGCCCAGGCGGAGTGCGGGGTGCTGCCGGGAGGGGCCGGGTGGGGAGCGGCGGCCGGGGTGTGAAGGGGGTGAGGTGTCTGAGGGGACGTTTCGCCCGGGCCTGCCGCGCCGGGGGGTGTGGCGGGCTGCGCGGGCAGGGAATCCGTGCCCGGACGGACCGGGCCGGGGGGAGTGTCCGGCCGGAAGGGAAGCGCCCCTCCGCCGGGGTGGGCCGTCCCGGGGGGCGTGTTCGGCTGGACCGGCGGGAGTCCCGCAGCCGAGTGGCCCGCGGGGGTGGCGGCGCCGGGGTGGGCCGCGGCGGGCGGTGCCGTCGGCCGCGCGGGCGGAGTGCCCTCGGCGGGATGACCCGAGGGAGGAAAGGGGACCGGGCGCGCGGGGTCGGCGGCCGTACCGAGGTGGCCGGGGGCGGGTGTCGTACCGGGGTGGTCGGGGGGCGGTGTCGTACCGGGGTGGCCAGGGGTGGGGGGCGTACCGAGGTGGCTGGGGGTGGACGTCGTACCCGTATGGCCGGGCACCGGAGTCATACCCGTATGGCCGGGCACCGGAGTCGTACCCGCGTTGCCGGGCACCGGAGTTGTTCCTGCGGGGCCGGGTGCCGGGCCCATGGGCGGATGGTCCGGATGGAGTGGGGTTCCCGGGGGGACGGAGAGGGGAGCGGAGTCCGGGTGGGGCGGCGGCGGTGCTCCGCCCGGAGGCGTGGAGGGGGCCGTCCTCCGCAGTGGCTTCAGGGGGCCGTCGGGGGAGAAGCCCTTGGGGAGCGGGCCGAGTTGGTCGAAGATCTCGATGAGTTCGTCGTCGGGGCCGGGCTCGGGGAGGAGTTCGGCGGCGGCCGCCAGCGCCTTGCGCGCACCCGTGGCCGTACGGAAGCGGGCTTCGGGATCGGGCTGCAGCAGCATGGCGACGACCTGCCACAGCGGTTCGGGAATCCCCTTGGGAGCGCCCGGAGTTCCGTGCTCGGTGAAGTACTGGACGAGCGCCTTGGTGTCCGGCTTGGCTCCTTCCAGGAGGTACAGCGCGACCAGGCCGACGGCGAACAGGTCGGCGGGGAAGGCGGGATCGGCGCCCATCATCTGCTCGGGAGCGAGGTAACCGGGCGTCCCCACCACGAGGTTGGTCTCGGTCAGGCGCGGTTCGCCCAGTCGCATCGCGATGCCGAAGTCGGAGAGCCGCAGCCGGGGACGGGCGGTGCCGGTGGCCTCCAGCAGCACGTTGGCCGGTTTGACGTCCCGGTGGACCACGCCCTCCGCGTGCACCGCCGCGAGCCCGGACAGCAGCTGGTCGAGCAGGGTGCAGACGAACGCCGGCGGCAGCGGACCGTAGTCGCCGACGAGATGGACCAGCGAACCCCCGGCCACCAGGTCCATGGTGAACAGGACCTTGTCGTCGTCGGCGGCCCAGCTGGCGGGCGCGAGCACATGCGGGTGGTCGATCCTGAGCGCCTGTTCGCGGACGAACCGCAGCAGGGAGTGGGCGTCCCGCTGCTGGAGCACCTTGGCGGCCACATAACGGCGACGGCGGTGGTCCCAGGCGCGCCAGACCGCGCCGACCCCTCCGCGCCCGATCGGGTCGGCCAGTTCGTACCGTCCGGCGAAGACCTCACCCATGGCAGTGCGTCGCTCCTCCCCCTCAGGTGTCCCCCCTGCTACCCCCTCGCTACCCCCGCGACGAGCGATACGACCCCCGTGTCCCCCTGGTCCTCGGGGCGAGTACCCAGGACCCCTCTGGTATGTCCCCCGTGCCCCCGTATGTGTCCCCCGTGGACCCCCGTGCTCGTCCCCCGTGGACCCCCGTACGTGTCCCCCGTCGGCCGGGCCGCGTGTCTCCACGCCCCTCTGGCCGCGTCCTTCCCGCTGTCCCCGCGTCCGGCGCCGAACCCCCTTCGGACGACCGGACCGGCGGATCAGTTCTGGTGGGACTGGTAGTGCGTGACCGCGTCCGAGGTGCGGCCGGCGCCGTACACCCGGAGGAACTCTGCCAGTTCCGGGTGGGTCGGGGCGAGAGTGTCGGCGGCGTCGATGATGTCGCCCGCGGCGGCGACCGAGCGCAGCAGCGACTGGATCTCGCGGACCACCCGCTTGACCGTGGGCGCGCCCGAACTGCTCGTCGTGGCGGTGGTGTTGCTGAGCACGGAGCCCCCTTGCGACTGCTTGATCTCGTCCATCCGCTCGGTCGCCTCGGCGGCGCTGACGCTGCCGTCCGCGACCTGTCCGGCCAGTTCCTGGAGCAGCTGCACGCGCTGCACCACGGCCGGGTTTCCGATCTTCGCCCGCTGACCGCTCATCAGCTGGGACAGCATCGGTGCGGACAGTCCCAGGACTCCCGCGAGACGAGCCTGGTTGAGGCCAAGATCGTCGATGAGCTTACGGAAGAGCGCCCCCAGCGGCTCCCCGTACCAGTTCCGCTGCAGTTCCCGCGCTCTCGCGGTCGCTTCCTGCTGTGCGGCGTCCATTGCGTCTCCCCATCGCTTCCCCAGAACATCCACGGTTCGCTGTAGCGAACCACGTCGAGCATCTTACGGAGAGTGGTCATGCACGGGGACCCCCAATCTTTTTGCGAGATACCCCCGGTGACCCGGTACTCTGGTCTGCGGCGGCCGCCGGGACGGGTTCCCGGCCGGACGTCCCTTCCGGGGCCTTAGCTCAGTTGGTAGAGCGCTGTCTTTGCATGGCAGATGTCAGGGGTTCGACTCCCCTAGGCTCCACATCCGGAAAGCCCCTCTGACCTGTGGAAACACAGGACAGGGGGGGCTTTTTCGACAGCCTGACGGGGCAGCGTCGGCCGCCTGGCGGGTCCCCGAACCGTGTCCGTGGGGACGGGGGATCCCGGCCCGCCGCGCAGGACGGCGGCCGCGGCGCATGCCGGAGCCACGCCAGGACCGAGGACGCCGCGCGGGAGCCGGCCCGCGGTCGAACCCCTCGACCCGCGGGGCGATTTGGCTCCCCCGCCGGGCGCACGGCGAAGGGGCGGGAGACGTGGGAGTCTCCCGCCCCGGTGCGTGCCGTCGGTGGTGGGGCCGGTCAGCCGCGGTCGTCGCGGTCGGCCTCGTCCTCGGCCTGCTTCGCCTGGACCTCGGGGTCCAGGACGGAGGTGTCACCGCTGCCGTCCACCGAGGTCAGACCGCCGGCGGGGGGGACCTCCGTGGGTGCGGGCGGTTCGACCAGCCAGTCGGGGTTGGCCTGCTTGTCCCACCACTTCCAGGCCGCGAAGGCGCCTCCGGCGACCGCGCCGGCCACGGCCAGGGCCTTGGCGAGCTTGCCGGCCCGCGCCCGCCGCCGGTGCCTGCGCACGAGTTTCTCGATCTCCTTCGGTGTCACCTGGCCGCGCAGCGCGGCCAGTGCGGCGATGCCGCGGGCGGCGGCCTCGTCCTTCACGGGCAGGGCCGCGGCCACCGCCTGCTCGATCCTCGGCCGGGAGTACTCCGCGGCCTGGCGCGAGTACTCGGCGGCCTGCCGTGCGGCCAGGCGGGTGCGGGCTGCCGCTTCCTGCGCGGCCTGGTCGACCTTCGGTGGTACATGCGTCCGCGCCTGTTCCAGCCGGGGCGCGACATGGGTGCCGTACTGCGTTCGGGCCTGCTCGGCGGCCAGCGACACCTTGGGCGCGAGTCGTACACGGGCCTCGTGCGCGTACTGCGAGGCCCTTTCCTTGGCCGTGTCGGCGTAGGGCGCCACCACTTCCGCGGCGTGCAGCACGCTGTCCTTCGCCGAGCCGGTCGCGGCGCGCACGCTGTCGATGCGGGTCACGGGTTCCTCCTCCTCGGTGGCGTACGGTATTTCGACTTTCCACCCTTTTACGGATCATGCCTGTCGAACGCCGACGGGGCACGTGCGGTCGGGCATCCGGGTGCCGGGGCACGTGCGACTGGGGCGAATTCGGGCAACGGGGCCTTGTCGTCGACAATGCCACGGATCGGCTCCGGCCGCTCCCGTCCGTGCGAGGATCGGGGGATCACACGAGCACAACGGAAGGCACGATCGTGGCCGAGCAGCTCTACGCCACTCTCAGGACCGACAGGGGCGACATCGAGATCCGGCTCTTCCGGGACTTCGCCCCGAGGACGGTCGACAACTTCGTCGAGCTGGCCACCGGCGCGCGCGAGTGGGTCCACCCCGCCACCGGTGAGCGGACCACCGCCCCCCTCTACGACGGCACGGTCTTCCACCGGGTGATGAGCGGGTTCATGATCCAGGGCGGTGACCCGCTGGGCAACGGCACCGGCGACCCCGGTTACCAGTTCGCCGACGAGTTCCACCCGGAGCTGCGCTTCGACCGGCCGTATCTGCTGGCCATGGCCAACGCCGGCCCGGGCACCAACGGCTCCCAGTTCTTCATCACCGTCGCCCCGACGGCCTGGCTCAACCGCAAGCACACCATCTTCGGCGAGGTCGTCGACAAGGCGAGCCAGAAGGTCGTGGAGGACATCGCGGCCTCCGAGACCAACCCCCGCACCAACCGGCCCCTCAACGACGTGGTCATCGAGTCGGTCGTCGTGGAGAAACGCTAGGGATGTCCGGGGCAGGAACCATCCGCCTCGCTCGTCCGTAAGGATGAGCAGGGCAGAGTCCCGCACGACGACCACCTAGGGGAGCCCATGGACCAGGCGCCAGGCAGCCGGCCGGACGACACCGACAGCGGCCTGCCCTCCTGCTACCGGCACCCGGGCCGGGAGACCGGGGTCCGCTGCACCCGCTGCGAGCGGCCGATCTGCCCTGAGTGCATGGTCAGCGCCTCCGTCGGGTTCCAGTGCCCCGAGTGTGTGCGGGCGGGCACGGGCACCGGGCAGCCGCCGGCGGCCTCCCGCCCCCGCACCCTCGCGGGCGGCACGGTCGCGGACGATCCCCGTCTGGTCACCAAGATCCTGATCGGGCTGTGCCTCGCGGTCTACCTGGTCCAGTTGGCCGTGGGCGACGATTTCACCGTCCGCTTCGAGCTGCTCGGCCGGGCGTACGTGCCCGCCCTCGGGGATGTCGAGGGCATCGCGGAGGGCCAGTGGTACCGCCTGCTGACCCCGATGTTCCTGCACGGCGGTGTCGTCCACATCCTGTTCAACATGCTCAGCCTCTGGTGGCTCGGCGGCCCTCTCGAACAGGCTCTCGGCCGCGCCCGCTACCTGGCGCTCTACTTCGTCTCAGGCCTGGCGGGCAGCGCGCTGACGTATCTGCTCGCCGAACCGAACCAGCCCTCGCTCGGCGCCTCCGGTGCCATCTTCGGCCTGTTCGGTGCCACGGCCGTCCTGATGCGCCGGATGCGCTACGACATGCGGCCGATCGTCACCCTGCTGGTGATCAACCTGATCTTCACCTTCGGGTGGAGCAACATCGCCTGGCAGGCCCACATCGGCGGACTGGTCGCGGGCGTGCTCATCGGGTACGGCATGGTCCACGCCCCTCGCGGACACCGTGCCCTGGTCCAGTACGGGACCTGTGCGCTGGTGCTGGCTGCCGTGGTCGTGGTGACCCTCCTGAGGACCACCCAGCTCAGCTGAGCGCACTGTTGTCCACAGTGTGTGGCGAATCTTGTGCACAACGTGCGGGAACGCCGACGCCCCCGGTCGCAGGCCTACGTTTACGCAGGTCAGACAGGGGGCGAACGGGTTTTCGAAGGGTGGTGACTGCCGGTAGTTACGTCGTACCGGCGTCAACGTCCAGTGAGTTATCCACAGATCGTCGTTTCTTTTCCCCACTCTGTGGAAAGCAACCTCGGGCCTGTGGATAACTCAGCGAACAGCCCTGGGGAGAGCTACTTCCACTGGGTGGAGACGCCGAAGCCCGCCGCGATGAACCCGAAGCCGACGACGATGTTCCAGTTGTCCAGGCTGTCGATGGGCAGCGAACCGTCGGTCACGTAGAAGACCACGATCCAGGCCAGCCCGATCAGGAACATGGCCAGCATCACGGGTGCGACCCAGGCCCGGCTGTTCAGCTTGATCGCGGTCGCCTGCTTGGCCGGCGGCGGCGTGTAATCGGCCTTCTTGCGGATACGTGACTTCGGCACGAGGGTCTCTCCTGTCGATGCGCTGCGTGGCCGCGCAGGTACTGGTCGGGCTCGGGGGCTGCGTACTAGGGGACTGAAGGGCTTCCCCGGGCGTCCGTTAGCGTAGTGCTTCTACGGCGCCGAAGGAGATAAGGGTACGTTGAGCAATTCTGCCGACTCCCCCGGGAAGGGTTCAACGCCCCGCTTCCGTCCCGTGCGGATGCTCACCGCGGGCGTCTTCGCCCTCGCCGGTCTCCTCTTCATCACCAGCTTCAACACGGCCAAGGGCACCAACCTCCGCACGGACGCGTCCCTGCTGAAGCTCTCCGACCTGATCCAGGAACGCAGCCACAAGAACGGCGAGCTCGACGAGTCCAACGCCGCCCTCCGCGACGACGTGGAGTCGCTGGCCGAGGCCGACGACGGCAGCACCAGCGCCGAGGACGAGAAGCTCGCGGGCCTGGAGAAGAAGGCCGGCACCCAGAAGCTCAGGGGCAAGGCCGTCACGGTCACCCTCAACGACGCCCCGCCGAACGCCACCGCCAAGCTCCCCGGCTACCCCGAGCCCCAGCCCGACTACCTCGTCATCCACCAGCAGGACCTCCAGGCGGTGGTGAACGCCCTGTGGAAGGGCGGCGCCGAGGGGATCAAGGTCATGGACCAGCGGCTGATCTCCACCAGCGCCGTGCGCTGCGTCGGCAACACCCTGATCCTCCAGGGCCGGGTCTACTCACCGCCGTACAAGATCCAGGCGGTCGGTGACCCGGAGAAGCTGCAGAAGGCGCTCGCGGACTCGCCCGCGATCCAGAACTACATGGTCTACGTCAACGTCTACGGGCTCGGCTGGAAAGTCACCGAGGACGGGACGGTGACTCTGCCGGGCTACTCGGGCACAGTGGATCTGCACTACGCGAAGCCTGTGGAGTAACGAGTCCCTGTCGGAGCCGCCGGTGCGGGTGATCGTCAGAACGTTCAGCGAGCTGTGCATCACCGTCGGCGCCGTCATCGTGCTCTTCGTCGCCTACGCGCTGTTCTGGACCGGTGTGCGGGCCGACCGCGCCATGGGCGACCAGATCGACGCGCTGCACGCGCAGTGGGACCGGCACCCGGCCGCCGGCTCCAGCCCGGCCGCCGGCGCCCCCTCGCCCGCGCCGACGCCGTACAGGGACGGAAAGCCCTTCGCGGTGATGTACATCCCGCGTCTTGGTTTCACGTGGAACAAGCCGGTCCTCGAAGGCACCTCGACCGGCACCCTGAAGAAGGGGCTCGGGCACTACACCGGAACGGCCCGGCTCGGGGCCACCGGGAACTTCTCCGTCGCAGGTCACCGGCGTACGTACGGCGACCCCTTCAAGGACTTCCCGAAGCTCGGACGCGGGGACGCGGTGGTGCTGACCGACGGGACCACCTGGTTCACGTATCGGATCGACAAAGGGCCCTACAAAACCGTGCCCTCGGACGTCGAGGTGATCGAGGCTGTGCCACGTAAGTCGGGGTATACGCGTCCGGGCCGGTATCTGACGCTGACCACGTGCGATCCGGAATGGGGGCACAGTCACCGGCTGATCGTCTGGGCGCACCTCGACTCCACACAGCCCGTGGAGGCAGGCGAACCGAAGGCCCTGCGCCGTTAGTCTGGTGGCGTACGGCGTGAGTCAGGTGCCGTGGTGCGACGGAAGGGACGGCATGTACGGCTGGATCTGGCGGCATCTGCCGGGAAACGCCTGGGTGAAGGCGTTGATCTCCATCGTGCTGGCGCTGGCTGTCGTGTATGTCCTTTTTCAGTACGTCTTCCCGTGGGCCGAACCGCTGCTTCCCTTCAACGATGTGACGGTGGACAACCAGTGAGCGCGCGCATTCTCGTCGTCGACAACTACGACAGTTTCGTCTTCAACCTGGTCCAGTACCTGTACCAGCTGGGCGCCGAGTGCGAGGTCCTGCGCAACGACGAGGTCTCCACCTCCCACGCCCAGGACGGCTTCGACGGCGTCCTGCTGTCCCCCGGTCCGGGCACCCCCGAAGAGGCCGGCGTCTGCGTCGAGATGGTCCGCCACTGCGCGGACACCGGCGTCCCCGTCTTCGGCGTCTGCCTGGGCATGCAGTCCATGCAGGTCGCCTACGGCGGTGTCGTGGACCGGGCGCCCGAGCTGCTGCATGGAAAGACCTCGCTGGTGGACCACGAGGGCAAGGGTGTCTTCGCCGGACTGCCCACCCCCTTCACCGCGACCCGCTACCACTCCCTGGCCGCCGAACCGGCGACCGTCCCGGCCGAGCTGGAGGTCACCGCCCGCACCCACGACGGGATCATCATGGGCCTGCGCCACCGTGAACTGCCCGTCGAGGGGGTGCAGTTCCATCCGGAGTCGGTGCTGACCGAGCACGGCCACCGGATGCTGGCCAACTGGCTGGTGGAGTGCGGCGACCAGGGTGCGGTGGCGAGGTCGGCGGGGCTCGCCCCGGTGGTGGGCAGGGCCACGGCGTGACCGCGCTGCGCCCCGAGCGCGAGGACTCGTACGGCACCGCGCCGTACGAGTCCTTCGGCGGTGACGCGTACGGCGGCCCACGGGGGGACGTGTACGCCGGTGAGGCGTTCACGCAGCAGCTTCCGCCCATCGACGAGGAGACGGTGGCGCTGCGGATCCCGGAGCCGCCCCCGTCCGGGTTCGGCGGCGAGGCCCTGTCGGCCTCTGGCGCCACAGCAGCCTCTCCTGCCACCGGAACCACTCCCGGCGGCCGGGCGGCCCGCAGAAAGGCCGCCAAGGGCCGCCGTGGCCGTCACGGCGGCCCGCCCTCGGGCCCCTCGGACACCTCCGACCCCTCCCTCGCGCCGTCACAGGACGAGCGGCCGCTGTCGCGGATGGAGGCCCGCCGGCGGGCCAAGGCACGCAAGCCCAGCCCGGCGGTGGTGGCGAGCCGGGCGGTCGGCGAGGTGTTTATCACCACGGGCGTGCTGATGCTGCTCTTCGTCAGCTACCAGCTGTGGTGGACGAACGTGCGGGCGCACGCGCAGGCCAGCAGGGAGGCGGACAGCCTCCAGGACGACTGGGCGAGCGGCAAGCGCAACCCGGGCACCTTCTCCCCCGGGCAGGGCTTCGCGATCCTGCACATCCCCAAGCTGGACGTGGTGGTGCCGATAGCGGAGGGCGTCAGCAACAAGAAGGTGCTCGACAAGGGCATGGTCGGGCACTACGGCGAGGGTGCGCTCACCACGGCCATGCCCGGGGACAAGACCGGCAACTTCGGGCTGGCGGGACACCGCAACACGCACGGCGAACCCTTCCGGTACATCAACAGGCTCGAGGCGGGCGACGACATCGTCGTGGAGACGCAGGACGAGTACTTCGTCTACAAGATGGCGTCCCTGCTGCCGGTCACCTCGCCCGGCAACACCAGTGTCCTCGACCCCGTGCCGCCGCAGTCCGGGTTCACCGGACCGGGCCGCTACATCACCCTCACCACCTGTACGCCGGAGTTCACCAGCAAGTACCGGTTGATCGTCTGGGGCAAGATGGTCGAGGAACGGCCGCGCAGCAAGGGCAAGCCGGATGCGCTCGTCCAGTAGGAGCCTTGGGTAAGGGCCCTGCGACAGGGCTTCGAGTAAGGGCAGAGGAACGTGGCAGCCACCACCGGCGACACCGAGCACGCACAGGACACGGACACGCCCGCGACGTCGCGGGGGCCGGGGCGCCGACGGGGCGGGAAGACCGCCCTCGCCGTCAGCTTCTTCGGCGAACTCCTCATCACGGCGGGCCTGGTCCTGGGCCTGTTCGTCGTCTACTCCCTCTGGTGGACGAACGTCGTCGCCGACCGGCACGCCGACCGGCAGGCCGACAAGGTGCGCGACAACTGGTCCCAGGCGGACACCGGGCCGGGCGCGCTCGACACCAAGGACGGCATCGGCTTCCTGCACGTGCCCGCCATGAAGAACGGCGAGGTCCTGGTCGAGAAGGGCACGTCGGCGGAGGTCCTCAACGAGGGCGTCGCCGGCTACTACGTCGACCCGGTCAAGGCCACGCTCCCCGGCGGCAGGAACGGCAACTTCACCCTCGCGGCCCACCGCGACGGCCACGGCGCGAAGTTCCACAACATCGACAAGCTCGAGAAGGGCGACCCGATCGTCTTCGAGACGCGGGACAACTGGTACGTCTACAAGGTCTTCGCCGTCCTGCCCGAGACCTCGAAGTACAACGTCGAGGTCCTCGGCGCGGTCCCCAAGGAGTCCGGCAAGAAGAAGGCCGGCCACTACATCACGCTGACCACCTGCACACCGGTCTACACCTC
Source organism: Streptomyces sp. NPDC000345 (assembly GCF_042898825.1). Classification (NCBI taxonomy): domain Bacteria; kingdom Bacillati; phylum Actinomycetota; class Actinomycetes; order Kitasatosporales; family Streptomycetaceae; genus Streptomyces; species Streptomyces sp. NPDC000345. The sequence goes on from NZ_JBIAZE010000009.1 coordinate 317,056, forward strand.
GCGCTACCGGTACGTGGTCTGGGGCGAGCTGGAACGGGTGGAGAAGGTGGACGCGGACCGGACGCCGCCGGAGGAACTGCGCGACTGACACGGCTCCTTCGACGGCGGGAGGCATCCCCCGGCGGCCGCTACTTCGGCTGGTAGTCCGAACAGGTGTAGAAGCGGTCCCCCGGCTTGCTGGTGGCCTGCATGGTCACGATCCGCAGGCCGTGGGAGTTCTGCAGGGTGCTGGCCGTGTGCGTGACGACGTTGCGGCCCTCACCGCCCACGTGCCAGGGGTAGGTGGTGCTGCTGCCGTCGTAGTTGGCGGACACCAGCCGCAGCTTCGGCGCCCGGCCGTCGCTGCTCTTGTCGACGAGCTGGATGTCCACGTCGTACATGGCCTTCGGCTTGCCGCTGCCGTCCAGCGTGACGTGCGCCTTGAAGGTGTTGTTCGGGTCGGTGCAGCTGAACTTGATCGCCACGCTGGCCGCCGCCTCCGGAGCGGCCAGGCTGACCGCGCCGCCGGTGAGCGCGAGGGTGGTGACGATGGACGTGGTGATGCGGCGTGCAGCGGAACGCTTCACGGGTCTTCCCCCTGATTGATCAGGAAAATCGGTCGCCCCCATCCGACACGTTCCGGTCGGCATTTTGCAAACGAGAATACGAGCGGGGCCCGGCACTCTTCCGAGTGCCGGGCCCCCGCCCGTCGTCCCGCGAGGTCAGCGGCTAGTTGTTCCCGCCGATGAGTCCACCGCCGTTGTTCCCGCCGTTGCCGCCGTCGAAGGCGACCAGGTTGACCGTCGTGCCCCTGTTCACCGTGCTGCCGGGGCTCGGGTCCGAGCTGAAGACGGTGGCGTTGTCGTCCTGGGAACCGGTGATGTTGCCGACCGTCAGACCCGCGTCCTGGATCGCCTTCTTGGCGTCCTTCAGCTTCATGCCCTGGAGATTGGACGGCACTTGGGTCTGGGTGCTCTTGCCGATCTGGATCGTGACCGTGGTGCCCTTGTCGACCTGGGAGCCGATCTGGGGGCTGGTCGAGATGACCTTGCCGACCTGGTTCTGGTCCTGGGTGTCGACCTCGACGCAGTTGCCCGTCAGGTTGTTGGCCTGCATCTGGGCCTTCGCCGCGTCACAGCTCTGACCGGAGACGTCGGGGACGGTGGACTTCTCCTCGGCCTTGGCGATGGTGAGGGTGATCGTGGTGCCCTTCTCCACCTCGTCGCCGAGACCCGGATCCTGCTTCAGGACGGTGCCCGCCTTCTCGGTGGACGTCTCTTCCTTCGTCTCCACCGTGAACTGGTACTTGTCGTCCTCGAGGATCGACTTGGCCTCGTCCAGGGACTTGCCGAGGACACTCGGCACCACGACCTTCGGCGCGCCCGTCGACACCACGAGGTTGACCGTGGAGTTCTTCTTGACCTTGACCTTGGGGTCGGGGTCCTGGTCGCAGATCTGGCCCTTGGGCTGGTCCTCGCAGGCCTTCTGCGTGACCTCACCGACCTTGAGGTCGACGTTGGTCAGCTGCTGCCGGGCATTGGCCTCGGTCTGCCCGATCAGGCTGGGCACGGGCACGGACTCGTTGTTCGTGTTGTTGCCGTCGAACGCCCACTTGCCGATCAGGATCGCGCCGACCAGCACCAGGACCGCGGCCACGATCAGCAGGATCGTCGAGGTGTTCGACTTCTTCTGGCGGCGCCGGTCCGGGCGGTCGTCGTAGCCGCCGTAGCCGTAGCCGCCGTCGTCCGGGTTCATGGGCGGCAGCATCGACGTGGCGCCTGCGTCCGCGGAGCGCATCGCCGTGGTGGCCTGGTCGTCGCCGTAGCCGTAGCCGACCGAGCCCATCGCCGCCGTGGCCGCGACCGGCTGGCCGTCGAGGCAGGCCTCGATGTCGGCGCGCATCTCGTCGGCGGACTGGTAGCGGTAGTTCGGGTCCTTGACCAGCGCCCGCAGGACGATCGCGTCCATCTCGGGGGTGATCTCGGGGTCGAAGACGCTCGGCGGCTGCGGCTCCTCGCGGACGTGCTGGTAGGCCACCGCCACCGGGGAGTCGCCCACGAAGGGCGGGCGGACCGTCAGCAGCTCGTACAGGAGGCAGCCCGTCGAGTAGAGGTCCGAGCGGGCGTCCACCTGCTCGCCCTTCGCCTGCTCCGGCGAGAGGTACTGGGCGGTGCCGATGACCGCCGCGGTCTGCGTCATCGTCATGCCGGAGTCGCCCATGGCGCGGGCGATGCCGAAGTCCATCACCTTGACCTGGCCGTTGCGCGTCAGCATGACGTTCGCCGGCTTGATGTCACGGTGCACGATGCCGCTTCGGTGCGCGTACTCCAGGCCCTGAAGGATGCCGATGGTCATCTCCATCGCACGCTCGGGCAGGAGTTTGCGGCCGCTGTGCAGCAGCTCACGGAGCGTGGAGCCGTCCACGTACTCCATGACGATGTACGGGATCGAGACCCCGTCGATGTAGTCCTCGCCCGTGTCGTAGACCGCGACGATCGCGGGGTGGTTGAGCGAGGCGGCCGACTGGGCCTCCCGGCGGAACCGGGCCTGGAAGGAAGGATCGCGCGCGAGGTCCGCGCGCAGCGTCTTCACCGCCACGGTGCGGCCGAGGCGGGTGTCATGCGCGAGGTAGACCTCCGCCATGCCACCACGACCGAGCACATGGCCCAGCTCGTACCGGCCGCCGAGGCGACGCGGCTCTTCCATAGCTACCTACCAGCCCTCTCCGTCGGTCCCGACCGGCACACGTGTGCGGCCGGAGGCTGCCGTCCGGGCATACCGTACCCGGACGGCGCTGTGTGACCTGGCCAAGCCCGTCACCCGATGCAGGACCGGTATCGCAACGTGCACCGATGTGCAGGCAACGTGATGGGGGTCACTTCTTGCTGTCGATGACTGCCTTCATCACGCTCCTCGCGATCGGGCCGGCCAGACCACCGCCGGTGATGTCGCCGCGGTTGGCGGCGCCGTCCTCGACGACGACCGCGACGGCCACCGGCGCGCTGCCGTCGGACAGCTTCGCGTACGAGATGAACCAGGCGTACGGCTTCTCGCTGTTGTTGAGGCCGTGCTGGGCGGTACCGGTCTTGCCGCCCACGGTGACGCCGTCGATCTGCGCCTTGCCGCCGGTGCCCTGCGGGTCGTTGACGACCGTCTCCATCATCTTCTGCAGCTTCTGCGCGGTCTCCGAGGAGACGGCCTGCGACAGCTCCTGCGGCTTGGTCGCCTCCAGGGTGTCCAGGTTCGGGGCCTTGAGCTCGTCGACCATGTACGGCTTCATCAGCTTGCCGTCGTTGGCGACCGCCGAGGCGACCATGGCCATCTGGAGCGGGGTGGCGCGGTTGGAGCCCTGGCCGATGCCGTCCAGCGAGTTCTGCGGCCGGTTGTCCTCGGGGTAGATGGACTCCGCGGCGCGGACCGGGGTGTCCAGCTCCGCCTCGTTGAAGCCGAACTTCTCCGCCTGCTCGATCATCTTGTCGTTGCCGACGTTGTCGGCCATCTTCGCGAAGACGGTGTTGCAGGAGACCATGAGCGCGTACCGCAGGGAGGCGTTCTCGCACTCGCCGTGCTCGTTGGTGAGCTTGGTGGTGGACAGCGGCAGCGGGAACGGGTCCGGGGTGTCGGTCTTGTCGTCGACGTCCGAGACCTCGCCGTTCTCCAGCGCCGCCGCGGCCGTGACCACCTTGAACGTGGAGCCCGGCGGGTAGGTCTCGCGCAGCGCGCGGTTGAGCATCGGGTCGTCGGGGTCGTTCTTCTTCTGGACCTTGTTCCACGCCTTGGCGTCCGTGTCGGAGGACCCGGCGAACTTCGACGGGTCGTACGACGGCGTGGAGACCAGCGCGAGGATCTTGCCGGTGGACGGCTCGATCGCGGCGACGGCGCCCTTCTTGTCGCCCAGGCCCTGGTACGCGGCCTTCTGCGCGGCGGCGTTGAGGGTCGTGACGACGCTGCCGCCCTCCTTCTCCTTGCCCGTGATCATGTCCAGGGTGTTGCGGAAGAAGAGCCGGTCGTCGTTGCCGGAGAGGATGCCGTCCTCCAGCCTCTCCAGCTGGTTGGCGCCGAAGGCCTGCGAGGAGTAGCCGGTGACCGGCGCCCACATGGCGCCGTTGGTCCAGGTGCGCTTGTACTTGTAGTCGCCGCTGGTCTCGACCGAGCCGGTGATGGCCTTGCCGTCGACGATGATGTCGCCGCGCGGGGTGGAGTAGCGCGTGATGTTGACGCGGCGGTTCTTGGTGTCGCTGGCGAGGCTGTCGGCCTTGACGTACTGCAGGTAGTTGTCGCGCAGCAGCAGGGTGAGGATCAGGAGGCCGCAGAAGATCGCGATCCGGCGCAGGGGCTTGTTCATGACGGGCGGACCACCTGGGTCATCTCGGCGTCGGGGTTGGAGGCGGGGGCCGGGGCCGGGCGGCGTGCCGTGTCGCTGATCCGGATCAGGATGCCGATCAGTGCCCAGTTGGCGATGACGGAGGAACCGCCGTACGCGAGGAAGGGCATCGTCATACCGGTGAGCGGGATGAGGCCCATCACACCGCCGGCGACGACGAACACCTGGAGGGCGAAGGCGCCGGAGAGGCCGATGGCGAGCAGCTTGCCGAACGGGTCGCGGGCGGCGAGGGCGGTGCGCACGCCGCGCTCCACGATCAGGCCGTACAGCAGCAGCAGTGCCATGAGGCCGGCCAGACCCAGCTCCTCGCCGAAGGTGGCGAGGATGAAGTCGGAGTTGGCGGCGAACTTGATCAGTTCGGAGTGGCCCTGGCCCCAGCCGGTGCCCAGGGTGCCACCGGAGCCGAACGCCCACAGCGCCTGCATGGCCTGTTCGGAGTGGCCGATGACGCCCTGCTGGGAGAGCGTGTACTCCTTCATCGGGTCGAGCCAGGCCTGGACACGCTGCTGGACGTGGCTCTCGAAGCTGGCCACGCCGACCGCGCCGACCGAGGACATCAGCAGACCGAAGACGATCCAGCTGGTCCGCTCGGTGGCGACGTACAGCATGATGACGAACATTCCGAAGAACAGCAGCGAGGTGCCGAGGTCCGTCTCGAAGACCAGGATCAGGATCGAGATGATCCACACGACGATGATCGGGCCGAGGTCGCGGCCGCGCGGAAGGTACAGGCCGAGCACGCGCCGGCTGGCGAGCGCGAGCGCGTCACGCTTCACCATCAGATAGCCGGCGAAGAAGATCGCCAGGACGATCTTGGCGAACTCACCGGGCTGGATGGAAAAGCCGGCGACGGAGATCCAGATCTTGGCGCCGTAGATGTTCTGGCCGAGGCCGGGGACGAGCGGGAGCAGCAGCAGGAAGAGCGCCCCGACCATGGAGATGTAGGTGTAGCGCTGCAGGACGCGGTGGTCCTTGAGGAAGATCAGCACCACGACGAAGAGGGCGATGCCCATCGCCGTGTACAGCAGCTGCCGCGGCGCGGCGGTGCCGGCCTGCTTGATCTGCTGGAGCAGCTTCGACTGGTCCAGCCGCCAGATGGCGACCAGTCCGAGGCCGTTGAGCAGCGTGGCCAGCGGCAGCAGCAGCGGGTCCGCGTACGGCGCGAACTTGCGTACGACGAGATGGGCGACGCCGGCGAGCAGGCCGAGGCCCAGCCCGTAGCTCAGCAGACCGGACGGCACCTGGTCGTTGATCGCGAGGCCCACGTTGGCGTAGGCGAACACCGGGATGACCACGGCGAACACCAGGAGCGCGAGCTCGGTGTTGCGCCGGCTCGGGGTGCCGATCGAGCCGATCGTGGACGTGTGGTGTGTCGGCGAATTGGTAGTACTGCTCATGGCGTGACAGGGCCTCTCACGGCTTGCCTACTGCTCACCGCACCGCGAGACGACCTTCTGCTCTTCCTCCGAGAGAGTGGGGCCGGGGCTGGGAGTGGCGGTCGCGGACGGGGACGGGGACGACGAACCCGACGGCTTGCTCGGGTTCGGGGTCGGGCTCGGTGATGCCTTGGACGTGAGGGACACGGGAGTGGTTCCCGTGCCGCCGGAGGCCTGGCCGGAGCCGGTCTTCGTACCGGCCGTGGTCTTGGCCGAGCCGGACTGCGCCTGCTTCTTGCACGCGGACGCCTGCACCGACAGTTCGTCGATCTTCTTCTGGGCGCTGTTCAGGCTGCCCTCGGGGATCGTCGCCTCGACCTGCTTCTGCTGGTACTCCGGGAGGTACTTGAGTTCGATCTCGGGGTGGTCCTTCTCCACCTTCGAGAGCGAGACCCAGGCCAGGTCCTGGCTGATGCCCCGGTACAGCGCGAGGTGCTCGCCGTTGGTGCCGACGTAGTACTGCGTCTGCGTCCACCGCCAGCCGCCGTAGAGGCCGCCGCCGATGACGGCGAGGGTGAGGACGCTGTAGAAGGATCTCTTCAGCCACCTGCGGCCCTTGCGGGGCTTGACGAAGTCCTCGTCGGTGTAGTCCCCGAAGCCGTCGGTGGGGATGAAACCGGTCACGTCGCCGGAGCCGGGCGGGCCGAAGCCGCCCCCGCCGCCCTGGCCGTGGGAGCGCCTGCCGAGGCCGGAGGCGCGGCCGGCCGGGGTCTGCATGATCCCGTTGTCGTGCAGCTGGTGCTGGTTCTCGGCGACCGCTCCGACCACCACCGGGGTGTCGGAGAGCTGTCCGGCGAGGGTGTCGCCGGTGTCCAGGTCGAGGACGTCGGCGACGATCACGGTGATGTTGTCCGGGCCGCCGCCGCGCAGCGCGAGCTGGATGAGCTCCTGCACGGTCTCCTGCGGGCCCTGGTAGCTGGCGAGGGTGTCCTCGAGGGTCTGGTGCGACACCACGCCGGACAGGCCGTCGGAGCAGATCAGGTAGCGGTCGCCGGCCCGGACCTCGCGGATCGACAGATCGGGCTCGACGTGCTCACCGCTGCCCAACGCCCGCATCAGCAGGGAGCGTTGCGGGTGGGTGGTGGCCTCTTCCTCGGTGATGCGGCCCTCGTCGACCAGACGCTGCACCCAGGTGTGGTCCTGGGTGATCTGGGTGAGGACGCCGTCGCGCAGGAGGTAGGCGCGGGAGTCGCCGACGTGGACCAGGCCGAGGCGCTGGCCGGTCCACAGCAGGGCGGTCAGGGTGGTCCCCATGCCTTCGAGCTGGGGGTCCTCCTCGACCAGGGAGCGCAGCTGGTCGTTGGCGCGCTGGACGGCGGTGCCGAGCGAGGTGAGGACGTCGGAGCCGGGGACGTCGTCGTCGAGGGCGACGATGGTGGAGATGGCCTCGGAGGAGGCGACTTCACCGGCCGCGGCGCCGCCCATGCCGTCGGCGATGGCGAGCAGGCGGGGACCGGCGTACCCGGAGTCCTCGTTGCCCTCCCGGATCATGCCCTTGTGCGATCCGGCGGCGAAACGCAGTGACAGACTCATGCGCACCTCGCCCGTCGGCCCCGGGTACAGCCGGTCGTGTCGAGCCACACTGCCCACCCTCCGGTCGGGAGCGCGCCGGGGGCCAGGGTGCCGGCCGCCGTGGCGTGCTCGCTCCGCTCGCACTCAGTCATGATGTAGCACTACTTCCGCAGCTCGATGACGGTCTTGCCGATACGGATCGGTGCGCCCAGCGGGATCGGCGTGGGGGTCGTCAGCCGCGTTCGGTCGAGGTACGTGCCGTTGGTGGAGCCCAGGTCCTCGACGATCCACTGGCCGTCGCGGTCCGGGTAGATCCTGGCATGGCGGCTGGAGGCGTAGTCGTCGTCCAGCACGATCGTGCTGTCGTGCGCGCGGCCCAGGGTGATGGTCTGGCCCTGCAGTGCGACCGTCGTGCCGGTGAGGGTGCCCTCGGACACGACGAGCTTCGTCGGGGCGTTACGGCCCCTGCGGCCGCCGGAGGCGGGCTGCTGGCGCTGCTGCGGGGGCGCCTGCTGGCGCTGTGCCTGCTGCGGTCGTCCCGCTTCCCGGCGCGAGCCGCGCTGAGTGACGCGCGTTCCGAACAGGTCGCTGCGGATGACCTGCACGGCCACGATCACGAACAGCCACAGTACGGCCAGGAAACCCAGCCGCATGACCGTGAGGGTCAGCTCTGACATTGCCCCCGCTTCACCCTTCGGCTTGCCTATAGATAACGGTGGTGCTGCCCACGACGATCCGCGAGCCGTCGCGGAGCGTAGCGCGGGTGGTGTGCTGCCCGTCCACCACGATGCCGTTGGTGGAACCGAGATCCTGGATCGTCGAGGGCGAACCGGTCCGGATCTCACAGTGCCGGCGGGATACGCCGGGGTCGTCGATCCGCACGTCGGCCTCGGTGGAGCGGCCCAGCACGAGCGTGGCACGGGAGATCTGGTGGCGGGTGCCGTTGATCTCGATCCAGTGCCGGGTGCGCGCCCCGGGCGCCGGAGCGCCGGCGAGTCCGCCGCCCGCGGCGCCGGGGCGCTGGGCACCGGCGGCGGGCGGGTAGCCGTAGCCCCCGGGGCGGCCGGCGCCGGGCGGCGGCGCGGCGGGCATGGGGGGTGCGGCGGGGGCCCCGGCGGGCGGGTAGCCGTAGCCGCCGGCCCGCTGGCCGCCGCCGGCCGGCGCGGGCGCCTGCTGGCTGCTGGAGGAGGCGAGCGTACGGCTGCGCACCCGGTACAGGCCGGTGTCGAGGTCGTCCGCCTTCTCCAGGTTGACCTTGATCGGCCCCATGAAGGTGTAGCGCTGCTGCTTGGCGTAGTCGCGCACCATGCCGGCGAGCTCGTCGCCGAGCTGGCCGGAGTAGGGGCTGAGGCGCTCGTAGTCCGGCGCGCTCAGCTCCACGATGAAGTCGTTGGGGACGACGGTCCGGTCGCGGTTCCAGATCGTCGCGTTGTTGTCGCACTCGCGCTGCAGCGCTCCCGCGATCTCCACGGGCTGGACCTCGGACTTGAAGACCTTGGCGAAGGTGCCGTTGACCAGACCCTCGAGACGCTGCTCGAACTTCTTCAGGACTCCCATGGGGCACCTCCTCCGTCGTGACTTGCGTCCCGCGTCCTGCTGCTTACCTGGTACTGCTTACTGATCGTATCCACGCGCCGGTGAATCGGCTGGTTCCCCCTGTCGGCCCCGTCGACGCGGCGTCGACACCTCTTCCGCACCTGCTTCCGTACCTGTTTTCTGCCCAGGATCGTAGAGGTGGCCGACGACCAGTGTCCCGCACCTGACTGTGGACCTCGTCCGGCTCCCGGGGAGACGGCCGCCATAGGTACGAGGTTGATACGTGAACCAGTCACCGCCGAGACGTAGGAGGTTGCCGGCGGCCTCCCCACGTGAACCTGTGCCCCGGATAAGGGATGTGAACGCACCCTGCCCAGCGTGCTAATGTTCTGCGTGTCGGAAGGCGGCGGGACGCAGAGCCCGGAGCCCGAGGACACACCCAATGCGCGGGTGGCGGAATAGGCAGACGCGCTGGATTCAGGTTCCAGTGCCCGCAAGGGCGTGGGGGTTCAACTCCCCCCTCGCGCACCAGGAAGCATCGATGTCAGGTGCTTCTGCGAAGTGACAGAACGGTCCCCATCGTGATCACGATGGGGACCGTTCTTTTTGGTGTCGTGGTGGGGAGTGGGATCAGCGGTGCGGGTGCGACTCCGGTTGGCCGGAGGCTCTGGGGCGCCGGCTGAGCTGTTCGCTGTGTGATTTTCCCGTTGGTGTGAGGTCTCTCTCACTAAGGGTGAGGTGGCCTGTGAGGGTTCAGCTGCCGAGAGGCTTGGTCGCTCGGCGGCGGGTGGCTGACCAGGGTGCTCCGTCCCCGGTGGGCGGCGCGGGCCGCGGGGTGGCTGGTTTCACGTGAAACATCGCGCGGTGGCTCAAGGTGCCGCTGTGCCGTCTTCTTGTCGGCGGGGATTCCACCGGGGATCCCGTCGGAGTTGTCCACAACCCCCGAGTTGTCCACAGGGGCTGACGCGATTCGGCCGTCGAGCGGTACGGTCGGCTCGAATTGATCGACGCGGATGGATGCGCGGGGGAGGCGGTCGCCATGGCCGAGACCGAGGCCGGGACAGTCGGAGGCGGTGCGCGGAGGCTGCCTCACGTGCGCGGATTCGCCCAGCGGTCCACGACGGGGGGCGAGGCGGTCTCGCCGAAGGAGCGGGGCAAGGCGCTGCGCGAGCGGGTGCCGCGGTCGGCGCACGCGCGGCTCGATCCGGACGCCTCCCGTCCTGACGCGGTGACGGCGGTCGAGGAGTCCAACCAGGGCCGGATCCCGGAGCTGACGCCGATACGGGTCGGCCGGATGGCGGCCACCCCGTTCGCCTTCCTGCGCGGCTCGGCCGGTCTCATGGCCCACGACCTCGCCCGCACGCCGATGACCCGCGTCCGCGCCCAGATCTGCGGTGACGCCCACGCGGCCAACTTCGGCCTGTACGGCGACGCCCGCGGCGGCCTGGTCATCGACCTGAACGACTTCGACGAGACGGTGCACGGCCCCTGGGAGTGGGACCTCAAGCGGCTCGCCGCCTCCCTGGTGCTCGCGGGCCGCGAGGCCGGCGCCGACGAGGACACCTGCCGCAAGGCGGCCCACGACGCGGCAGGGGCCTACCGGCGCACCATGCGTCTGCTGTCCGGGCTTCCGGTGCTCGACGCGTGGAACGCGATCGCCGACGAGGAGCTCGTCTCCCACACCGACGCCCACGACCTGGTGGGCACGCTGGAGCGGGTCTCGGAGAAGGCGCGGGCCAACACCAGCGGGCGGTTCGCGGCGAAGTCGACCGCGCCGACCGGGGACGGCGGCCGCGCCTTCGTCGACGCCCCGCCGGTGCTGCGCCGGACCCCGGACGCGGAGGCCGCGGCGGTGGCGGCGTCCCTGGAGCCGTATCTGGCGACCCTCTCCGAGGACCGCCACCCCCTGCTGGCCCGGCACGCGGTGCACGACGTCGCCTTCCGGGTCGTCGGCACGGGCAGCGTGGGCACACGCTCGTACGTCGTCCTGCTTCTGGACCACCGGGGCGAGCCGCTGATCCTCCAGGTGAAGGAGGCGCGCGCCTCCGCCCTGGTGCCGCATCTGCTGACGGCCGGCTTCGAGACGCCCGCCGAGGACCACGAGGGCCGCCGGGTGGTCCTCGGCCAGAAGCGGATGCAGGTCGTCAGCGACATCCTGCTGGGCTGGACGACGGTCGACGGCCGGCCGTTCCAGGTGCGGCAGTTCCGCAACCGCAAGGGCAGCGTCGACCCGGCCGCGCTCGCCGCCGACCAGGTAGACGACTACGGCCGGATGACCGGCGCCCTGCTGGCCCGTGCCCACTCGCACAGCGCCGACCCGCGCCTGATCGCCGGCTACTGCGGCAAGAACGAGGAGCTCGACGAGGCGATCGCCGCCTTCGCGGTCACCTATGCCGACCGCACCGAGGCGGACCACACGGACCTGGTGACGGCGGTCCGGGCGGGACGGATCGCGGCGGAGACGGGGGTGTGAGGGCGGGGCCGCTCCAGGTGGGGCACGGGAGTCTCGGGGAGGAGCCCCCTTGGCCTAGGCTGGTCGGGTGACGACCCCCGAAGCTGAGCAGCCGCGGCCCGAGGAGCGGCTGGAACAGGCCGTGCGGGCCGCCGAACAGGCGTTGATCGAGTTCGAGATCGCGGTGGAGACCTTCCGCGTCGAGGTCGAGAACTTCTCGCGGCTCCACCACCAGAAACTCGGCCCGATGTACGCCCGGCTCGACGAACTGGACGCGCAGATCGCCGAGGCGAGGGCCGCCCGCACCGGCGACCCCGAGGATCTGCGCACGGCGCGGGAGGCGCGGGCCCGGGTGCAGCCGATTCCCGGGGTCGAGGAGCTGTTCCACGGCTGGATGGACGGGCAGGGCCTGTTCCCGGAGGCCGTGGCGATGCTCACGGACCAGTCGGTGCGCCCGCCGGAGAGGGTGCGGCCCAGCGAGGAGGCCCGCAAGCTCTACCGCGAGCTGGCCCGCAAGGCCCACCCCGACCTGGCGCAGGAGGACGAGGAGCGGGCGCGGCGCGAGGAGTTCATCACCCGCGTCAACGCCGCCTACGCCCGCGGCGACGAGGCCGTGCTGCGGGAGCTGGCCGAGGAGTGGGCGGCCGGCCCGGCGCCCGCCGAACGCCGCCCGACCCCCAGCGAGGAGCTCTACGCCCGGCTGGAGTGGCTCGCCGAGCGCAAGGAACTGCTCACGACGGTCGCCCGCAACCTGGAGGACAGCGCCATCGGCTCCATGCTGCGGATGGCCCCGGACGACCCCGACCGTCTCCTGGACGAGATCGCGGAGCAGCTGCTGGCCGACGTCGCCGCGAAGGAGGCGGAGCTGGCGCAACTGGTGGGGTAGCCGGGACCGTCGTGCCGGGCGGCGTTTCGGGTAGCGTCGGGGCCATGAGTTTCGGAGCTGGTGTGCCCACGGTCGAGGTCGGCGAGGTCAGGGACGGCGACTTCCTGGTGGACGTGCGTGAGGACGACGAGTGGCAGGCGGGTCACGCCGAAGGCGCGCTGCACATTCCCCTCAGCGAGTTCGTCGCCCGCTACGGCGAGCTGACCGAGGCGGCCCCGCAGGACGGGCGGGTCCATGTGATCTGCCGCTCCGGCGGCCGCTCGGCCCAGGTCACCATGTACCTCGTCCAGCAGGGGATCGACGCCGTGAACGTCGACGGCGGGATGCAGATCTGGCACGCCCTCGGCCGTCCCGTCGTGACCGACGGCGGACAGCCGGGGTCCGTCCTGTAAGGCGCCTCGGCCCTCAACCGAGGGGGTGGGCGGCCAGCAGGTCGCCCAGGGCCTCCTCGTGCGCCGCCGCGGGCCCGAGCGACAGCTCCAGGTGTTTGGCCCAGGCGTGGTACCGGTGCAGCGGGTAGTCGACGTCGGCGCCGAACCCGCCGTGCAGATGCTGTCCCGTCTGCACGATCCGCCGCACCCCTTCGGAGGCCCAGATCTTGGCCACGGCGACATCGCCGGAGGCGGGCAGCGCACCCGGCGCCCCGGAGGCGGTCCGCCACGCGGCCTGCCACAGGGTGACCTCCATCGCGCGCAGGTCGATGAAGCGGTCGGCGGTCTGCACGGCGACGGCCTGGAAGCTGGCGATCGGGTGCCCGAACTGTTCCCGCTTGCTCGCGTAGTCGCTGGTCATTTCGAGGACACGGTCCCCCAGGCCGAGCGCCAGCGCGCAGGTCCCGGTGGCCAGCAGCGCCCGCAGCCACTCCCAGGCGCCGTCGGCGGTGATGACGTCGCGGGCCGGGATCCGGGCGGACTCCAGCCGCAGTTCGCCGAGCCGCTCGCCGCTCGTGGAGATCTGCTCGGCCAGCGTGGTCCCCTCCTGTCCGCGCGCGACCACGGCGAGGACGCTCCGGTCGTCGCCGGTGTGCGCCGGCACGAGGACGAAGTCCGCCTCGTACGCCCACGGCACCGCCGTCTGCACCCCGTCCAGCACCCAGTCGCCGCCCCCGCCCGTGTCACGGCCGCCGTCCTGCCGGGCGGTCACGGCGAGTTCGGCCGCGTCGTGCCCGGTGCGGCCGTTCGCGGCGACGGTCAGCGCGATCTCGCCCCGCCCGGCCCGCGCGAGCAGCGCGGACCTCAACTCCGGTCCGCCGTAGGCCTGTACGGCCGCGGCGGCCGCACTGGTCTCCAGCAGCGGGACCCGGGCCAGCACCTTCCCGGCCTCGCGCAGCACCAGGCACAGCGCGACGGCGTCCAGGCCGGCCCCGCCGGACTCCTCGTCGAGCAGCAGGCTCAGCAGGTCCGCCGCGGCGAGCCTGGCCCACAGCGCCCGGTCGAGGTCGTCGGCGACGGGGCGGCCCTGGGTGAGCGCGGGGCTCGGCACGCCGTCGGGCGCGACGCCGGCGAACACCCCTCGCGCCGCCTCGGCCGCCGCCTGCTGCTCCTCGGTGAAGGTGAAGTCCACGGCCTGTCCTCCCGGCGGGTCAGCTGATCTGACGGAGCGTCAAGATAGAACAGGTTCTAGAAGAAGGGAACGTCCAGGACGCCCACGGAACGCCCGGGGCGCCGGCGCCCCAGGGAAGGGCCGCCCCCCCGGGCGAGGGGGCCGCCTGGCATGCCGGCACGGCCCCTCAGCGGTCGAAGTCCACCTCCACCGCCTCCGTCAGCGGATGCGACTGGCAGGCCAGCACATACCCGGCCTCCGTCTCCTCCGGCTCCAGCGCGAAGTTGCGGTCCATGCGGACCTCGCCCGAGACCAGGAAGGCCCGGCAGGTGCCGCACACGCCGCCCTTGCAGGCGTAGGGCGCGTCGGGCCGGTTGCGCAGGACCGTGTCCAGGACGGACTCGCCGTCCCGCACGGGCCAGCTGCCGCCCCGGCCGTCGAGCCGGGCGGTCACGGTGCTGTGGGCGGGCGCCGCCGTGGGTGTGGGGTGTGCCGCGCCGTCCACGTGGAAGATCTCCTCGTGGATCCGGGAGCGGGCGACCCCGAGCTCCCGCAGGGCCCGCTCGGCGCCCTGCACCAGCCCGAACGGCCCGCACAGGAACCAGCCCGCCACCTCCGCCACCGGCAGCAGCGCCGGCAGCAGCCCGGTCAGCCGCTCCTGGTCCAGCCGCCCGGACGGCAGCCCCGCCTGCTGCTCCTCCCGGGACAGCACGGTGACCAGCTGCAGCCGCTCGGGATAGCGGTCCTTGAGGTCGGCGACCTCCTCCAGGAACATCGTCGAGGCCGCCGTACGGTCGCCGCGGATCAGGCAGAACCGGGCGCCGGGCTCGCGGGCCAGCAGGGTGGAGACGATCGACAGCACCGGTGTGATCCCGCTTCCGCCGACGACCGCCGCGTACAGACCGGGCGCCGGGTCGAGCGTGAACCGTCCCGCCGGGGTCATCACCTCCAGCTCGTCACCGACGGCGATCTCCTTCAGCGCGTACGTCGAGAACGCGCCGCCCTCGACCAGCCGCACGCCCACCCGCAGGGTGCGCGGGCCCTCGCCGGAGGGGTCGGGGGCGGGTGAGCAGATCGAGTACGTCCGCCGGATCTCGGTGCCGTCGGCGACGCGCCGCAGGGCGAGGTGCTGGCCGGCCCGGTGCCGGTACTCCTCGCGCAGTTCCTCGGGGACGGTGAGGGTGAGGGCGACGGAGTCGTCGGTGAGCCGGTCCACCGCGGCCACCGGGAGCGGGTGGAAGCGGGCCATCACAACTCCTTGAAGTGGTCGAAGGGCTCACGGCAGTCCAGACACCGGCGCAGCGCCTTGCAGGCGGTGGACGAGAACCGGCTGAGCAGTTCGGTGTCGGCGGAGCCGCAGTGCGGACAGCGGACCGGGTCCGGGTCGGCGCCGAGGGTCCGCGTCGGCCCGAGTGCCAGCGGCACGGGGCCCGGCTCGCGCACGGCGCGGGGCGGCGCTATGCCGAACTCCCGCAGTTTGCGGCGCCCTTCGGCGGTGATGTCGTCGGTCGACCAGGCGGGCCGCAGCACCGTGCGGACCGTGACCTCCCGCATGCCCCGCTGCCGCAGCGCCTGCTCTATGTCCCGCGCCATCGTCTCCAGCGCCGGGCAGCCGGTGTACGTCGGGGTCAGCTCGACCTCGACCGCGTCGGCGCCGCGCAGGTGCACCGCGCGCACGACGCCCAGCTCCAGGAGGGAGAGCACCGGCAGCTCGGGGTCGGGGACCGCACCGGCGATCTCGAGGAGTTCCGTCTCCAGCGCGGTGGCCGTCACCATGACGCCCCCGGATGGCTGCGGTGCAGATGCTGCATCTCGGCGAGCATCCGCCCGAAGGGCTCGGTGTGCAGGCCCTGGCGGCCCGCCCCGGCGGTCCAGGCTCCGGACCGCGGGCCTTCCGGCAGCGCCAGTCCGGCCCGGCGAAGCACTGCCCCGACCGACTCCAGCCAGGGCGTCTCGATTCCGGACGGGTCGGTGTCCAGGCCGTCCACGGGGCGGAACATCTCGCCGGTGAACCGCCACAGGGACGCGCACGCCCGCCGCATCCGCTCATGGCTGGTCCGCGTGCCGTCGCCGAGCCGCAGGGTCCACTGCTCGGCGTGGTCGCGGTGGTAGGCGACCTCCTTGACGGCCTTCGCGGCGAGGCCGGCGAACGGCCCGTCCCCGGCGGCCAGTTCGGCATACAGGAGGTGCTGGTAGGTGGAGAAGTACAGCTGGCGGGCGATGGTGTGCGCGAAGTCGCCGTTGGGCTGTTCGACCAGCTGGAGGTTGCGGAAGGCGCGTTCCTCCCGCAGATAGGCCAGTGCGTCCTCGTCGCCGGCCATGGACAGCAGGACGCGGGCCTGGCCGAGCAGGTCGAGCGCGATGTTGGCGAGGGCGACCTCCTCCTCCAGCACGGGCGCGTGGCCCATCCACTCCCCGAGCCGGTGGGAGAGCACCAGGGCGTCGTCGCCGAGGGCGAGCGCGGCGGCGTCGAGCCGGGCGGTCGTGGTCACAGGTGCTTCACCCCTTCCGGGATCTCGTAGAACGTCGGGTGCCGGTACGGCTTGTCGGCGGACGGCTCGAAGAACGGGTCCTTCTCGTCCGGTGAGGAGGCCGTGACCGCCGCGGACGGCACCACCCAGATCGAGACGCCCTCACCGCGCCGGGTGTACAGGTCGCGGGCGTTGCGCAGGGCGAACTCCGCGTCGGGCGCGTGCAGGCTCCCGGCGTGGGTGTGGGAGAGGCCGCGCCGGGAGCGCACGAAGACCTCCCACAGCGGCCAGTCGGTGTTCGTCATACCTGTCCCACGCCCTTCTCGTCCATGTGCTTGGCCGCGTAGGCGGCGGCCGCCTCCCGTACCCAGGCGCCCTCTTCGTGGGCCCGCCTGCGCTGGGTGATCCGCTGTTCGTTGCACGGGCCGTTGCCCTTGAGGACCTCCTTGAACTCCGTCCAGTCGATCGGACCGAAGTCGTGGTGGCCCCGCTCCTCGTTCCACCTGAGGTCCGGGTCGGGCAGGGTGAGGCCGAGGGACCGCGCCTGGGGGACGCAGATGTCGACGAAGCGCTGGCGCAGCTCGTCGTTCGAGTGGCGCTTGATCTTCCAGGCCGTCGACTGCGCGGAGTGCGCGGACTCGTCGTCGGGCGGGCCGAACATCATCAGGGAGGGCCACCACCAGCGGTCCACGGCGTCCTGTGCCATGGCGTGCTGCTCGGGGGTGCCCTGGCTGAGGGCCAGCAGCAGCTCGTACCCCTGGCGTTGGTGGAAGGACTCCTCCTTGCAGACGCGGACCATCGCGCGCGCGTACGGGCCGTAGGAGCAGCGGCACAGGGGGACCTGGTTGGTGATCGCGGCGCCGTCCACGAGCCAGCCGATCGCGCCGACGTCCGCCCAGGTCAGGGTGGGGTAGTTGAAGATCGAGGAGTACTTCTGGCGGCCGGAGTGCAGCTTGTCCAGCAGCTCGTCGCGGCCGACGCCGAGAGTCTCGGCCGCGCTGTACAGGTAGAGCCCGTGGCCGGCCTCGTCCTGGACCTTCGCCATCAGGATGGCCTTGCGGCGCAGGGAGGGCGCGCGCGTGATCCAGTTGGCCTCCGGCTGCATGCCGATGATCTCGGAGTGGGCGTGCTGGGCGATCTGCCGCACCAGCGTCGCGCGGTAGGCGTCGGGCATCCAGTCGCGGGGCTCGATGCGCTCGTCGGCGGCCACGGCGGCGTCGAAGGCGCGCTGGTGGGCCTCGTCGCCTGTGCCGGTCCCGCCCGCGCCGCTTCCGGCGGCGTGCGGCCGTGCGGCGGCCGTCTGGTGGGCGGCTGCTGTCGCCATGCGGTCCCCCTTGATCGCTTCCTGTCGCTCCCGACCGATCGTTCGGTCCGTTCGGATCCATGGTGGGACGGCCGTCGTAGGGTGTCAACCGCTGTGGATAACCTGCGGGCAGGGAGGGGCTGCGCCGCACGGGTGGGGCTGAGTACCGTTCGCGATTGCGCGACGCAGCAGGAACGGGAAGTCGACCGGAATCGGGGATCGGGGCGGAATGGACGCGTACGACGGAGGGCCCGAGGCCCCCCGCGGAGGCAGAGACGCCTCAGGGGGGCCGACGACGCCGGAGGAGCCGGAGGCACGGACTCCGGCCGTGAGCGGCGACGCCCCCGCCCCCGGGAACCCCGCACCCCGCACCGGCGTGGCCGCGCTCTCCCCGCGCTACCAGATAGCCGCCGCCCTCGCGCTCGCCGTGGTCGCGGTCACCGTCTGTGTGCACCTGGGAATGGTGTTCCTGCACGTCGCCCCGTCGAACACGGTCACCAAGGCACACGGCGAGGCGATCGACGACTGGGTCTACCCGGAGTTCGAGCAGAACTGGAAGCTGTTCGCGCCCAACCCGCTGCAGCAGAACATCGCCGTCCAGGTCCGCGCCCGGATCCACACCGCGGACGGCGGCACGCGCACCACCGGCTGGTACGACCTGTCCGCACAGGACGGGCGGGCCATCGACGGCAACATCGTGCCCAGCCACACCCAGCAGAACGAGCTGCGCCGGGCCTGGGACTTCTTCACCGCCACCCACGGCACCGACAACCGCCCCGTCGGCCTGCGCGGCGCCCTGTCCGAGACCTATCTGCGCCGCATCGTCGTGCTGCGCATGGACCGCGGCGGCGCGGCCGGCGCCGGGGAGAGGGTCGCGCAGGTCCAGGTCCGCTCCAGCACCACCAACGTGACTCCGCCGAAGTGGAGCACCGAGAAGGTGTCGACGAAGCCGGCGTACCGGGTGCTGCCCTGGTGGTCGGTGCCGGACGCCGAGGCCGAGGGAGGCGTGCGGTGAACCGGTTCACCCTGTCGGTGTCCGCCGCCATCGCGCGGGTCACCGAGTCCGCGCACGGCCCGTACCAGAGCGCCGTGGTCCGGATCGGCTTCAGCGCGACCTGGCTGATGTTCCTGCTGCGCGAGTTCCCCCACCGCGAGGAGCTCTACGGCCCCGACAGCCCCTGGAGCTGGATCCTGGCCCGGCAGCTGATCGGCAGCAACGGCGCGTTCACGGCCCTGATGTGGTCGGACGGGCGGGTGTGGTTCGAGATCGTCTACGCGCTCGCCGTGCTCGCGAGCGCCCTGCTGCTGGTGGGCTGGCGCACCCGCACGATGTCGGTGCTGTTCATGGTCGGCGTGCTGTCGCTGCAGAACCGCAGCGTCTTCATGGGGGACGGCGGCGACAACGTCCTGCACCTGATGGCGATCTACCTGGTGTTCACGCGCTGCGGCCGGGTGTGGTCGCTGGACGCCCGCCGCGCGGCCCGCGCCGAGGAGGCGCACGCGCGGGGCGAGCGGGTCTCCGACCGGGTCGGACCGGCCCTGTGGCTCGTCTCCGGGTTCGCGCTGAGCACCGTGACGGCGGCGGGCCGGTTCCACAGCCACTGGACCGTGCCGGTGCTGCTGTGGACGGTGTGGGCAGCGCACGCCCTGTGGTGGATCGTGGGCCGCCGGACGCGGTCCGCGGAGCCGCGGATCCTGCTCGACGTGATCGCCAACATCCTGCACAACGCCGCCCTGGTCGTGATCATGGCCGAGGCCTGTCTGATCTACGCGACGGCCGGCTGGTACAAGGTCCAGGGCCTGCGCTGGCAGGACGGCACCGCCGTGTACTACCCCCTGCACCTGGACTACTTCTCGCCCTGGCCCGCGCTCGGCGATCTGCTCTCCGGCAGCGGCACCATGGTCATGCTGGTGACGTACGGCACCGTGATCGTCCAGGTCGCCTTCCCGTTCACGCTGTTCAACCGGCGGGTGAAGAACGTGCTGCTGGCGGTGATGATCACCGAGCACGCCGCGATCGCCGTGATCCTCGGCCTGCCCTTCTTCTCCCTGGCGATGATCGCCGCGGACGCGATCTTCCTGCCCACGCCGTTCCTGCGCCGGCTCGGCGGCTGGGCGGTCCGCGCGCGCACGCTGGTGTTCTCGCGCGACGGCGGTACGCCGGTGCCGGAGCAGCGGGCACCCGAGAACCCCGAGCCCAGCCACGTAGGCTCCCCGTCATGACCGACCCCGTGAGCGAGTGGCACCGTCTGGCCGGCTCGCACGTCCTGCTGGACGGTTTCCACGCCCTCAAGCACGCCGTGCGCTTCGGGGCCGAGGTGCCGGTCGCGGTCACCGCCGACCGGGCGGCGGCGCTCGCCCTCGCCGACGAGCTCGCCCCCGACGTACGCGGGACGCTGGACGCCCTCCTCACGGAGGTCCCGGAGACGACGTACGCCTCGCTGGTGCCGCGCCCGCACCCCACGGCCGTGGCCGCGCTGGCCGTACGGCCCGCCCGCGAGACCCAGCTGGCGAGGCTGGCGCACACGCCCCGCACCGCGCCCGTCGTGGTCCTCGACGACCCGCGCAACCTCGGCAACGCGGGGGCCGTGATCCGGCTGGCCGCCGGCTTCGGCGCGACCGGCGTGGTCACCACCGGCACGCTCGACCCCTGGCACCCGACCGTGGTGCGCGGCGGGGCGGGCCTGCACTTCGCGACCGCCGTGGAGCGGCTGGCCGTGGCCGAGCTGCCCGCCGGGCCGGTGTTCGCCCTGGACCCGGAGGGCGACGACCTGCGGGGCGTCGAACTCCCGGACGACGCCCTGCTGGCCTTCGGCTCGGAACGCCGCGGCCTCTCCGCCGGATTGCGCGCGCGTGCCGACCATCTGCTGTCGCTGCCGATGCGGCCCCAGGTCTCCAGCTACAACCTGGCGACCAGTGTGGCGATGACGCTGTACCACTGGAGCTGCGGAGCGCACGGCGCTCCCTGAGGGGCGCGGGTGCCGTGCCGCCGTGTCCCGGTGCGGCTCCGCCGCGCGAGCGCGACCGCCGCGCCGAACCGGGGGCCGCGCGGTTCACCCGGCCCCCGGGTCTCTCAGGCGTCCCGACGCACCTCGACGACCCGGAACCGGTTGGCGACGAACGCGCCGTCGCACAGCGCGGCGTTCGCCGCCGGGTTGCCGCCGGAGCCGTGGAAGTCGGAGAAGGCGGCCGTCTGGTTGACGTACACCCCGCCGGTGAGGTTGAGGGACAGCTGGGCGGCCTCCTCCAGGCAGACCTCCTCGACCTCCCGCTCGATCTCGGCGTCCGTGGTGTACGCGCCGACCGTCATCGCGCCCTTCTCACGCACCGTGCGCCGCAGCAGGGCGAGGGCGTCGGCGGCGGAGTCGACGGCGACGGCGAAGGAGACCGGGCCGAAGCACTCGCTCATGTACGCGGCCTCGTCGTCCGGCTTGGCCCCGTCCAGCTTCACGATCACCGGGGTGCGCACGACCGCGTCCGGGAACTCGGGGTTGGTCACCTCACGGGAGGCGAGGGCGACCTCGCCGAGGCCGGCCGCGGCCTCCAGACGGGCCTTGACGTCCGGGTTGACGATCGCGCCCAGCAGGGCGTTCGCGCGCGCGTCGTCGCCCAGGAGGCCGTCGACGGCGCGGGCGAGGTCGGCGACCACCTCGTCGTAGGTCTTCGGGCCCTCGTCCGTGCGGATGCCGTCGCGGGGGATCAGCAGGTTCTGCGGGGTGGTGCACATCTGGCCGCTGTACAGGGACAGGGAGAACGCCAGGTTGGCGAGCATGCCCTTGTAGTGCGCGGTCGACTCCACGAGCACCGTGTTGACGCCGGCCTTCTCGGTGTAGACCTGCGCCTGGCGGGCGTTGGCCTCCAGCCAGTCGCCGAAGGCGGTCGAGCCCGTGTAGTCGATGATCTTGATGTCGGGGTGGGTCGCCAGGGTCTTGGCGATGCCCTCGCCCGGGCGCTCGGCGGCCAGCGCGACCAGGTCGGGGTCGAAGCCGGCGCCGGCCAGCACCTCGCGGGCGACCTGCACGGTCAGCGCGAGCGGCAGCACCGCGCGCGGGTGGGGCTTGACCAGGACCGCGTTGCCGGTGGCGAGGGAGGCGAACAGGCCCGGGTAGCCGTTCCACGTCGGGAAGGTGTTGCAGCCGATGAGCAGGGCGATCCCGCGCGGCACCGGCGTGAAGGTCTTCGTCATGGCGAGCGGGTCGCGCTTGCCCTGGGGCTTGCTCCACTCGGCCGTGCCGGGGGTGCGGACCTGCTCCGCGTACGCGTACGCCACCGCCTCCAGGCCGCGGTCCTGCGCATGCGGGCCGCCCGCCTGGAAGGCCATCATGAACGCCTGGCCGGAGGTGTGCATGACCGCGTGCGCGAACTCGTGCGTCCGGTCGCTGATCCGCTTGAGGATCTCCAGGCAGACCACCGCGCGGACCTCCGCGCCCGCGTCCCGCCAGCGGCGCTGCCCGGCTCGCATGGCGGGCAGCAGCACGTCCACGTCCGCGTGCGGGTAGGTCACGCCGAGGGCGAAGCCGTACGGGGAGACCTCGTCGCCCACCCAGCCGTCGGTGCCGGGCTGGCCGAGGTCGAGCCGGGTGTTCAGGAGGGCGTCGAAGGCGGCCTCGCCGGCCGCCGCGTCCAGACTGCCGTTCTCCCCGTAGGCCTTCGGGTGCTCCGGGTGCGGGGACCAGTACGCGCGGGTGCGGATCGCTTCCAGGGCCTGGTCGAGGGTGGGCCGGTGCTGGGCGATCAGTTCGTGCGCGGTCGGTTCGGCGGCGGCCATGCGGGACCAACTCCTCGTCTTGAGAACTCTCCGTCGAGCTCATGACCTGGCGGAAACATGGGCAGGAACAGCCAGTCAGGGCTAGAGTAACCGAACGATCGGTCGGGACAAGGGGGCCTGCCGCATCTGTGGAAAACCCCGTGCGGGAGGATCGCGCACATGACAGCACTCGACCTCAGCAGCCCCGTGGCCGTCGTCGGCACCGGCACCATGGGCCAGGGCATCGCCCAGGTCGCGCTGGTCGCGGGCCACCCCGTACGGCTGTACGACGCCGTCCCCGGCCGGGCCCGGGAAGCGGCCGCCGCGATCGGCGCCCGCCTCGACCGGCTCGTCGAGAAGAACCGTCTCGCCGGCGCCGACCGGGACATCGCGCGCGCCCGTCTGCGGCCCGCCGAGAGCCTCGCCGACCTCGCGGACTGCGCTCTGGTCGTCGAGGCCGTCCTGGAGCAGCTGGACGTCAAACAGGACCTCTTCCGCCGTCTGGAGGAGGTCGTCGGCGAGGACTGTCTGCTCGCCACCAACACCTCCTCCCTGTCGGTGACGGCCGTCGGCGGCGCCCTGCGCAACCCGGGCCGCTTCGTGGGCCTGCACTTCTTCAACCCGGCGCCGGTGCTGCCGCTGGTCGAGGTCGTCTCCGGGTACGCCACCGACGTCACGTCCGCCACGCGCGCGTACGAGACGGCACGCTCCTGGGGCAAGACGCCGGTCGCCTGCGCCGACACCCCCGGCTTCATCGTCAACCGCATCGCGCGGCCGTTCTACGCCGAGGCGTTCGCCGTCTACGAGGCGCAGGGCGCCGACCCGGCCACCATCGACGCGATCCTGCGCGAGTCCGGCGGCTTCCGGATGGGCGCTTTCGAGCTGACCGACCTGATCGGCCAGGACGTCAACGAGTCGGTCACGCACTCCGTGTGGCAGTCCTTCTTCCAGGACGTGCGCTTCACCCCCTCGCTCGCCCAGCGCCGCCTGGTGGAGTCCGGCCGTCTGGGCCGCAAGACCGGCCAGGGCTGGTACGACTACGGCGACGGGAGCGGCACCGCCGAGCGCGCCGAGCCGCACACCGCCGAGAAGCAGCAGGCGCCCGCCTACGTCGTCGCCGAGGGGGACCTGGGCCCCGCCTCGGAACTGCTCGCGCTGATCCGCGAGGCGGGCATCCAGGTCCGCGAGGACGAGGAGGACCACGGCACCCGGCTGGTGCTGCCCGGCGGCGGCCAGCTCGCCCTCGCCGACGGCCAGACCTCGGTGGAGTTCCGCGACGTCGTGTACTTCGACCTGGCCCTGGACTACCGCAAGGCCACCCGCATCGCCCTGTCCGCCTCCCAGGACACCTCCCAGCAGACCCTGTCCGAGGCGGTCGGCCTGTTCCAGGCGCTCGGCAAGGACGTCAGCGTCATCGGCGACGTCCCCGGCATGATCGTCGCCCGCACGGTCGCCCGGATCGTCGACCTCGCGCACGACGCCGTCGCCAAGGGCGTCGCCACCGAGGAGGACATCGACACCGCGATGCGCCTCGGGGTGAACTACCCCCTCGGCCCCTTCGAGTGGAGCCGCAGGCTGGGCCGCATGTGGGCCTTCTCCCTCCTGGACGACCTGCACGAGCGCGACCCCTCCGGCCGCTACGCGCCGTCCCTCGCCCTCTACCGGCACTCCTTCGCCACCGAGAAGCGGGAGGGCGCCTCGTGACCACCGTCAAGCGCGACACGTACACCCCGGAGACCCTGCTCTCCGTGGCGGTCCAGGTGTTCAACGAGCGCGGCTACGACGGCACCTCGATGGAGCACCTCTCCAAGGCGGCGGGCATCTCCAAGTCGTCGATCTACCACCACGTGGCCGGCAAGGAGGAACTGCTGCGCCGGGCCGTCAGCCGCGCCCTGGACGGTCTGTTCGGGATCCTCGACGAGGAGCACGCGTGCGTGGGGCGCGCCGCGGAGCGTCTGGAGTACGTCGTGCGGCGCATGGTCGAGGTGCTCATCGGCGAACTGCCCTACGTCACGCTGCTGCTGCGCGTGCGCGGCAACACCGGCACCGAGCGGTGGGCCCTGGAGCGCCGCCGCGACTTCGACCACAGGGTCGCCGAGCTGCTGAAGGCGGCCGCCGCCGACGGGGACCTCCGGGTCGACGTGGAGGTGCGGCTCGCCACCCGGCTGGTCTTCGGAATGATCAACTCGATCGTCGAGTGGTACCGGCCGGGCGGCCGCGGGATGGCCGAGGGCGACGTGGCCGACGCGGTGGTGCGGCTGGTCTTCGGCGGCCTGCGCACCGAGCGCTAGCCCTCAGCCCTGCGGCTCCAGGTCCTCCTCCTCGAACACCAGCAGCGTTCGGGTGCTGAGCACCTCGGGGATGGCCTGGAGCCGGGTCAGCACCACCTCGCGCAGCGCCCTGTTGTCGGACGTGTGCACCAGCAGCAGGACGTCGAAGTCCCCGCCCACCAGGGCGATGTGGGAGGCGCCGGGCAGCTGTCTGAGCTGCTCGCGCACGGTCCGCCAGGTGTTCTGCACGATCTTCAGCGTGATGTACGCGCTCGTCCCCTGACCCGCGCGCTCATGGTCGACCCGGGCGCCGAAGCCGCGGATCACCCCGTCCTCGACGAGCCGGTTGATCCGTGCGTAGGCGTTGGCGCGGGACACGTGCACGCGCTCGGCCACCGACCGTATCGACGCGCGTCCGTCCGCCTGGAGCATCTGCAGGATGTCCCGGTCGATGGCGTCGAGCGGCCGTGCCGGGGGAAGCTCCTCCCCGCCCTCCGGGCCCTCGGCCATTTGTTCAGCTGCCATGTCCCCCCGCCTCTCCGCCATGGACGTCCTGCGTCCATCTCAGGCTGTGGAGAACCGTTTGTCCACAGCCTCGGGGCCCCTGTAGCCAAAATGTGCCGGCGACCGAACAATCGGTAGGTGAGGCGGGTCACAAGCCGACACGCCTCCCGTAGCCGCTCCCACGAGGAGGTGCCGTCATGACGGTCATGGAGCAGCGGGGCGCGTACCGGCCGACCCCGCCGCCCGCCTGGCAGCCCCGCACAGATCCCGCGCCGCTGCTGCCCGACGCCGAGCCCTGTCGCGTCCTCGGCACCGAGAAGGCCGCACAGGCCGACCCGGAGCTGTTGCGGCGGCTGTACGCCGACCTGGTGCGCGGCCGCCGCTACAACACGCAGGCCACCGCCCTGACCAAACAGGGCCGGCTCGCCGTCTACCCCTCCAGCACCGGCCAGGAGGCCTGCGAGGTCGCCGCCGCGCTGGCCCTGGAGGACCGCGACTGGCTCTTCCCGAGCTACCGCGACACCCTCGCGGTCGTCGCCCGCGGCGTGGACCCCGTCGAGGCGCTCACGCTGCTGCGCGGCGACTGGCACACCGGCTACGACCCGTACGAGCACCGCGTGGCCCCCTTGAGCACGCCGCTCGCCACCCAGCTCCCGCACGCCGTCGGTCTCGCGCACGCCGCCCGGCTCAAGGGCGACGACGTGGTCGCGCTCGCCATGGTCGGCGACGGCGGCACCAGCGAGGGCGACTTCCACGAGGCGCTGAACTTCGCCGCCGTCTGGCAGGCCCCGGTCGTCTTCCTGGTCCAGAACAACGGCTTCGCGATCTCCGTGCCGCTCGCCAAGCAGACCGCCGCTCCCTCCCTGGCCCACAAGGCCGTCGGATACGGCATGCCGGGCCGCCTGGTCGACGGCAACGACGCCGCCGCCGTGCACGAGGTCCTCACCGAGGCCGTACGGCACGCCCGCGAGGGCGGCGGCCCGACCCTCGTCGAGGCCGTCACGTACCGCATCGAGGCGCACACCAACGCCGACGACGCGACCCGCTACCGCGGTGACGCCGAGGTCGAGACCTGGCGCGAGCACGACCCGATCCTGCTCCTCGAGCGCGAGCTCACCGCCCGCGGTCTGCTCGACGAGGACACCCGGCAGGCCGCGCGCGACGCCGCCGAGGCGATGGCCGCCGACCTGCGCGCCCGCATGAACCAGGACGCGGCCCTCGACCCCATGGACCTCTTCGCGCACGTGTACGCCGAGGACACCCCCCAGCTGCGGGAACAGCGGGCCCTGCTGCGGGCGGAGCTCGACGCGGAGCACGCCGACCAGGGGAGTGCGCACCGATGACGACCGTCGCCCTCAAGCCCGCCACCATGGCGCAGGCCCTCACGCGCGCGCTGCGCGACGCGATGGCCGCCGACCCGTCCGTGCACGTCCTGGGCGAGGACGTGGGCACCCTCGGCGGTGTCTTCCGGGTCACCGACGGGCTCGCCAAGGAGTTCGGCGAGGACCGCTGCACCGACACCCCGCTCGCCGAGGCCGGCATCCTCGGCACCGCCGTCGGCATGGCCATGTACGGTCTGCGCCCGGTCGTGGAGATGCAGTTCGACGCCTTCGCCTACCCGGCGTTCGAGCAGCTCATCAGCCATGTCGCCCGGATGCGCAACCGCACCCGCGGCCGCATGCCCCTGCCGATCACCGTCCGCGTCCCCTACGGCGGCGGCATCGGCGGCGTCGAGCACCACAGCGACTCCTCCGAGGCGTACTACATGGCGACTCCGGGGCTCCATGTCGTCACGCCCGCCACCGTCGCCGACGCCTACGGTCTGCTGCGCGCCGCGATCGCCTCCGACGACCCGGTGGTCTTCCTCGAGCCCAAGCGGCTGTACTGGTCCAAGGACTCCTGGAACCCGGAGCACCCGACGGACGTCGAACCGATCGGCCGGGCGGTGGTCCGCCGCCCCGGCCGCAGCGCCACCCTCATCACCTACGGCCCGTCGGTCCCGGTCTGCCTCGAAGCCGCCGAGGCGGCCCGTGCCGAGGGCTGGGACCTCGAAGTCGTCGACCTGCGTTCCCTGGTGCCCTTCGACGACGAGACGGTCGCCGCCTCGGTCCGCCGCACCGGCCGCGCCGTCGTCGTCCACGAGTCGGGCTCCTTCGGCGGCCCGGGCGGCGAGATCGCGGCCCGGGTCACGGAGCGCTGCTTCCACCACCTGGAGGCACCGGTCCTGCGGGTCGCCGGCTTCGACATCCCCTACCCGCCGCCGATGCTGGAGCGCCACCACCTGCCCGGCGTCGACCGCATCCTGGACGCCGTGGCACGGCTGCAGTGGGAGGCCGGGAACTGATGGCACAGGTGCTGGAGTTCAAGCTGCCCGACCTCGGTGAGGGCCTCACCGAGGCGGAGATCGTGCGCTGGCTGGTCCAGGTCGGCGACGTGGTCGCCGTCGACCAGCCGGTCGTCGAGGTCGAGACGGCCAAGGCGATGGTCGAGGTGCCCTGCCCCTACGGCGGTGTGGTCACCGCCCGCTTCGGCGAGGAGGGCACCGAACTGCCCGTCGGCGCCCCGCTGATCACGGTCGCCGTCGGCGCACCGGCCTCCGGCGGTGACACCGAGGGCTCGGGCAACGTGCTGGTCGGCTACGGCACCTCGGAGGCGCCCGCGCGACGCAGGCGCGTCCGGCCGGTGCAGCCCGCGCCGGCCGCCCCCGCGCCGGCCGCGGCTCCCGCCGCGTCCACCGGGACGGAGGGGCTTCTCCCGGCGCCCGACGGTCCGGCCGGCGGCCGTGAGCTGCCGGTGCACCCGGAAGGCCCCGTCCCGGTGATCTCGCCCCTCGTCCGCCGGCTCGCGCGCGAGAACGGCCTGGACCTGCGGGAGCTGACGGGCTCCGGACCCGACGGGCTGATCCTGCGGGCGGACGTGGAGAACGCGCTGCGGGCGGCGGCCGCCCGGCCGGCTCGGCAGCACCCTCAGCCGGCGGCCGCGCCGCCCGCGCACGCGGAACCGACACCTGCCCCCGCCTCCTCCGCCCTCACCGGCGGTCACCGCGTCCCCCTCAAGGGCGTCCGCGGTGCCGTCGCCGACAAGCTCTCGCGCAGCCGCCGCGAGATCCCCGACGCCACCTGCTGGGTGGACGCCGACGCGACGGAGCTGATGCGCGCCCGTACGGCGATGAACGCAGCCGGAGGCCCGAAGATCTCCCTCCTCGCCCTCCTGGCCCGCGTCTGCACGGCCGCCCTGGCCCGGTTCCCCGAGCTGAACTCCACCGTCGACCTGGAGGCGAGGGAGATCGTCCGGTTCGACCACGTGCACCTGGGCTTCGCCGCGCAGACCGAGCGGGGGCTGGTCGTCCCCGTCGTCCGGGACGCCCACGCCCGCGACGCCGAGGGGCTCACCGCGGAGTTCGCCCGGCTCACCGAGGCGGCCCGGGACGGCCGCCTCACCCCCGGTGAGCTGACCGGCGGGACCTTCACGCTGAACAACTACGGCGTGTTCGGCGTCGACGGCTCCACGCCGATCATCAACCACCCCGAGGCGGCCATGCTCGGCGTCGGCCGGATCGTCCCCAAGCCGTGGGTGCACGAGGGCGAGCTGGCCGTGCGCCAGGTCGTCCAGCTCTCGCTCACCTTCGACCACCGGGTGTGCGACGGCGGCACGGCCGGCGGCTTCCTGCGGTACGTGGCGGACTGCGTGGAACAGCCGGCGGTGCTGCTGCGCACCCTGTGATCACGGGACACCCGCGTTCCCTGTGATCGAGGAGGCCCGCATACTCAGGGGGTGACCTCGATCGAGCTCTCCGGCACCCCGGCCGGCCGTCCGGCGGGGCGGGCCACCGCCCCGTACGACGCCGTCGTGCTCGCCGGCGGCGGCGCCCGGCGCCTCGGCGGCGCCGACAAGCCCGCCGTGCGCGTGGGCGGGCGGGCGCTGCTCGACCGGGTGCTCGCCGCCTGCGCCGACGCCCGCACCACCGTCGTGGTCGCCGACCCCCGGCCCACCTCCCGGCCGGTGCGCTGGGAGCGCGAGGACCCACCGGGCGCGGGCCCCGTGGCCGCGCTGGACGCCGGTCTGGGCAGCACCACGGCCGACGACGTCCTCGTCCTCTCCGCCGACCTGCCCTTCCTCGCGGCCGGCACCGTACGGCGGCTGCTGGACGCCCTGCGCGCCGGCGCGGCCGAGGGCGCGCTGCTCACCGACGGCGACGGCCGTGACCAGCCGCTCGTCGCCGCCTACCGCACGGCCGCCCTGCGCCGGGAGCTGGCGCTGCTGACCACGGCCCACGGCGGCCTGACGGGGCTGCCCCTGCGCCGGCTGACCGCCGGGCTCGACCTCACTCGCGTCCCCGACCCCGTCGCGTCCTTCGACTGCGACACCTGGGACGACATCGCCACCGCCAGGACACGCATCAGGGAGCATGACCACGTGTTGGACGAATGGATTTCCGCAGTCAAGGACGAACTCGGCGTCGACCTCGACGTCGACACCGGCGTGCTGCTCGACCTCGCCCGGGACGCCGCCCACGGGGTGGCCCGGCCCGCGGCGCCGCTGACCACCTTCCTGGTCGGCTACGCCGCCGCACAGGCCCGGGGAGGCCCCGAGGCCGTCGCCGAGGCGGCCCGCAAGGCCGCCGCCCTGGCCCTGCGCTGGGCGGAGGAGGCGGAGCAGGAGGGCTCCGGCACCGCCGGGCCCGGCGACAAGGGACCGGACGCCGGATGACCCGCCGCGGCATCCGGGAGGGCCGGGACAGGGAGGGCCTCGATGCGGAGGACCTCGACGTCGAGGAGGTGCTCGCCCTCGTGAACGACGGCAAGGGCCCCGCCCGCCCGGCCGGTGACCCCGGACCCGGGCCGGGGGCCGCGCGGGCCGAAGGCGGGGGCACCCGCCCCGCCCCCGGCACCCCTGCTCCGGACCCCGGTCACGGGGCGTCCCCCGCGGCCGGCCGCCATCGGGCCACCGCCTGGCCCGAGGCCCGGACCGTCGCCGCCCGGGCCGCCCGCTTCCACGCCGCCCGCCGCGCCCCCGTCTCCGTGACCCTCGGCGACGCCCTCGGACTCGTCCTCGCCGCCCCCCTGACGGCCCTCACCGACCTGCCCTCCTTCGACACCTCCGCCATGGACGGGTTCGCGGTCGCGGGCCCCGGCCCCTGGCTGGTCCGGGACGAGGGCGTGCTCGCCGGGAGCGCCGCGCCCGCACCCCTCGCCGACGGCGAGGCAGCCCGTATCGCCACCGGCGCCCGGATCCCCCCGGACACCACCGCGGTCCTGCGCAGCGAGCACGGCCGCACCGACGCCCAGGGCCGGCTGCACCCCCTCCGGGACCTGAGCCACGGACAGGACATCCGCCCGCGGGGCCAGGAGTGCCGCAGCGGCGATCAGTTGCTGCCCGCCGGCGCGGTGGTGACCCCGGCCGTGCTCGGCCTCGCGGCGGCCGCCGGGTACGACACGCTGGCCGCCGTACCCCGTCCCCGGGTCGAGGTGCTCGTCCTGGGCGACGAACTGCTCACCGAGGGCCGCCCGCACGACGGTCTCATCCGGGACGCGCTCGGCCCGATGCTGCCGTCCTGGCTGCGGGCCCTGGGCGCCGAGGTCACGGCCGTGCGCCGGCTCGGCGACGACGCGGAGGCCCTGCACCGGGCCGTCACGTCGTCCGCCGCCGACCTGATCGTCACCACCGGTGGCACCGCCTCCGGCCCGGTCGACCACGTCCATCCCGTCCTGCGCCGCGTCGGGGCCGAACTCCTCGTCGACGGCGTCCAGGTGCGTCCCGGCCACCCGATGCTGCTGGCCCGCGTCAGGGACGACCAGCACCTCGTCGGCCTGCCCGGCAACCCCCTCGCGGCCGTCTCCGGGCTGCTCACGCTGGCCGGCCCGCTGCTGGCCACCCTGGCCGCCCGCCCGGCGCCGGAGCCGTACACGCTGCCCTTGCGGGACGAGGCCCACGGGCATCCGTACGACACCCGGCTCGTCCCGGTGGTGCTGCGGGGCGACCATGCCGTGCCGCTGCGCTACAACGGTCCGGCCATGCTGCGGGGCATCGCGGCGGCCGACGCCCTGGCCGTCGTACCGCCGGGTGGTGTCCGGCCGGGCCAGGAGACGGAACTCCTCGACCTGCCGTGGGCGACGGCCGGGGTCGCCGCGTGTTTCACGTGAAACATCGTCAGGTGCGGCGTCCGCGGAAGGACCGTGCCTGATCGGTCCGACCTGGAAGGACCGCCCTGACGGACCCCCCGAACGCGCCACGAAGGGCGGCGCCTCACGCCTGTTCGGGTGCCGGGACGGCGCGGCGGACCGTGATCACGCGGTCCCCCTGCCGCAGCTGTGTGAGCCGGGGGTCGGCGTAGTCGATCAGTTCCCTGCCCCGGACGACCGCCACGACCAGGTCCGCCGAGCTGCGGGGCGGCTGCCCCGTCTCCCCCTCGGTGACCGGGCGTTCGACGATGTCCAGCCCGCTGCCGAGGGTCATCAGGTCCTCCAGGGTCTTCGCCACGGTCGGGCTGACCATCGAGACGCCGAGCAGCCGGCCCGCGGAGGAGGAGCTGGTGACCACGGTGTCCGCCCCGGACTGGCGGAGCAGCGGCACGTTCTCGTCCTCCCGGGCGGCCACGACGATGGTGGCGCGCCGGTTCAGCTGCCGGGCCGTCAGGGTGACCAGGGCGGCCGTGTCGTCCCGCTGCGGGGCCACGATCACCCGGGAGGCGCGCTGGACCTCGGCCCGCCGCAGCACCTCGCTGCGGGTGGCGTCCCCGGTGACCGCCACCAGCCCGTCGTCACCGGCCGCTTCGGCGGCCTTGTGCTGGGCGTCCACGATCACGATCCGGTCCCGGGCGATGCCCTGCCCGACGAGCGTCTTCACCGCGTGCCGGCCCTTCGTGCCGTACCCGACGACCACGACGTGGTCGCGCGTGCGCATCCGCCAGCGATGGATGCGGACCTGCTGCCGGGTGCGCTCGGTGAGCACCTCCAGGGTGGTGCCGACCAGGATGATCAGGAACACCACGCGCAGCGGGGTGATGACGAGGATGTTGACCAGCCGCGCGGTGTCGCTGACCGGGGTGATGTCGCCGTAGCCGGTCGTGGAGAGGGTGACCGTGGCGTAGTAGGCGGCGTCGAGGAAGTCGACGGAGCCGTCGGAGTTGTCGTGGTAGCCCTCGTGGTCGGCGTAGACGATCAGCGTGGTCAGGGCCAACACCATCAGGGCGAGGGCGAGGCGGCGCAGCACCTGCAGGAGCGGCGGCGCGCCCACGTTCACCGGCATCGTGATGGAACGCCCCGCCTCGGCGTCGTCGCGCGCCTCCGTCCGGGAGCGGTACCACAGGGACCTGAAGAGGGAGAGCCGCATCGGGCCGGCGCTCTGTCGTTCCTGGTCCTTCATCGTGCGCCCCCTGTGGCCGTGATCCGATCGACGGGCACCATGGTTCCCGGCGGGCCGGTGCCCGTCAGGAAGCAACACGGTCCATGAGTCCGCATCCGTTCCCGTTCCGGAGGTCCCCTTTGCGCGACCACATTGTCGTCGTCGGATTCGGTACGAAGGGACGGTCCGCGATCCGGACGGCCTGTGCGTCGGGGCTGCGCAAGGACCAGGTCGTGGTGATCGACCCCGGCGCGAAGGTGATCGACGCGGCGACCGCCGAGGGCTACGAGGGCGTGGTCGGGGACGCCACCCGCAGCGAGGTGCTGCGGCAGGCCGAGGTGCAGCGGGCGGGGCGGATCATCATCGCGACCCAGCGCGACGACACGGCCGTTCTCGTGGCGCTGACGGCCCGCCAGCTCAACCCGGCCGCGAAGATCGTGGCCGCGGTGCGGGAGGAGGAGAACGCGCCGCTGCTCAAGCAGTCCGGCGCCGACGAGGTCATCACCAGTGCCGGAGCGGCCGGCCGGCTGCTGGGACTGTCGGTGCTCAGCCCCTCGGCCGGTCTGGTCATGGAGGACCTGATACAGCAGGGCAGCGGGCTGGACCTCGTCGAACGGACCGTCACCAAGGCGGAGGCGGGCCGCGGCCCCCGCGAGACGGCCGACCTGGTGGTCAGCGTCGTCCGCGGGCACCGGGTCCTCGCCTACGACGATCCGGCCATCGGCGCCCTGCAACTGACGGACCGGCTGATCACGATCGTCCGCGTCGACTAGGCGGGGTGCCGGGGGTGTCGGCGAGGCCGTCCCCCGGATCGCTCGTCCTACCCGGATTTCCCGGAGGAGCCCCGGCCGGGGCCGAGGAGTAGCGTCCCTCCCATGCATGCGATCACGATTCCCGAACCTGGTGGTCCCGAGGCGCTGGTGTGGGACGAGGTCCCCGATCCCGTACCCGGCGAGGGCGAGGTCCTGGTCGAGGTGGTGGCCAGCGCCGTCAACCGCGCCGACATCCTGCAGCGGCAGGGCTTCTACGACCCGCCGCCCGGCGCCTCCCCCCACCCCGGCCTGGAGTGCTCGGGGCGGGTCGCCGCGCTCGGCCCGGGGGTCTCCGGCTGGACCGTCGGCGACGAGGTGTGCGGGCTGCTCTCGGGCGGTGGCTACGCCGAGAAGGCCGTCGTGCCGGCCGGCCAGCTGCTGTCCGTCCCCGAGGGCGTCGGCCTCCGGCAGGCCGCCGCGCTCCCCGAGGTGACCTGCACGGTCTGGTCGAACGTCTTCATGGTCGCCCACCTGCGCCCCGGCGAGACCCTGCTCGTGCACGGCGGCTCCAGCGGCATCGGCACCATGGCGATCCAGCTCGCCAAGGCGGTCGGCGCGAAGGTCGCGGTCACCGCCGGTACGAAGGAGAAGCTGGACCACTGCGCGGAGCTGGGCGCGGACATCCTGATCAACTACCGCGAGCAGGACTTCGTCGACGAGCTGAAGGCGGCCACCGGTGGCGCCGGTGCCGACGTCATCCTCGACAACATGGGCGCGAAGTACCTGGACCGCAACATCCGCGGCCTGGCCGTCAACGGACGGCTCGCGATCATCGGCATGCAGGGCGGCGCCAAGGGCGAGCTGAACATCGGCGCCCTCCTGGCCAAGCGCGCGGCCATCAGCGCGACCTCGCTGCGAGCCCGTCCGCCGGGCGAGAAGGCGGCCATCGTCGCCGCCGTGCGGGAACACGTCTGGCCCCTGATCGCGGCCGGTCATGTCCGTCCGGTCGTCGACCGCGAGGTCCCGATGAGCGACGCGGCCGCGGCGCACCGGGTCGTCGAGGACAGCGGCCACGTCGGCAAGGTGCTGCTGGTGACGCCGTCGTCGCCGGGGGCGTAGGGGACCCGCGTCAGGGCCGCCGCAGCCGCAGGGCGGCGAGGGCGAGGGCGAGGCCGAGGCCGATGAGGACGAGCCCGCTGCCCAGCGGCAGGATCCGCAGCACGGGTCCGGCCCGCTCCCCTCGCGCGGCGGCCCGTCCCACGCCCTCCCGCGGCGCCGCGGAGTCCACCGGCGCGGCGGCGGCCTCGTCGGGCGACTCCGGCACGGCTTCGGGGTCGGCTCCGGCGGAGGCGCCCGAGTCCTGCGCCTCGTCCTGCGCCGTCCCGTCCTCCCCTGTCTCCTGCTCCGTCTCCTCCTGCTCCGTCTCCTCGTCCTCCGCCACGTCCGGCCGTCCCGGCCGCGCCCGCCCCTCACCGGCCCGGCTCCCGGCCCGGTCGGGCCCGGTGGAGGAGGGCGACGGGCGGGCGGCCACCGGGTCGGCGGCGTACGTCGACACGCTCCCGTACGCCGATACGCCTCCGTACGTCGATACGCTCCCGTACGTCGAAACACCCCCGTACGCCGGCGCGCCCCCGGCCAGCAGGACAGCCGCTCCCACCCCCACCGCACACAACCCCCGCCGCCATGGAGTCACGCCCGTGACCCCCTCCCGGTGTCAGTCGCCAAGGAATGAGGCCACCAGCCTCACCTTCCGGTGATCGGCCCGCATTCCGGACGGGGCCGAACGTGTGCCGGCCGGGACACCGGACGGAAACGGTGGATCACTCCCCGAGGGGGGCACCACGATGACGAGGTGGTGGCGTGCGAGAGAATGGCGGCATGGAGATGCCGAGGAACGAAAGGTCGCCGGAGACCGCCCAGAAGATCCTGGTCGTGGGCCAGGACGGCATGGCGCTGGGCGGCGTCGACGCCGACGAGGACTCCCGTGAGATCCCGGTGACGGAGCAGGTCGAGCAGCCGGCGAAGGTCATGCGGATCGGCAGCATGATCAAGCAGCTGCTGGAGGAGGTGCGTGCGGCTCCCCTGGACGAGGCGAGCCGGGCCCGGCTGAAGGAGATCCACGCCAGCTCGGTGAAGGAGCTGGAGGACGGCCTGGCGCCGGAGCTCGTCGAGGAGCTGGAGCGGCTCTCCCTGCCGTTCAACGAGGACTCCACCCCGAGCGACGCCGAACTGCGCATCGCGCAGGCTCAGCTGGTGGGCTGGCTGGAGGGCCTCTTCCACGGCATCCAGACCACCCTCTTCGCCCAGCAGATGGCCGCCCGCGCGCAGTTGGAGCAGATGCGCCGCGCACTGCCTCCGGGCGTGGTCCACGAGGGCGTCGACGACCCGCGTGCCGGCGGCCGTTCGGGCGGGCCGTACCTGTAGGCACAGCGTGTTCTCACAGCCGTAGACGACTCAAGGGCCCGGCGGGAAGCCGGGCCCTTCTTTTCTTGCCTGTCCTCAGGACGCCGGGTTGCCCGTCGACACGCTCAGCTCGATCTCCGGCATGTCCTCCGGGTCGACGTCCGTCCCGGCGGACGGGAACTGGTCCATGACCGCGCCGTCGCCGTAGGTGTTCTCGTCCACGTACTTGATCTTCATCTTCCAGCCGGCCGCCTGGAAACAGGACTTGACCGACTGGAGGTACTTGAACTTGAAGTCCGGCACCCGGATCTTGTCGGGGTCGTTGTACGACTCCTCCGGCTCGGAGCACTCCGTCGACTCGATGGTCTTGGACGTGTCCGGACCGCGGTAGCCCGCCGCCTTCGTCGTCGACGCGGAGGGGCTGGAGCCGCCGCCACCGCCGCCGGTGTCGTCGTCGCCGTTGAACGCGAGGCTCAGGAGCAGCGAGCCCACCGCCACCACCGCGACCACGGCGGAACCGATGACCACCGTCCTGTTGCCCTTGGCCCCGCCCGGGGACCCCGGGGCCGGGGACTGGGGGGAGAGGTTGTACGCCGGAGGCGTGGGCGGGCCCTGCTGGTGACCGTAGGCCGGGGCCGGCGTCTGGTAACCGCCCTGCTGCGGGTAGCCGTACGACGGGGCCGGCGCCGGGGTGCCGTACGGGTTGTGGGCCGGGGCCGGCTGGTACGGGGTCTGGACGTTGCCCAGGGGCGGCTGGGGGGTGTTCTGGCCGATCGGCGGGAAGACGGCGGAGCCGACGCCCGCGCCGCTCTGCGCGGGGGTGCCCGGGACGATGCTCGGCGGAGCCGCCTGGAAGGAGGCGGCGACGCGCAGGCACTCGTCGCGCATGGCGACGGCGGTCGGGAAACGCTCGTTCGGGTTCTTCTTCAGCGCGCGGGCGACCAGCGCGTCCAGGGCCGGCGGCAGCGACCGGTTGATCGAGGAGGGCGCCACCGGCTCCTCCTGCACATGCGCGTACGCGATCGCCAGCGGCGAGTCCGCGTCGAACGGCAGCCGGCCGGTGACCAGTTGGAACAGCATGATGCCGACCGAGTACAGGTCGGAGCGGGCGTCCACGCCACGGCCCAGCGCCTGCTCGGGCGAGAGGTACTGCGGGGTGCCGACGACCATGCCGGTCTGCGTCATCGAGGTGACGCCGGACTGCATCGCGCGCGCGATGCCGAAGTCCATCACCTTGACGACCCCGCGCTTGGTCATCATCACGTTGCCGGGCTTGATGTCGCGGTGGACCAGGCCCATCTCGTGGCTGATCTCCAGCGCGGCCAGCACGTCCGCGGTGATCTTCAGCGCCTTGTCGGCGGGCATCGCGCCCTGCTGCCGTACGTCCTCGTCGAGCACCGAGCCGAGCGGGCGGCCTTCCACGTACTCCATGACGATGTACGGCGTCGTCAGGCCGCCCACCTCGTCCTCACCGGTGTCGAAGACCGAGACGATGTTGGTGTGCGTGAGCTTGGCCACTGCCTGGGCCTCGCGGCGGAAGCGCTCGCGGAAGGCCTGTTCACGGCCCAGTTCGGTGTGCAGCGTCTTGATCGCGACCTGGCGGTCGAGCACCGAGTCGTAGGCGAGATGCACCGAGGCCATGCCGCCCTGGCCGAGCAAGTCGCGCAGCTGATAGCGGCCGCCGGCGAGCGCCCGCCCCGCGTGCCCGCCCTGTGCGCCGTCCTGGCTCATGTTCCCCGTCCCCCGTAGGCCTTCAGGCGCCGTTGTCTGCCGCTGACCGTCGTCGCTGCCGTTGACTGCCGTTGATCGAAAGTGCTATTCCCGGCCAAGTCTGCCGCAGGGCCCTGACACGTCAAGCTCGGTGCCCGTTCCGTGACCCTACGAGAAACAAGCGTCGCGGAAGCGTTACAGGTGGCTCGCGGCCGGTACACAGGATTTGCACGCCGGCAGGTTGTACAGGTTTCATGACCGGTCCGTCTCGGACCGGCGGCGGAGCTCGTCAGGGGCTCATCCGGGACCGGAGGCTTGCGCGGAGGCTGTAGCGTGGCCGACGGAGACCGTAACAACACCGCGCGCACCGCGGGCAGAAACGACGGCGAGGACTGATGGCACAGCAGCGCGCTCAGGGCCCGTCCGACCCCGAGGCGACTGGCGGCGGTATGTCAGACGCGCCGGAGAACTGGGGCAACGGCGGGCTGGTCGGCGACGGCCGGTACCGGCTGACCCGGAGACTCGGGCGGGGCGGTATGGCCGAGGTGTTCGCGGCCGAGGACGTGCGTCTCGGCCGCACCGTCGCGGTCAAACTGCTGCGCGCCGATCTCGCCGAGGACCCGGTGTCCAAGGCCCGCTTCACGCGCGAGGCCCAGTCGGTGGCCGGTCTCAACCACCACGCGATCGTCGCCGTGTACGACTCCGGCGAGGACTTCGTGGGCGGCCAGAGCGTGCCGTACATCGTGATGGAGATCGTCGAGGGCCGCACCATCCGCGACCTTCTCCTCACCGCCGAGGCGCCCGGCCCCGAGCAGGCCCTGATCATCGTCTCCGGGGTGCTGGAGGCGCTCGCCTACTCGCACCAGCACGGCATCGTGCACCGCGACATCAAGCCGGCGAACGTGATCATCACGCACAACGGCGCCGTCAAGGTGATGGACTTCGGCATCGCCCGCGCCCTGCACGGCGCGTCCACGACGATGACGCAGACCGGCATGGTCATGGGCACCCCGCAGTACCTCTCCCCGGAGCAGGCGCTCGGCAAGGCCGTCGACCACCGTTCCGACCTGTACGCCACGGGCTGCCTGCTGTACGAACTCCTGGCGCTGCGCCCGCCGTTCACCGGAGAGACCCCGCTGTCGGTGGTCTACCAGCACGTCCAGGACATCCCGATGCCGCCGTCGCAGACGTCCGAGGGGACCTGCCCGCCGGAACTCGACGGCCTCGTCATGCGGTCCCTCGCCAAGGAGCCGGACGACCGGTTCCAGACGGCCGAGGAGATGCGCGGACTCGTCCAGTACGCGCTGCAGATGCTGTACGACCAGGGCGGCCACACCGGCACCTGGAACACCGGGCCGGTCACCGTGGCCGACGGCCGTACGCCCTCCAGCGGCTTCGCGAGCACCACGGTCCTGCCGCACCACGACGGCTCCAGCACCTCGCAGATCCCGCAGCCGATCCTGCCCACGGGCTACGGCGGCGGCGACGACGGCGGCTTCGAGGGCCACGGCAACAGGGGCAGCGGCCGCGGCAAGC
The DNA here is from genome assembly GCF_042898825.1 of Streptomyces sp. NPDC000345. Lineage (NCBI taxonomy): Bacteria > Bacillati > Actinomycetota > Actinomycetes > Kitasatosporales > Streptomycetaceae > Streptomyces > Streptomyces sp. NPDC000345. Next base: position 355,823 of record NZ_JBIAZE010000009.1, read on the forward strand.
TGTGGGTCCTGGCCGTCCTCGCGGTGATCGCCATCGCGGCGGGTGTCGCGCTCGCGCTGCAGAACAAGGACACGGGTACCGGCGACCCCGGCACCACGAAGTCGCCGAGCGCCACGCAGTCCGCGACCGACGAGGAGTCCAGCGCCGCGCCGACCGACGAGTCGACCGAGGAGTCCACGGACGACACCTCGGACGACAGCACCGGGTCGGGCTCCGGCTCGTACGACACCCCGCAGTACACGCCCTCGGACACCCCGTCGTACACGCCGTCCGAGACGGCCACCAGCGAGCCGACCGACACGGAGACGGACCCGGGGACCTCCGAGGAGCCGACCGACCCGACGACGAGCGACCCGGGGGCGGACGGCGGCACCAGCGCGGGCACGACCGACGGTTCCGCGAACGGTGGTACGGACCAGGGCAGCACCAGCCTGGGCGCGGGCCTCGGCGGCAACTGACCCCTGTCCGGGCCTTGGTGGACAACCGTCAAGCGTGAGGCGCCGCAGGCCGTGAGACGCCGCCGGTCCGCGAACGCGCCGCACACCGCGTCGTACGCACGGGTCCACCGCACGGCGGGCGCAGAGGCCGCCGGGAACAGGGAGTCCGTGCGGGTGCCGCCGCGCCCGCAGTGCCGGCGCGGCATCCGGAAGCCGTCGAGGCGCTCCCACCCGACCCGACCCGACCCGGCGCGACCGCCGGCGCCGACGGCCGCGCGGGGGCGCGTGATCCGCGCGCTGGGGGAGCAGGTCGTTCCCGTGCGCCGCCGTCACGCGCTCCAGGCCGGCGTGCACCACCCCCAGCAGGCCCCCGCCCACGGGCCGGACGCCAGGGCCCGCGGAAGGCCCGGCCGGAATCCCCGGCGGCCCTTCCGGCCGACGCTCCCCAAGTGGACTCTTCCCGTGACCTGGCTCACCGAGATAACGTGCCGTTGTTCCGGCCCCCTGCAAGGCTGTGACCAGGCAAGGTTCCCGATTTCGCGATTTACTTGGAAACCCAAGCAAAAACGCAGGTCAGGAGGGGTTTCACAGAAATGTGGAGCACTGGGTAACGTGCCTGTTGCAGGGCGCTCGCCGGGGCACCTGTCACGCCCGTGCCCGACACGGCCGCACCCACCCTGTGCGTCCGTGGGGGCGCAGGTGAGCCGCTCCCCCAGGCTCCTGAACGGAGCTGGGGGGACCCCCAGGCCCCCGGCGAACCCGGGTAGCCGGACCGACGGAGGAGCACACGTGACCGTGGAGAGCACTGCCGCGCGCAAGCCGCGACGCAGCGCCGGAACCAAGAGCACGGCCGGCAAGCGCACGACCACAAGGAACGCGCCGAGCGCCGAGCCCCAGCTCGTACAACTGCTGACACCCGAGGGCGAGCGCGTCAAGAACGCGGAGTACGACAAGTACGTCGCGGGCGTCACCCCCGAAGAGCTCCGCGGCCTGTACCGCGACATGGTGCTCACCCGTCGCTTCGACGCCGAGGCCACCTCCCTGCAGCGCCAGGGCGAGCTGGGCCTGTGGGCGTCGCTGCTCGGCCAGGAGGCCGCCCAGATCGGCTCCGGCCGGGCGCTGCGCGACGACGACTACGTCTTCCCGACCTACCGCGAGCACGGCGTGGCCTGGTGCCGCGGGGTCGATCCGACCAACCTGCTCGGCATGTTCCGCGGGGTGAACAACGGCGGCTGGGACCCCAACGGCAACAACTTCCACCTCTACACGATCGTCATCGGCTCCCAGACACTGCACGCGACCGGGTACGCGATGGGCATCGCCAAGGACGGCGCGGACAGCGCGGTGATCGCCTACTTCGGCGACGGCGCGAGCAGCCAGGGCGACGTGGCCGAGTCCTTCACCTTCTCCGCCGTGTACAACGCGCCGGTGGTGTTCTTCTGCCAGAACAACCAGTGGGCGATCTCCGAGCCGACCGAGAAGCAGACCCGCGTCCCGCTCTACCAGCGCGCCCAGGGCTTCGGCTTCCCCGGCGTCCGCGTCGACGGCAACGACGTGCTGGCCTGCCTCGCGGTCACCCGCTGGGCCCTGGAGCGGGCCCGCAACGGCGAGGGCCCCACCCTCGTCGAGGCGTACACGTACCGCATGGGCGCCCACACCACCTCCGACGACCCGACGAAGTACCGGGCCGACGAGGAGCGCGAGGCGTGGGAGGCGAAGGACCCGATCCTGCGCCTGCGCCGGCACCTCGAGGCCTCGAACCACACGGACGAGGGATTCTTCGCGGAACTCGAGACGGAGAGCGAGGCGTTGGGCAGGCGGGTGCGCGAAGCGGTTCGTGCCATGCCGGACCCGGACCACTTCGCCATCTTCGAGAACGTGTACGCGGACGGGCACGCGCTCGTCGACGAGGAGCGCGCCCAGTTCGCCGCCTACCAGGCGTCGTTCGCGGACGAGGGGGGTAACTGAGATGGCTGAGACCTTCAAGAACATGGCCCTGGCCAAGGCGATCAACGAGTCGCTGCGCCGCGCCCTGGAGGCGGACCCGAAGGTCCTCGTCATGGGCGAGGACGTCGGCAAGCTCGGCGGCGTCTTCCGCGTGACGGACGGCCTGCAGAAGGACTTCGGCGAGAGCCGCGTCATCGACACCCCGCTGGCCGAGTCCGGCATCGTCGGCACCGCGATCGGCCTGGCCCTGCGCGGCTACCGCCCGGTGGTGGAGATCCAGTTCGACGGCTTCGTCTTCCCGGCCTACGACCAGATCGTCACCCAGCTCGCCAAGATGCACGCCCGCTCCCTGGGCAAGGTCAAGATGCCGGTCGTCGTCCGCATCCCCTACGGCGGCGGCATCGGCGCGGTCGAACACCACTCCGAGTCCCCCGAGGCGCTGTTCGCGCACGTGGCGGGCCTGAAGATCGTGTCGCCGTCGAACGCCTCGGACGCCTACTGGATGATGCAGCAGGCCATCCAGAGCGACGACCCGGTGATCTTCTTCGAGCCCAAGCGGCGCTACTGGGACAAGGGCGAGGTCAGCACGGAGGCCATCCCCGGCCCGCTGCACAAGGCCCAGGTGGTCCGCGAGGGCACCGACCTGACCCTGGCCGCGTACGGCCCGATGGTGAAGCTCTGCCTCGAGGCCGCCGCCGCGGCCGCCGAGGAGGGCAAGAACCTGGAGGTCCTGGACCTGCGCTCGGTCTCCCCCCTGGACTTCGACACCCTCCAGACGTCGGTCGAGAAGACCCGGCGCCTGGTCGTGGTCCACGAGGCGCCGGTGTTCTTCGGCTCCGGCGCGGAGATCGCGGCCCGGATCACCGAGCGCTGCTTCTACCACCTGGAGGCCCCGGTGCTCAGGGTCGGCGGCTACCACGCCCCGTACCCGCCGGCCCGCCTGGAGGAGGAGTACCTGCCGGGCCTGGACCGGGTGCTCGACGCCGTCGACCGTGCCCTGGCGTACTGAGGAGAGGGTCGTGACGACGATGACGCAAGCGTCCGTACGCGAGTTCAAGATGCCGGACGTCGGCGAGGGACTCACCGAGGCCGAGATCCTCAAGTGGTACGTCCAGCCCGGCGACACGGTCACCGACGGCCAGGTGGTGTGCGAGGTCGAGACGGCCAAGGCCGCCGTCGAACTCCCCATCCCCTACGACGGTGTGGTCCGCGACCTGCACTTCCCCGAGGGCACCACGGTGGACGTGGGCACGCCGATCATCGCGGTGGACGTGACGGGCGGCTCGGCCCCCGCCGAGGCCCCGGCCCCCGGCGAGGCCCCGGCCCCCGCCGAGGCCCCGGCCCCCGTGCAGGCGCCCGCCCCGGCCCCCGTCGCCCGGGAGGCCGAGGAGAAGAAGCCGGAGGGCCGCCAGCCGGTGCTCGTCGGCTACGGCGTGGCCGCCTCCTCCACCCGGCGCCGCCCCCGCAAGGGCGTCGCGATCCCGGCCCAGGAACCCGCGACCGCGGCCGTCCAGCCCGAGCTGAACGGCCACGGCGGCGCCCCGGCCGTGCAGGAGCGCCCGCTGGCGAAGCCGCCGGTGCGCAAGCTGGCCAAGGACCTCGGCGTGGACCTGACGACCGTGGTCCCGACCGGGCCGGGCGGCATCATCACGCGCGAGGACGTGCACGCGGCGGCGGCCCCGGCCCAGGCGCCCGTGGCCGAGCCGGTGACACAGGCCCCGGCCCCGGTCACCCCGCCCGCACCGGTGCCCGTCCCGGCGTACGACACGGCACGCGAGACCCGTGTCCCGGTCAAGGGGGTCCGCAAGGCGACGGCGGCGGCGATGGTCGGCTCGGCGTTCACCGCGCCGCACGTCACCGAGTTCGTGACGGTCGACGTGACCCGCACGCTGAAGCTCGTCGAGGAGCTGAAGCAGGACAAGGAGATGCAGGGCCTGCGGGTCAGCCCGCTGCTGCTGATCGCCAAGGCCCTGCTGGTCGCGATCAGGCGCCACCCGGAGATCAACGCCTCCTGGGACGAGGCCGCACAGGAGATCGTGGTCAAGCACTACGTGAACCTGGGCATCGCGGCGGCGACCCCGCGCGGCCTCCTGGTGCCGAACATCAAGGACGCGCACGCGAAGACGCTGCCGCAGCTGGCGGAGTCCCTGGGCGAGCTGGTCGCGACGGCGCGCGAGGGCAGGACGTCCCCCGCCGCCATGCAGGGCGGCACGGTGACGATCACCAACGTCGGGGTCTTCGGCGTCGACACCGGCACCCCGATCCTCAACCCGGGTGAGTCGGCGATCCTCGCGGTCGGCGCGATCCGGCTCCAGCCGTGGGTCCACAAGGGCAAGGTGAAGCCCCGCCAGGTGACGACCCTGGCGCTCTCCTTCGACCACCGGCTGGTGGACGGGGAGCTGGGCTCGAAGGTACTGGCGGACGTGGCGGCGATCCTGGAGCAGCCGAAGCGGCTCATCACCTGGGCCTGAGCGGCGAGTCGGTGAGCCGGAGCCGTGGGCACGGAACGGGCCCACGGCTCCGGCACGAACGGCGCCGACGCCCCGGACACCGGGTCCGCAACCGGTCTACGCCGGGACGTGCACCGTCTCCACCCGGCTCGCCACCAGCCGCTCCCGTTCCCGCCGGGCCGCCCGCCCGCGCAGGCGCAGGATCTGGCTCACCCCCAGCGCCTGGAGGACGAACACCGCCGAGAAGGCGATCGTGTAGTCGCCGCCGGTCGCGTCCAGCAGCACACCGATCGCGAACAGGGTTGTCATGGACGCCACGAAACCACCCATGTTGGTGATGCCGGAGGCCGTGCCCTGACGCTCCGGCGGGTTCGCGGGGCGGGCGAAGTCGAAGCCGAGCATGGAGGCGGGGCCGCAGGCGCCCAGCACCACGCAGAGGACGACGAGCAGCCACATCGGGGCGTGGTCGGCGGGGTACGCCAGTGTCACCGCCCACAGGAACGCCGTCGCGGCCACCGTGCCCAGCGCCAGCGGGAGCCGCGCGCCGTGATGGCGGGCGACGACCTGGCCGTAGACCAGTCCCACGACCATGTTGGACAGGACGACCAGCGTCAGCAGTTCGCCCGCCGTCGCCCGGGACAGACCCTGGGCCTCCACGAGGAACGGCAGGCCCCACAGCAGGAGGAACACCATCGCGGGGAACTGGGTCGTGAAGTGCACCCACAGCCCCAGCCTCGTCCCCGGCTCCCGCCAGGACGCGGCGATCTGGCGTCGGACGTACGCGGCGCCCCGGTGCGGGAAGGGCTCGGGCTCGTGGCCCTCGGGGTGGTCCTTCAGGAAGAGGACGAGGAGGACGAGCACCACCACACCCGCCAGCGCGCTGCCCGCGAAGGCCGGCGTCCAGCCGACGCCGTGCAGCAGGCGGGCCAGGACGAGGGTGGAGACCAGGTTGCCCGCCATGCCCGCCAGGCCGGCGAGCTGGGCCACCAGGGGGCCGCGGCGGGCCGGGAACCAGCGGGTGCCCAGGCGCAGCACGCTGATGAACGTCATCGCGTCCCCGCAGCCGAGCAGGGCCCGCGAGGCGAGCGCCATGCCGTACGAGGGGGAGAAGGCGAAGCCCAGTTGGCCGGCCGTGAACAGGACGACGCCGATCGTCAGCACCTTCTTGGTGCCCAGACGGTCCACCAGCAGGCCGACGGGTATCTGCATGCCCGCGTAGACCAGGAGCTGCAGGATCGAGAAGGTCGACAGGGCCGAGGCGTTCACATGGAAGCGGTCGGCCGCGTCGAGGCCGGCGACCCCCAGCGACGTACGGAAGATGACGGCGACGAAGTAGACGGAGACGCCGATCCCCCAGACGGCCATCGCGCGTCGCCCGCCCGGGGGATCACCCGGAAGGGTGGAGTGGGACCCGGTGCGGGTGACGCTCATCGGACCTCACCCCGCGCCAGGTGGGAGAACCAGCCGACGTGCCGGTGGACGAGTCCCACGGCCGCCTCCGCGTCGCCCGCGCGCAGCGCCTCGAGGATCTCCTCGTGCTCCGTCAGTGTCTTGGCGACGCGGTCGGGGTGGGAGTGCAGTACGGCGACGCCCATGCGCAGCTGGCGGTCGCGGAGTTGGTCGTAGAGCCGGGAGAGGATCTCGTTGCCTCCGGCGCGGACGATCTCCGCGTGGAAGCAGCGGTCCGTGACCGCGGCCGCCGCCAGGTCGCCCGCCGCTGCCTGCTTCTTCTGCCGCGCGAGCAGCTCCTCCAGCCGTTCGATCAGGCCGGCCGGCGCGGGGACGGCCTTGCGCGCCGCATGCTCCTCGACGAGCAGCCGGGTCTCCACCACGTCCGCGATCTCCTGCGCGGACACCGGCAGGACCAGCGCGCCCTTCTTCGGGTACAGCTTGATCAGGCCCTCCACCTCGAGGCGGAGCAGCGCCTCGCGCACCGGGGTGCGGGAGACCCCGACGGCCTCGGCCAGCTCGCCCTCGGTGAGGAGGGTGCCGCCCTCGTAGCGGCGGTCCAGGACACCCTGCTTGACGTGGGCGTAGACGCGGTCGGCGGCGGGCGGTTGCCTGAGGGAGACGGGGGCCGAGGCGGGGGTGGGCGGGGCGGACGACGGCATGCCCACAGGATAGATACAACATGTGCGCATCGGGGGGATCGTCCAGCATGCGGGACTCGTGCCGGCCCCGTCCGGGGTAATCAGAAATTCGTCCCAGCGGGTGCACAACCATCTGTGCTACTTACGTGTCACACATGTGCGGCCCCACTAACTCTCTCCATGCCAACTCGGCCGCACTTCAGGGGCATTCGACGTAATCGGGGTATTTCAGTTGATAACCGCCACCAAGGGCATCCGAGTTCGCAGAGCCGCCGCCGTCCTCGCCACGGCCAGTGCAGTGCTCGCCGGAGGAGTCCTCACCGCGGCACCCGCGCAGGCTGTCACGACGCCCACGCTCACCGCCAAGGGCGCGTACCTGATGAACAGCACGACCGGCACGACGCTCTACAGCAAGTCCGCCGACACCAAGAGGCTCACCGCCTCCACCACGAAGGTCATGACCGCGAAGGTCGTGCTCTCGCAGACGAACCTCAACCTGGACACCAAGGTCACGATCAAGAAGGCGGTCAGCGACTACATGGTCGCCGAGGGCTACCCCTCGTCGGCCCGCCTGATCGTCGGTGACAAGGTCACCGTCCGTCAGCTGCTGTACGGGATGATGCTGCCGTCCGGCTGTGACGCGGCGATGGCCCTCGCCGACAAGTTCGGTACCGGCACGACGGTCGCGGCCCGCACCAAGAACTTCATCGCCAAGATGAACAACATGGCCGCGAGCCTCGGCATGACGAACACGCACTTCGACTCGTTCGACGGCCTCAGCAACGGCTCCAACTACTCGACGCCGCGCGACCTGACGAAGCTCGCCCGCAGCGTGATGAAGAACTCCACGTTCAAGTCCGTCGTGAAGACCAAGTCGTACACGGCGAAGACGATCACCTCGTCCGGCGCCACCCGGACCATGGGCACCTGGACCAACACCAACACGCTGCTCGGCTGGAACGGCACGCTCGGCGTGAAGACCGGCTCCGGCACCGAGGCGAAGTACTGCCTCATCTTCGCCGCCACGCTCAACGGCGAGTCCGTCATGGGCACGGTCCTCACGGCTCCCGACGCGGCGAGCCGCACGGCCGACGTGAAGAAGCTGATCAACTACGGCTACGCCAAGATCAGCTGACGCCCGTCACCGCACCACGCGCAGGGGCCCCCGTGATCCACACGGCGGGCCCCTTCCGCTGTCCCGCGCGCCGTCACTCCCCGAGCCGACGGTGGCGAGGGGGGCCGGCAACCGGGGCGGGCCGGGACGCCCGCCGCCCCGCAGCGGCACCCCCGGGCTACCTCGTGACGGTGAAGTTCCGCAGGATCGCCGCCGTCAGCTCCGGCTCGCCCTCCGCCTTCACCCGGTCCGCGACCGCCTCCGGCGACACCCGGCCGCACGCGAGGCGGACGAACGTCTCCCAGTCCAGGGCGAAGGAGGCGGCCGGCCCGAGCGCGGGGGCCGTCTCCAGGGTGCCGCGGCCCTGGATGTCGACGCGGATGGTGCGCAGGAACTCGATCGGGCCGTGCACGTCGAAGACGACCGCGGAGCTGCGCGGGGCGTCGGCGCGCTCGGCGACGACGGACGGCAGCTCGGCCAGCAGCACGTCACGGGCGATGTGCGCGCCGGGGGAGTCCAGGTTGCCGGGGCGGCCGAGGGCGGCACGCAGGTCCTGCTCGTGCACCCACACGTTGAACGCGTGGGTGCGCATCGACTCCTCCAGCGTCAGCTCGGTGCCGAGGGGGCCGCGGACGGTCGTCCCCGGCTGCCGCGTCTCGTTCCGCAGCTGGCGGTTGCGGCGGATGATCATCAGCTCCAGCTCGGACGTCATCTCCGGCGCCGTGTGGTGACGGCGGACGTCCACCTGCATCTCCATGTACCGCTGGAAATCGTTGGTGACGTGGAAGAGGTCGCGCGGGAGCGAGTGGATCGGGCGCGGGTCGCCGTACATCTCACTGTCGAGGCCGATGACGTGGGAGACCACGTCGCGGACCGACCAGCCCGGGCACGGGGTCCGCCAGTTCCACTCGCCCTCCACAAGCGGCTGCACCAGCTCGGATATCGCTTCGATGGAGTGCGTCCAGGCGTCGGCGTAGGGCTGGAGGGTGGGATGCAGACTCACGGAACGGGACCCCTCGGCGGTCGGTACACGGGCAGGTGGTGGGGGCGGGTGGCGGCGTTGCCATCGGGAGGCGGTGACGGTCGGCGGCTGTCGGCGGGTGTCTTGGAACGCTAAGTTACGCTGCTGTGAGGCACCCCGGCAGTGCTTTCGTGTGACGATCGTAGGCCCGTGTGGACGGCTCGAATGCCAGGACGGTGGTAGTGTGCGCGCCTCTCTGATCCAGATCGCCGTAGAAGAGGGCGAAACGGTCGAATCGCGGCGGGTTCGGGTCGCCTCGCTGGTACGGGAACAGGCCGGGGCCGCGGACCTCGTCGTGCTGCCGGAGCTGTGGACGACCGGGGCCTTCGCCTACCAGGAGTTCGGTGCCGAGGCCGAGCCGCTGGAAGGGCCCACGTACGAGGCCATGGCCAAGGCGGCGAGCGACGCGGGCGTGTGGCTGCACGCGGGCTCGATCCCCGAACGGGACCCCGAGGGCCCGCTCTACAACACGTCTCTCGTCTTCTCCCCCTCCGGTGAGCTCGCCGCCGCCTACCGCAAGATCCACCGCTTCGGCTTCGACAAGGGCGAGGCCGTGCTGATGGGTGCGGGACGGGAGCTGGTGACGGTCCGTCTGCCCGGGACGACCGTCGGCGTGGCGACCTGCTACGACCTGCGCTTCCCCGAACTCTTCCGCGGGCTCGTCGACGCCGGCGCCGAGACCCTCGTCGTCCCCGCGGGCTGGCCGGAGCGCCGCCGGGCGCACTGGACGCTGCTGGCCAGGGCGCGGGCGGTCGAGAACCAGGCGTTCGTGCTCGCGTGCGGAACGGCCGGGACGCACGCCGGAGTTCCGCAGGCCGGTCACTCGATCGTGGTGGACCCCTGGGGCGAGGTGCTGGGCGAGGCCGGCCCCGGCGAGGAGATCCTCACCGTCGACTTCGACCCGGCGAAGGTCACCGCGACCCGCGAGCAGTTCCCGGCCCTGAAGGACCGCGTACTCGGACTGCGCACCCCCGCCCGTTAGTCGTCCTCCCGTTCCTTCTCGGCGAGGTGGATCACACACACCGTCACCGCGATCAGCAGCGCCGGGTCCGCGTCCTCCCGGACGACGTCCACGCCGTACGTCTCCCGCACGTGCAGCCAGCGCCGGGAGACCACGGCGAGCAGTTCACCGTCGTACTCGATCGCGAACTCCCGGTCGAGGATCTTGCCGCTGACGTCGAGTTCGGTGCGGCCGTCCGCCAGGGAGACCCGGTAGTGGTTGCGCAGCAGCGACAGCCGCTTGCGGCGGACGGTGGCCAGCGGCTCGCCGTCCCGTTCGATCACCATCGTGTCGCGCAGGGCGAACATCTTCTGGTGGATGTCGATCAGGACCCGCCCCTGCGTGTCCTTCAGTTCGAAGGTGTCCCGCAGCCGCATCGCCTTGCCGTCGACGAGGTAGACCTTGGTGCCCCGGTCGTCCTCGATCCAGTAGTCGTCACCGATCGCGAGGAGCCGGTCGCGTACGAGGAATCTCATGTCCTCACCGCTTCCCCGGCGGCCGGTCCCGAACGCCGCCGGTAGCCCGACGGGCCGAACCCGGTCTGCCGCCGCACCCGCGCCCGCGGGTGCGCGGCCGTTCCCGGCCCGCTCCTGCCCGCGGCCACGTCCAGCCGAGCCGGCGGGCGAGCGCCACCCGTTCGCCCGTCGGCCGGGCGAGTGGCGTGGTGCCGGGCCGGGCCTTGCGACGGCGAGCCCGCGGACGAGTGTCCGGCGTGCCATGTCCACCAGCGGGACCGGGGTGTTCCGGTCCGCCCCGCCGCACGGAGGGCGGGGCGGACCGGCCGCCGTCGGTGCCGGCCGGGGCGTCAGACGCCGTAGCCGTCGCTGTAGCCGTCCCCGTGCCGGCGATGCCGGTCGTCCTCGACCACCGTCGTGGTGGTCGGGGGAACCATCACGCGCCGACGCCGGGCGATGCTGCTGAACGTCGTCACACCGATCAGGCCGACGATCATCAGAATGACGCCGACCAGGTCGAGGTTGACCCCCTGCATGTCCCAGTCGGTCGCGAACGTGAGGATGGCTCCCACGGCGATAAGGATGATGCACCCGCCGAGGCCCATGAGTGTCGCCTCCCTGTACGGTCCGGTGTCTCCGGTCTCCGCTCCGCACCAGCGGGTACCCCCGTTCGGGTGAACTAGCCCTCCAGGAACGCCACCAGTGCGTTGGCCAGCAGATACGGGTCGGCGTCGCCGCACAACTCCCGGGCGCTGTGCATGGACAGGATCGCCACCCCGATGTCGATGGTGCGGATCCCGTGCCGGGCCGCGGTGATGGGGCCGATGGTCGTGCCGCACGGCATGGAGTTGTTGGAGACGAAGGACTGGAACGGGACGTCCGCCTTCTCGCAGGCGGCGGCGAACACCGCGCGGCCCGTACCGTCCGTGGCGTAGCGGTTGTTGACGTTGACCTTCAGGATCGGGCCGCCGTTGACCCGCGGGTGGTGCGTCGGGTCGTGCCGCTCCGCGTAGTTGGGGTGGACCGCGTGGCCCGTGTCGGAGGACAGGCACACGGTGCCCGCGAAGGCCCTCGCCCGGTCCTCGTACGAGCCGCCGCGCGTCAGCACCGAGCGCTCCAGCACACTGCCGAGCAGCGGCCCGTCCGCGCCGGTGTCGGACTGCGAGCCGTTCTCCTCGTGGTCGAAGGCGGCGAGCACCGGGATGTACGGCAGCGCCGCACCGCCGGTCGCCACGGCCGCCAGCGCCGCCGTACCGGCGTGCACGGACAGCAGGTTGTCCATGCGCGGCCCGGCCACCAGCTCCTGGTCGCGGCCCAGGTAGGCGGGCGGCTCCACGGAGTGCGTCATCAGGTCCCAGCCGGTGACCTCGCCCGCCGGGATCCCCGACTCCTCCTCCAGGAAGGCGATGAGGTCGCCGTCGCGCACGTCGTTTCCGAGGCCCCAGACCGGCTGGAGGTGACGCTGCTTGTCGAGCTTGAGGCCGTCGCTGTTGACCGCCCGGTCGAGATGGATGGCGAGCTGGGGGACGCGCAGCAGCGGGCGGCTCACGTCGACCAGGCGCGTCGAGCCGTCCCGCAGCGTCAGCCGGCCGGCGATGCCCAGGTCGCGGTCGAGCCAGGAGTTGAGCAGCGGTCCGCCGTAGATCTCCACGGCGACCTGGCGCCAGCCGTGCGCTCCGGTGTCGGGCAGCGGCTTGACGCGCAGGTTCGGGGAGTCGGTGTGCGCGCCGACGACCCGGAAGGGGGTGTGGGGCGCCGCGCCCTCGGGGACGTACCAGGCCACGATCGCGCCCCCGCGCAGCACGTACTTGCCGCCGCTCGTCCCGTCCCAGGCGTCCGTCTCGGCGACCTGCCGGAAGCCGGCCTTCTCCAGCCGCGCGGCCGCGTTCGCGACGGCGTGGTACGGCGACGGGCTCACCGTGAGGAAGGACATGAGGTCGTCGGTGTGGCCGCGGTCGAAGCGGGAGGGTTCGCTCATGGGTTCACCTTAACGACGGACGAGGGCCCACTCCCGGAGAGAAGGGGAGTGGGCCCTCGTGAAGCCGCGCGTGCCGCCCGCGGCTGTGGCGCGATGTCCTAGAACGCCGCTTCGTCCAGCTCCATCAGGTCGAGCTCGACGCCCTCGGCGATCTTGCGGGCCAGGGTGACGCCGGGCAGGACGTTGGCCGCGAAGAACCGCGCCGCGGCGATCTTGCCGGTGTAGAAGGCCCTGTCCTTGGCGGAGGCGGTCTCCAGCTTCTCGGCGGCGATCGCGGCGCCCTTGAGCAGCAGGTAGCCGACGATCACGTCACCGGAGGCGAGCAGCAGGCGGGTGGTGTTCAGGCCCACCTTGTAGATGTTCTTGACGTCCTGCTCGGTGGCCGCGAGGTCGGTCAGCATCAGGCCGACGATGGCCTCCAGCTCCACGGCCGCCTTCGCGAGGTGCTCGCGGGCGCCCGCCAGCTCCTCGCCGCCGGTGCCGAGCGCCAGGAACTTCTTGATGTCCTCGGCGAGGGAGTTCAGCGCGGCGCCCTGGTTGCGGACGATCTTCCGGAAGAAGAAGTCCTGGCCCTGGATGGCGGTGGTGCCCTCGTACAGGGTGTCGATCTTGGCGTCGCGGATGTACTGCTCGATCGGGTACTCCTGCAGGAAGCCGGAGCCGCCGAAGGTCTGCAGCGACTGGGCGAGCTGCTCGTAGCCCTTCTCCGAGCCGTAGCCCTTGACGATCGGCAGGAGCAGGTCGTTCAGCGCGTGCTCGGCCTTGGTGTCCTCGCCCGCGGCCTCCTTGACGGCGATCGCGTCCTGGACGGAGGCGGTGTAGAGCACCAGCGCCCGCATGCCCTCCGCGTACGCCTTCTGCGTCATCAGCGAGCGGCGCACGTCGGGGTGGTGGGTGATGGTGACCTTCGGCGCGGTCTTGTCCATGAAGTTCGCCAGGTCGGGACCCTGGACGCGCTCCTTGGCGTACTCCAGCGCGTTGAGGTAGCCGGTGGAGAGGGTGGAGATCGCCTTCGTGCCGACCATCATGCGGGCGAACTCGATGATGCGGAACATCTGGCGGATGCCGTCGTGCTTGTCGCCGATCAGCCAGCCCTTGGCGGGGTGCTTGTCGCCGAAGGTCATCTCGCAGGTGTTGGAGGCCTTCAGGCCCATCTTGTGCTCGACGTTGGTGGCGTAGACGCCGTTGCGCTCGCCCAGCTCGCCGGTCTCGAAGTCGAACAGGTACTTGGGCACGAGGAAGAGGGAGAGGCCCTTGGTGCCGGGACCGGCGCCCTCCGGCCGCGCGAGCACGTAGTGGAGGATGTTCTCCTCCATGTCGTGCTCACCGGACGTGATGAAGCGCTTGACGCCCTCGATGTGCCAGGAGCCGTCCTCCTGCTGGATCGCCTTGGTGCGGCCGGCGCCGACGTCCGAGCCGGCGTCCGGCTCGGTGAGGACCATGGTGGAGCCCCAGGTCCGCTCGACGGCGATCTGGGCGATCTTCTTCTGGACGTCGTTGCCCTCGTCGTAGAGGATGCCGGCGAACGCGGGGCCGGAGGAGTACATCCACACGGCCGGGTTCGCGCCGAGGATCAGCTCCGCGTACGCCCAGATCAGGGACGGCGGAGCCGTCGTGCCGCCGATGCCCTCGGGCAGCCCGAGCCGCCAGTACTCCGAGTCCATGAAGGCCTTGTAGCTCTTCTTGAAGGACGCGGGCACCGGCGCGGTGTTGGTCTCCGGGTCGAAGACCGGGGGGTTGCGGTCGGCGTCGGCGAAGGACTCCGCCAGTTCGTTCTCCGCGAGGCGGGTGAGCTCCTCGAGGATGCTCTTCGCGGTCTCGGTGTCCATCTCCTCGAAGGGGCCGGTGCCGTACAGCTTGTCGCGTCCCAGTACTTCGAAGAGGTTGAACTCGATGTCGCGGAGATTCGACTTGTAGTGCCCCATGGCGATGGCTCCGTAGAGAGATCGGCGAGGCACTTGGATCCTCGCGCCAGTTCACTTACCAACTAGTAGCTCCGATGATGCTACCCGTCGGTAATAAGCTGCAACCCCGATCCGGCCAACTGTGACAGGTCCCACCGGAACGTCCGTCCCTCGCCTCCTCGCCGCCCGCCCGGCGCTCTCGGTACGCTTGCGCCCATGTACGGATACGGCCCGCCCATGGACGGTGGTGCTGCCCAGCAGCAGTACGCCCCGCCGCCGCAACAGCAGATGCCCGGCGGGTACGGGCAGCAGCCGCCCCTGTACCCCGAGCCGTCCCCGCCCTCCCTCGCGGACGCGGTCCGCGCCTTCACCACCGGGCAGATGGCCGCCGAGGACTTCCAGCAGGTCTTCGCGACCTCCAAGGTCTACTGCCCGCGCGGCGACAACCCCGGTTTCCTCGCCCTGCACAACACCCAGCAGCCGGTGATCCCGATGTTCACCTCCCTCAAGGAGCTGCGCCGGTACGCGGGCAAGGAGTCCAAGTACTTCGTCATCACCGGCGCCGAGGTGATCGACCTGCTGCCCACCGGCTACGGCTTCGTCCTCGACATGGAGGGCGAACACCGGATGGTCTTCGACGCCAAGGCGGTCGAGCAGATGGTCGACTTCGCCATGCGCAGGATGTACGGCTGAGTTCTCCCCCCGGCGGCCCTCCCCGCACGGAAACCCGCTCCCCGCTTGTCACAGGCATGCCATAGGGTGCCTTCAGGCAGCCGCGCCCCGCGCGCAACCGCTCTTCCGCGGTCGCGTCCGGGTGCCGCGCGGCGCTCTCAGCACCCGGCGATACCGGGTCTTCCTGTGGGGGTTCATCACTGTGCGTATGCGCAGCACTTCGGCCGCGACGGCACTCGCGGTCCTCTTCAGCTCGGCGGCACTGAGCATCGCGGCGGCGGGGACCGCCTCGGCAGCCGCCACCAGCGTCACCGGCGTCGGCGGTCTGGTCGTGGACGGCACCCTGCAGCGGGTGTTCGTCGGCGACGCGGCGAACGGCCGGATCCTCGCCTCCGACTACAACGGCACCCTCGTCGACCTGAACGTCGGCTTCGGCAGCGTCAGCGACCTGGCCCTCTCGGACGACGGCAGCACCCTGTACGCGGCCCTGCCCCACACGCACCAGATCCTCGCGCTCGACCCGGCCACCCTGGACGTCAAGCAGACGTACGCGATCCCGACCGGCACCGGCCCGCGCCACCTGGCCTTCGCCGGCGGCAAGGTCTGGTTCTCGTACGGCGACCAGTGGGACGGCGACCTCGGTTCCGTCGACCCGGCGGTGGACCCGGCGAGCGGGGCCGACCCGGTGGCCATGGCCCAGATCCCGACCGAGGGAACGGGGTCCGGGATGTGGGGGCAGGCGCTGCTGGACACCGACCCGCTGCGGCCGGGCCTGCTGGCCGTCGGCGAGACCGGAGACTCCACGGGCACCGAGGCCGTCCTCGACGTGTCGAGCGGCACGGCCCGGGTGGTCGCCTGGCACGACACCTCGTACGCCCTGAACGACGGCGTCCGGGACATCGACCTCGCCGCGGGCGCCGACGAGGTGCTCGTCAACGGCTCCGACCGGCACGCCTACGCCAACGGCACCCTCACCAAGGCGGGCGCCTACCCCGACGCGTGGGGCGCCGACGTCGCGTCGAACGGGATGGTCGCCCAGTTCACCCCCGGCAAGGTCGCGGTCTACCGGCCGAACGCCACCCAGCCGCTGCGTACCTACCCCGTCGGCTCGTCCTCCGACTACACCGCCGCCGCGGATGTGCGCTGGGCGCCGGACTCCTCGCGGATCTTCGCGCTCGTACCGGGCGGTGGCACCTACACGCTCAAGGCCCTCACCCAGCCGACGCTGAACGTGCCGACGCTCACGGTGAACGCCCCGAGCTCGGCGCCCCGCGCCGAGAAGCTCACCGTCACCGGCAAGATCTCGGCGACGGTCCCGCTGCCCACGGGCGTCAAGCTCTCCGTGACCCGCACCGATCTCGACAGCCCCGGCGGCAAGGCGCTGGCGGCCGTCACGGTCAAGGCGGACGGCACGTACTCCTTCACGGACACCCCGCCGGCCGGCGGCACCGTCACCTACAAGGTCACCTACGCGGGCGACGCCGAGCACATCGCGGTCTCCGCCTCCGACAAGGTCGCGGTCTCCCGCGCCGCGACGAGCCTGAGCCTGAACAACAACGGCAAGCTGTACAACTACGGCACCGACGTCAAGTTCACGGCGCACCTCGGGACCACCTACAAGAACCGCACGGTGGAGATCTGGGCGGACCCCTTCGGCGGCGACAAGCCGAAGAAGCTGATCAAGAAGGGCACGGTCAACTCCAGCGGCAACATCGCCGCGTGGGTCGACATGACCCGCGACACGACCGTCACCGCGGTCTTCGCGGGCGACGCCCGCTACAAGCCCAGGACCGTGAAGGTCACGTCGTACGCGCGGGTCAAGATCTCCACGGCGGTCTCCAAGCACTACAGGACGGCCAAGATCGGTTCGACGAGCTACTACTGGTTCCACAAGAACACCGACCCGCTGCTCACCACCACGATGACCTACTACCCGGGCCGTCAGCAGCGCTTCGACCTCCAGGTCTACTACCAGGGTTCGTGGTACTCGACGGACTCGGAGTGGTTCCCCGTCGGTTCGGACGGGAAGTCGGCCGTCAGCCTCGGGGCGCCCGGTGAGTCGGGCATCCGGGCCCGGATGCGCTCGGTGTACGTCAACGGCTCGTCCGGCGACAGCGTGAACTCGACGACGTACGGCGCCTGGAAGTACCTGTACTTCAGCAACTGATCCCTCGTCCGAGGGACGACACGGCCCGGAGGGAATGTCCTCCGGGCTTTCGTCGTTCTGGGGTGGCAGAAAGTTCAATGCTCAACTAACCTGGGACGCACGTCGCCCAAGGAGGTACGGACAATGCCTGCAGTGACCGTCGAGAACCCGCTGACGCTGCCGCGTGTCACCGCGCCGGCCGAGGCCGTGGCCCGTCCCGTGCTCGGTGTGACGACCGCGCCCAGCGGATTCGAGGGCGAGGGCTTCCCGGTGCGGCGGGCGTTCGCCGGGATCCACTACCGCCACCTCGACCCGTTCATCATGATGGACCAGATGGGCGAGGTGGACTACGCGCCGGGAGAGCCCAAGGGCACTCCCTGGCACCCGCACCGCGGCTTCGAGACCGTCACCTACATCATCGACGGGATCTTCGACCACCAGGACAGCCAGGGCGGCGGGGGCACCATCACCAACGGCGACACCCAGTGGATGACGGCCGGCTCGGGCCTGCTGCACATCGAGGCGCCGCCGGAGCACCTCGTCATGTCCGGCGGCCTCTTCCACGGTCTCCAGCTGTGGGTGAACCTGCCGGCGAAGGACAAGATGATGGCGCCGCGCTACCAGGACATCCGGGGCGGCAACGTGCAGCTGCTGACGACCCCGGACGGCGGCGCGCTGCTCCGGGTCATCGCCGGTGAACTGGACGGCCACGCGGGCCCGGGCATCACGCACACGCCGATCACGATGATCCACGCGACCCTCGCGCCCGGCGCCGAGATCACCCTCCCCTGGCGTGAGGACTTCAACGGCCTGGCGTACGTGCTGGCGGGCAAGGGCTCGGTCGGCGCCGAACGCCGCCCGATCCACCTGGGCCAGACCGCGGTCTTCGGCGCGGGCTCCTCGCTGACCGTCCGCGCGGACGAGAAGCAGGACTCCCACACCCCGGACCTGGAGGTCGTCCTCCTCGGCGGACAGCCGATCCGTGAACCCATGGTCCACTACGGCCCGTTCGTCATGAACACCAAGGACGAGCTGATGCAGGCCTTCGAGGACTTCCAGAAGGGCCGCCTGGGGACGATCCCGGCGGTGCACGGCATGACCGAGAGCGGGCCGCAGGAGGCGTGAGGTCCGGCTGACCTCGGCCCGGCGTAGAACCTGAAGGGCCCCGTCCCCCCGGGGGGACGGGGCCCTTCACGCCGCCCGCGGCACAACAGGTGAACCGGGCGGTGGGGCGAGGGGGAGTCCTCCCGCGGGGCCGTGGCTCTCGCGTCGCGGCCTAGGCCGCGTACGCGGTCGTGCCGGCGGGGGCCGGAGCCGGGTCCAGGCCCAGGGCCGCTCGCGCCGTGCGCAGTTGCTCCAGGCCCTCCTTCGCCACCCGTGTCACCTCCGCGTACTCCGCCGCCGTACGGGCCGTGGCCAGGCGGGTCCGGGCCTCGCGCCGGCATTCCGCCGCCCTGGTCAGGGCGCGGGCGGTCTCCTCGTCCGCGCCCGACCAGGTGCGGGCGTCCGGGGGGACCAGGCCGCCGGTCAGACGGACCAGGACGTGGTTGGCCTCCGCCTCCGCGTCGAGGTCGGACGGGGGGCGGCCGCCCCGGCCCCGGCGCTGGGCCGCGACCCCGGCCGCCGCGCCGGTGATCAGCAGTACCGAGAGCGCGATCGCGAATCCCATGGCCGTTCCTCCCTTGTCCCGCCGACCCTCGTCGGCGCCCTCCTCCTCCATGAGAAGGCAGGCCGCTGTGACCGCCCCCCGGGATTCCTGTGCGATACCGGTGAGGTTGCCAAGGGGGTGGACAAGAGGGGCGTAACTCGGCCGAGTTGCGGGGAAGTCGGGCGGCCGGCCGGGTGGCCCGGTCACTGCCGGCCGGCGTCGACGGCAGTGACCGGGGGGCCGGGGGGTGTCAGGTCGCCGAGGGGGAGGCCGAGGCGCTCGGCCCGGGCGGGGCGTCCTGGCCGTCGTGGGTGGCCTCCGGGTCCACGCCCACGGTCAGGCTCGCGCGGACGCCCTTCGTGATGTCCCGCTTGTCGTAGCGGAGCCTGAGCAGGCCGCCCGTCGTGCCGCTCTGGTCGTAGATCGTGTCCTCGGACAGCAGGGTGCGCTCGGCGGTGTTCGAGGCGTACGGCTCCACGGTCTCCGTGGCCACCACCGACTCCTCGTCGAAGAAGAACTGGCCGGTGTGGCAGGTGTGGCCGCCCTCGTAGCCGGCGTCGGTCCACTCGCCGTCCACGTGGACCTTGGTGTGGATGTGGACGCAGCGGCCGCGGTACCAGCCGGGGAAGACCGTCCTGAACGTGACGTGGCCGTGCCGGTCGGTCTTCCAGGTGCCGCGCAGGTAGCGGGTGTCGTCGGTCGGCTCCTGGTGGCCGCCGGGGTTGCCGCCCGGGGGCGCGCCGGTCGGGGAGCCGGTGGGGGGCTCACCCGTGGGCGCGGGGCCGCCTCCGCCGCTGCCCATGCCCTCGTAACCGGAGTAGACGCCCGCCGCGTCGCAGTGCCAGATGTCGACGGCCGCGTTGCGGATGGGCCGGCAGGTCTCGGCGTCGATCACCTTGAGGCCGAGGAGGAGGGGGATGCCCTCGCGGTCCTCCGTGACGTCCCGGCGGATCTTGTCGGCGTCGATGTAGTAGGGGCCCTCGACGGTCTCCGAGGTGAGGACGTAGCAGTCCTCGGGGAGCCCGCCCTTCGTGGCCGGCGTTCGCTCCCCGGCCACCGCGTCGACCGCCAGCGCGCCACCGCCGAGTCCCGCCACGGCGAGCGCGCCCGCGCCCACCGCGACGACCCGGCGGCGCGTCGGATCGGTCGGGGAAAGGGCCGGCTGGGGTTCCTGTGTGTCTCCCGTCATGGACATGGAAAGTAGGGAGGAAGCCTGTCAGCGAGCTGAGAAAACGGCGCCCTTTCGCGCTCCCGCGCGAAAGGGGCCGGAAATCGACGTACGGACGATCGGGGTCAGCTCGTGCCGTCGTTCGTGGCGTCGGTGTCGACACCCATGGTGAGGGAGGCGGTCACGCCCTTGGCGATGTTCTTCTTGTGGTACTTCAGCATGAGCAGGCCGCCCGTCGTGCCGCTCTGGTCGTAGATGGTGTCCTCGGTGAGCGTGGTGCGGGTCGTGGTGCTCGTCGAGTACGGCTCCACCTCGGCGGACAGGAGCACCGCCTCCTCGTCGAAGAAGAACTGGCCGGTGTGGCAGGTGTGGCCGCCCTCGTAGCCGGCGTCGGTCCACTCGCCGTCCACGTGGACCTTGGTGTGGATGTGGACGGTCCGGCCCTGGTACCAGCCGGGGAAGACCGTTTTGAAGGTGACACAGCCCTTCTTGTCGGTCTTCCAGGTGCCGCGCAGATAGCGGGTGTCGCTGGTCGGCTCCTCGTGGCCGCCCCCGCCGCCGCCGGACGGCGGCTCACCGGTCGGCACGTCGGTGGGGGTGCCCGTGGGGGTGCCGGTGGGCGCGTCCGTGGGGGCGGTGCCGCCGCCCTGGGAGAAGCTCTCGTAGCCGGAGTAGAGGCCGAGGGCGTCGCAGTGCCAGATGTCCACGGCCGCGTCGGCGAGCGGCTTGCAGGTCGCGGCGTCGATCACCTTGAGCTGGAGGGTCAGCGGGATGCCCTCCTTGTCCTCGGTGATGTCCTGGCGCAGCTTGTCGGCGTCGATGTAGTACGGCCCCTCGGTGGTCTCCGAGGTGAGCTTGTAGCAGGTCTCCGCCGTGCTCGACGCGGACGCGGTGCTCGTCGCCTCCGTCGTCTCGTCGGCCGAGGCGTTCATGGCCAGCGCGCCGGCCGCGCCGACGCCGACCACGGCCGCACCACCCGCGACGACGACCTTGCGCCGCGTCATGTTCCTTTTGTGCTGGGGGCCTTCAGGCCTTTCGTTTCCCGTCATGCCCCGGACGCTAGGTAAGAAGACTGTCCTCACCATGGGGGGCGACTGTGGGTTCCCGAGAAACCTGAAGGCGCCGGCCGCCGCAACGGAGAAGGGGCGGGAAACCGGCCTCGGTTCCCGCCCCTTCTCAGGCGACCTACTTCGGCTGCGGCTTGCGCACCGACAGGTGCAGCTCCCTCAGCCGGGCCTCCTCCAGCTCCGTCGGCGCGCCCATCATCAGGTCCTGGGCGTTGCCGTTCAGCGGGAACGCGATCGTCTCCCGGATGTTCGGCTCGTCCGCGAGCAGCATGACGATGCGGTCGACGCCGGGGGCGATGCCGCCGTGCGGCGGGGCGCCGAAGCGGAACGCGCGCAGCATGCCCGCGAACTTGTCCTCGACCGTCTCCCGGTCGTAGCCCGCGATCTCGAACGCCTTGAGCATGATCTCCGGCTCGTGGTTCCGGATCGCGCCGGAGGACAGCTCGACGCCGTTGCAGACGATGTCGTACTGCCAGCCGAGGATGTCCAGCGGGTCCTGGGTCTCCAGGGCCTCCAGACCGCCCTGCGGCATCGAGAACGGGTTGTGCGAGAAGTCGATCTTCCCGGTGTCCTCGTCCCTCTCGTACATCGGGAAGTCGACGATCCAGCAGAAGCGGAAGACGCCCTCCTCGAAGTGGCCGGCCCGCTTGGCGGCCTCGACGCGCACCGCGCCCATGATCTTCGAGACCTCGTCGAACTCGCCCGCGCCGAAGAACACGGCGTGCCCGGCGGCCAGCGACAGGCGCTTGGTCAGCTCGGCCACGTTCTCCTCGGTGAGGAACTTCGCGATCGGGCCGGTCAGCGAACCGTCCTCGGCGACGCGCACCCAGGCCAGGCCCTTGGCGCCGAGCGAGATCGCGTACTCGCCGAGCTGGTCGAAGAACTTGCGGGGCTGGTCCTGGACGGCCGGGACGGCCAGCGCGCGGACGTGCTTGCCGGCGAAGGCCTTGAACTCCGAGCCCTCGAAGACGTCGGTGATGTCCACCAGCTCCAGCTGGGCCCGCAGGTCCGGCTTGTCCGAGCCGTACTTCAGCATCGCCTCGCGGAACGGGATCCGCGGGAACGGCGAGGTGACGTGCCGACCGCCGCCGAACTCCTCGAACAGCTCGGTCATCAGCTTCTCGACCGGCTGGAAGACGTCCTCCTGCTCGACGAAGGACATCTCGATGTCGAGCTGGTAGAACTCGCCCGGCGAACGGTCCGCGCGCGCGTCCTCGTCGCGGAAACAGGGCGCGATCTGGAAGTAGCGGTCGAAGCCCGAGATCATCAGCAGCTGCTTGAACTGCTGCGGCGCCTGCGGCAGCGCGTAGAACTTGCCCGGGTTCAGGCGGGAGGGGACCACGAAGTCGCGGGCGCCCTCGGGGGAGGTGGCCGACAGGATCGGGGTCGCCATCTCGTTGAAGCCCAGCGCCGTCATCTTGTGCCGGATCGCCGAGATGACCGCCGTACGCAGCATGATGTTGCGGTGCATGCGCTCGCGGCGCAGGTCCAGGAAGCGGTACTCCAGGCGCCGCTCCTCGTTGACCCCGTCCTCGGCGTTGATCGTGAAGGGCAGCGGCTGGGCCGCGCCGAGCAGCTCGACCTCGCCGACCTCGACCTCGACCTCACCGGTCGGCAGGTCCGCGTTGACGTTCTCCGCGCCGCGCGAGACGACCTTGCCGTCGACACGGACCGTCGACTCCTTGGTCAGCTTGTCCAGCGCCTCGTACGCGGGCGTGCCCGGGCGGGCGACGAGCTGCGTGATGCCGTAGTGGTCGCGCAGATCGATGAAGAGGATGCCGCCCAGGTCGCGCCGATTGTGCAGCCAGCCACTCAGCCGGACGTCGGTACCGACGTCAGAGGAGCGGAGCTCGCCGCAGGTGTGGGACCTGTACCGATGCATCGTCGTTCATCCAGCCTTCGCGGATAGGGAGCACGTTTCACGTGAAACAACCCCCAGGGTACCGGGCGGTCCGAGATCGCCTCCCCGCATTCCCGGGGCGGTGATCAGTGGCACTTCTCGTTCCTGTCTTCCTAAAGTGGGGCAATGCGCGCTGGCGAGTCACTGCCCGCCGTGGGGGAGGTCCTCGCCTCCCTCGCGACCGGCCTGTGGCACTGGAGTACTGCCACCGGGCTGGTCACGGTCGACGCCGAGGCTGCCCGGCTGCTCGGCCTGCCCGCCGAGCAGACCGTCCTCACCGAGGCCCAGACCCGGGCCCGGCTGCACCCCGTCGACTGGAACGAGATCACCGGAGTGGTCCAGCTCGCCGTCGCCGAGGGCACCCTCGCCGAGGTGCGCGTCCGGATCATGGACGACCAGGGGCGGGTCGTCCGGGTGGTCCGCAGCCGCTCCAAGCCCTCGTTCGACCCCGAGAACAAGGCGTACGAGCTGATCGGCACCCTTCAGGAGGTCACCGAGCCCCGGCCGGGCACCCCCGCCGGGAACGCGGCCGTCACCGGTGACTGGCGGCGCTCGCGGGAGGCGTTCCTGCTGGACGCGGGCCGGGCGCTGGCGGAGGCGCGGTCCACGGAGGAGGTGCTGCGGGTCGCGGCGGGCCTGGCGATGCCGGGGTTCTCACCGGACGGGCTCGCCGTCTTCGGGGTCGACGGGGACCGGCTGACGATCATCGGCCACCACGGGCAGCAGTCCGGCGACGAGGGTCCCTTCACCCATATGCCCGTGGCGACGGACTACCCCGCCGCCGAGGTCGTGCGCACCGGCCGGGCCGTCTATCTCTCCTCGCCCCAGCAGTACAAGGAGCGCTACCCCCTCACCTGGCCGCTCGCCGTCCACTTCGGCCGGGAGTCATGGGCGTTCCTGCCGCTGACGGTGGCCGGGCGGACGATGGGCGCCTGGATGGCCGCCTTCACGCACCCGGTGGCCTTCACCCCGGACGAGCGGTCCGTGCTCACCACGGTCGCCCGGATGCTCGCCCAGGCCCTCACCCGCGCGGGCGCCGCCGAGACCCAGCGCGAGCTGACCGACGGCCTGCAGCGCTCCATGCTGCCCACACTCGGCCCCGAGATACCGGGCCTGACCCTGGCCGCCCGCTACATACCGACCGGCGGCGGCCTCCAGGTCGGCGGCGACTGGTACGACATGATCCCGCTGCCCAGAGGCCGGTTCGCGCTGGTCATCGGGGACGTCCAGGGCCATGACGTCCGCGCCGCCGGGCTCATGGGCCAGCTCCGCATAGCGCTGCGCGCCTATGCCGCCGAGGGCCACCGCCCCGACGCCGTGCTCTCCCGCGCCTCCGGCTTCCTGCACGGCATCAACCAGGCCGGGAACGACACGGACCTGCGCTTCGCGACCTGCCTGTACATCGAGGTCGACCCGGCGACCGGCGTACTGGAGGCCGCGCGGGCCGGGCATCTCGACCCGGCCGTCCGGATGGCCGACGGCACGGTCATGGTCCGCGCCACGGCCGGCGGGCTGCCGCTGGGCATCGACCCGGCCGCCGACTACCCCACCACCCGGCTCGCCCTGGAGCCCGGCGAGACGCTGATGCTGTGCACCGACGGCCTGGTGGAGACCGGCGGCCACGACCTCGACACCGGCTGGCGGCGGATCCGCGAGATCCTCGAGGGCGACGAGGCAGATCTGGAGGGCCTGGCCGACGCGCTGGTCCAGGCGGTGCACGGCCCCTCCTCCCACCACACCCCCGGCCCGCTCGCCGACCGGCGCGGCGACGACATCGCCCTTCTGCTGCTGTGCCGGCACGGCGGGGACGGCTGCGGTCCGGCCGCCGCACCCGCACGGACCCCCGTGCGGCGCACCATGCTGACGGTCGCGCAGGCCGAACCCGAGCGGATCGCCGTGGGCCGGCAGCAGCTGCGCGAGCTGCTGCACGACTGGCCGAGCGAGGACCAGGTCGACTCGGCGGTCCTGCTCGTCTCCGAGACCCTCACCAACGTCCTCGTCCACACCGACGCCGACGCGCTGCTGGTCGCCGAGGTCACCGGGGCACCCGGCGAACGCCGGATCCGCATCGAGGTCACCGACACCAGCGACGACCTGCCCCACAAGCGCCGCCCCGGCGAACTGGCCTCCTCCGGCCGCGGCCTGGTCCTCATCGAACTCCTCGCGAACACCTGGGGAGTGGCCCCACGAGGCGAGGGCAAGACCATCTGGTTCGAGCTCTACGAGGCCGACGGCCCGGGCGGCGCCGACGGCCCGGACGGCTCGGGACCGGCGTAACGCGCCCGCAGCTCGTGCAGGACGCCGAAGGCCGCTGCTGTCAGGGGGACGGCGAGGAGCATGCCGAGGATGCCGGCCACGGAGGCTCCCGCGGTGATCGCGAGCATCACGGCGGCCGGGTGCATCTGCACCGTCCGGCTCTGGATCGCCGGCTGGAGGACATGCCCCTCCAGCACCTGCACGGCGAGAACGACCCCCAGCGCCCACAGCGCGATGACGAACCCGCGGTCGGCGAGGGCGACGAGCACGGCGACGGCCCCCGAGAGGAAGGCGCCGAGGTAGGGGATGTAGGCGCCCACGAAGACGAGCGCGCCGAGCCCCACGGCACCCGGCACGTCGAGGACGAGCAGCCCGACGGTGATGCACACCGCGTCGATGAAGGCGATGACGGTGGTCCCCCGCATGAACCCCTCCATCGCCGCGAAAGCCCGCCGCCCCATCGCCTCCAGGGTGTCGCCGGTCCCGCCCGGGGCGACGGAGCGCAGCGACTCGGCCGCCCGGTGCGAGTCCCGCAGGAAGAAGAAGACGAGCAGCAGGGCGAGCACGGCCATGGCGATGGTCTCGCCGACGACGCTGACCCCGCTGATCACATTGGAGGCGGCCGTCCCGCCGAACTTCGTCAGCAGCTCCCTGGCGTTGGAGGCGAGGTCGTCCAGCGAGGTCCCGGCCGCCCCGAAGTGGTCGGCGACGCCCTGCGCCGCGCTCCTCAGCGAGGCGACGATCTCGTCCCCGGTGTCGATCAGCGCGGCGACGACGATGTACACCGCCCCGCCGACGACCGCGACCACGGCGACACAGGTCAGCGCCGCCGCCGTCGAACTCGGCACCCGCGCCTTCACCAGCCGCCCGTGCAGCGGTCTGAGCAGCGCGGTCCCGAGCAGCGCGAGCAGCACCGGCGTGACGGCCGTACGGAACGTCGCGCACAGCCGGATCCCGACGTACGCCACGCCCGCGACGAGCAGGATCACCGCACACCAGGCGGCGAGCCGGCGCACGGGCACGGGGAGCAGCTGCACACGACCAGCGGACCACGCCCCGGCCGGATTGTCCTGCACGGACGACCGGCCGGGTGACGCTCCGTCATGCGCCGGGCGTCGGACGAGTGAGCCGTACCCGCCCCGGCCGGCAGGGCCTGTCCCGTGCTTTGCCGGCAGGTTCCCCGTCGTTTGCCCGTGGTTCTCAAAGTCGCTTAACGAAGCCCAAAGGGCGTTCACAGGTGGCGCCCCGATCGTCGGGGGATGAGCATCCGACCGCTCCTCGTCGCCACGGACCTGGCCGCCATCTCCGTTCTGGCCTTCGCCGTCTACTTCCCGCGCCATCACCGCAGGGACCTCGTCACCGCGTTCCTCGGCATCAACGTAGGGGTGCTCGCCGTCGCGGTGACGCTGAGCCAGGCGGCCGTCGGGATCGGGCTCGGGATGGGCCTGTTCGGGGTGCTGTCGATCATCCGGCTGCGGTCCTACGAGATCGCGCAGCACGAGATCGCCTACTACTTCGCGGCCCTCGCCATCGGCCTGCTCAACGGCATCCCCGAGGAGACGTCCGCGCTGCCCGTCGCCCTGACGGTCCTGCTCGTCGGCACGCTCTACATCGCCGACCACCCGCGCCTGTTCGCCCGGCACCGCACCCGCAGCTTGCGGCTGGACTCCGCGCACACCGACGAGGCCGCCCTGCGCGCCCATCTCGAAGCGCTGCTCGGCGGGCGGGTGGTGAACCTGTCGGTCAAGGCCGTCGACCTCGTCAACGACACCACCCAGGTCGAGGTCCGGTACGTGCTCGGGGACGGCAGGGCGCCGGCCCCGGCGACGGAGGCCGCGCGGCGGCCGGGGGTGCGGGCGTGACCGCCCTCGACTCCCTCGGCACCGCCGTCGGCGCCCTGCGCCCCGTCGGCCTCGGCGAACTCGTCGACCGCGCCGAACTGCTCACCCGCCTGGACCGCAAGTACGTCCTGCCGCTCGCCGACCTGCCCTTCCTGCTCGGCGGCCTCGGCACCGACGTACGGGTCCTGGAGATCGACGGGGCGCGGGACTTCGGCTACCGGTCCCTCTACCACGACACCCCGGACCTCGACGCCTACCTGGGCGCCGCCCGCGGCCGCCGGCGCCGATTCAAGGTGCGGGTGCGCAGCTATCTCGACTCCGGGCTCGACTTCCTGGAGGTCAAGACACGCGGACCGCGCGGGACCACGGTCAAGCAGCGGATTCCGCACGCCGCCGGCGACCGCCTTCTCGACGGCCACGCCCGCGCCTTCGTCGACACCGTCCTCGCCTCCGCCCGCATCGACTCCCGCGGCTTTTGCCTCCGGCCCGCGCTGACGACGACGTACCGCCGCACCACCCTGCTCCTGCCCGGCGACGGCAGCCGCGTGACCGTCGACACCGCACTGGTCTGGGCGCTGCCCGACGGGTCCCGGGTGCTGGGCGTCCCCGGCCGGGCCGTCGTCGAGACGAAGGCCGGGCGGGCCGGTTCCGGCGCCGACCGGCTGCTGTGGTCGCTGGGCCACCGGCCCTGCACGGTCTCCAAGTACGGCACCGGCCTGGCCGCGCTGCGCCCCGAACTCCCCGCTCACCGCTGGCTGCCGGTCCTGCGGCGCCACGTCCCCACCGCCCTCGACGGGAGCCCCGCATGAGCCTCAGAAGCACGGTACGGCGGAAGCTGACCGCAGCCCTCGCCTCCACCGCCCTGGCCTCCGCGGCGCTGGCCGGATGCTCCGCGTCCGGCTCCGGGGAAGCGGGCGGCGCCGCCTCGGCATCGGCCGGCGCGGGCTCCGCCGTGGACGGCGCCCAGAGCGCCGCCACCGTCCTGGCCGCGAACGAGAAGGCCCACCACGCCGACACCACCGAGGACTCCGCCGACGCCGTGGACATCGCGCTCGACGGGGACTCCGCCATCGTGCGGGGGGAAGGGGCGAAGGCGGACGGGTCGACCGTGACCGTCACCGCCGGGGGCACCTACCGGATCGGCGGCACGCTCACCGACGGCCAGATCGTCGTGGACGCGCCCGACGCCACCGTGAAGCTGATCCTCGACGGGGCGAGGATCTCCAGCTCCACCGGCGCGGCCGTGGCCGCCACCGAGGTGGACGCCCTCGTCGTCGTCCTCGCCGACGGCTCGGCGAACACCCTCTCCGACGCCGGCTCCTACGCCGACGACGCCGACGCGCACGCGGCCCTGTTCAGCGCCGGGGACCTGACCGTCGGGGGCGGCGGCGCGCTCACCGTGAAGGGCAACGGCGACGACGGGATCGCGAGCGAGGACGGGCTGGTCGTCGCCTCCGGGACGGTGCGCGTCAGCGCCGCCGACGACGGCATACGGGGCAAGGACTACCTGGTCGTCGAGGACGGCGAGATCACCGTCGACGCCGGCGGCGACGGCCTCAAGGCCGACAACGAGGACGACGGGGACTCCGGATACGTGTCCGTGGCCGGTGGCGCGGTCGACGTCACCGCGCAGGGCGACGGCATCGACGCGGCGACCGACCTCGTCGTCACCGGCGGGCGGCTGACCGTGGGCAGCGGCGGCGGAAGCGGCTCGCAGCCCGCCGACGACGCCTCGGCGAAGGGCCTGAAGGCCGGGGTCGTCGGCGTGCTGGAGGGCGGCACCGTCGAGGTCGACGCCTCCGACGACGCCGTGCACAGCGACGGCGCCGTCCACTTCGCCGGGGCCACCGTCACCGCCGCGAGCGGGGGCGACGGGGTGCACGCGGAGGGGGACCTCGTCATCGACGACGGCACGGTGAAGGTCACCAAGGCCGAAGAGGGCCTGGAGGGATTCGACATCGTCGTGGGCGGCGGCTCGGTGTCGATCGTCTCGAGCGACGACGGCATCAACGCCTCGGGCGGCAGCGGGACGTCGGAACAGGGCCGGGGCGGCCCCGGCGGCGGGGGCGGCGGCGAGAGCGTCGGCGACTACAGGCTGACCGTCACCGGCGGCACCCTGCTCGTCGACTCCGAGGGCGACGGGCTGGACTCCAACGGCACGGCAGAGATCACCGGCGGCACGGTCGTCGTCAACGGGCCCCAGCAGGGCGGCAACGGCGCCCTCGACGTCAACGGGAGTTTCACCGTCAGCGGGGGCACGCTGCTCGCCGCGGGCAGCGCGGGCATGGCCGTCGCCCCCGACGAGGAGTCCGGGCAGGGCTGGCTGTCGGCGACCCTTGACTCCTCCGTCCCGGCGGGCACGACCCTGCACGTCGTCGACGCCGACGGCGAGGTCGTCGCCACGTACGTCACCGCCAAGCAGATCCAGAACGTCGTCCACTCGTCGTCCGCGATCAAGTCCGGCGAGACGTACCGGATCTTCTCGGGCGGTTCGGCGCCCGCCGGCGACGGCACGGGCGGCCTCGCCGCGAAGGCCGGCACGCTCGGCTCGGCGCAGGAGATCGCGACGGTCACGGCCGGGGTCGCCCCGGAGGGCGGCGGGTTCGGCAACGGACCGGGCGGGGACCGCGGCTGACCACGGTCCCCGGCCCGGCCCGGGCTCATGCGGGGGCGGTCAGAACAGCCCCTTGTACTGCCCGAAGCCGCCGCCGATCTTGACGCGGCTGCCGTACGACCCCCTGCCGTCGCCCAGCTGGCGGTAGAGGCTGCCCGCGGTGTCGCGCGCGATCAGGTCGGTCCTGCCGTCCCGGTTGATGTCGCCGACGCCGACCACCACGTTGTACGAGGAGCCCCAGTTGGAGAAGATCTTCGTCCGCGCGGAGAAGGTGCCGTTGCCCTTGCCGTAGTACCGGTACAGGTTGTTCGACGTGTCCTGCGCGATCAGGTCGCCGATGCCGTCGCCGTTGAGGTCCCCGGCGCCCACGACCTTCTTGTACGTCTTCCAGTTGTCGTACAGCTTCACGCGCGCGGACAGGGTGGCGGTGCTGGTGCCCTTGTAGAGGTACACCGCGCCGGTGGAGGCGTTGCGGGCGATCAGGTCGGGGCGGCCGTCCTTGGTCACGTCACCGGGGTAGGTGAGGACGTCGTACTGCTTCCAGCCGGTCTGGGAGATCGTCTTGTACGTCGTGGAAGGCTTCGGCGCGCTCCCGCAGGCCGGCCGGTACGCGCGCAGGGCGTCGCCGACGCGGACGAGGACGTCGTTGCAGCGTTCGCCGTTCAGGTCGCCGAACGGCACCGCCTTGATGCTCGTCGACCAGCCCGTGGCCGACGCGCCCGTCTCCAGATCCCCGGAGCCGGTGCCGAGGTCCCACTGGATCCTGCCCGAGGACTCAAGCTGGAGCAGGTCGCCGAGGCCGTCCGGGGTGACCTCGTGGCCGCCGAAGTCACGGAAGGCCGGGGTGCCGCCGGTCACCGTCACGGTGCCGGTCCCCAGGGCCGACGGGGTGCCCGAGCCCCACTGCACGGCCTTCAGCGTCCAGGTGAGCCGGCCGTTGACGGCTATGGCGCCGGTGCTGGTCCGGCCGTTCCAGACCGGGGCGACGGTGGTGGAGCCGGTCGCGGGGCCGGCGCCGCCGGTGAGGGTGCGCACGGTCCTGCCGGCGGTGTCGGTGAGGGTGAGCGTCCAGGAGGCGACGGCGGAGTTCGTCGTCCAGACCGGCTTCCAGGCGGCGCTGGAGGAGGTGGTGCCCTTGAGGGGCACGCCGGCCGGGACGGTCTGGTCCGTCACCTTCAGCGTGGGCCAGGCGGTGCGGGCGGCCATCACGTCCGTGTCGGCGGAGATGGTGGACGCCGGCCCCCAGACGGCGGTGGCGGCACCGGCGGCGTTCGCGGCGATCTCGCCCCGCACGCTCTTGCCGCCGCCCACCCGACGGGCGGACGTCCACGAGCCGTCGGCGAGGGTGGCCTCCCACAGGGACTCGGTCTGCCCGCCGGCGTCGAGCTCCGGCCACAGGGCGTGGACCGAGCCGTCCGGGGCGATGGAGGTGTCCGAGGTGTACTGCGCCTCCCCGGCGGACAGGGTCTTCGGCGCCGACCACGCGCCGGCGGAACTGTCGTACGTGGTGGTCCGCACGTCGTCGGCGCCCGTGGCCCGGTCGGTCCAGACGAGGGTGACATCGCCGTCGGCTCCCACCAGCGGCTCCGGAACCTCGGCCGGGTCGCCGACGGCGGTGGCGGCCGTCTGCGGCGCACTCCATGCCGAGGCCGCGTCGGCGCGGCGCACGCTCTGGAAGGTGCCGTTCGCGTCCTGCCACACCAGATGCACCGAGCCGTCCGGGGCGGAGGCCAGCGCGGGCGGCTTCCGGGAGGCGGTGATCTCCTGCGGGGTCGGCCAGACGTAGGTGTCGAACGGCCTGGTGTTGGTCATCACCCGGTAGTACTGGGAGTTCACGGCCATCCAGTACGACACGACGAGCCCGCCCTGCCCGTCGTACGCGATCCGCGGGTGCCCGACGGTCCCGTAACCGGAGACACCCGCGTATGTGGCGGCATTGCTGACCTGCGCCGGTGTGGACCAGCTGTCCTGCGCGACGAGGGTGGCGGCGTACGCCTCGCTCCTGCCGGTCCGCCACACCCGCTGGCTCCACACGGCGGCGAGCGTCCCGCCGGGCCCCACGGCGAGGTCGGGGGACTCGAAAGCCGTGCTCGGGTCCGTGGCGATCACCGTGGGCTGCGACCAGGCGGACTGCCCGGCGCCCAGGGTGGCGGAGGCGACGTGCTCGGTGGTGGTCCACAGCAGGGCGACCGATCCGTCCGGCCGTGCCGCGAGACGTGCCTCGCCGACGACGTCGGCGACCGCGACCTGCTTGGTCCAGGTGTCGCCGTTCGCGGGGCGCGTGGCCGAGTAGAGGTTGCCGGTGCGGTTCTCGGTCCAGACGGCCACGGCGGTGCCGTCCTTGGTGACGACGACGTCCTGGACCTGGGACTTGTCGCTGTGGAGCGTCGCCGGGCCCGTCCACGGCGGCAGCGCGGTCGCCGCGGCGGCCGGAGCGGCGGGCAGCGCGGCGCCCGCGAGGACGAGCGAGACGGTGACGAGTGCGGTGGCCGCGGCGCGACGGCGCGACGGCAGGGCTGATCGGCCCATGTGTGTGGATTCCCCTCCCCGTAGGGGCGTTCGCCCCCCGATGGGCACCTTAAGCGGCCCGTGAGGGAATCGTGAAGGTGTTCGATCGCGTGGCGGACGGGACGGGCGGAAAAACTTTCGGTTCGCGGCAACTCTTCACGCCCCGGCGGCCACTGACAGGACGTAAGCCCGCTCCTCCCCGTAAGGATCCCCCGTGGCAGCTCCCTCCCACCGCCGGTCCCTCCGCACCCGCCGCACCCTCGTCGTCTCCGCCGCCGTCGTGGCGGCCGGTGTCGGCGCCGGGGTCGTCGTGATGAACGCGAACGCCGGGACCGTGGACCTGTACCACCAGACGCTCGCCGCCAAGGACGGCTGGGCCTCCTCCGGCACGGGCACGACCGGTGGCACCAAGGCCGACGCCGCGCACACCTTCACCGTCTCCACCCGCGCCGAGCTCGTGAAGGCGCTGGGTTCGGCGTCCGACACCACCCCCCGGATCATCAAGGTCAAGGGCACGATCGACGCCAACACCGACGACTCGGGCAAGAAGCTGACCTGCGCCGACTACGCGTCCGGCACGGGTTACTCGCTGTCGGCGTACCTGAAGGCCTACGACCCCGCCACGTACGGCACCTCCAAGCTGCCCGCCGGCACCCAGGAGAAGGCCCGCGCCGCCGCCCAGACCAAGCAGGCGAAGAACATCGTCTTCAAGGTGCCCGCCAACACCACGATCGTGGGCGTGCCCGGCACCGGCGCCGGCCTCACCGGCGGCATGCTCCAGATCCAGAACGTGGACAACGTCATCGTCCGCAACCTGGCCTTCTCCGGCACCGAGGACTGCTTCCCGCAGTGGGACCCGACCGACGGCGACGACGGCAACTGGAACTCCAACTACGACTCGGTCACCCTGCGCGGCGCCACCCACGTCTGGGCCGACCACAACACCTTCACCGACGCGCCCCACCTGGACAGCGCCAACCCCACGTACTTCGGCCGCGAGTACCAGATCCACGACGGCGCCCTCGACATCACCAAGAGCTCCGACCTGGTGACCGTCTCGCGCAACCAGTTCACCAACCACGACAAGACGATGCTGATCGGCAGCAGCGACAGCGAGCCCGCCGGCAAGCTGCGCGTCTCCCTCCACCACAACGTCTGGAAGGGCATCGTCCAGCGCGCCCCGCTGGCCCGCGTCGGCCAGGTCCACATCTACAACAACTACTACGACGTCACGACCCTCAACGGCTACGCGGTGCAGTACAGCATCAACTCCCGCGCCAAGGCCCAGGTCGTCGCCGAGAACAACTACTGGAAGGTCCCGTCGGGCGGGAAGGTCGCCAAGCTGCTCAGCGGCGACGGCACCGGCGCGGTCCTGGGCTCCGGCAACCTCGTCAACGGCACGGTGACCGACCTCGTCGCCGCGTACAACGCGGCCTCCTCCAAGGACCTGAAGACGACGGTCAACTGGACGCCGGCCCTGACGGCGGGCCTGGAGTCCTCGGCGAAGAACCTGCCCACGTCGCTGCCGACGACGACCGGCGCGGGCGTGCTCAAGTAGCACCCGCACGGGCGCGGGCGGCCCACCAGACGCGCGAGGGCCGGGTGACCACGAGCCCCCGGCCCTCGCGCCCCCTCTCAGGTGTCGTAGGTGCCGTCCCACGGCTCGGCGAAGGCGAGGCGGTCCGGGTAGAGCTCGGCCCAGGACTCGCCCTCGTCCTCGCGCACCACGAGACCGAACCGCACGCCTTCGACGACGAGCCGGAACGGCCGGATCGCGATGTCCGTGTAGGACCGGCGCGGGAGGCTGCGCAGCAGGGTCGCCAGATGGACGCGGGCCCGGGTGAGGACCGAGTCGTCGCCGTGCGGGTTGCGTATCTGCTCGGCCCAGGTGCCGGCACACCAGATCTCCGAGTCGCGGTGGTGGCCGTCGGCGTCGAAGAGGTGCAGCACGGTGTAGAGCCGTTTGTGCTCTTCCCAGCCGTCGTCGAGGGCGAACCCCTCGGGGAAGGCGTAGGTGACCGACGCGAGGAACTGACCGTGCGCGTACCGGCCGATGGACTCGGTGCGCTGCCTCGGTGCGTAGGCGATCGGTATGACCTCGGGGACTGCCATGGCGGAAACCATAAGGGTCGGCGCAAAACAACGGTGGCCCAGGATGCTCGATTCCCGGCCACCAGCGTTTTCCGCGGGCCGATCGGCGCCCCTCCATGCGGCCTGCCGCCGGTTCGGGACGGGTCACGCGAGCCTCATGACCTCGTTCTCAGGAGTCAGCAACCAGCGGAAATGGTCCACGAGCGGCTCCACCAGGTACGGATCACGCAGCACCACACCGAGTTCGATGTTGTCGGACAACGCCCGGTCAGTGAGGTTGGCGCTGCCCAGCAGCGCTGTGTGCCGGTCTGCCGCGATCAGCTAGGCGTGCAGCAGGTCGGTGACGGCGCCGACGCCCTGTTGCTCGACCTCTTCTTCCAGCAGCAGTGGCTCAACGACGCCGAGGCGCGGGGGATGTCCGTGACCGACGCCCAGGAGGCCGTGGACGCGACGCGCAGCGCGATGGCGCACAGTCCCGGCACCGCCGGATACGACCCGAACCTGCTCAGGCAGTCCGGACTGGCTCTCGGGCTGGACTTCACCAACGGTCTGAGGCTCACCATGCTGGTCGTGAGCCTTCTCCCGCTCGCCCTGGCCGTGGCCGCGTATCTGCTCATGCCCCGCCGGTCCGACAGCGGTGCCGCGAAGGGGAGTTGAGGGGGCGCCCGGCCGTCCCGCCACCCGCTGCGCATGCACGGTCGGACTTAGCGGGTCAGCATGGAGGAAAGGGACGTTCCCTCAACGGAGGTACCCATGGCTGACAACGAAACCTTCGTCCGCGATCTCTTCGAGGCGTGGAACGACCGGGACTACGACCGTATCGCCGGGGCCGTGGCTCCCGACTGCACCCTCATCGAGGAGGGCAGCGGAAGGACCCTGCAGGGCCCGGAGGGCTTCACCCGGCTGGCGAAGGCCATGTTCGATGCCATGCCCGACGGCAGGTTCACCCTCGACCACCTCACGTCCCAGGGGGACACGGTCGTCGTCGAGTACACGGGCAACGGGACCCAGACCGGAGACCTGGTCCTGCACGCGGGCACCCTGCCCGCCACAGGCCGTCACGTCACGGTGCACGCGTGCGACATCTACGAGGTCAAGGACGGCAAGATCAGGGAGGGCCGTGCCTATCTGGACACCGGCGCCATCATGAGCCAGCTGGGTCTGACCGAGCAGCTCCAGCGCTGACCGCGAGGGCCGGGTCACCCGGTGTGTCCGTGGGAAAGGGGCGGGGGGCCGGGGGGGGGGGGGGGCCCCGCCCGGCCCCCCCCCCGCGCCCCCCCATACCCCCCCCGGGGGCGCCCCCGGGGCCCGCGGAAGCGCGCCGCCGGGCGCGGGGGGGCGGGGGGCGG